>NZ_CP134223.1:617777-1235555 GCF_031599675.1 Paenibacillus pedocola | reverse complement strand
CGGAGGTCCAGACTGCGCTGTCCGTTACCACACTGGAGACGCCATTTGCATCAATTGCGGTCAGCACCAGCTGCTGCGTCTTGTTAATCCGTAAAAATACACTGTCATCATCAACGCTGAGTTTGTTACTTTTGCCTACAGCGGCGGTTAGGGTCACGGTTTTCGAGCCGTAGCTTGCAGTGATTGTCACATTGCCTTCCGCATAGGTCGTAATAGTTCCTTTGACCGCATAAGCCACAGCTTCATCACTGGAGCTCCAGGTCGCTTTGCTGGTCACATCCGCTGTCGTACCGTCAGCAAAAGTCGCCGTCAGCACTATCGTCTTAGTCGCATTTACCGCCAAATTCAGTGCCGTCTCGCTAAGCGCGAGATGTCTGGCCGTTCCGACATCCACTGTAATGATAGCTTCCCGGCCATTGTAAGACCCTGTAATGGTAGCCGAGCCTACAGAATATCCGGTAATCAAGCCCTTGCTGACCATCGCGATACTCTTATCGCTGGAGGTCCAGGCGGCACTGGCCGTCACATCGGAAGAAGAGCCGTCCCCGGCAACGGCAGTTAAGCTGATTTGCTTGGTGCCGCTGACCTGCAGGAAAACATCCTCCTCACCGGCAACCAGCTTACTCACTGCCCCGACCTCAACCTCAAGCGTAGTTTCAAGCGTGCCGTAAGTCGCGCTGATTGTAGCCGTTCCTGCTAATTTATAAGTGGTGATGACCCCTTTTTTGACATAGGCCACCAGCTCATCACTGGAGCTCCATACCGCTTGGGAGGTGACATCTTCCGTACTGCCGTCGGCATAAGTTGCCTTAAGTGTAAGCGTATGGCTCGCACTGGTCTTCAAACTGAGCTGGTCCGTACTCATGTCCAGATAACGTGCCACCGCTACGTCCACATCCACCTGCAGCGATTTATCTCCATATGTACCTGTAATCGTAGCCGTTCCGGCGGTGTTGCCGTATACCTTGCCTTTAAAGACATAAGCAACCCCGGAGTCGCTGGAGCTCCAGATTGCCGTACTTGTCACATCTTTGACTGTCCCGTCTGGATAAACTGCCGTCAGCTTCAGCTGCTGATCTTCTTCCGGCTTCAGGAACACGCTCTGGTCGTCCACGACAAGCTTGCTGGTCTGATCGACCGTCACCTGGATGGTCGTTGTTTTGGTGCCGTATTTGGCGGTAATTACCGCCGTTCCCTGCTTGTACCCTGTAATGACACCCTTCAGCACATCCGCAACCGCTTCATCGCTGGAGATCCAGGTGGCGAGCGAGCTTACATTCTCAGTCGTACCATCCTGAAAAGTAGCCGTCAGCACAACCGCCGAACTATCATTCAGCAAAAGTGACAGCTCCGGCTGATCCACGGTAATCCGCTTCGCCACCTCAACATTCACTGTTGCTGTAACCGTCTTTTTCCCGTATACGCCTGTAATCATGGCTGTGCCGGAGGAGATCCCCTTCACTGTACCGTTAACAACTGTGGCAACAGCAGCATCACTTGTGCTCCAGACCGCATGGTCGGCGACTGTGGCATCAGTGGTGTTATCTGAGTAGGTTGCCGTCAGGATGATGCTGTCTGACTCTCCCTTACGCAGATCAAGCGACTGCACATTCTGGGTCAACGCCTTAACTTTCTTGGTTACGGTAACCGTAGCCGCCTGGGAGTACTTCGTTCCATCGGAATAGGTATAAACGGCTACAATTGTCGCTGTCCCTTCCGCCTTGGCGGTGACAATCCCGTTGTACACTGAGGCTACAGCCGGCTTATCACTCGACCAGTCGGCATTGACAGTAACATCGCCTGAAGTGCTGTCCGAATATACCGCTGTAGCCGTAAGCACCGATGTATCCTCAATGGACAGTGACAGCTCGCTTGCGTTCAGCACAATTTTGGAGACGGTGAGTGTCGTGCTGGCCAAAGCCAACCCCCCATTAGCAAACACAAGGATTACTGACAACGCCATTGCAAAAAAACGGTGGAAGCTATTCTTTCTCAATCTTGTACCCTCCTAATAGAATGATAAGTTTAACTGTTTATCGACAATTTTCGGCGTTAATTCAGAGTACTAAAGACTCATTTTACTTCCACTAACAACGATAAAAGTATATAAATTCATCAATTTTCTCATAGAGACGCTGCTTATTCAGATTCCATGATCCTCCATAAATTCGACAAGCTGCATGCATCATAACAACCGTAACTGAATTTATTCTGAAAAATATGCATATTTTTTTCACTTTACGGCTGGAGTGAAATCTGGAAAAGCCTGCACACTCTTAACCCGGCTGCGTCTAGACACAGGACAATATGAAGGGAAGAGTTCCTCCGATGGACTGAAGAGAACGGCTTCTTACTAAATGGCCGGGGCTCATGAGCACAAAATAATCCTGCTTTGCAGCATTAACTCCGGTGATCCGGCAGAGTTTGGAGTCTGCTCTTAGCGCAAAGAAGCTTATCAACGGGTGTTGATAAGCTTCTTTGTTTTCTATTTAATGGTAATAATTCCCGTTAAAAGAGACTGGAACTTCAGCGATGTCTTAAACCGCGAACGGATGCAAAACCTGCCGGCTGAGGTGCTGAGAGGCAGCAGGCAGGATACGGTCAGGGGTGCGTTGAATAAGGGCTGCGAGATACACTATCGCTGATCCAGGATGGCACGCACAGCGCCTAGGCGCTGCGGATCAATCTGCAGCAGCGGGTTCCCGTTCACTCTGACTGCCGAGCCAAGGTGTACCCGCGTGACTGCTGTCTGCTGCAGAAAACTGCTGAGATTAGCAGGGCTCAAGCCGCTGCCGGCCAGAATAGAGAGCGGCTGCCCCAAACAGCGGCGCTGCAGTTCCGCTATCCGCTCCGCGCCCTGCGGAGCCGTGCTCTCCCCGCCGGAAGTAAGAATGTCTGTCACCTGCGGGTAACGCGACAACATCTCAAGCGCCTCAAACTGATCCCGGGTCTGATCAAAGGCCCGGTGAAAAGTAATCTCCATTCCTTGCGCTGCCGAAAGCAGCCGCTTCAGCAGCTCTTCATCTACTGTTCCGTCCGGTCGGAGCATGCCAATAACCAGTGACAGGCTGCCGGCGGATGCAATATGTCCGATATCCCGCAGCATCGTCTTGGCATCTTCACTGCTGTAATGGAAGGAGCGGGCATGCGGACGCACCATCACTCTTACCGGAATAGCCACAGCCTGGCGCACCTGCTCGATCAGCCCCAGGCTGGGAGTCAGCCCGCCTTCGCTTATGCTTGTAATCAGTTCAATCCGGTCAGCACCGCACTGCTCCGCTGTTACCGCATCCTCTACTGTAGTGGCAATAACCTCTAACAGCATTTGATCTCCTCCTTCATGGCAACCTGCTGATTTACGCTTGTTAAGCTTCATTATACAAGTATAATGAATGTGAACTACACATCACCTCAGAGGTCTGTGCTTCTTGGTCAATAGAGTCTTATGCTCCAAGTTTATCCAAGCTTAGAGGCTAGTTCCTAACCCGGTCATTGTAATTTACATTGCTAGTTTTAGAAGATTTGCAGCAGCATTTCGATCTCTGTCGTGCTCTGTATTACATTCAGGGCAAGTCCATTCACGTACAGCTAAATTCTTCACTTCTTCGTTTTTGTAGCCACAGCAGGAACATAATTGACTGCTTGCAAAGTTTTTTGGGGCAACGATCAACTGTCTGCCATACCAGTTCGCCTTATATTCTAGCATCGCACGAAACAGGCTCCATGAGACTTCTGAAATGGCTTTAGCTAACTTGTGATTCTGCATCATGTTCTTTACACGCAAGTCTTCCAAAACGATCACTTGGTTATCGTTTATCATTTGGGTGGACGTTTTGTGCAAAAAATCTTTACGCTGATTCGCTATTTTTTCATGAAGCTTGGCCACCTGGAGTCTTGCCTTATATCGGTTATTGCTTCCTTTCTTCTTTCTTGACAAGTCCATTTGCAGCTTCTTTAATCTTTTTTCAGATGTACGAAGATGTTTAGGATTGGCGAACACTGCACCATCGGAAGTAATGGCAAAGTCTTTCAGTCCCAGATCAACCCCTATCTTCTTCTCTGCTTTAGCTAAAGGGACTACGTCTGTTTCAACTAAAACGGAAGCAAAGTATTTGCCTGATGGTGTTTTTGAGAGTGTGCATGATTTGATCTGCCCCGTGAATGGACGATGGACCTTGATCCGGATTCTTGTCTTTAGCTTCGGAATTTTAAGCGTTCCGCCTTCAATCGCTATCGTTCCCTTTTGATTGTTTGTTGTAAAGCTGTTGTTGTTCGTTTTCTTGCTTTTGAATGTAGGAAAACCAGTGCTTTTATTCCGAAAGAAATATGTATAGGCTTTCTCAAGATTAAGTTGGGCATTGGCTAAGGCAAGGCTGTCTACTTCTTTTAGCCACTGGAATTCTTTCTTGTATCTAGCAGGTGTAATATGGAGCATTTTCCCGTTCTCTTTATAATGTTCGATCTTATCCGCAAGCATTTTATTGTAGATAAAGCGGACTGCGCCGAATACGTTTGCTAAATAGCGCTGCTGCTCATGGTTTGGATAGATGCGATACTTATACGCTTTAAGGACGAGCATGCTAAGCAACTCCTTTCCATGAATTTACAAAAATATTGTAGCACAAATGTTCGCATATGTGGATGATGATTTCCTTTTGGAAAGAAAGACAGTAGCTATTCATCCCACCACTTTAGAAGTGGGGCTTCTGACAACAGTTTGTTAAATTAAGTTTCTGGAATCAATGCAGAGAAAGGCGGGTCAGGAAGATGAATCAGGTCATTACCGTTAAATTAGTGGAGGCCTTACAGCCGGAAACCGTACGTCAATTAACCCCTTTGCTTATCGATGTCGTGGAGGATGGCGCCTCCATCGGTTTTCTGCCGCCACTCGCCGAAAATGCTGCCTCCGCTTACTGGGAGGGGGTTCCCGGTCCTGGCGTGCTGCTCTGGGTTGCCATGGAGGGTGATATTATTGTAGGTACCGTACAGCTGCATTTGGTGCTCAAACCGAATGCCCCGCACCGCGCGGAGCTCGCCAAGCTGATGGTGCATCCCGGCCACCGCCGCAAAGGCATCGCCGGGCTGCTCATCGAGACTGCGGAGCAGGCAGCGGCTGAACATGGCCGCACCCTGATCATCCTCGATACCCGTGAAGGCGATCCCTCCAACCTGCTTTATCAGTCACGCGGTTATGTGGAAGCCGGTAAAATCCCGGATTACGTCATTTCCGCAGATGGCGGAATGGACGCCACCGTGATTTATTACAAGCAGCTGTAGCCAGCTTCCTGCTGGAGACAGCTTAGTATGTTGGTTGAATAGAGCAGCAAGCATGTTGCTGCATAGCATGCACTTCATGACAAGCGCTGCCTTCGCGGCAGCGCGGTTAATGCGGGAGGAGCTTCCATCTTCACGCTGATGAGGTAGGCTTACCCCGGTTAAGCTCAAGATTTTCTGCTGGACATCGCATAGACTCCTCCATAGTCAGTGTGATGGGAGAATCAAGGGATTCCCTCCTCTCACTCCGCCTTTTCCCCTGCGTAGGCCGAAATCAAAGGTACTTTTCCCTCTCATTCTTCCTTTTCCCCAAATTTGCCCGAAATCAAAGGGATTTTTCCCACTATTTTCACCTTTCCACACTCTCAGCCCGAAATCAAAGGGATTTTTACCTCTAATCTCACCTTTTCCCTCACTTAGCCCGAAATCAAAGGGATTTTTCCCACTATTTTCACCTTTCCCCACTCTTAGCCCGAAATCAAAGGGATTTTTCCCGCTATTTTCACCATTTCCCACTCTTAGGCCGAAATCAAAGGGATTTTTCCCACTATTTTCACCTTTCCACACTCTCAGCCCGAAATCAAAGGGATTTTTCCCACTATTTTCACCTTTCCCCACTCTTAGCCCGAAATCAAAGGGATTTTTACCTCTAATCTCACCTTTTCCCTCACTTAGCCCGAAATCAAAGGGATTTTTCCCACTATTTTCACCTTTCCCCACTCTCAGCCCGAAATCAAAGGGATTTTTCCCACTATTTTCACCTTTCCACACTCTCAGCCCGAAATCAAAGGGATTTTTCCCACTATTTTCACCTTTTCCCTCACTTAGCCCGAAATCAGAGGGACTTTTACCTCTCATTCCGCCACAGCACCTGATTTCTGCGGACGCCATCCCGCCAACCCTCATTTATTGTCATTGCTCCTGGAAAGTTGATAACGTTGCGGCAGTGTCACATACCGGTTCTCTTAATCGTCATGTATGCATCAGACCGGAAAGGATGGATAGTTATGACACAGAATCAAAATGAGGTGTTATGTGACGTTATCATTATCGGAGCCGGCATCGCCGGATTGACTGCTTCAATCTATTTGGCACAGGCAGGCCGGAGCGTACTATTGCTCGACAAAGGAGCACATCCCGGAGGCCGCGCCGCCTCCACCGAGATGTCGTTCGCCCGCGTAAACCTGGGAGCTCATGCCCTGTTTAAGAGTGCTCTCCCTATTTTGCAGGAAGTAGGCGTCACACCCGCCGGAGCGGCACCCAAGCCGCCGGGTAGCCTCTTATTCGAAGGAGCGGGCGGCGTGAGCAAGCCGCTCCCGCTCGCACAGCTCTTGCTCGGATCCTTCCTGAAGTGGCACGAGAAGACCCAACTTCTGCGCTTTTACAGCCGTCTTCTCACAACAGACACCTCCGCGCTGCACAAGGTGAGTCTGCAGGCTTACCTGGAATCCCAAATCTCCAGTCCGCGGGTGCGCAATGTCGTGCTGGCGCTCGTCCGCCTATCCACATACTGCGATGACCCCGGTCTGATAAGCGCCGGCGCCGTAATCGAGCAGCTCAAACATGGCCAAGTGCTGTACGTGGACGGAGGCTGGCAAACGCTCATACACCAGCTTACGGAGCAAGCGCAAAAGGCAGGCGTCTCGATCCGCATAAACTCACCCGCACGGGAAATTTCGGGCAGCTTCCCGAGAATGACAGTCACACTTAAGGATGGAACGCAGCTGAAAACCCGGCACGTACTATCCACTGCCGGACCGGCGGCTACTCTATCCATCCTCAATCCCCCGCTTTCCCAGGCTGAAGCCGTAGTCTTTGAGCAGCTTATTCCTGTTCGGGCGGCATGCCTGGATCTCGTCGTTGACGGAATGCCTCAACCCAAAACGAAATTTGTATTAGGCGCCGATTATCCGTGGTATTACTCCAACCATTCCGCCGTTGCCTCCTTGTCCGATCATCCGGCATATGCAGTCGTGCATGTCATGAAATATTTGTCCGCTTCGGGAAAATCAGACCCCTTGCAAGATCAGCGCGAGCTGGAGGAATTTCTCGACTTGATTCAGCCCGGCTGGCGTAAACATGTTGTCCAGCAGCGGTTCCTTCCACGAATGCTCGTCTCTCATGCCGTCGTAACTGCTGCGAGCGGCGGCCTCCCGGGCAGACCCGGACCTGCGGTTGAAGGACAGCCCGGATTGTATGTCGCCGGCGATTGGGTTGGTTCAGCGGGTATGCTGCTTAACGCATCCTTGGCTAGCGCGAAAGAGGCTGCCCGAAGTATAATATCCGCACAAGAACAAGATAAAGAAGGGGTGCACCGTGGAGCTTGATTCCGTGTATCGGACATACAGACCGCTTCTTCTGTCCATCGCGTACCGCATGTTAGGATCGGTCACGCAGGCCGAGGATTTGGTGCAAGACGCATTCGTAACGATGCAGCAGCTGGACAGCGATAAGGAAGGCGGCCCCGTCCGCAATCTGAAAGCGTACTTATGCAAAGTCGTTACCAACCGCTGTCTCGATTACTTGAAATCCTCGCAAAAAAAAAGAGAGGTATACGTCGGACAATGGCTGCCCGAGCCCCTTGTCCAAGACTATGCGGGCGTGACAGGCTCGTCCTCTGCCGCAGGAGACGACCCGCTCCAAACGATTGTGCTGGAGGATACAATATCGTACGCTTTCCTCGTTTTGCTCGACCGGCTAACCCCTGTAGAGCGCGCAGTATTCATTCTTCGTGAAGCCTTCGACTACGACTATCGCGATATTGCGGACTTTGTAAACAAGACTGAACTAGGATGCCGTAAAATTTACAGCCGCCTCAAACGAAAAATCCAAGACGACCCGGCATCCGAGCTGATCTCCAGCTACCAGTCCGAGCAGCTCGTCCTGCGCTTTCTCCATGCGGCAGCTACAGGTGATATGGATGGACTCTTTGCGCTGCTCTCCGAGGACATCGTGCTGTACAGCGACGGAGGCGGCAAAGTCAGTGCGGCAGTTAAACCGATTATGTCCAGCCAGCGCGTCCTCGCATTCATTCAGGGGCTTCTGTCCAAGGGCGGCGGCGCAGGAGGCGTGCGCCTCGTCAAGATCAACGGACAGCTTGGTTTTGTATTAAGCAGTCCTTCCGAACCTTTTCCGACAATCGTTAGCCTGGCGTTCAGAGAAGGCCGGGTTCAGCAGATTTACCTTATACGCAATCCGGATAAGCTGCGGCATCTGAAATTAGATTGAGAGATATTATACCGCCCGGCATTGAATGAATCAGGAACCCGAGTTCAACCAAAAAAGCAGCAGCCTTGGACATTATTTCTCATCCATGGCTGCTGCTGTTTCTTTTATGAGATCCGTCTGCTATCCGCTTAAGCCCACCACATATCCAGCGGCTGCTCACGGATCAGGATCGACTGCAGGTTAGTTACCGCACGCTGGAAGCCTTCATCCACCGACATCAGCGGATCTTCATGCTCTATGCTCACTACATAATCATAACCATAGGTGCGCAGGGCGCTCATGATATCCGACCATTCGGACAGGCTGTGTCCGCAGCCGACAGAGCGGAAGGTCCACGCCCGGGTCTGCACATCGCCATAAGGCTGCATATCGGTCAGGCCGTACATGTTGATGTTGTCCTGATCGAGATAAGTGTCCTTGGCATGGAAGTGATGAATCGCGCCCGCCTTGCCGAGAATCTTGATGGCTCCGACCGGGTCAATGCCCTGCCACCACAGATGGCTCGGGTCAAGATTCGCGCCAATAGCATCGCAGGTCGCTTCTCTCAGCTTCAGGATCGTATACGGCGTGTGGCACAGGAAGCCGCCATGCAGCTCAATGCCGATCTTGACGCCATGCTCCTGGGCAAGCTGGCCGATTTCCTTCCAGTACGGGATCAGCTTCTGCTCCCACTGCCAGGTCAGAATGTCGCTATAGACCGTAGGCCAAGGTGTTACCGGCCAGTTCGGCGCTTTGGCATCTTCACTGTCGCCGGCGGTACCGGAGAAGGTGTTGACGACCTGTACACCCATCAGCGAAGCGAGCTTGATCGACTTGCGCAGAATTTCATCGCCTTGACGCGCTTCTTCTTTATCCGGAGAGATCGGATTGTTATGACAGCTGAACGCACTGATCATGATGCCGCGGCTCGTGAACTTTTCTAAGTACTCCTTACGCGCCGTTTCACTGGCCAGCAGCTCGTCGGTCGGACAATGCGCATTTCCAGGGTTGCCGCCCGAGCCGATTTCGACTGCGTTCAGGCCTGCAGCCGCGATTTTGTCGAGCATTTCATCTAATGTCAAACTGCCGAATACGGGATCAAATACGCCTAATTTCATCTATACGCCCACCTTTTCTCGAATTGGCTCTAACGCCTGGGAATGACCGTACACAGGATAGTCGCGCAGGGTCGGTGCACACCAGTTCACGCCGTTGATGATTACTTGTTGAATTTCCTTATGGTAATAGGTTGGATGGGATTCATGACCCGGCTGGAAATAAAAGATTTTGCCGCTGCCGCGCCGGTAGGTCGAGCCGCTCGGGAACACATTGCCCCCTTCGAACCAGCCGACAAAAACAAGGCTTTCCGGTGCCGGCACATCAAAATGCGCCCCATACATCTCTTCCTGCTCCAGATCGATATATTCGCCGATGCCTTCGGCAATCGGATGGCTCGGGTCCATCACCCAGAGGCGTTCCTTCTCGCCCGCTTCGCGCCATTTCAGGTCACAGCTGGTGCCCATCAGCTTCATGAAGATTTTGGACATGTGGCCGGAATGCAGCACAATCAGCCCCATTCCCTGCAGCACACGGTTATAGACACGGTTTACGATTTCGTCGCTAACCTCCTGATGGGCAATATGCCCCCACCATACCAGCACATCCGTATGGTTCAGCACTTCTTCCGTCAACCCATGCTCCGGTTCATCCAGTGTGGCCGTAGCCGTATCAAACCCGGCCTCCTGCAGAAATCCGGCTATTTGGGCGTGGATGCCCTGCGGATAGACCTGGCGGATACGCTCCTCCTGTAATTCATGACGATATTCATTCCATACGGTTACTCTTGTCACTATAGGACACACTCCTAATTTGATCTATGAGTTACATTCACTTCAAATTGTTCTTCAGTCGACACTTTCATATTATATAGTCAGCTAATTCTTAGGCTTAATCCTCAAAAAATACCGGCATCCCTGTCTCGGATGACTTGTAAATTGCCTCCAGAATCCGGGTTACCACCAAAGCCTGCTCCGGCTTTACAACCGGCTCTGTGTCATTAATAATGCTGTCAATCCACTGCTTGGCTTCAACCAGCGCCGGATCTTCGCCCGCACCGTCGTAGAAGTCTACCCCGGCAGCATCGAGTCCGATATGCTTCTCGTAGGTTTTGCCGTACGCTTCACCGTTGATGCGCAGGCCTTTTTCCATATCCGCTCCGCCTTCTGTACCGCACAGCGCAGTTTTGGCTTCACCGACATCCAGCGTGTTCAGCGCCCAGCTGGCTTCCAGCACGATGGTTGCCCCATTCTCCATCGTAATGAAGCCGATAGCCGAATCTTCAACCGTGAACTTCTCCGGGTCCCACGGGCCCCACGCATTGGCTGCGTTCTTGCGGCCGGACAGCTTGTGATAAGCGTTGCCTACCGCATATTTCGGCTTGTAGTTGTCCATCATCCAGAGCGTCAGATCCAGGGCATGGGTACCAATATCGATCAGCGGGCCGCCGCCCTGCGCTTCTTCGTCGAGAAATACGCCCCAGGTCGGTACCGCGCGGCGGCGGATCGCCTTCGCTTTGGCATAATAAATTTCTCCGAGCTCGTTGTTCTCACACACCTTATGCAGGTAAGCTGAATCCGGTCTGAAGCGGTTCTGGTAGCCGATCGTCAGCTTTTTGCCGGTACGCTTAGCCGCATCGATCATTGCCTGGGCTTCCGCAGTTGTCTTCGCCATCGGCTTCTCACACATGACATGCTTGCCGGCCTCCATCGAGGCAATCGAGATTTCCGCATGGGAAATGTTCGGGGTACATACATGAATCACATCTATGCTTGCATCTTTTAGCAGCTCTTTGTAGTCGGTATAAACGGCAGCATTCTCATCTCCGAATTCCGCCTTGGCCTGCTCGGCCCGTTCAGGTACAATATCGCAAAAAGCAACCATGACAGCGCCTTCCACTTTCTTCAGAGCCGGCATATGTTTGCCGTTTGCGATGCCGCCGCAGCCAATAATCCCTATTTTTAAAGTCATCCTCTATTTCCCTCCGCCTGGTGGTGTTGTGATCTCTCTGCCTCTATCATACAAATCCGCTGAAAAGCTTTCTTCCTGCATTCTTGCCCTGTTATTCCTGAATATTGTCTTATGGTATTTCATTGGAGAAATGCCTGTTGCGGACTTGAAAAAATGATGAAAAGTCTTCACGCTGCCGAATCCGGCTGCTTCCGCAACGGCTGACATCGGCAGGTCCTCGTTCAACAGAATCCACTTCGCCTTGTTCAGCCGGTATTCATTGAGGAAAGCAACAAAGGTCATGCCCGTGTTCTTCTTGAACAGCTTGGTGAAATAATACGGGCTGAATCCCATATGCCGGGCCACCTCATTCAGCGTAATTGCCTCCTGATAATGCTGCTCGACATAGATGAAGACCCGCTCCAGCCGCTCCAGCGTTTCCCGGGACTGTGTCAGCGTGTCTTCCGAGAATTTAGGCAGCCTTCCGGCTGTATTCTTCGGCACCTCACGCATAATAACTGTCAGCAGCTCGAACAGTCTGGCTTTGATTAAATAGGCGTACCCTTCACGGCGCTGAAGGTCTTCCTCATAGATACTCTCGATCAGGGCAATCATCTTGGCGGCTGCGGACTCCGGCCAGATTGAGCTGGAATGCTCCATAGAGGTAAATACATCACGCAGCGAATAATCATTACCGCTTAGCGCAGCCATTTCCTGAAACAGATTCAGGTCGAACTGGATCACCAGCCGTTCACTCTCGGGGGAAGCGAGGAAATAATGCACATCGCCGCCATTGATAAACTGAACCTCACCCTGCTCCATCCGGATAGGGGTATCATTTATTCCCAGATTTAGCGTTCCTTTAGTTACATAGATAATTTCGATTTCTTTATGCCAGTGCGGATAACACAGCTCATCCCCGCCACAGACTAAGCTGCGAAAAGGAAAGTGCTTATCCACATCCGGAAGCTCGAGGTAAATGCTCATAAGCGCGGCTCCTTGTCCGGGTTGTTCTTCTATCCGAAAGATATCGTAACTCATTTGAGATGAGAATGACAAACGCTGGTGACATTAGCGCTACAAAAGCAAAAAGGAGCCTACCCGGCTCCTTGTGAATGCAGACTCTCCGAGTCTGCTACAGCTTGATTTTCAGAACAACCTTCCGTACCGTTTCCTTGCGGCCGGCTTCAATCCCTGTCATATGCCCGTCCTGCGGATAGCAGACAACCAGTGCACCAGGGCCTGCGGTTACAGCGGATTCCAGCGCTCCGGTGAAGAACACCGCGTCCTTCTCGGCGCTATATTCCTCTTTTATCTCAAGCTGCTCAATAGCCGCATAGCCGATCCGCTCCGTGCCTTTCAGGATATAATGCAGATCCAGATTGATCCGGTGGGCTTCCCAGAAGCATTCCCCGGCATCCTTCGTTTCATATTCGTTAATGAAATAGAACATGTTCTCATCGACTTCATGGCGTCCTGCTGCCTGTCCGGCAAAATCCGTATCCCGCAGGAACCGCAGCCCCGCCTGAATCTTCTCTCCGTAAGCTGCCTCATTCTCCAGCAAATGTCCTAATGTATCTACGATCAAGCCCATCATCCCCTGCAATCTCTAATTTTATCCCTGCTTTTTGGAATATAAAAAAAGAATATAGGATCTATAACCCTCAGGTCTATGTATTTGTTCACGTCTCTCCCGCATATTCTAGTAGAAACAAGGAAGCTTACGCTAACAAAACTTTCAGCCTATGCTTCCGGAGCAAGTTTTGCGATGTGTCTCAAGGGAGCTTATGCTAACAAAACTTTTAGCGTACGCTTCCGAAGCGAGTTTTGCCGATGTGTCTCAAGGGAGCTTATGCTAACAAAACTTTTAGGAGGCGGTCAAATGCTCATATTCCTGATGTACATGTTCGCCGTGCTGGGACTTACCCTGCTGCTGGCGGCTGCGGTGCTGCAGTATAAATTATCCTATCCTTCATCAAACCTGAATAAGCTGGCCCGTTCCCTCGGCTCCTTCAATCTCAAATTCCCCCAGCGGTATGTTACGCCCGATGAGTCGCATATCATCGCCTTGGATGAGGATGGTAAGACACTGGCTATCGGCAAGTATTATCCCGGCAGACAGGAGAATGCGACTGCGACGCTGTATACTTTTGACGCTATATTAGGCTCGGAAATTATTGAGAACTCCCTTACGCTCACCAAAGTCAGTAAAACCAGCCGGATTACCAGCAGCGCTAGTAAACCCGGTTACAACCCGGATCATGCCGGAGTTGACACCGAACCCGCCGAGGAGATCAAGGAGCTTACCCTCAGAATCTATCTCAGCAGCGCCGATACGCCGGTCTTGTCCATCCCCTTCCTCCCGGGCGCGTCCCCGGCCAAAAAATCAGATCTGGAGTATTCCCTGGCCTTCTCGGAGGTTCAGCATGTGCATGAAGCCATCCGCGGGATCGTCTCCGCGTGAAGTGAAGCAGAGATGACCGTTATGCTTTTTGAACCGGGATGGATATCTGTTTATAATATAGATATAAATGTGGCTCGAAGCGAGAAAATGATCCCGGCAACCTCCTTCCTTGGACGGAAATCCGGTTCTTTTGTGCAATATTGTAAGCCCCATGTTAAAAATGCTTCATTTCGCACCCTTTCGCCGGCAAGCGGACAGGGTTTCTTGTTGTGGTGTTGAATAGACAATAGAGCCTGCTTTTTGCGGGTGCTTAGTAAAAATTATGAGGCGGAGGGATAACAACACATGAACAGCATTATCAACTTTGCACACCGTGGTGCATCTGCGGTCTGCCCGGAGAATACGATGGCGGCATTCCGCAAAAGCCTTGAACTGGGCGCAACCGGAATTGAAACCGATGTCCAGATGTCTTCAGACGGAGGACTGGTGCTCATCCATGATGAAAGTTTAAACCGCACTGCCGGTGCTGAAGGATATGTAAAGGATAGAACACTGAGCCAGCTGCTGGAGCTGGATGCCGGTTCCTGGTTCGGGCCGGAATTCAAGGATGAGCGTCTTCCTACGCTGGAGGAATTGCTGGATTTGCTGCAGGAGCGGGATACTCTCCTTAATATCGAACTGAAGAACGGATACTTCATGTACCCGGGGATGGAGGAAAAGGTTATTGCCGCCGTGCGGGATTACGGGATGAGTGAACGTGTGGTACTGTCGAGCTTCAATCATTACTCGCTGGCCTACTGCAAATCGCTGGCGCCGGAAATCCGCACAGGTATTTTATATGGTGAGGGCTTATACCGCCCCTGGGATTACGCGGCCACCCTGCAGGCTGATGCGCTGCATGCCTATCACTATGCCGTACTGCCGGAATTCGTGGCCGAAGCATCAGAAAATAATGTGGTCTATCATCCCTGGACCGTTAATGATCCCGGGCGGATGAAGGAATTAATCGATGCCGGGGTAGCTGGAATAATTACTGATTATCCGGATGTGCTGGCCGGGCTGCTTGCTGCCAAGGGAGTGTGACGGTGTGAAAAAAGTCTGGCTGCTGGGCTTCGGCTTTTTCAGCATCAGCATCACGTGGAGCTTATATAATGCATTCGTACCTTTCTTTCTGGAAAAATACGTTAACAGTGTAGCCCTGATCAGCTTTATGATGACGATCGATAATTATTTTGCACTGTTTCTGCAGCCGTGGATCGGCAACCGCAGTGACCGGACCGTCAGCCGCTACGGGCGCAGAATGCCTTATCTGCTGCTTGGAATGCCGCTGGCAGCCGTGCTGACGATGCTGATTCCTTACCACAGCGGACTGTTCACCCTGCTGCTGTTCATGATGCTGATGAACCTGGCCATGAGCCTGTACCGTTCGCCGACCGTTGCCCTGATGCCCGATATTACACCGGAGCCGCAGCGGACGAAGGCCAACGGGCTGGTTAACTTTATGGGCGGGGTCGGATCGATTCTCGCCTTCGGTGCCGGTTCCATGCTCTATGATGCGAACCCGGCGCTGCCGTTCCTCGTAGCCGGACTGATTACACTGCTCTGCCTGCTGATCGTAGCACGTTTCATTCAAGAGGACCGGGATGGCGTAAATACGGACACTGTCCGCTCTGGCCTTCAGGCGCAACAAAGAAATGCCGTTGTTCCGCAGCTCAAGCCTGCGCGGATTTCTCTGCTGAAGCAGCTGGACCGCACGACCTTTTGGCTGCTGGCGGCTATCTTTTTCTGGTTCGTGGCTTATCAGGGGGTGGAAACCTTATTTACCTTGTACGGCAAACATCATCTGGGCCTCAGTGAAAAGGCTGCTTCGTTCTCGCTTACCTTCTTCTCCCTAGCCTTCGTAGCCTTTGCGATCCCCAGCGGCTGGCTGGGCGGACGTTTTGGCAAGAAAAAAATGATTGTTACTGGCGTTATCGGGTTGACTGCAGTCTTTGCCTTGGTGGGCTTTGCGGAAAATCTGCTTATGCTGCGGGGGCTACTGCTAACTGGCGGGATATTTTGGGCCTGCATCAATATTAATTCCTATCCTTACGTTGTGGCTACGGGAACCGAGGAGAGCATCGGCACCCGCACCGGAATGTATTATCTGGTCTCCTCACTAGCCGCGATCAGCTCCCCGCCGGTGCTCGGGCTGCTGATCGACCTGACAGATTACTCAGTCCTGTTCTACGCGGCAGCAGGCAGCATGGCAGTTGCCCTGCTCTGCCTGTATATGATGGGTGGACAACGTACCGGCACAGCAGAATCCGCTGATTAATTCGCTCTATAGCTGCCCAGCACATTCACCGGCTGAATGACATTGCCTTGCTTGTGAACCGCATAACGGCCTCTGCCCAGCTGCTTGGCATGGTACATGGCCGAATCGGCTTCCTTCAGGAGACGCGCGGAATCAATTCTGCCCTGGCTGATCGTAATGCCGATACTGGCCGACACGAATAGCTCATGCCGCTCGAGCTGATAATTCCGGGTCGTTTTCTCCAGAATCTGCAATGCGAGCTGTTCAGCCTCCTTGCGGCCGCAGCGTTTCGCAATGATTACGAATTCATCGCCGCCAATTCGGAAGATATGCCGCTTGCCCTTGGCCGAGAATTGCTTCAGCGTCCCGCCGACGGCCTGGAGCAGCAAATCACCGACATGATGGCCAAGCTTGTCATTAATCGATTTGAACCGGTTCAAGTCCAGATACAGCACGGCAAGCTGTTCATTCGGTTTGCAGTGCTCCCAGAAGTGGTCCATTCCATTCTTATTGAACAGGCTGGTTAAGCTGTCTCTATACGCAAGCTCCTTAAGCTGATCCCTCTCGGCCAGCACCTGGCGGGCCCGGGTGAACAGCAGCAGCAGCAAAGTAAGGGTCAGCAAGTAGAGCGCCAATGCGAAGAACAGGCTGCCGCCGGCCGGCTGGAGCCCGGTTACTGCCCCCCTGCCGAGCAGGTGCATTCCGCCTAATCCGCTGCTGGCCATAAGAATAATAAGGCTCGTGCGCACCGCACGGGCTCTTTGATTTTTAATTGCGAAATTCTGCGAGAGCCGGAGAATCGCGTAACCTGTCAACGCTGCAATAAGGATTGAGAATACGGCTAACATATAATTCCGCGCTTCTTCCATCGTTTTCGAACACTCCCTTTTACATATGAATCAATCGAAACAAATAGTGAACAGCTGCAGCTGTAAAAGCTTGTAAACAGGCAAGTGATCAGTATTATGCTTATTATCGGCAGGTCAGGTCCGTTTCTTCATGGAATGATTTGGAATAGCGCGGCTGGTATAGCTGAGCTGTCTATTTCTCAATATGTTTGATGCAATTGTAGAGCTCACAGGTCCAGGTTTTGCCGGTATACACTAACCGGGTGAGCGAAGTATTCTTCAGGAGCACACTCACATCCAGTTCAGGCACAAGTCCGCTCAGGCTGCTGCGGAGGATTGCACCGTGGCTGACCAACAGCACATGCTTGCCCGGATGCCGCTGCGCGATCTCTTCAATCGCCCGGCTGCCTCTGAGCCGGCCGGATTCATTCTTCTCCAGGCCCAGCTCCAGCGTTCTCCATTCTTTTCCCCAGCGCTCTACACGATCCTGCTCCGTCGTGCCCTCCAGCAAGCCGCCGTTCATCTCCCGGATTCCCGGTACCCATCCTGCAACAGATAGACCAAGTCTAGCCGCGATCACCTCTGCTGTCTGTCTTGCTCTGAGCAGGTCGCTAGAATAAATATAGTCCCATGTCTCCATGCTAAGCCGTTCTGCAAGAGCCGCTGCCTGCTCCAAGCCCTCTTCATCCAGAGGATTATCGGTATGGCCCTGTATTCGGCCTTCTTTATTCCATAGGGTACTGCCGTGCCGGATCAATCCAATTGTTGTCATTATAGCTAACCGCCTTTGTGCAAAATGAAATCGAGTATCAGAAAATTATATACGAAATCTGACGCAGCCGCATGCCAATACACGCATATTTAAGTGTGGCATAGCATTTGACGATATATAGACAATACATAACAAGTCAAAAGGAGATTCTGTTCATGCTGAAGAAAATACTCACCCTTGTCCTCACCCTGTTCCTAATGCTCTACACGCTTCCTTCCCTGCTGCCCGGTGCGGCGGCGGCGGTTGCGCCTAAAAATGCCGTCTATGTGGACAAAGGAAATCATTCGTTTATCCCGCTGCGCTTCTTAAACGGTCTGTTTGACCTCCGTGCAGGCCTTACTGCAGATGCGAAATCCATAGAAATTGCCGGAGACAAAAATACGCTTCTTCTTACCCTTGGCCAAGCTTCAGCTTCCGTCAACGGCAAAGCTGTTCCTATAAGCGATCTGCCCTTCAGCGAGAACGGCACGACCTATGTTCCGCTCTCCCTTGTCAGCACGACACTTGGCATCGGGCTGGAATGGAACAAAGAGCCCGCTTCCGTTACACTCACATTAGGCGGCGCTGAGGCGACCTTGCCGGTACTAAACGGAACGCTCCTAAAGGCGGGCTCCTCTGCCGTAACCAGCGCCACACATACATATAAAGTCGGCTCCAGATCATTCTCTGTGCAGACAGTTACCGTCTCTTTGCTGCACCCTTCCGTCCGGCTGGATGCTGTACTTGCCGGAAATACGGTCGGCAAGACGGAAGCGCTCGGCAGCATTGCCAAACGAAGCGGAGCTGTTGCCGCGATCAACGGAACTTTTTTTGATGCTTATACAGAAGGAGCCTACAAAGCCCCTTATGGCTATATCATCAGCGGCGGCAAAATGCTGAAGAACAGCCCCGGTGACCGCCGGACGGTATTTGCCTATGACCGCAATCTGCTGGCTGAGCTGATTCCCGGCAGTCAATTCAGCGCACGGTTCCAGAGCGGGACCGTTGAAGGGGCACTGCAGGCCGGTCCCCGCCTGCTGGTTAATGGCAGCGTATCGCTGAATGTCGCCGCCGAAGGCTTCAAGGACCCCAAAATATTGACTGGCGGCGGGGCCCGCAGCGCACTCGGCCTTACCCGCGATCACAAGCTGATCCTGCTGACCACCGGCGGGGCTACCATCCCGCAGCTGGCTCAGATTATGAAGCAGGCAGGCGCTTATCAGGCGATGAATCTTGATGGTGGTGCCTCCAGCGGCCTGTATTATAACGGGAAATATTTGACCACTCCGGGACGTCTGATCAGTAATGCACTGGTTGTCAGTACCCGGTAATTAAACATCATAGAAGCTTAACATTCAGAGGGTGTTCTGCGGCTGCATATGGCCTGCGGACACCCTCTTTTTCATGTACGCCAATTTTCATACAGCAGGCAGAATAAGGAATGGACGGCCGGGGGATAATACTCCCACATTATCCAGAATTCAGCGTGAAGGAGGAGAAGCAGTGCCCGTTCATTCCAAGCAAGGCCGTAAGCATACTAAAGACCCTGTTGAAACTGTTATCCCCGCGCCTTGTCCCTTGAGCCCCTCACTCGATGAGACTTTGGAGGAGATCAGTCTAAGGATCGGTACAAGCTCTGATGTAATTATCCGCAGATTCACCAATGAATCGTTAAGCTCGCTCGCTCTGGCTTTTATTTATATTGACGGTCTCGTCAACGCAGATGCCGTTAATCAGACTGTACTTCAGCCTCTGATGGAGCATGTCACACTGAAGAGTGACGCTATCACCGCAGACAAAGCCTATGCTCTGATTAAGGATCAGATGCTGCCCATCGGGGGCGTTCAGGAAGGCAAGACAATCGAGCATATGCTGTCTTTGCTGTTTGAGGGCTATACCCTCATTCTGTTTAACGGGCTTACGATGGCGCTCGCTGCCGACACCTCCGGCTATGAGAAGAGAAGCGTCAATGAACCCACCTCCCAAGGTGTTATCCGCGGTCCGAAGGAAGGATTCACCGAAAGCCTGCGGGTCGGCACTTCCATGCTCAGACGAAGACTCAAAACCTCTGATCTCCGGATAGAAGAGTATAAAATCGGCCAGCGCACCGGGACCGGTGTAGCGCTTGTCTACCTGCAGGGAATTGCCAGCGAAGAGGTACTGGCAGAAATCCGCCGCCGGCTTAATGGCATTATTACTGACAGTATTCTGGAAAGCAATTACATCGAAGAATTCATTCAGGACGGCGGGCTGACCCCCTTCCCTACCATTCAGAATACAGAGCGTCCTGATGCAGTGGCCGGGGGTCTTTTGGAAGGACAGGTCGGGATTATTATTGACGGTACGCCCTTTGCGCTGCTTGCGCCGTCCACCTTCTTTAATTTTTTTCAATCCAGCGAAGATTACTATCAGCGTTACGATATCTCTTCCTTTCTGCGGCTGATCCGGTATGGCGCCTTCTTTGTCTCTATGCTGCTGCCCGCCTTGTATATTGCCGTTACTACCTTTCACCAGGAAATGCTGCCGACCACACTGCTGATCAGTCTGGCCGCCCAGCGCGAAGGGGTGCCGCTGCCGGCGCTGGCAGAAGCGCTGCTCATGGAGCTTACCTTCGATGTGCTGCGTGAAGCCGGAGTGCGGATGCCCCGCACCATTGGTCCGGCAATTTCCATTGTCGGGGCGCTGGTACTGGGACAAGCAGCCGTTTCTGCCGGTCTGGTATCGGCCGCAATGGTCATCGTCGTCTCGTTTACAGCCATCTCCAACTTCGTTATTCCTTCGCTGGCTATCGCCAACTCGATTCGTCTGATCCGGTTTTTACTGATGCTGATTGCCGCTACGCTTGGTCTGTTCGGCATTATGTCCTTTTTGATGGTGCTGCTGATCCATTTGGCAGGACTGTATTCGTTCGGCGTACCTTACCTGTCACCCGTGGCTCCGATGATCCCGCGTTATCTGAAAGATATATTTATCCGTGTTCCGCTCTGGAATATGCCTATGCGGCCTAAGACCGACCTGGGTAAAGAAACGCGCAGACAAGGTCCGGATCAGAAACCGCAGTCGATCGAAGATCAGAAAAAGAAAGCGCAACTGACAGCGCAGCAACAAAAACCGCAAGGAGAGGATCAGGCTTGAACGGAAAAATCGGCACCGCCCAGGCAGCCATGCTCGTCATCAACACGATTCTGCCGACAGCCACCGTTGTCCTCCCCGTCATTATCAGCAACTATGCCGAGCAGGACGCGCCACTCTCGATTCTGTTATCCACCCTGGCCGGACTTATCGTTGCTGCCATCGTCGGAACAGCCATCCGTGTAAGTAACGGCGCTCCCTTTCTCACCTGGGTGGGTGAGAGAAGCTCGCCGGCCGTAGCCACAGTACTGGGTCTTCTTATGCTGCAGTTCTATCTGGATGCAACATCCACGATCTTGCGGGAATTCGTCAATTTCATTAAGGATAATGTGCTGCTGAACACACCGGTGACCGTCCTGGTCATCCTGATCTTGATCATTACGATTTATATGGTCAGACAGGGCATTGAATCCATTGCCAGAGTGAACAGCATTGTAATCCTGCTCTATGTAATCTTCGTGCCGCTGTTCTTGTTCGGATTAGTCCATGAACTGAACGTGCACAAGCTGCTGCCGATGTTTGACCACTCCCTGGCTTCATTGACGCTGGCCAGCATTACACCGACAACCTGGATGTCTGAAGTGGCCGTGCTGCTGTTTCTGGCACCGTATCTCAAGGATCCGCAAAAAGCGCGGATCGCCGGATGGATGGGTCTTCTATTTGTTTCTCTGCTGATGATCTTTTTGCTAGTTATGGCGTTAATGGTGCTCGGACCTGAGTTTATCAAGCTAAACGCCTATGCTGGATTCTCGACTGTCGGAGTGGTTCATATCGGCAATTTTTTCGAGAAGCTGGATATTCTGTTCATCTCCTATTGGGTGTTGTCCATCTATCTCAAATTATCAATCTTCCTGTTTGTAACCGTCGAGTGCTTCAAGCAAACCTTCCGGGTAAGCAGCAGCCGGCCGTTTATCGGGGCCTTGGGCCTGGTCATCGCCTTGGAGTGCCTGTTCACCTGGCAGAACATGGACAAACTGAATCTCTATAACAAGGAAGGCCGATTCTTGACCTTCTTCCTGTTCAATGTGCTCGTACCGCTAGCAGCCATTTTGCTCCACCGGTTCCAGCGCTCCAGAGCCAAAAGAAAGGAGTGTGAAACATGAAGCAGCGGAAGCAGGCCATTCAGCCGGAATCCGATCTGTCATTACCTGCGGGACGGCCCTCGATTGCAGCGAGAAGAACCTCCTGCCTGTTGCTCTGTCTCCCTCTCTTGTCCACCTTGATTACCGGCTGCTGGGATAACCGGGAGCTGAATGAGCTTGGCATCGCCTCAGGTTCGGCCTATGACTGGGAGGATGATCAGTGGAAAGCCACCTACCAGGTGATCAACCCTTCGTCCGGCGCCAGCGGAATGGGCGGCAGCGGAGGCGGCAGCACTACTTCTCCGCCGTTCATCACCTTCACAGTCAAAGGTAAAACGATCATGGAAGCGATCGATAAAACCAACCTCACCAGCACCCGCGAAATGTTTTTTTCTCATTCACGGATTACCGTGCTTGGTGAGACTATGGCCAGACACGGGATTAACCAGATCATTGATATGTTCCTCCGCAGACAGGATGCCCGGGAAACGGTCTATGTGTTTCTTGCTAAAGGAGAAGCTGGAGCTATCCTGGACCAGCTCATGCAGATGACCAAAAATCAGGGAGCCGGTATCCAGCTGATGATTGAGCAGGAATCCAGACTGGTCTCGTATTATCCCGGGGTGCGCCTCTACGAGCTGGCCATGGCTCTGTCCTCCGAATCCGGGAGCGCGGTGCTGCCGGAGATCCGGTTAACCGGGCATAAAATCATGGATGAAACGACCGAAACCGCAGTGACGGACCTGCCCTCACGGCTGGCACTCGGCAAGCTGGGCGTAATCAAAGGTGAGAAGCTGATCGGCTGGCTGACACAAAGGCAGGCCTTCGGCCTGTCTTTTATAACCGACAAAATCAACAAAGCCACCATTGCCTTTCCGTCCCACCCTAAGGCAGGCGACACTCCGGATGCTTCGTTTATTCTCCAAAATTCAAGCACCGACGTACGACCCATTTGGGATAAGGATCATTACGTCATGGACATCCATATCGAGGGCAGCGGAACATTAACAGAGCTGGGCAGCATCATGGATTTGAATGATCGGGCTTCCATTTCAGAGATGGAGGCGTCGATTGAGCAGCATGTGCTTGAGCTTGTCAATAACTCCTGGACCGAGGTACGGAAGCTGGGAGCAGATGTTACCGGCTTCGCGTTAAGAATTCACCGCAGTGACCGCAAGCGCTGGAAACAGATTGAGCAGAATAAAAGCTGGGACAGTGTATTCCGGGACATTGAGATCCGCCCCCATGTCTCGATAAAAATTGAGCGGACAGGCCTCAGCAACAAATCCTTTAAGTCCGTTCAGCAGAAATAGAGGGCTGCGTGATGAAAATAGCCATCACTCTTATCCTGTACATCCTTGCCTTTATATGGGGCTGCAGCAGACTGACAGGAAGAGGAGCAAAACTCCAACGCTTGTGGCTCGGCTGCATCCTTGCCTGGTGTGTCTATGTGAATATTTGCGGCATTACAGAGACGCCGCACATAAACATCGCTACCCTGTACACAGCTATTTTCCAGCCTGCAGGCAGAGTCATCATTGAATGGTTAGGAGGTTGATGATACAGAGATGCATAATAAAGAGCAGGTGTCAGCCCTGCAAATCTCGTTTATGGTCATGCTGTTTGAAATTGGCAGCACACCGCTGTTCCTGCTTGGCGGCAAGGCGAAGCAGGATTCCTGGCTGGCGATGTGCGCCGGTTCAGTGGCCGGCCTGATCCTGCTCCTGCTACTTCTGTGGATCCAGGAGCGCTCGCGGGGACTTGATCTTATCGGCATGCTGAAATTCCACTTCGGAGCCACTGCCGGTTCGGTCGTCGGCTGGATTTACTGCCTTTATTTCGCGTATCAATCGATGCGTAATGTCCGGGATTTAGGCGAACTGACCTCACTGACTCTGCTGCCGACAACTCCGATGTCAATTACGATGCTGGTCTTTATCCTCATTGCGCTTTACGCTATCTGGAAGGGATCCGCGGTGCTCTTCCGGCTGCCAGAAGTACTGCTCCCGATGGTTCTATTCTTCTACGGCCTGCTGGTCCTGCTGCTCGGAATTATGGGCTCCATCGATTTTGGCCGTCTGGCACCTGTCTATGAGGGCGGGCTAAGGCCGATTCTGGATGCGGCACTGCCGGATATCGTCTCTTTTCCCTTCGGCCAAATGCTTGTGTTTCTGATGCTGTGGTCCTTATGGGAGAAACCCGGCGTGCCAGTGAAAAATACAATTTCAGCTTATATTGCCATCAGCCTTTTTCTAATCTTCATGAATGCACTCAATGTCGCCGTCCTCGGACCTACGGTTGCGGGAATCAGCCAATTGCCTTTTCTGAAAACAGTCCGCACCTTATCCAATCTGCAATTTGTGGAACGGCTCGACATTCTGGTAACCATTCAGCTCTTCGTCGGCCTCCTGATCAAAATGATGGTGTTCTATTTCTGTGCGGTTAAAGGTGCAAGCGGGCTGACCGGCAAATCAATGAAATGGTGGGTGTTCCCTGTGGGCGCCGTCATTTACGGGGCTTCCTTTGTGGAGCGGGACTATACCCAGCATATTGCCATCGGCCTTGGACCCAGCCTGAAGATCGACCCTTTGTTTCAGATTGCCGTCCCGCTGCTGCTGGCAGTTTCCATTCTGCTGCGCAGCCGGTTCAAGAGCACTCCCTCTTAAGATATGACCTCCGGGAACGGCCCTTCGTCTTTTGACAGCCTGTAAGCAATTATGGAATAATGGGGAAATTAATGCTACAACAGGAGGCTTCTGCCGGATGTCCAAAGCCGATCATCTGCTGTCTATTCTCTGGATGCTGCAGCAGCGCAAAAGAACCGCCGCCGAGCTGGCAGAAAGTCTTGAACTGAGCGTCCGTTCAGTGTACCGCTATATTGATGCGCTCTGCGCCAGCGGCGTTCCTGTCATCGCGGATGCCGGACCGGGCGGCGGCTTCCGGCTGCCGGAGCATTTCAGCGCCTCTCCGCTCTTCTTCAACGCCGCTGAACGCCGGGCCCTCGTACAGGCTTCCGCCTTTGCAGAGGGCAGCGGATACCCCTATGTCGAGGCCTTAAGCGGAGCCATTGCCAAGCTTAAGCGCTACAGCAATGACGAGCAGCTGTCGCAGATGGAACGCCACGAGCGCGGTGTCGAAATGCTGCATACCCCCTCCATACCCTTGTCCCATCTGCTGGAGGAGCTGGAGGTCTGCACCGCAGACGGGCTGACGGTGCAGATGGAATACCGCAAGGGAAGCGGTGATGTGTTCTCCGTTCGTGCCATTGATCCTTACGGGCTGGTGCTCTGGAAGGGAAGGTGGTACCTGGCCGGCTTCTGCCACCAGCGCCAGGACATCCGCAGCTTCCGCGTGGACCGGATTGCCGGGCTGGAGCGGACAGGAGCCGGCTTCCAGCGTCCGCCAGGATTCTCGGCACGGGAGTTTCTGCTGAGAAGCCTGCTACCCGGCCAGGATCAGGAGACAGCACTGATCCCGGTAGTCATTGCCTCGGGTGAAGAGGTGCTGAATGACCTGTGCAGCCACTGGTTGTTCGGCCATTCGCTGGAGCAGCGGATTCCAGGAGAGGCCCGTTTCCTGCTGGATGAAGCCTCGTTATTCGGCTTCGCGGCTTACTTCCTGCTGCCCTATGGCAAGTCGCTGACCATCCTTGAACCTGCCGCCTTGAAGCAGAAGCTTGCAGCTATAGCTGCCGGTATTTCCGCCCATTATACGGAATCTTAACTCTTTTCTGAATCACTGACCGCAGCTGTCAGTGATTCTTTTGTATATTGGAGCTGTGATTGAGGTATCCAGAACCCAGAGGAGGAAAGTAATGAAAGAACTAAAGTACGAGTTCTATATTGGCGCATCACCAGAACAGGTCTGGGAGTGTCTTATCTCTCCTGACAAAGTGAAGCAAATCTATTATGGCAGCAGCATCCGCTCCAGCTTTGTAGTGGGGGAGCCGCTGGAGTATGTAGGTCCGGGCGCAGACGACAGCGAGACCCTGCATGTGCACGGCACACTGCTGGAATTCACGCCCCGGGAAGCGCTGCGGTTCACGCACAAGGTCGGCCCCTCCTATCTGAAGGGCGGCGTCAATTATGAATCCCGCATCTCCTGGCTGCTGGCACCGGTGGGCGGCTGCACTAAGCTTACACTCATTCACGACGAATGGCATCCGGAGGACCCTTCCTATGGCCCGAGTGACAGCGCCTGGTGGCAGATTCTGAGTAACACGAAGACGCTGGCAGAAACCGGCGGCACCCTTGATTTTGGCAGCTGGGAATAGGTGGTTTATGAATTCAGCCGGAGTTACAGCCTGACCTTGGTTCACCCGCAACCAGGTCCGGAATGGACTGGACCCGAGGTGAAAATACGCTGGAGTCATGCCGGACTATGATCGATTACGCTGGAGTCATGCCGGAACCACACCCGACTATGATCGATTACGCTGGAGTCATGCTGGAACCACACCGGACTAGGATCGATTACGCTGGAGTCATGCTGGAACCACACCAGACTACGATCGATTACGCTGGAGTCATGCTGGAACCGCTCCGGACTACGATCGATTACGCTGGAGTCATGCTGGAAACACACCGGACTACGATCGATTACGCTGGAGTCATGCTGGAAACACACCAGACTACGATCGATTACGCTGGAGTCATGCTGGAACCACGCTAATCTGCCGCAGATTTCATCTGCGACTTGCTTTAAACCCTTGCCTTAGTTGCAGCATTTGCTGCACTTCAGGCAGGGGTTATTTTATTTTTCCCCAGGGAAACTTTTTTGTTGCAGGGACAAAGTTGTTTACGTATACTAATATTGTGGCATGGTACAATAATCTATCATCAGCGCACAACTTATACTTATTCCGTCCATATACAAACTATAAATCCATATGAAAGAAGGAACTGCTATGGCTGGAGCCGGTATCCCATTGTCTGAAGCATCGAACGGCAGTATGCTGCGCATCAGCGGCATTGAAGTTCAGGGCGTGCTGCGAAGACGGCTGCTCGACCTCGGTTTTGTGGTCGGCAATGCCGTTGAGGTGCTGCGGCGCAGTCCGCTTGGAGATCCTATCGCTTTTCGGGTAAGCAATACAACTATTGCCCTGCGGCGGGAAGAAAGCTCGCTGATTTACGGACATTTAATTGGAGGTGAAGAGGCATGAGCCACTATACGGTTGCTTTTGCCGGCAATCCCAATACAGGGAAGAGCACGCTTTTCAACCTGCTGACTGGCCTACGCCAGCACACCGGCAACTGGGCAGGCAAGACCGTCATTACCGCTGAGGGTGAATTCACCCATAACCAGCATGTCTACCGCGCCGTTGATCTTCCGGGTACGTACTCGCTATACTCCAATTCCGCTGATGAAGAGGCCGCGAGGGATTACATTATTTTTGAACAGCCGGATGTGACTCTGGTCGTACTGGATGCCACTTCGCTGGAGCGCAATCTCAACCTTGCCCTGCAGGTGCTTGAAATCACGGGACGGGCGGTGATCTGCATCAACTTGATTGATGAAGCTAAGAAGCTCGGCATTAACATCAATTTAAAAGCAATCTCCAAAAAGCTTGGCGTCCCGGTCGTTGCCATCTCGGCACGCAATGAGATCGGTATCGGGGCGCTATTAGATCAGCTGGAGCGTGTCGCGACCGGCGCTTTCACCGGAAAGCCGCTGCAGATCACTTACAGTGAGGATATTGAACGGGGCATCGCCGAGCTGATCCCTCTGGTAGAGCAAACTGTAGGCCCGCGGTATCCGGCACGCTGGATTGCCCTGCGGCTGCTGGATGGTGACAACAGCCTGCTGACTTCGCTCAAAGCCCATATGAAAGGCAGCAAAAGTTACAGAACGAAGGAGGTAGCCGGCCATGGAGTCACCGCATGTCATTAAGAGTACTGACCCGATGGATTCTCTGTTGTCTGCTGCCAGGAAGCTCGCAGACAAGGGCGCGATCCGCGATGAAATCGTCAGCGGAATCTACGGGGTATCTGCGGGTATCTGCAGCGATGCCGTCACTTACCAGGATAAGAAGAAACTCGGCAGCACCTATAAGCTTGACCGGATCGTCACCTCCAGACTCTGGGGTTTCCCGATCATGCTTGCCGGACTCGGTCTCGTGTTCTGGATTACGATTGCCGGGGCCAACTATCCTTCCAGCTGGCTGGCATCGCTCTTCGGCTGGATCGAAGGTTATCTGACAGCCGGATTTGAAGCGGTGAACGCCCCCTCCTGGCTGCATGGTGTGCTAGTGCTGGGACTCTACCGGGGAACCTCCTGGGTCATCAGCGTGATGCTGCCGCCGATGCTGATTTTCTTCCCGGTCTTTGCGCTGCTGGAGAACTTCGGCTATCTGCCGCGCGTTGCCTTCAATATGGACCGCCTGTTCAAGAAATCCGGCGGCCATGGCAAACAAGCCTTGACGATGTCGATGGGCTTCGGCTGCAACGCCGCCGCCATCCTCTCCACCCGCATCATTGAATCGCCCCGGGAACGGATGCTGGCGATTCTGACCAACAACTTCGTACCGTGCAACGGCCGTTGGCCTACCCTGATTCTGCTGTCCTCCATGTTCATGGTCGGGGCTGCCACAACCGGCGCACTCCGTACCTTCTCCACCGCCCTCGTCCTGATGGGCATTGTGCTGATCGGCATCACCGTCACCTTGACTGTGTCCTGGGTCATGTCCAAAACCGCGCTCCGCGGTGTGCCGACCCACTACACCCTGGAGCTTCCGCCTTACCGCCGGCCGCAGATCTGGAAGACGATTGTGCGCTCCTCCAAAGAGAAATCGCTGAACGTACTGACCCGCGCCATCATTGTCGCCGCTCCTGCCGGGATCATTACCTGGGTACTCGGTAATGTAGTCATCGGCGGAGACAGTGTGCTTAACCATATGGCTGCCTTCTTTGACCCGTTTGCCCAGCTGCTTGGTATGGACGGCTTTATCATCATGGCCTTTATTCTCGGGCTGCCTGCCAATGAGATCGTGCTGCCGATCCTGCTGATGGGGTATATGTCCTCCGGTGCAATGGTTGACGTCGATGGGCTCGGCAGCATCAAGGACATTTTCCTGAGCCATGGCTGGACCTGGCTGACCGCGCTGAATATGATGCTATTCTCCCTGCTCCACTATCCGTGCGGCACAACACTCGTGAATATTTACAAGGAGACCAAGAGCCTGAAATGGGCGGTACTCTCCGCCGTCATCCCGCTTGGCATCGCCATCACCGTAACCTTTGCCGTAGCGCAAATCGTCCGGTTGCTCGGCTGGGTATGAGGATTCAAAGCATGCAAAAGGACCAGCCGGATTACCGGCTGGTCCTATTTAAGGATAAGGGGATGAACGCCATAACGCGTATTTTCTATATTACCTCATTGGCTGCATCAGCTCATTAAACACACCTATATTTACGGAACCTGATCTGTATTTGGATTAACTAATAGAGAGCTCCCGCCTGAGCACCTACGTTAATCCGTTGCCGCTAAAGGTCAGCAGCTTCCCTGTGGACGAAAATGAGCGGGACAAAACGGTTCAGCAGCATATGAGACGGGAACCCCGGTTTCGGCTAATTCAAAGGGATTTATCCCTTTCATTTCGCCCTCCACCCCGGTTTCGGCTAATTCAAAGGGATTTATCCCTCTCATTTTGCCCTCTACCCCGGATTCGGCCAATTCAAAGGGATTTATCCCTTTCATTTCGCCCTCTACCCCGGATTCGGCTAATTCAGAGGGATTTATCCCTTTCATTCAACGCCTCTCCCTGGGCCGCCTGGAGCATGCAATCCGGTCAGTGAAACTTTTGATATCAGCATCCTTATATAATGCAGGATATCATCCCATCCTCATACTCATCTCTATCTCTATCTCTATCTCTATCTCTATCTCTATTTCTATTTCCATCTCCATCCCCATCTTCATCTTCCCATCCCCCGCCCTACACTCACAGCTCACGCGCCAGTTTCATCAGGCGCCTCATCCCTTCCCGCAGCAGCGTTTCACTGGCAAAGGAGTAGCTGAGGCGCAGCCGGGACTTCATCTCTCCCAGCGGATCACACAGCTCACCGGGGACAAAAGAGATCGACTGCTCCATGCTGCGCGCGAACATCGCTGAGGCAGAGACGGACTCCGGCAGCTTCACCCACAGGTTCAGACCGCCTTCCGGTGCGGTCCACTCCCAGCCGCTTGATGCCAGCTCCTCCTCCATAATCTCCTTGTGCACCTGCAGCGCAATCCGCAGCTTACCCAGATGCTGCTGCAGGCGCGGCGAGGTGTAATAATGCAGAAAAATCTTCTGGTTCAGCAGCGGGGAACCGTTGTCGGCCAGGGATTTCGCGGTGATCAGCCGCTCCATGAACGGATGGCGGCAGGCCACCGCACAAATCCGCAGCCCCGGAGCCACATACTTGCTGAAGCTGCTGATATAAATGACCCAGCCCTCGGTATCGTAGGCAAAAAACGGCGCCGGAGGCGCCTCCCCGAAATAAATGTCGCGGAAGGGATCATCCTCCACCAGCAGGCAGCGGTACCGCTCCGCCAGCTCTACCAGCTGTTTGCGCTGCCGCGCCGGAACGGTGTAGCCGGTCGGGTTATGATGGGTCGGATTCATATAGAACATCCGCGGCTTAAATTTACGCATCAGCTCCTCCACCGCCTCCAGATCATAACCCTCAGGTGTAATCTCCACCGGAATCAGCCGGGCACCCGCCCGGCGAAAAATATCCAAAGCCACGCTGTACGTCGGACGCTCCACGAGCACAGGATCCATCGGCCCGAGCACAAGTCCGGCAATCAGGTTGATGGCCTGCTGCGCCCCCGAAGTGATTAACAGCTCCTGCGGCGACAGCTGCAGCCTATAATGCTTAGTGAAATGCTCACTCAGCGTCTCACGCAGCTCGCCATCCCCCTGCACCGAAGAATAAGTTCCCATGACCTTCGGATAGAGATCGAACACTTTTTTGACATAATCGGAGAGAAAGAGGTTCGGCAGCAGACCGGGATCAATCAGCGCCTGGGAGAATTGGTAGGTCACCGGCATCCGCTGGATATCGGACATGGGATTGGTCAGTGAATAAGCCGGCACTGCTGCTCCTTCAATCGTTCGTTCCTCCCGCAGCAAGTTAGCCGGTGACACATAATATCCGGACTTGTCTTTTACATATACCTTGCCGCTGTCAGTCAGCTGCCTGTAGGCCTTGAACACCGTCAGCCGGTGCACCTTCAATTCCTCGGCCAGCCCGCGGATCGACGGCAGCTTGTCATGGGCCTTCCATTCTCCCCGCTCCATCCGGTTCAGCATATATTCATAGACCTGCCGGAAGAGCGGATGGCTCTGGTCCTCTTTTGCCGGTTGCTTCATTAGTTTCCACTCCTCTCTACGATTTCCGTCAGGGCGCCGTAGTTTTATTTCCCCTATTGTACAGCATTCCGGCCTGCATCTGTTCTGTTACTTATCAACTGTTCTGTGCCTGGCCGTTTATGATGAATCAAACGCTTCACCGGACTGCCATATCAACTTAACAAAGGGGAATTACACATGATTATGCTCGCTTATACGCTTGTCTGTCTGATTTTCGGTACTACTTTTCTCGCGATCAAAATCGGGGTAGATGCCGGGGCACCGCCTTTTTTCTCCGCAGGGCTGCGTTTCTTCCTCGCAGGAGCTGTTCTGTTTCTCTGGATGGCCGTCAAAGGCAAAGCAAGCTTCTCCCTGCTGCTCCGCAAAGAAATGATGATCACCGGAGCCGCACTGACCTTTGGCACCTTCTCCGCACTGTACTGGGCTGAGCAATATGTATCCTCGGGGCTTGCTGCGGTGCTGTCGGCTACCGGACCGATGATGATCCTGCTGATGCAGACCGCTTTTCTCCGGCAAAAAGCTCCCTCGTACTCTATGTACGGCTGCATCATCGGCTTCACCGGCGTCCTGCTGCTCGTGCTCCCAAGCCTGGTGGTCGATATCTCTCCCCTGTGGCTTATCGGCTGTGTTGTCGTACTGATCGGGGAATGCTGCTACGCAGCGGGGGCGATTTATTCCAAAAAAGTGACCACGGCCTTCTCCGGGGTCTCGCCGGTTGCACTGAACGCCGCGCAAATGATGTACGGGGGAGCGCTGTTGTTCATCCTCTCTCTGACCACCGAAAATGTGCATCCCGAAGTTCTGCTCTCCTTCAAAACCGCCGGATCGCTGCTCTATCTCACCGTCATCGGCTCCATGGTCGGACATACCCTGTTCTACTGGCTGGTCGCAAGGACCAATCCCGTGTTCCCGTCCACCTGGCTGTATATTTCGCCGCCGATTGCTGTCGGGGTCGGCTTCCTGTTCTATGACGAGGCCGTCACCTGGATTACCCTGCTTGGTGTGTTCACCATCATCGCCGGAACGGTGCTGGTCAATGCAGGCGCGTTGAAACAGTTATTATTCAAAAAAACGTCTTCACCGCCCGTTCTGCCGAAAGACGCCGCTTGATGGTGCTGCACAGAAATAAATCAATAAAGAGTAAAGCCAGTGATCTCGCTGGCTTTTTTTGAAAGATAAGAATGTATAGGTTTTCACACTCTAAACTATCCTTCTCTTTCTCGCAGAAACGGATACCGTCCCTAAAAGGACGGCAAAGCCGTTTCTTCTCGATTAAACCCTACTAAATTTATTTATGACGTACTATATATTGCATTAATGATCATAATTGCGTATTATATACTCAAGTTAGCGGTTATTATTGCCAATAAGACGTCTGAATGAAAGGGGGAATCGGCCACCGGTACTCCTTTTCCTTAGAGGAGCGCCTGATTATATCCGGACAATGGAGGGAACCTGCAATCGAACTGACATCCCGTCAACTGCAAATTATTGATATTGTGAAGAAACGCGCGCCGATCTCCGGCGAGCAAATCGCGGAAAGCCTCAATCTCAGCCGGCCGACCATCCGCAATGACTTGTCCATTCTGGTGATGCTGGAATACATTGATGCCAAGCCGAAGGTCGGCTATTTCCCCGGCCAAAGGTCGGTAAGCCGGCTCGGCAGCAGCTATCTGCTGAAGGAAACCAAGGTCAAGGATATCCAGAGCATCCCGGTGGTGATCCGCGAAACGACCACGATCCAAGATGCCGTTGTTACCCTGTTTCTGCAGGATGTAGGCACGCTGATTATCTGCGACGGGGACGGCAAGCTGGCCGGAGTCGCCTCGCGCAAGGATTTTCTGAAGGTAACACTCGGCAATCCGGGTGCGGTATCCATGCCGGTCAGCATGGTCATGACCCGCCAGACCAAGGTAGTAACGGTATCTCCCGAGGACACGGTGCTCGATGCCGCGCATAAAATGATTTTTCACGAGGTAGACAGTTTGCCGGTGGTCGTGCCCGGCGGCGCGGAAGAAACCGTCCCAAGGCTCGATGTGGTGGGCCGGCTGACCAAAACTTCCATCGTTAAGCTTCTCCTCGATCTCGAAGCCAAAGGATAACGGGAGGAATGGAAGCGCATGGAGCAATCTTCACACTACATCACGATATGCTCAGATTCGATAGGTGATACGGCAGAGGCGGTTGTGCAGGCCGTCATCCACCAATTCCAGAATCAGCGTGTCACAATCAGGAGATACGGCAACGTAAGGCATGAAGAGGAGCTGCGGAAGCTGATGGAAGAAACGGCGCAGCTGCAGGGTTTTGTCGCTTATACACTGGTACAGCCGGAACTTAGGGAGATGATCCGTGAGGAGGCCGTACGCCTTGATCTGCGGATCGTGGATATCATGGGTCCAATGATGCAGGCCTTCATCGACACGTTCGACGATGCGCCCCAGGCCCGGCCCGGACTGCTGCACCAGCTGGACGAAGATTACTTCCGGCGGATCGAAGCGATTGAATTCACCGTCGCCTGCGATGACGGCCGTGATCTGAATGCTATGCTGAAGGCCGACATTGTGCTGCTGGGCATGTCCCGCACTTCGAAGACCCCGCTTAGCATCTTCCTCGCCCACCGGGGTAAGAAGGTCGTCAATTACCCGGTCGTACCGGAGATCGCTCCGCCGCAGCAGCTTCTGAGCCTGCCGCCAAGCCGGATCATCGGTCTGACGATGAAGCCCGAATATATGCTCAAGATCCGCTCGGAGCGCCTGAAGGTGCTGGGCCTGCCGGCAGGCTCCCAATATGCCAGCCTCGAACGGATTACCGAGGAAATGGAGCATGCTGCGGTACTGTTCGCGAAGCTCGGCTGCCCGGTTATTGATATTACTGACAAAGCGATTGAGGAAACCGCCGGCATTATTATGGGCTATCTCTAATCTCTAGCCCGGAAGCAGCGGCATAAAGGTCTTGCACACCAAACTTACATTGGAGGGAAAAATATATGGAACGCGAATTGGCACTGGAGATTGTACGGGTAACTGAACTGGGCGCATTATCCTCAGCCCGCTGGATTGGCCGGGGTGACAAGAATGCGGCGGATGATGCCGCTACAACCGCTATACGTTCCATGTTTGATTCCGTCTCCATTGACGGAACCGTCGTGATCGGCGAAGGCGAAATGGACGAGGCGCCGATGCTCTATATCGGGGAACAGGTCGGGAACAAGAATGGTCCTTTGGTTGACGTGGCGGTTGATCCGCTGGAAGGCACAGAGGTGGTAGCCTGCGGGCTGCATAATGCCCAGTCGGTCATTGCCATTGCCGACCGCGGCAGTCTGCTGCATGCTCCCGACATCTATATGGAGAAGCTGGCCTGCGGACCCGAGCTTGCCGGCAGGCTAAGCCTGGAGGATCCTGCCGAGGTTACGCTGCGCAAAGCAAGCATGATCACCGGCAAAGCACTCTCCGAGCTGACGGTTATGGTACTCGACCGCAAGCGGCATGAAGGGCTGATCCGCACCCTGCGCGGGATGGGAGTACGCATTAAGCTGCTCGGCCACGGCGACGTAGCCGGAGCCATCGCGGCGGCACTGCCGGACAGCGATGTCGATCTGTACATGGGCTCCGGCGGAGCGCCTGAAGGTGTACTGGCCGCCGCTGCACTGAAATGCCTGGGCGGAGAACTGCAGGGAAGACTGCTGCCGGAGGGGCCGTTTGAGATGCAGCGCTGCCTGCTGATGGGTATCGACAACCCGACCCGCGTGCTGTCGATGGAGGATATGGTCGGCACGGGCGACGTGATCTTCGCCGCCACCGGCGTCACCTCCGGTGAGTTCCTCAGCGGCGTCCGCTTCATCGGGAAGGAACGCGCCGAGACGCATTCCGTCATTATGCGGGCGCAGAGCCGGACGATCCGCTATATCCGCAGCATTCATTTCCTGCCCGGCAAGGATATTCCGCAGGGCATGTCTGAGCGGCAGAACGTAGCCTTCATGTAAGCTGACGGTTGGCAACGGCATTAATTCCACAATAAAAGGGTTTCTCCCAAGTCCTGCCGGACCCGGGAGAAACCCTTTTTAGTGATGTTAGCTTAAGGACTCAGCAGCTGCTCACCCGCTTAACGGGTGCGGCTGTGGTCTCTCTGCAGTTCGTCACTGCTGTTGACCTTCACATTACCCGTCTTGTCTATGCGGGCTTCCTCGCGTTTCACGGTATCCTTCACCTGCTCGGTACCCTGAATTTCACGTTTATGAATGTCTACTTCACCGGTAACTACCGTATTCTTGCGGACGTCCACCTGTTCCTCGCTTACAGGAATGCGGATCGTCTCATCAGCTCCAATTGGCGTTGAACTGGAGTCATGATTGACCGAATGGCGCTCAATCACAATTTCCTCATGGGAAACCGGAACATTGATCGTCTTCTGCTCCTCAATGATCTCCTTGCGGACATTAACCTCACCGGTCTGCACCTTGTTTTTGGACACGTCCAGCTGTTCCTCACGCAGGCGCAGCCTGCGGGCTTCCTCATCCTGACGGTCATACTCACTTGAACGTGTGTTGTCCCGCTCCCCGATTCCATCACGTGTGCCGGAGTACACATCTCCTGTCATCCCCGGACGGTTCACATCATCCATAGCTCTTGTTTCAGGAAGATCATGCACAGATGCTGAATTCATCGTATCGAGTCCGGTATCATTCCGTCCTTCGAGCCCCGATCCGTTAAAGGCAGCATCCACGGTGTCTGTTACAGAACCGCGGGCATTCTCTTCTGCCGTTTCAGTCGTTACATTGTTGTCCAAATACCGGTCGGCATTGGCTGAATTATGGTTACGGAACACGGCATACACGTCATTTGAACGGGAGCTGTCCGCATCCACCATAACCAGAATCCGTCCTTCGTCTACATAGTTATCATAGCTCTCAGCTTCATCTTCCGGAATACCAAGTCCGATCAGCCCGCCGACTAATCCCCCGGTGCCGGCTCCAACGGCTGCGCCTGCTAAGGTCGCTGCAATCGGGCCTGCGGCAATGATCGGGCCGATCCCCGGTATCGCCAGGGCCCCAATTCCTGCCAGCAGTCCGGTTACCCCGCCGAGCAGTCCGCCGGTTGCCGCACCCGAGGCCATGCCTTCCGGTGCTTTAGTTCCTGTTTCGTCGCTGATCGCGTCTACATCCCGTTTATCCCTTGCTATTACGGAGATATCTTCTGTAAGAAATCCCCGGCTTTTCAGATCTTCAATAGCCCGTGAAGCCTCATGTTCGTTATGGAATACACCAACAATTTTCTTATTCATACGATTCCCTCCTGATAGCATTTTTTTAATGGGTCTCTCGTTCACATCTCTTACTTAACCAAACGGCTGCCGGCGAAACTGGAAGTATGTTAATTCCAAGCAGACTCCTTATATATATTTTTGAAACAGTTAAAGAGCAAAAAAACGAAAAAAACAGACATATTTTCATCAAACATGATCCTGAGAAGTCAGATATTCTTACATAAAAGTCCCGGTTTCAGCCCATTTGTTAAGCCTTTACGAACAATCCGCAGACCCTCAATACAACTTAAGCAAAAGGGACTATACTCCTCGTAAGATATGTTAACGATTTTCACATGACGAAGGAGGCTTACCATGAATATGCGTTTAAAGGTTTTAAAAAAGCATCTGCTTTTCTGCTGCAGTGAGCACTGCAACAACCAGGATGTCGAAGATGTGATGCAGGCGTTCAAAGAACAGCTGGTGGAGCAGGGCATCAACAAAACCGTTAAAATCAACAAAACGAGCTGTCTCGGGCTATGCGGAAACGGCCCGTTTGTGATCGTGTATCCCGACGGCATCTGGTATTACAATGTTACGACAGAAGATGTGCCCCGTATCGTCGGGGAGCATCTGGTAAACGGAGAGCCGGTAGAGGAACTGGTTATGCTGAAAATGGAAGCTTAGCCCTACCGCGTCCTCAGCACCTCAAGCAGAAGTCCCCGCCCTGAATCTAAAGGGGTGCTGGGACTTTTTGCGGTTTCTCCGACGCTGCGAAACTATTGTATAATGGCTATATATCCGCATACTTGTCCAGGACAACCTTATACAGGAAAGAGGCTGAAGCATGGCCATATTTAAATACAATCCGCAGCGTCCGTTCCGCAGCAGCCCCGATCTGCATTTGCATTACTGGGGCTCCGAGCAGTGTGCTCCCGGTCATTCTGTCGGTCCAGGCGTCCGCGACTTATACAAAATTCATTTCATTCACGCAGGTACGGGCAAGGTTTCCGTGGGGGAAGCGACACATACTCTGAAGGCCGGCCAGGCCTTTCTGACCTATCCGCATATCGTGACCCATTACGCAGCGGACAGCACGGAGCCCTGGACCTACTCCTGGATTGCTTTTACCGGAGAAGAAATTGAATCCTTACTGTCCAAAACCTCTCTCTCGCCGGAAAACCCTGTCTTCCCGATGGATCAGCAGCTCATGCCTGCACTCTACGACCGGCTGACCGAGGCGGCGGATCAGGCAGAGGGCCTGGATCTGCCGCTCAAAGCGATTATGTATGAGTTCTTCGCTATATTGCTCCGTACCGTTCCGGCGGTGAAGGACAGCTTCAGGCTCCCGCGTCAAAAAAGCCTCTATGTCGAGGAGTGCCTCCATTTCCTGCATGCCCATTACTGTGAAAATATCACGGTAGAGATGATGTCCGCTTCCCTGAAGCTGGACCGTAAATACCTGTCCGCCCTGTTTAAGCGGACGGTCGGCCTGCCGCCGCAGCAGTATCTGCTGAATTTCCGGATCGCCAAGGCCTGCGAGCTGCTCGCCGAAACGGTCTGTACCATCGGAGAAATCTCCCGCTCTGTCGGCTACCAGGATCCGCTGCTCTTCTCGAGGATGTTCAAGAAGGTCAAGGGCTGCTCTCCCAAAGAGTATCGCATCCGCCATGAGAATACGGACATTGTTCTATAAAGATCTTCCTTGCTGACATACGCCCGGCCCCGGGATTTCGCTACAATAGAGCATGACCGGGGCTAAAAAAACGTAAACGCTTCCGAAGCCGGTTTACGAAGTTAATCAACGAAGCAGATGCTAATAAACTTAGCTTATGCTTCCGAAGTGAGTTTTGTCCGAAGTCGATTCGATGAAGTAACGCTAAACAAAACTAAGTGTATGCTTACGATGAGAGTTTACGAAGTTAGGTCAACGAAGCAGATGCTAATAAACTTTTAGGAGGATTAAACATGTATATCGCCAGTCCTGAACGCTATGACAATATGAAATACAACCGTACCGGCCGTAGCGGCCTGCTGCTGCCGGCTATTTCCCTGGGCCTGTGGCATAATTTTGGGGGCAATGACCTGTTCGAGAACGGCCGCGCTATGGTGCGCCGGGCATTTGATCTGGGCATCACCCATTTTGACCTCGCCAACAATTACGGGCCGCCTCCAGGCTCTGCAGAAGAAAACTTCGGCCGGATCCTCCGTCAGGACTTCTCCGCCTACCGTGATGAGATGATCATCTCCAGCAAAGCCGGCTATTACATGTGGCCCGGTCCGTATGGAGAATGGGGTTCCAAGAAGAATCTGGTTTCCAGTCTCGATCAGAGCCTGAAGCGGCTGGGCCTGGATTATGTAGATATTTTCTACCATCACCGTCCGGATCCGAACACACCGCTGGAGGAAACGATGGCTGCGCTGGATCTGATCGTGCGTCAAGGTAAAGCGCTGTACGTTGGTATCTCCAATTACAGACCGGCCGAAGCACGCGAAGCGGCGCAGATTCTCCGCCGTCTGGGCACGCCTTGCCTGATTCATCAGCCGAACTATTCCATGATGTCACGCTGGATCGAAGATGGCCTGCAGGATGTGCTTGCTGAGGAAGGCATCGGCACCATCGCCTTCTCGCCGCTGCAAAAAGGCATTCTCACCGACCGCTACCTGAACGGAATCGCTCCCGATTCCCGTGCAGCCGGACCAAGTGTATTCCTCTCCGAACGTGAGATTACCGAAGAAGTCATCGGCAAGGTGCGTAAGTTGAACGACATCGCAGCAGCCCGCGGCCAAAAAATGTCACAGCTCGCCCTATCCTGGGTGCTGCGCGGCGGCAAGGTTACCTCGGCACTGATCGGTGCCAGCAAGGTAAGCCAGATCGAGGATGCCGTAGCCTCCTTGAACGCCCCTGAACTGAGCGCAGAAGAGCTGGAACAGATCGAAGCCATTTTGCGGGGATAGTCCCCTCCTGGGAGTTACAGATTAGTTATCCTTCAAGTGAAGACGGCAAATGACACCATACGGCTGACAGGCCGGGAGCGGGTGCATTTGCCGTTTTTTGCTGTAAGGGGTGGTATAATGGACACAAAACAGCGCAGAAAGGGATGCAGAATGAACAAAAACCGTTTAGGCCAGTCTGAGTTATATGTAAGCGCCATGGGGCTTGGTTGTATGTCCCTGGGAACCGGGGAAGCAGCAGCCGTATCCATCATTCATGAAGCGCTGGACCTGGGGATAAACTTCCTCGACACTGCGGATCTTTATGATGAAGGACGGAATGAAGAACTCGTAGGTACGGCCATCCGCCATCGCCGCGGTGATGTTATTCTGGCCACGAAGGTCGGAAACCGCCGGATACCCGGCAAGGAAGGCTGGTCCTGGGACCCCTCCAAAGCCTATATCAAATCAGCAGTACATGAGAGTCTCCGTAGGCTGCAGACCGATTATATCGACCTCTACCACCTGCATGGCGGAACGCTCGAAGACAATATCGATGAGACCATTGAAGCCTTTGAAGAGCTGAAGCAGGAAGGGCTGATCCGGTATTACGGCATTTCCTCCATCCGCCCGAATGTGATCCGAGAATATGTGCAGCGGTCAAGCATCGTAAGTGTGATGAGTCAATACAGCATTCTTGACCGACGCCCGGAGGAAGACATTCTTCCTCTGCTGGAGCAGCATGGCATCAGCCTGATTGCCCGCGGGCCGCTGGCGCGCGGCATCCTGACAGAGAATGGCCGTGCCAAGCTGAAGCAGGATTATCTGGATTACAGTGTTCAGGAACTGGCCGGACTGCATGATCAGCTGACACAGCAGACCTCCGGTTCCCGGACGCTGACGCAAGCCGCGCTTCATTATCCGCTCGCACACTCTCCGGTAGCGGCCATCATTCCGGGGGCTAGCAGCATAGAGCAGCTGAGGCTGAACGCAGCGGCAGTGGAGTCCGCACCGCTCTCGCCGCAAGAGCTGGAAACTATCCGTAAGGCCAGCAAGGCGAACGTGTACACAGCCCACCGCTAAGCACAGCAAACAGGCTATCCTAAACTGCACATGCAGCCGGGATAGCCTGTTTTGATATTTTTTCAAACTAGCGTTTCTTTCTTAGCCGGAGAATCCAAAGAACCAGTGACAGCAAAAATATCAGCACCGTAATCACCCAGGTCAGCATAAAAGCCATCCCCAGACCGATATTCGCATCCTTGGATTCTCTGGCATATTCCAGCCCCAGCATCACCGCCAGCGGAGCTCCGCTTGCCGCCAGCAGCACTAATGCAGTGTAGCGTGCAAAAGGCGTACGTTTGCGAAAGGAAAAATACAGGCTCAAGTACGCAATGATAAGCATAATAAAGGTTGATACAGCTTCCCAGGCTAGTCTATCCATCCAGTTCCCACCCTCCATCTTCAAGCTGACGCTCTGTGAATCGCCGGGATAAAAGCCAGTATAGCGGCTTTTGAAGCCGGACGCAAACGCTGCAGATAAGGGATATACGGGTACAAGCTCTGTGGGAAATCCTTCCTGCCGATCAACCAAAAAACTGCGTAATATACACCATTGCCAGCAGCCCGAAGATAAAGGAGTAGGTGGAAGGCCGTTCATAGCCATGACCATGACTCTCCGGAATCAGCTCCTTGTAGACAATGAAAAGCATCGCTCCAGCGGCAAAAGCAAGCCCGTAACCGACCGCATGCTGCATCGAACTTGCCGTAAAATATCCGATAACCGCCGAGATCATCTCCATTAGACCGGTCAGTGCGGCAATCCCCAGCGCCTTGCGCCGTGTTGCGTTAGAATTCATCAGGAAGATGGCGAGGATCAGGCCTTCCGGCATATTTTGCGCCCCGATGGCAATCGCCACCATGGGACCGAGACTGCCTTGTTCACTGGCATAGCTGAACCCTGTGCTAAGACCCTCGGGTATATTATGAATGAACAGCGCGATCATGACGAGCAGCGCCTTGGAATCCATATTGGTGAACCCCGGTTTATTCTCGACATCGATATGCGGAATATTGTTCTCGATCAGATCAAGCAGCAGCACCCCGGTGATCAGTCCGAGCGTCAGCGCAATAATTCCTGACTCCCTAATGGCCTGTGGCATTAAGCCGAAGGTGGACGCAGAGACCATGATACCGGCGGTAAAAGCAACCAGAACATCTTTCCACAGCTCGGACAACCTACGTACGAACAGAATGGGCACCACTCCAAGCACCGTAGCCATTGCCGATAAAAAGCTGCCAAGCAGCGCAGTCGCCAAGTCATCACCCCTCCGTGGACAGGACTTCATAGACCAAGCTTATGCACCGGGCAGTGTAAAATATAACCTTATGTCCACTCCCCACATTTACTTCTATATTATTTCAGCTCAAGGGTCATCAAATCCTCATCCAGATACACCCCGTCCAGCTTAACCGCCTTCCGCTCCGTACCATAGCAGCTGAATCCCAGCGAAGTATACAGCCGTTTCGCCGGATCGTTGTCCGAGAATACCGTCAGATTAATCCTTTCCAGCCCCGGCAGCTGCCCGGCCCGGACAATCAGCTCCTTCATCAGCTTGTATCCCAGCTTCCGGTTGCGTGCTGCGGGACTCACATACATCGCATAAACATTGCCTTTATGGCGGATCTTCCCGCTGCTCTCCCGGATAAAAGTAACCACTCCAGCCAGCTCATCACGCTCCGTAAAGCCGCCTAGCGTGAATCTCCCCTCTGCTGGCTCCAGCCTGCTTCGCGTGATCTCTAGCGGCATTTCCTTCTCCTTTTCATAGGAGCTCAAAAAAGCTTCCGGATGATCCAGCAGGGACTGCAGCCGGATTTCCCGGTAATTCCCGGCATCGGCCGGGTTAAGAACTCTTATGTACATGCTGATAAACCTCCTCCTGAAGCGGACCAATTAATGTACACAATTATATAGACAGACCTTAACTTTATAAAGGACTAAACTGTCGAGGGCATAATCTAATTAGCCGGATAGTTTAGAGGAAAAAAAGGATATTATTGGTTGACTATTGAAATTACAGATAAAGGTTAATTAATAATTCGAATGAGATGCTTCATTGATCCTGATAGTGGAAATATTGAATTTTTATACGGCGGATAAACGAACTATTGAAAGGAGAAATATATGCTAAAACTGCCTGTTTATCATTCTGTTTTTTCTTCCGAAGCACTAGTACCTGCGCTAAATGATCTTTATGAGATCGGGGACTTCATAGAATGCCGTTTTCTCTCGAACGGGCTGAATGATACTTATTCATTGAAGACCTCTACGGGGAAATACATACTACGAATCTATAAAGCGAAATGGCGAAGTATACATGACATCACTTTCGAAGTTGAGCTGCTGAATCACTTGGTCAGGAAGGAAATCCCTGTATCTGGACCAGTGGTCAAAAGGGATGGAGAATTTATTACAGAAATTGATGCAGCTGAGGGACTACGCTTCGTGGTCCTGTTTACGTATGCGGAAGGCGGATATTCCGATAAAAAAGAGAGCTGTGATTTATTTGGCGAACAAGTAGCAAAGATGCATTTGGCTATGGATGATTTCGAATGCGAGCATGAAAGATTTGCGATTGATTTGAACCATCTGCTAAAGCAGCCTGTTCAATTGATTCGACCTGCATTAGCCCACAGACCTAAGGACTTGGACTATCTGGACTCGTTGTCTAATTTATTGACGAACCGTATGAATGATATCTCCTCAGAGTTGGAATGGGGTGTCTGTCATGGCGATCTTCATGGAGGCAATGTACACTTTCATGAGAATTCCTTAACTCAATTCGATTTTGACTGCGGAGGATTTGGTTGGAGATCCTATGATATTTCTGTTTTTTTATGGGCAAAGGTTAGAGGGAGAGAGAAGGAGCATTTTAACAATGAGATGTGGGATGTTTTCCTACAATCATACCAAAAGCACAAAGGTTTATCTGAATCCGATCTTAAGGCGATCCCTTTGTTTGTAGCAATCAGGGAAATATGGTTGATGGGTCTCCACACCGGGAACTCACAGGTTTGGGGTGGCGGATGGCAAAATGATCATTATTTTGATACCAACCTGCAGTTTCTGCGGAATTGGTGCGAATTTCACTCCATAAACTGAGGCGGCTCCTACAATTTACATATAACTCAGTAATTAAAATATACTTTTATCAGATATAGTGGTGTGAACCGTAGCAAAAATGACAGATCCGGCTATCACGCTACATTTGTTCCGATAATCGGACAAAATTGAGATTGATAGTCATAAGATGGGGGAAAGCGTTCAACGCCATTATAGAAGCGAGATCTATCTAGGAGGACTTCTATTGAGCTATGATTTGATGGTTTTCGAGCCGTCCAGGGCACCGAGGGAAAGGCAAAAATTTATAGATTGGTTTGATGAGCAAGTAAAATGGTTGGAAGATCATGAATATAATGATCCTTCGGTCTGCTCAGAGTCGTTGCAGCGTTTGTACAGTAAGTTATCGGAGCATTTTCCCAATATGAATGTAGATGATGATATTTTTGAAGCTATGGAAGAAGCCGGAACTGAAAACCGGTTAACCGACTACTCGCTGGGCTCCGCCGTCATCTATGCGGCGTTCGCTTATTCCGTAGCTAAGGAAGCATATACTACGATCCGAAATTTGGCTAAAAAACACAAGGTAGGATTTTTTGATGTTAGCAGCGTCGAAGGCGAAATTGTTTTCCCTGATTGATAAGGCCACTTCTAAAGTCTTCCTTACCACCCAGTCTAGTTAAAACGCGGACATATAGTATTAATCGTAACTTTCTTTTGAAAACAAAAGACAATTAATAATTATAGCCATTGTTCAACCAACTAACGGGAAACGACAGTGAAAAAACTCCCCTCACAGTAACAGGGTTTATTATTTCACCTGTTTAGCGTATGGAGAGCATATCACTTTTAGGAACACGATCTTAATATTGTAAAAAACATTTGGCTCCGTGTGACAGAGAGGGTTATCACGATTATTACGCTGGATACTTTTGCGTATTAGGCTTTACTGTGAAGAGTAACCAGGTAACCGTCCGGGTCGGCAAATGTAAAGGTTCGCCCGAATGGTCCATCTATTGGTACGGATGTAATCTTTACTCCTGCTGCAATAAGCTTGTCGTGGATTCCTTGCGTATCTGGGGCATGAAACCATAGAGCGACACCAAGTCCAGGCTGAGTACCTGACCCGAGTTCTACACCAGGCATTAGATCACGAAGAGCAAATGCAATAGGCTTTGTTTCAAAGACTACAGCATGAGGTGGTCCCGCCTGTGAGCGGACCAGTCCGAGATTGTTTTGGTAGAATTCCGCAGAGCCTTCAAGATTACTCACTTGAAGTGAAATGAAGTCGGGTCCAATTGCTGACATAATAATGTCCTCCTGTTTATGTTATTAATATAAGTCGCAATACTGAAATAAGTAAAAACAATCGCCAGATAGATTTGGATCCCTCTCTTGGGTGGCTCACCAGCAGGAGAGATACAACTGATCTCATCAGCTGAGAGAGTCATAATTATTTCAACATCTCGATTCGCCATCGCCTCAAAATAAGCATTTGTAAATCTTCAGTGCACCATTCGTTTTATTTAAAATCATGTAAATAACCTCACTTTCATTTTTTATGTCTTGATTATACAAGCCCCCTACTGCCATCAGTATGTCAGTAGCGTTCTTTCATATCTTTCATATATTCGATAATCTTTCGGCTGACCTCAGTTCAATCGCTGCCCCATCTCTCAAACAATTGATCCACACGTCCCCCTATGACAGACTCGGACACCGTTTGGAGCTTCCCGTCTTCAAAGACGGTTTTACCGCCCACAACAACCGTGGATACGGCTCCGGGCTGCATGGCGTAGACCATATTGGCGAACAGCTCTTTTCTCGGTGCCAGAGACAGATCGTGCGTATCAAGCGCCACGAAGTCTGCGTGCTGCCCAACCTCCAGGGACCCGACCGGCAGACGCAGAATTTCTCCGGCGCAGGAGGTTCCCATCCGGTATACCTGATCAGCAGTGATGCACGTGCCGTCCAGCCGGCTGACCTTCTGCAAAAGCGCGCACATGCGCATCTCCTCATACACGCTGATCCGGTTGTTGCTGCAGCCGCCGTCCGTGCCGAGCGTTACCTTAACACCTGCCTTCAGCAGATCGGGAATCCGGGTGACCCCGTCCGCCAGGAACATATTGCTTGACGGACAATACGCCAGTGATCCTTTTCTGCGGCCGATCAGCTCAATCTCGGAATCCTCCAGCCAGACCAGATGGATCGCGATCATCCGCTCGTCCAGCACGCCCAGCGAATCGAGATAATGCACAGGCCGGAGTCCGTAGTTCTGCAGCGTCTCCTCGACCTCGAACATTTCCTCAGCTACATGGATATGAAACGGCGTATCCAGCTCCTGCGCCAGCCGGTGGCCGGCCTTGATCATCTCCGGCGAAGCCGCATGCGGACTGTGCGGAGCGGGATGAACCGTAACCATAGGATTGCCCTGATATTTCTTGGCCAGCAGCCTCGTCCGCTCTACCGCTTCATTCACCGTTTCGCGGTAAGCCAGCGGCGCCCCTGCCCAGTCGTACATGGTCCGGGCGAAGACCAGGCGAATGCCAAGATCGTTCGCCGCCCGGATCACGGCCTCGTCATGCGCCGTGCCGCCGTTATGCACGTAGAAGAAGTCGCTGACCGTTGTCACTCCGTAGCGCAGCATCTCTCCGAATGCGAGCAGCGCCCCGGTATAAATGGCTTCTTCGTCCAGCAGCGAAGTGTACCGGTACAACGCCTGATCCCGCCATTCCAGAAAAGGCTTATCAATCGCAATCCCGCGCAGCAGGCTCTGAAACGAGTGATTATGCGAGTTGACGGTGCCGGGGACAATGGCTTTTCCCTCCCACCGGATATGTGTTGCGTCCGGATAGCGGTTCAGCAGCTCATCACGGTCCCCCGTATCTGCTATCTTCCCGCCGTCTACCAGCAAAGCACCGTTTGCTATAAACTGATCCTGCATGTACACCGTATCTGCCGAATATATCTTCCGCAAGGGGTTCATCCTCCTGCCTTATAGGCTTAATTGTCCATCCAGTGCCAAAATAGTCTGCAGCAGCACATTGCCTGCCTGCTCAATATCCTCTATCCGGCTCTCCTCCTCCGGGCAGTGGCTTTTCCCGCCAAGGCTGGGTACGAACAGCATACCCGCCCTGGTCAGGGAAGCCATATGTGTGGCATCATGACCAGCCATGCTGCCGAGCGTCAGGCTCTGAATCCCCAGCCGGCCAGCCTGCTCTGCGAACGACTTGATTAGCAGCGGATCCATCGGCTGGGGCGGCTGATCCAGAATCAGCCGCCGGTTCAGCCGTAGCCCCCTGCGCTCCGCAATAGCTGCAGCCTGCCTGCCCCAGGCTTCCATGACCTGCCCGATCTGCGAGTGCTGCTCTCCTCTGGCTTCCAGATGAAAGACAACCCTCTCCGGAATAATGTTGGCCGCATTCGGCTCGTTCATAATCCGGCCAACCGTGCCGACCACTTCCTCCGCCGGATGCTCCCGGCAGACCGCTTCAAAGGCCAGCATCATTTCAGAAGCGCCCATCAGCGCATCCTTCCGGTCTGCCATCAAGGTCGTTCCGGCATGATTCGCTTCGCCGATGACCGAAATTTCTTCACGGTAAATGCCGGTAATCGCGGTAACGATCCCTACAGGGATCGAACGCTCAAGCAGCCTTTTTCCCTGCTCAATGTGAACCTCAAGAAAGGCCGCCAGCTCCTGCGGACAACGCCGGGACCGCTCGAAATGCCCGGGGTCACCGCCCGCCAGACGAAGTGCATCTGTCAGCAGCTGTCCCTGCTCATTGCGCACCCCGCTGAGATCCTCCCGGCCGAGCTTCCCCGATACCGCGCGGCTGCCAAACGTGGACAGTCCGAAGGGATTCGGCTCCTCTGCACTGAAAGAGACCAACTCTAGCGGGTGGCGGGTAAGGATATGTTTGTCTGTCAGCACGCTCATGGCCTCCAGGGCCAGCAGAACACCGAGTGCACCATCGTATTTGCCGCCGTTAGGCACGGTATCGATATGGGAGCCAAAGGCAATGATGGGCAGCGTATCCGCAGCGCCGTTTCTCCGCGCCCAGATATTGGCCGCCTCATCCACCCTGACCTCCAGCTGCAGACGGAACAGCTGCTGCTCCAGCCATTCCCGCGCGGCCAGCTCAGCCGCCGTAAACGTGGTCCGCTCCAGCCCCCCTGTGACTTCATTGAAGCCAAACCGGGCTAAAGCTTCGATATTATTCTGCAGTCTGGAGACATTAATCCGCAGCTCATTCATCCGCAAACCAGTCATGCAAGCACCCTCTTTCCATCCCGGATCACAACCTCTCCCTTTTTGAGCACCGTATCCGTCAGATTCACAGCATAGTGGTACTGCAGATAGAGATAATTAGGCGCATCGAACATTACCAGATCGGCCTGTTTCCCGACTTCAATGCTGCCGATGGATGCTGCGCGGCCAATCGCATGAGCAGCATTGATCGTACAGGCGGTCAGTACCTCGGCCGGGGTCATCCGCATCGTTAAGCAGGCCAGATTCATGATAAAAGGCAGTGATTCCGTCGGCGAGGACCCGGGATTGCGGTCGGTCGACAACGCGACAGGCACACCGGCAGTAATCATCGCCCGCGCATCAGCCGGAGGAGCCATCAGGAAAAAGGCTGTGCCCGGCAGCAGAACGGCGATCACCCCCTGCTGCGCCATCTGCCGGATCCCTTCCTTGGAGGCATAGAGCAGATGGTCGGCCGAGACGGCGCCAAGTTCGGCGGCCAGCTCTGCCCCGCCGCAGGACACTAGCTCATCGGCGTGGATTTTCGGCTTCAGCCCCCATCTTTTGCCTGCTTCCAGAATGTCCCGGGACTGCTCCACGGTAAAAACCCCTTCCTCACAGAACACGTCACAGAACTCCGCCAGGCCTTCACGGGCCACCGCCGGGATCATTTCCCGGGTCACCGTCCGGACAAAAGCGTCCGCATCCCCCTTATACTCCGCCGGAACGGCATGTGCGCCCATAAACGTCGATACCAGCTCCACCGGATGTGCAGCGTCCAGCCTGCGCGCTACCCGCAATTGCTTCAATTCATCGGCGAGCCGCAGTCCATATCCGCTCTTCGCTTCGATTGTCGTGACCCCATGGGCGAGGAAGCGGTCCAGCCGCTGCATGGTCTCGGCCATCAGCTGCTCCTCCGTGGCTTCACGGGTGCGCTCCGTGGTATATAGAATTCCGCCCCCGGCCTGCAAAATATCCAAATATTTAGCGCCCTGAAGCCGCAGATTCAGCTCAAATTCCCGTGACCCGGCAAATACGATATGGGTATGCGGGTCAATGAGCCCCGGAGTAACCGTCTTCCCGGCTGCAGACAGCACCGTAACCGGCTTATCTCCAGAGTGCTCCTCAACATAACGGCTGGCCTCCCCGCTGCTGCCCACGAACACAAAAATCCCGTCCTCGATTACAATCCCGCCGTCCTCGATCAGTCCAAGCTCTTCCATCTCCTTGCCCGTCTTCGGCTTCGTGCTGGCTCCGCCCAGCGTAGCAATCTGGGCTGCGCCATGAATATGGATCATATAGCTGCTCCTTTCCCCTCAGTCCAGCATGGGCATACGGATCCCCTGGGCCCGGGCTGTCTCCACGGCCAGCGGATATCCCGCATCCGCATGGCGGACGACCCCCATGCCGGGGTCTGTCGTCAGCACCCGCGCAAGCCTTGCTTCCGCTTCCTTCGTGCCGTCCGCTACCACAACCATTCCCGCGTGCTGGGAATATCCCATTCCCACGCCTCCGCCGTGGTGAAGGGAGACCCAGCTGGCCCCGGCAGCCGTATTGACCATCGCATTCAGGAGCGGCCAATCGGAGATGGCGTCACTGCCGTCCAGCATAGCTTCGGTCTCCCGGTTCGGTGATGCCACCGATCCGGCGTCGAGATGATCACGGCCGATCACAACCGGCGCGGATAACTCCCCGGAGGCTACCATATCATTGATAATCCGGCCGAATTTGGCCCGTTCGCCATAACCGAGCCAGCAGATCCTGGCGGGCAGACCCTGGAAGGCAATTTTCTCCCGGGCCAGAGTAATCCATCTCTGCAGCCCTGCATTATCCGGGAAAGCCTGCATGATCGCGGCATCGGTCTTGTAGATGTCTTCAGGATCACCTGACAGGGCTACCCAGCGGAACGGCCCTTTCCCCTCGCAGAATTGCGGGCGGATATAGGCGGGAACAAAGCCGGGGAAATTAAACGCCTGACTGACGCCCTGATCATAAGCCACCTGGCGGATGTTGTTGCCGTAATCGAAGGTGACGGCTCCCTTGCTCTGCAGTTCAAGCATCGCTTCGACATGCCGGGCGATGCTCTTTTTCGCCAGCACAATGTATTCCTGCGGGTTCTCCAGCCGGAGCTGCCTTCCTGTCTCGATAGTGAACCCGGCAGGCACATATCCGTTCAGCGGATCATGGGCCGACGTCTGGTCGGTGAGAATGTCCGGAACGAACCCGTGCGCGATCATCTGCGGCAGCAGCTCTGCTGCATTGCCCAAGAGGCCAATGGACAGCGGACGCCCCGCGCTTCTGGCGGCTTCTGCCATGAACAGCGCTTCTTCCATCGTCTCTATTAGAACATCACAGTACTTGGACTGGATACGCTTCTCGATCCGGGTCCGGTCCACATCCATCCCAATGAATACTCCATCATTCATCGTTACGGCCAGCGGCTGGGCGCCCCCCATTCCGCCAAGGCCAGCGCTGAGGGTGATCGTCCCTTTCAGGGTGCCGCCGAAATGCTGTCTGGCACACTCCGCGAATGTCTCATAGGTCCCCTGTACAATTCCCTGCGTGCCGATGTAAATCCAGCTGCCGGCCGTCATCTGCCCGTACATGGCCAGCCCTTTTTGATCCAGCTCGTGAAAGGTGTCCCAGTTGGCCCAGGCCGGAACCAGATTGGAATTCGCCAGCAGAATACGCGGGGCATCCGGATGGGTACGGAACACGGCCACCGGTTTGCCGGATTGAATCAGCAGCGTTTCATCGTTCGCAAGAGTGGTCAACGACTGGACGATAGCGTCATAGCTAGCCCAGTTGCGGGCTGCTTTGCCAATGCCGCCATAGACAACCAGCTGCCCGGGATGCTCCGCCACCTCGGGATCCAGATTATTCATCAGCATGCGCAGCGCGGCTTCCTGCACCCAGCCCTTGGTATTCAGCTTGCTGCCTCTCGGCGCGCGGCAGACTCTCTCCTCGTTATGGCTCATATGGGCTGATCTCCCTTCAAAATAGGCGGTATTCTGCCAAAACTGCTGTTTACTTTCAAGTCCAATTCATTTAGTTCCATTCGTGCTTTTGCTAACTTCCAACATGAGACGTGACGTGTGGTCAATTCAATCGATAAGTTTAGCTGGAAAAGCTCCCGCTAATTCTTTCTTTTTCGGCGGAAATCGGAATTTAGACGGAAAAGCTCCAGCTAAATTCCCGAAAAACGCTGAATTTGAGCCAAAGGGGAGAATTAACGGGAGAAATTCCCACTAGGAACCGTCTCCGTTTCACCCGGAGGAATTTAGGTGGAGAAAATCCCATTACTTCGCCTTCCTCCAGAGGGATACGGAGAAGAATACATTTTCGGCAAAAATCAGTAGAACGCTCATGCTACTGAAATGAGCTTTCCTTCAGCAAAAATCAGTAGAACGCTCATGCTTCTGAGACGAGCTTTCCTTCGGAAAGCTTGCAGGCGGAACGATACCGCTCCTACTGCTCCAATTCTCCCCTGCGTAATTTGCACGCTTGCCTCGCTTGCCCTGGGGGGCTTGGAGCTCATCGTTTTTTGCATCTGCTCCATTCACTTCATACAGGTGCTAAACGGCACCTGGGCCAATAACCCGTCCAGCACGCCGGGCTCCTTCATCCACTCCGCGATGGCGGCAAAATCGCCGGAGAGCACGCGGTCTTCCTTCACCGCAGCCACCTGCTCGCGGAGGCGGTCGTACAGCCATTTTGTGCCTTTGCCGAGCCGCTGCGCCCCTCGGAAGTCGATGGCCTGCGCCGCGCAGAGCAGCTCAATGGCCAGTACGGCATAGGTGTTGTCGACGATTTGCCCTGCTTTGCGCGCGCCGATCGTCCCCATGCTGACATGATCCTCTTGATTGCCCGAGGACGGAATGGAGTCCACACTGGCCGGATGAGCCAGCGATTTGTTCTCCGAGACGACAGCGGCTGCAGCATACTGTGCGATCATGAATCCGGATTGCAGTCCGCCGTTATTCGTCAAGAACGGGGGTAGTCCCTCGTTCAGATGCGGGTTAACCAGCCGTTCAATCCTCCGCTCGGCAATATCAGCCAGCTCTGCCGCGCAAACCGACAGATGGTCCATTGGCAGTGCAATCGGCTGGCCGTGGAAGTTCCCGCCGGAGATTACCCGCTCTTCATCAGCAAAAATCAGCGGATTGTCCGTAGCCGAATTCATCTCGATATTCAGCCTCTCCGCGATATAAGCCAGCGCGTCCCTGCTCGCCCCGTGAACCTGCGGCGCGCAGCGCAGCGAATAGGCATCCTGTACCCGCTTCTCCCCCTGGTTCGTCATCAGGGTGCTGCCGGCCGTCAAATTCCGGATGTTGCCGGCTGCCTGCTGCTGGCCCTTATGCGGCCGGACGGCATGCGTCGCCGGATCAAAAGCATCCCGTACCGCCAGCAGCGCCTCGCAGGTCAATGCCGCCGCACAGTCCGCCCAGTCCGCCAGCTTCAGCGCATCCCAGCAGGCCAGTGTGCCGACCGCCGTCATGACCTGCGTTCCGTTAATCAGTGCCAGGCCTTCTTTGGCCTCCAGTACAATCGGTGTGAGTCCTGCCTTAGCCAGTGCCTCTGCCCCCGGCAGCCGCACTCCCCGGTAATAGGCCTCACCTTCACCAATCAGGACGAGCACCATATGCGATAACGGAGCCAGGTCCCCGCTTGCACCCAGGGAGCCTTTTTCCGGGATCACCGGCACAACGCCCCTGTTAAGCAGTTCAATCATCAGCCGGAGGACCTCCAGGCGAATGCCGGAGTAGCCGAGGGCCAGCGCATTAATCCGCAGCAGCAGGATGGCCCGGACGGTCTCCTCCGGAAAAGGCGCCCCGATCCCGCAGCTGTGGCTGCGGATCAGGTTAAGCTGCAGCGTCTTCGTATCCTCCGGAGAGATATACGTATCGCTGAATTTGCCAAAGCCTGTGGTCAGGCCGTACACCACTTTTTTCTCCCGCAGCAGCTTCTCCACATAGTTACGGGTATGCTCCACTTTCCGGCAGCTCTCTTCACTAAGCTCCACATGGTGGTGATATCGGGCTACTTTGACGACTTCCTCCATGGTTAAAGAATTACCGTATATAAACACTGTATGATTAGCTATTTCTAACATGAGCCTCACCTGCTTTTTGAGTAATAGAAAAAGCCCATACCCTAATAAGAGGTACCGGCTTCTATATTACTAATCACTAAATTACGGCTTGATCATGTTAAGGTGACTTCTTCAGCAATCCACCTGCTAAATATGATTAAAACCAAACCCGATGGCCTCATGCTCAAATCCCTTTTTCGGAGCACCAATCGTCCCGTAGGCACATACCGCGATCCATTCCCCTTCATGCTCCACAGCACCCGACATCTTCCCTCTTACAATGGCAAAAGTCAGCCCTACCGTGCGCAGAATATCGCCGAACTGAACGATGCCGCGGCCAATGCTTTGAATCGCCTCAATGATGGCATGATACAGCGAATGCACCTCCCGGTAGGAACCCGGATCGATAATGTGATTGCTTTTGGCTGCTGTTTCGATGGCTGCGATCACTTTAATCATATCCATAGCCCCGACCCGCCCGATCGTATAGCGGAAGTCCTGCGAAGCCAGCTCCTGCTCAATAACCTTTTTCCATTCATGCTCCTGAAGAACCGCAAGCAGTATAGCTAACTTCCCGATCGGAAAAGATGAAGCGGATGTTTCCCCCATGCAGAAATTCTCCTCGATTCTTTGGCATTGATTGGTATGTTCTGGTTCTTGATTCATAAAAAAAATGCACCCGAAACTAGGAAACGTCTGTCTCCTGATTCTCAGCTACATTCTGTTGACTAATCACTATATATCGCTGAGAAGAATATATACCTGGCTCCAGCATTTGTCAATCGTAAATGTGACCTTATATGACATTGTCAGAGAAAAGCAGCAATACAGTATGCGATCACGTTATATAATATGTCTCTACTGCCTTGATATGATCATGCGCCTAAAAAAAGACCGGCAGCCCCCGAAAAATGGGCATACCGGTCTAACATTCCTTTATCTACAGCAGACCTTCCAGCTCCCGGCAGGCTTCCTCGTATGCAGGCCCAAGCTTAGTCAGCTGCTGCACGGCCAGGTCATATTCCTCTGCTCTGGCATGCAGTTCAACCAACGCGGACAAATGGGAAAAATACTGCGCACCGATGCTCAGACTGCCCGATTTCAGGCCGTGGGCAACCGCCGCCATCTCCGGAAGATTCCTCATCGACGCCGCCGCATCCAGCGCCGCCAGCCGAAGGGGGGTATCACTTTTGAAAATCTCTACCAGCATGCGGAGAAATTGCGGCTCTTCGTCACCGTCCATCTCCCGGATGCCGGTCAGCGTGTCTTGCTGAAGGACGGGAATATACGGCTCCCTGCCAAACCATTTGTCCAGAAGCTGCTGCAGCTTCTGCAGACTCAGCGGTTTCGCCGCCCAATCATCCAAGCCAGCCCGGACGAACTGCAACCGGCTCTCTTCCGCCCCGTCTCCGGTCACACCAATGATGGGAATTCTCGGCCTTGCCCCGGATAATTCCAGCTGGCGGATGAGACGGACCGCCTCGTCGCCATTCATGCCCGGAAGCCTGCTGTCCATCAGAATCAGCCCATACTCCTGCTGCTGCCAGGCTTCTACAGCCTCACTGCCGCTGCCCACCAGATGCACCTCTGTAATCCCCAGCCTCTTGAGCTGCTGCTGCAGCAGTGTGCGGTTCAGCCCATTGTCTTCCGCAACCAGTACGGGTTGCGTACTGAATCGGCCCTCCGGCAATGCAGCTTCAGCGGGAGACTGCGGCTCCGGCAGGCTTGTCGGTTTGTCCAGCACAAGCCCGAAGCGGAAGGTGGAACCCTGTCCTGGTGAACTATCCACCTTAATTGTTCCGCCCATCAGTTCTACCATAGACTTGCAAATCGACAGGCCGAGTCCGGTACCTTCTGCTGCCTTCTCCCCATCCCGGCTCATTTGCGAATACGGCTGAAATAGAGCCGCCTGATCCTCCTGTGAGATGCCGATACCCTCATCCCGGACTGCAAAGCAAAGCCTCTGACAGAATTCATCCTCACCGGCCAGACTCACTGTCAGCTCTACTTCCCCGTTCTGCGTGAACTTCACCGCATTGCCGAGCAGATTGATGAGCACTTGAAGGATTTTGGGGGAATCTCCCTCAAGCGTATCCGCCACACCGCTTCCAATCTTCCACTTCAAAGTATTTCCGCGCTTTACAGCAGCGGGAGAGAGCAGCTTGAAGGCATGCTCCAGCAGATCATGAACGCTGAAGGATATCTTGTTCAGTTCCATTTTTCTGGCTTCAATTTTGGAGATATCGAGCAGATTATTGATCATCTGCAGCAGGTACTGCGCGGAATCACGGATCACCTGCAGATAACTCTGCTGTTCTTCCTCCATCCCCTCTGCCCCGAGCAGTTCGGTCATACCCAGAATACCGTTCATCGGTGTGCGGATTTCGTGGCTGACTGTAGCCAGAAACAGGCTTTTCGCCCGGTTGGCCGCTTCCGCCTCTTCTTTCAGCTCCTTAAGTTCGGCATTATTCTTGGCAAGGCGACGGTGCATCGTAATCAATTCATTGTTCATCGCCGAAAATTCGGCTAAGATTTGTTCTTCCCGCTGCTGGCCGTCAATCACCTGATGCGAGAGCTTCTCGATGGTCCCCCTCAGTTTGCGGATTTCCTGCTCATGGTCAATCATTTGGAAACCCCGCCTTCAGTATGGCCTCTTCAGAAACAAGCCGTTCCGCCACCTCCAGTGCAAGCTTCGCGTCCGGGGCATAGCCGTCAGCGCCGACCTTCTTCCATAGTTCAGTGTCTATATTAAACGGCATTCCGCCGACCATAATGCGGAGGCTGTCCAGCTCACGATGGCTGCGGATGGACGATATCACGCGAATGACCTCCGATACATGAAAAGTCATAGTAATTGAAATTGCCAGCAGCTCGGCAGGCTGCTCCTTCAAATGACGGACCAGGCCCTCTACGGGCATATTAGAGCCCAGATAGAACGTATTCCAGCCCTCCATTTCGAAGAAATCAGCCAGCATCCGCAGTCCGATTTCATGAAGCTCTTCACCCACACCAACCGCAACCAGTCTTTTCTTGCCATTCTGTGCCCGAATCCATTGCGGATAGAGCTGGGAGATAATGCTCTGGGTACAGGCTGTGCAGTAATGCTCCTGGGCTACTGTAATGCGCCCCATCTGCCACAGCCGTCCAATCTCATATTGGGTTTCCTGAAAGATATGCAGATAAATATCGTGGATCGGTATGCCGTCCTTATATAAGTCCAGTACAAACTCCGAAGCCTTACGCCGTTCTCCGTCCAGAAGCAGCTTCAGATATTCGTCCGCCTCCCGGAAATAGGGCTTTTGAGGCTGAAGAAAGGAAGGCAGGCTCTCCTCCCCGCGTGTATGATAAAGGCCCATGTCCAGATAACTTAGAATCAGCTCTCTTTCCGGCTGCTCTACCCGGGCACTTATCGCTTCTTTCATCAGCTTGAGATTAATCCGCAGATCCTCAGCCGTAATCTTGTACTGCACAAGCAGCACTTTCAGCCAGGCAACGTAGTTAATAAACAGAAGCGGACTCTCCAGCGCCACACTCTGGGCCAGATACCGCAAATGATATAAGGAATCCTGCTTCGTTCTTGCTCTTCCGGAAGGACCGAATCTTTGCTCTAGGTCAGGCTGTTGTTCATACTGGCGTGAAGTGATATCCTCCGCCAGCTGATCGGCTATCACTTTCAGCCGTTCTCCTGCATTCTGCTGATCAAGATGCATAGGGTCACTCCTTTAGTGTACAAACGCAAAAATAACGCTTTTTATATTATTATACAATATTTCGCAAGCCTGCCGGACAGTCCAGGCTGATGCTATGCCTCCACCGGCTTATCATCCGCAAACAGTGCCAGGTAGCGCTCCAGCCCGTTTACAGCAAGCTCCCCCTTCGGAACAAAGCGGATTGCGGCTGAATAAATCCGGTAATGCAGCTTCGAAGGCTCCGGACCGTCATAGGACAACTGCCCTAGGTAAGCACCGCTCAGCCTGCTCCGCAGCAATGTCCGCACCCCGCCGCCGCTGTAGTCCGCTTCCCTGCGGACCAGCCCCGGTTCGAGCGGTGAGGTGAACGCGGGCCAGCCGGTACCTGAATCGAACTTGTCCCGGGAGCTGAACAGCGGATCACCATTCAGCACATCGGTATAAATGCCGTCTTGAAAATGGTTCCAGTACGCATTGTCGTACGCAGGCTCCGTCCCTTTATGCTGGGTCACTTCGTATTGCAGAGCGGTCAGCCGGGAACGCAGACGTTCCTTGTCTTCACGCCCGTTCCAATGTAGTTCGGTGAAATCCCCCCGGCCGGAGCCCTTCAGATACAGCTTATAATCCAGCGGATGAGTCTTATAGTAGTCCTGATGCTCCGCTTCAGCCGGATAAAACGGTGCGGCGGGCAGGATTTCGGTCACAATCGGAGACTTGAACCGCTTCTCTGCCTGAAGCGCGGCTTTGGACGCCTCCGCCTGGGCCCGCTGCTCTTCACTGTGCACGAAGATAGCCGTCCGGTAAGAACTCCCCCGGTCCATGAACTGGCCGCCCCGGTCAGTCGGATCAATCAGCTGCCAATAGATGTCCAGCAGACGCGTGTACGGAAACAGCTCCGGCTCAAAGGTAATCTGTACCGCCTCAAAATGTCCGGTTGTCTCGGTTCCGACCTCAGCATATGTCGGGTTCCCGGTATGTCCGCCCGTATAGCCGGACACCACGGAGACAATGCCCGGCAGCTCGTCAAACGGCTTGACCATACACCAGAAGCAGCCCCCGGCAAAGGTGGCGAGCTGCTGCCGGGTATTCTGCTGATCATTCATCCGGTCTGCCTCCCTCATTTGCTTCAAATTTAATGCTTATGAACTTCATTATAACTGAATATCCTTTTTCTTCACAAAATATAGGGTTACAGCAAGGCAGAGGTTGAAGCAGCGCGGAAAAGGGTACTGAACAGCACGATACTCAGTTCGGTCATATCTATCATTAATGGAAGCAGGGATAATCTATGAATACACCCGGAACTGCAAAAGAGGTAACAACCGAGAACAGGCCTGAGCCAGTCATAGGGAGTGAAGGCACCGGCCGGAGAGCGAGTATCGCCTTAACCGGAGCCAGCGGATACATCGGCCATAATCTGCTGAAGCTGTTGACCGGGGATTACGACGTGATCGCCCTGTCAAGGCACGGGAACCAGAAGGAGAACCGCCCGAATGTGGAGTGGCGCTCCTGTGAGCTGTTCTCGATGTCATCGGCAGAGCAGGCGCTGCAGGGCGCAGACTATGCAATCTACCTCGTTCATTCGATGCTGCCGTCGGCTAAGCTGACCCAAGCGGCCTTTGAGGATATGGATGCGATACTGGCGGACAATTTTGCCCGGGCAGCCCGCAAGAACGGCATTAAGCAGATCGTCTACTTAAGCGGCATTATTCCCGGGAATATCCCGCAGGAGCAGCTCTCCCGCCATTTACGCAGCCGGCTTGAGGTGGAGCGGATTCTCGGCTCTTACGGGGTACCCGTTACAACCATCCGTGCCGGATTGATTGTAGGTCCGCAGGGCTCTTCCTTCCCGATCCTGGTCAAGCTGGTCCGGCGTCTGCCGGTCATGCTGCTGCCGAAATGGACGCGGACAGCCACCCAGCCAATCGCCTTGTCAGAGGTACTCCTTGCACTCCGCAAATGTATCGGCAGCGCTGAGTTATACGGCCGCGCGATCGACGTCGGCGGTCCCGGCAGCATGACTTATAAAGAAATGATGCTGAAGACCGCGGAGGTCCTGCATAAAAGACGGAGATTATTCGATATTCCGCTGCTGACCATCCATCTGTCGCGCCTCTGGGTAACGCTGATCACCGGAGCGCCGAAGGAGATGGCCTACCCGCTGATTGAAAGCCTGACCCACCCTATGGTTGTTCATCCTGCGCGGACGGTTCCCGGCATCAGCGATGGCCGGATTCCTTTTGATGAAGCTGCGCGGGAGGCACTGAAGGCGGAGGACGAAGCCGCAAGGAGGCCCAAAGGGAAATCCACCGCCCCTGCCAAATCAAACTCCGGAAGCAAATCAAAAAAGGCCGCCGATGTCCGCTCCATTCAGCGCGTAGTACTGCCGGGCAATACCAATACCGATTGGGCCGCCCGTTATTATCTGGAGTGGCTGGGCAGAACATTGAAGCCGCTGGTCCGTATTGATTATGACGGGAGGAATATTTACCGCGTGCATCTGCGGGCCAGCCGCAAACCTATTCTGGAGTTGACCTATCTCCCGGAAAGGAGCAGTGCGGAGAGCACAGTGTATCAAATTTCCGGCGGAGCCTTCACCAAAAAAGGCGATCCCCATGAAGGCAGGCTTGAATTCCTGCAGATTCCCGGCACCCGGGAATGCGTAATTGCCATCCATGATTATCTGCCTTCCCTGCCGTGGTTTCTCTATAAATATACACAAGCCAAAGCCCATCTGTGGGTAATGGCCGCTTTCCGCAGACATTTGCAGCGGTTAGGCAGCAAGTCTTAATCTTCGCCCTATCTCTAGTACCCTGCCGGCTCATTAAGATGAGGGCGGGGGTATGTTTTAAATATTCCTTTACAGGAATATTCCTGTTATGGTATATTGTATTCAGCAAAGAATAGCACCGCAAGCGAATGGATGATGAATATGAATGCAATGGTTATGAGTGCCTTGGCCGAACCTAACCGCCTGCAGATGGTTGAACTGCTGCGCGGTCATCCGCTCACTGTAGGCGAAATCGCCCGGCAGCTGCAGCTTCGGCAGCCCCAAGCCTCGAAGCATTTGCGGGTTTTAAGCGAGGCCGGAATCGTGGAGTCCAAGGTCGATGCCAACCGCAGAATCTACAGTCTGTGCCCGGCTCCTTTCCGGGAACTGGACGATTGGCTGGAGAACTACCGTGTACTATGGGAGGACAGATTGGACCGCCTGGATGATTACTTACAGACGCTGGAGAAGAAATTGCCGGCAGAGCAGCAAGACTAAGCTGGACGTGATAAGCACATTTCATGCAATCAGAGAGGATGAGGGCAAATGACTAATCAAATGGTATCCAGAGTAGAGGACAAATCGCTTATTCTTGAACGTGAATTCAATGCTCCCCGTGAGCTGGTGTTTCAGGCATTCTCACAAGCGGAGCATCTGAAGCACTGGTGGGGGCCGCGCGGCTGGAGTCTTCCGGTATGCCATATCGATTTCCGCGAGGGCGGAGTCTGGCATTACTGTATGAAATGCGAGGACAAGAATCAGGGCGATTTCTACGGAATGGAATCCTGGGGCAAGGGCGTATACCGTGAGATCATCGAGCCCGAGAAGATTGTCTATGTTGATTATTTCTCTGATGCTGAGGGCAATGTGAACGAAGATTTGGCAGAGACGCTGGTAACGCTGACCTTCACCCAAACGGATAGCGGGACATTGGTCATTTGCCGCTCGGATTATGCAACCCCCGAAGACCTGAAGCAGGTAATGGATATGGGCATGCTCCAAGGCATCACGGAAACCTGGAACAGACTGGTTGAGCATTTGGCAAACATCCGGTAGAAACATTAAACGAGACCAGTGCTTCAACCACAGTCCCAAAAGCAGAGTCCTCTTAAGCATTAAAATAGAGCAGCGATCCTCCGTGATTGGAGGGTCGCTGCTCTGCTTTTTGGCTCATGATATTTCACTGCGGACAGAGTCTCCCCATTCTATTATAAGCGGGGCGGCAGCTGCAAAGCCGGAATCATTGAGACATAAGATTGGCCCTGCAGTCTTTCCGTTTGTTCGGCTTTTGCTGCGGCAATGATCTGCGGATTCTCCATCGCTTCAATAGCTGTACCGGCGATAACTTTAGCCGCCTGGAGCATTCCCTTGTGGGCAATCGGCATCGTTCCCTGTGCCACGACCTGCCACGTATGCAAGGCAGTACCCATCGCCCAGCAAGCAGTCATGCACTGAACTGTTGGAACGATCCAGCTGACATCCGCCACATCTGTCGACCCCGGCATGGTTGGTTCAACCGGATATAGGGGAATGATGACATCGGCAATTGCCTTGTCTTTCAGTTTCATCACCGTCAGCGGGTCCATCCCATATAGAGCAGCATCCCTTTCCTCAGGCGACAAGGTCGCGCGGATGTCAGCAGCATACTGCCACTCGTCTGCATCATAATCGGGAATGCCGATTGCGGTCAGGTTGGCATGCATCACCTCAGCCAGTGTTCTGTTAGGAATCAGATTCGCTGCCGCCCCCTCGAATTCGGTCTCCATCACCGTTCCCGTCATCAGCGCTGCGCCTTTAGCAATATCATGGACACGATTGTACAGCTCGACGACCTGCTGCTGCTTGGGGGAACGGATCAAATATGATACTTCCGCATAGGCCTGGACTACATTGGCCGAAGAACCGCCCGCATTCGTAACCGCATAATGCACCCGGGCCTCTGGAATCATATGCTCCCTTAAATAGTTGACACCTACATTCATCAGCTCAACGGCATCGAGTGCGCTGCGTCCGAGATGCGGGGCTGCTGCAGCATGTGCACTCTTACCGTAAAACTTGAACTTCACTGCATAGTTCGCCAGCGAACTTAAATGCTGTACAAGTGCCGCTGTATAAGGATGCCAGCTTAACGCCAGATCAACATCGCTGAACAGCCCTTCACGTACCATGTAGGCTTTGCCGGAGCCGCTCTCCTCTGCCGGGCAGCCGTAATACCGCACCGTGCCTTGAAGCCCTGTGCTTTCCATGTAATCTTTAACTGCTACTGCCGCTGCTAATGATCCGGTTCCCAGCAGATTATGTCCGCAGCCATGCCCGTTCCCGCCGGGCTCGGCCGCCTCCGGACGGGCAAGTCCCTGCAACTGGCTAAGCCCCGGCAAAGCATCAAATTCACCCAGAATCGCCACCACCGGCTGGCCGCTTCCGTAACTGCCGACAAATCCTGTCTGCAGCCCCGCAACCTGCCGTTCCACGGTAAAGCCTTCTTGTTCAAGCGCCTGGCAGATCGCTTCTGCCGACTGATGCTCTTCGAATGCAGTCTCCGCCATCTCCCAAAGTGTATTGCTAAGCGTAATGAAAGACTCCCGTTTATGTTCAATCGCCGCAGAGATTTTAGCTGTTCTATCCATTAATATCCCCTCTTCTTCACAGTGTTTGTATGCCGCTTAGCCGTTGGTTTCGGCCAGTGTCAGCTTGTCCTCCAAAGCCGCGCCTTTGTTGAAGTTCAAGCTGAGCAGCGCCACGGTACAGACGAGTGTAAACCCGATCAGCATCCAGAAGGCCGCTTCATAGGAGCCCTTGAAGGCATCAACCATGAACCCGATAGCCATAGGTGCAATAAAACCGGCCAGCTGACCTCCGGTATTAACCATCCCCATCGCTGAGCCGGTCGAAGCCGCCGGGATTTTTTTCAGCACGATCGCCGGCAGCAGAATAAGCACAAAAGCAAGAAAAATACTTGTAACTGATTGATAGATAATAAAACCTTCCACGCTTGAGGCATTAAACATAAGGTAGAGCATTGCCCCGATTACAGCACAGGAGAAAGCGCCGGCATACCGTTCCTTTCCTCCAGTCATCTTATCGAGCAAGTAACCCCCTGCAAAAAGTCCGGCAAACGAAGCGACACTCGGAATCATCTGGAGCAGGCCAAGCGATTTCATGGAAAGTCCCCGGACATCAGACAGATATGTCGGCATCCAGCTGGCCAGCCCCCAGTTCACGGCATAAATACTGAAATAAGCGATTAGCAGACTCCACATCATCGGGGTTTTGAACAGCTGGCCGAACCCCGGCTGCGGGGTTTTCACAGCATTCACCACAGCTTCAACGCCAGAAGCCTGTTGCGGATTGTAGATAAACTTCCAATACAGGACGGCGATGATAATCCCCACGATGCCTATGTACATGAACATATGGCGCCAGCCTATTGAATCCAATACATAAGCTGAGAAAATCGGTGTAATAAAGGCCATAAGACCGCCTGAGGTTAATAAAATCGACATCGCCCTGGCCCGCTTCTCCTGCGGAAAGATACCTGCAATAAGCTTCGAAGCTGCGGGCTGGAAGCCGCCTTCGCCAATCCCGAACAGGAAGCGGATGATCAGGATGGAACCAAGTGACCAGGCTGCGCCTGTCATTGCCGTAAAGATCGACCACAACACAACAGAAAGGATCAGTACCTTCCTTGAACCAAACTTATCGGCGAGCCAGCCCCCGGGCATCTGCATAATGGCATAACCGGCAAAAAAGGAGCTAAGCAAAATCCCCGTCGATGTAGCACTGAGGCTTAAATCTTCCGTAATCGTTAGCACTGCGTAATTCATTACGTACCGGTCCAGATTCCCTAATGACCATCCCAAAAATAACAATGCCAACACCCAATTGCTGCCTAGCACCTTCCGCATACTGTTACCTCCCGGTGACTCATTTTATTTAAGGACTAATTACGGATAATTTCCTTATATACATAATATATAGGAGTCTACCGTTTTTCAATGTTTTTTAATTAACATAACGTTATGAGTCATGAAACATTACACTACGGCGCAAAAAAAGAGGCATCCCAATTGGATGCCTACTTGAACCGGTATATTTTAACGGGTCTGCCGCGTACTCCCGGTGCTTCCTCGCCGGCGGAGTCGACAAGCCCCGCCTCGGACAATTCTGTCATAATCCGCCGGGCATTGCGTTCGGTCATTTGCAGCTGGACCGCCAAGTCCTTGGCAGTAAAGCTTTCCCAGCCCATCCGCCGGACCAGCGCAACTACTTTATTGAATGTTTTGACGCTGATTCCGCTGGTTTTCAGCTTGGCCATAATTTCCTGATCATTCGTCCGAAACGAATAGACCAGCTTGTCATCCTGATCGGCCGACTCAACGATGACACCGTCCTCCTGTATGATAACGATGCGTTTGTCCGTTTTCTCCTTGGATTGGCGAAGTGCAGTATGCGCATTCGTCTCCGCAGCGGACACCGTCTCACCGAAGCCGATACCCACCGCTACACTGGTATCCGTTTTGGCCGCCAAATAATCAACGGTATCACTCAGCAGCTTCAGCTCCCGTTCAATTGCCCCGCGTGTACTGAAGATGACATACCGTCCGCCGCCTTTTTCCAGGAAAGAACCGTCCAGCCTCTCACAGAGCTTGATCAGCTCTTCCTTCAGCTTCAGCTCCAGATACTGCAATTGATAGGAAGTATTCAGCTTTTGCGCAACACGGTCGAAATTCTCCACTTCAATGATTTCAACACCAATCTGTGTATCCTTGAAGTAGGAGGTTCTGACTTTCTCTGCAAAAAGCCGGAGCGACTGGATAATTTCCAGACTGCTGGGTGAGACGGTAAAAGCCTGAACCCCTGCCGCCTTTAGCGCTGCTGCAACACTCGGAAAGCAAGTGATCGCCCCTTCTGTCCTGCCCTCCTGCCATAGCGTGAGATGAAAGCTCAGCAACTCTTCCGTATCCGCATCAAGCTCGTAAGTCTTCGTATGCAGTTCCAGCCCCGCATTTTCAATCTGCTTCAGCGCACTGTCTACAAGCCCCTCATTATCCGGCATATCGATGCTGATCCGTTTAACCAGCCGGCCCTGCGTATAAGCCAGATCCAACAGGCTTTTATAAAAGGCGGATTCCGTCACCCAAATATACTCAATCCGTTCAGCCGAACCCAGTGCTGTCAGCGCAAAAGCATAAGGGATCGGACCGGAGCAAAGCCATGAATCCACCTCACGGTCATGCTGCCGGATAATCTGCTCCGTCTCCCTAGGCTCCCCGTAAACGAAAGATACGAATTCTATTTCCTGTTTCAATATTTGTGCCAAGCTGACTATCCGTTCGACCGAACCTGCCGGCCCGACAATCCCCACTCTATACATCTAAGCCCGTCCCCCAAGCTGCATCATCATTCCTTTCATTTTACACGTTTTTCCGGATACTTCATAATGTTCAGCATTAAAATTTATGGCCGCTCTGTTGGTTTATCTGTCCTTATGATTGCTGTCCCACAATTCCTTGTGCATTAGTCCGGCAAACACAAGCAGAATCAGGGTAAGGATCATTACAAACTCTCTGAGTGTATTTGATATGCTGTCTACGTTGTAGCCAAAAACAATATTAATGCGGCCCCATAACAGGTTAAGACAGAGCAAAGCCACGGTGGAGTAAGTGATCCACACACTGCGGAGATAGAGATTATACGTGCGTTTCGGCCCGTTACCGATAAAATAGCGGCTGTACCGCACCACATATGCCGTAAACACTATAAAGGCGGTTAACTCCAGCGCGACAAGTGTCAAATCAATAATTCCCATGCAAATCGTCTCCCCTCTTGCCCAGGCCGGATTGATGCAGGTCCACCAAGCTTTCGATATCATTCATTTCATAGGCTGCCTGGATTTTACCTAACTTCTCAATTTCTTTCTTCACACGACTGGGCTTGATCTCATTTTTCCTGAAAATATCGAGGAGCTTCACTTGTCGACGACCTCCCCACTATTAATTTTATCAGCGCTCTCTCTTACCTTGGTCTCTCTTGCCTTGTCTTCTCTTTCAATAAGCAGCTTGACGAGTGAACGGTTGTATTGATTGAGCTGCTTCTCGTTCTCCTCATCACGTTTCTGATAATTCTGTATGACCTTTTCTTTATTCGCGATCTGCCGGATGCTCCAGACTAAAGCGATGGATAAAAGGACATTAAGCACGACTGAGCCGTCGTTGTTATTGAACAAGCCAGTCAATGCATTCAAATCCATCAATATCACCCCATTTGTGAACAAATCCATAGCTGCTGACGGAAGAACATCTGCTATACTCTATTCATTTTGCAAACCTATGGATTGGGTAATTCAGTATTTTGTTAGAATGATGCTACACGCCCTCACTATTGATTCTGTGCATCAAACGAAAAATAATGATACTATGTATGATGGATCAAAGACTTTGCTATAGATTAAATCGTTTTTATATGTTGCAACAGGAGAAGATAACATGGAACCGAATTTTTGGATGGATTTACCGAAACCGTTTTTTATATTAGCTCCAATGGAAGATGTCACAGATATTGTATTTCGTCAGGTCATTAGAGAAGCTGCAACACCTGACGTATTTTTCACGGAATTCACAAGTACAGAAAATTATTGTCACCCTGTTGGAAAAGAAAATGTAGGTGGCCGCTTAATGTTCACAGCTGATGAGCAACCGATTGTCGCTCATATTTGGGGCAATAAACCTGCACTTTTTGAACAGATGAGTATGGATATGAAAAAACTTGGTTTTCGTGGTATCGATATAAACATGGGATGCCCGGCACAAAACGCCGCATCCAGCGGAAAAGGGGCTGGATTAATACGCCATCCTCAAGTTGCAGCAGAAATTATTCAAGCAGCAAAAGCTGGTGGATTGCCGGTTAGTGTGAAAACAAGATTGGGGTACTCTAAAATTGACGAGTGGCGCGATTGGTTAGGACATATATTGAAACAAGATATTGCGAATCTTTCCATTCACCTTCGTACAAAAAAAGAGAAGAGTAGAGTACCTGCACACTGGGAACTAATTCCTGAAATAAAAAAATTGCGCGATGAAATTGCTCCAAATACGTTGTTAACCATTAATGGAGATATTCCGGACCGCGCAACAGGATTAAAAATAGTTGAACAACACGGCGTTGATGGTATAATGATTGGCCGCGGTATTTTCACCAATCCATTTGCTTTTGAAAAAGAACCCAAAGAACATAGAGCGAAAGATTTTCTCAATTTACTTCTTTTACAGTTGGATCTGCACGATAAATATTCAACAGAAACCCTGCCGCGTTCATTTAAACCACTTCTTCGCTTTTTCAAAATCTATACTCGTGGATTTAGAGGTGCAGACGAACTAAGAAACCAATTAATGGATACCACGTCAACAGACGAAGTTCGCCGTTTAGTAAAACCTCTTTTAGATCAAGTATTAGATTGAAGTATCCCCCCCTTTATAATCATCAAGCGCATTTGAAATACCTAGAAAAAATAAAGAGACCTTTCGTAGTTAAACGAAAGGCCTCTTTATTTAACAATATGTGGTCAAAGCAGGTTTCCTATCAAGGAAACCCTTGATGCATAAGGGTTTTTAGCCCTTATTACATCATGCCGCCCATACCGCCCATGCCGCCCATGTCTGGCATGCCGCCGCCTTTTTCAGGCTCTGGCTTGTCAGCGATCACTGCTTCAGTGGTCAGGAACATAGCTGCTACGGATGCAGCATTCTGCAGCGCGGAGCGAGTTACCTTCGCAGGGTCAACGATTCCGGCTTCGAACATGTTCACCCATTCGCCGGTAGCTGCGTTGTAACCTACACCAACAGTTTCTTTCTTCAAGCGGTCCACGATAACGGAACCTTCTTCACCAGCATTCGCAGCAATCGTGCGGATTGGCTCTTCCAGAGCGCGCAGCACGATGTTGACACCAGTTCTTTCGTCGCCGGTTACATCAACAGCCGCTACAGCGTTATATACGTTCACAAGAGCTGTACCCCCACCGGATACGATACCTTCTTCAACCGCAGCGCGGGTTGCGTTCAGGGCGTCTTCGATGCGCAGTTTGCGCTCTTTCAGTTCTGTTTCAGTTGCTGCGCCGACTTTGACAACGGCTACGCCGCCAGCCAGTTTAGCCAGACGCTCCTGCAGTTTTTCTTTGTCGAACTCGGAAGTGGTTTCTTCCAGCTGGGAACGGATTTGGCTTACACGTGCATTGATGTCCGCTTTGTCGCCGCTGCCGTCTACGATGGTAGTGTTTTCTTTGGTTACGCGCACTTGGCGGGCGTTACCCAGTTGTTCGATGGAAGTGCTCTTCAGGTCAAGACCCAGCTTCTCAGTGATCACCTGGCCGCCTGTCAGAGCAGCGATGTCCTGCAGCATTGCTTCACGGCGGTCGCCAAAGCCAGGGGCTTTAACAGCAACAGCGTTGAAGGTTCCGCGCAGTTTGTTCACGATCAGCATAGCTTGCGCTTCGCCTTCGATATCTTCAGCGATGATTACGAGCGGACGGGCCTGCTGTACAATCTTCTCAAGCAGCGGAAGAATTTCCTGCGTGCTGCTGATCTTCTTGTCAGTGATCAGGATGTACGGGTTGTCCAGAACAGCTTCCATTTTGTCCGTGTCAGTAATCATGTACGGGGAAATGTAGCCGCGGTCAAACTGCATACCTTCAACCACTTCAAGCTCAGTCAGGAATCCGCGGGATTCTTCAACAGTGATAACACCGTCTTTTCCGACTTTTTCCATAGCTTCTGCAATCAGTTGTCCCACTTCATCATCAGCAGCGGAGATAGCTGCTACTTGAGCGATAGCCTGGGAATCTTCGATTGGCTTAGCAATCTTCTGCAGTTCAGCAACAGCCGCTTTAACCGCTTTGTCGATCCCTTTGCGGATCACCATAGGGTTAGCGCCTGCAGTTACGTTCTTCAGACCTTCGCGGATCATAGCCTGTGCCAGAACCGTTGCAGTTGTAGTACCGTCACCGGCTACATCGTTGGTCTTAGTAGCTACTTCTTTAACGAGCTGTGCGCCCATGTTCTCGAATGCATCTTCGAGTTCGATTTCTTTCGCGATGGTAACACCGTCGTTAGTGATCAGCGGGCTGCCGAATTTCTTCTCGAGCACCACGTTGCGGCCTTTAGGACCCAGTGTAACTTTTACTGCATTTGCCAAAGCATCAACCCCGCGAAGCATCGAGCGGCGGGCGTCTTCACTGAATTTAATTTCTTTTGCCATTAGTGTTAACCTCCTAAAAGTTTGTGAGCGTTACTTCATGGCTACACTTCGAACAAACTTACTTCGAAAGCGTAAACCTGGTTTGTGTTACGTGCGTTGAAGCTTAAGTATGGTTACGGCTAAACTTATAAACGTTCTTCTTAGTCAAGAATCGCGTGAATGTCGCTTTCCTTCATAATCAGATATTCTTTGCCTTCGTATTTGATTTCGGTTCCGGCATATTTCGAGAAGATCACGCGGTCGCCTTCTTTAACTTCCAGCGGTACACGCACTCCGTCTTTAAGAGCTCCGCTGCCGACTGCGATAATTTTGCCTTCCTGCGGCTTCTCTTTGGAAGAGTCCGGAAGCACGATACCGAAAGAAGTGGTTTCCTGTTGCTCGCTTGGTTCTACCAATACGCGTTCACCTAGTGGTTTGATCATGAAAAATAGCCTCCTTTGAAATTATGTTATTTACCTTGAGAACATAGATTGGGATGCCGGAGAATCAATAAGGATTCATACGGCTGCTTGTGAAAATATCGTCTTGGCGCGGCCTCTGCCGGCTAATCCCATATTGTTCAGCTCCGTTAGCACTCAACCATCTTTAGTGCTAACAACAATTTTTATGATACTCAACTTGAAGACGGATTTCAAGTCCTTTTACGTAAAATCGCATTGTTTTACGGAAAAATATGGTTTGCAGGGTTGTCCGGCACACACTCTCTTACATTCTATCCACCGAAAGGCAAAGTATGCCCGTCCCGGCTTCAAAACTCAAGATTCGAAGCCGGAGGTTCAATGTCAGAGCTCCTCTTGTTTAACATAACGCGCTTCCCGTCCGGCATCCTCCGCCAGCTGCTTGCGGTAGACAAAGGCTGAGAGAAATACGCTGAACTCATAGAGCACGATCAGCGGAAGGGTTACAAGAAAGTCCGAGATGAAATCAGGCGGCGTAATCACTACGGCAATAAAGACAAGCGCGAAATAGGCATACCGCCGCATCCGGCGCAGGCGCAGCGGGTTGAGAATTCTCAGCTTTGTCAAGAACATGACAATCAGCGGCAGCTCAAACAGCAAGGCCAGCGGAATGCACAGGCTGAACATGAAGCTGAAATATTCGGCAATCCCGTACGTCTCCGCAAGCCCCATGCTGCGGGTAATAGAGATCGTGAATGACAGCGCCATAGGAAACACAATGTAATAGGCAAATGCTATACCAAGTATAAACAGCACGAACACATAGGGCACATACCGTAGTGCCGCACTACGCTCCAGAGGCCGCAGCCCGGGACTGATGAACGCCCACAGTTGATAGACAATGAACGGCAGTGAGACCGCCAGCGAGACCGCCATGGCAATCTTCATATACATGCCGATACCGTCCCAGAAGGAGAATGCATGCAGAACAAAGCCCTCAGCCTGATCGGCGTGAATCAGGTACAGATAAATCGGTTTGGCGACGAACAGTCCGCCGATAAGACCGGCTACAAACACAATCAGCACATAGATAATCCGTCTGCGCAGTTCGGTAAGATGATCAACCACTGACATTTCTTCCGCTTCCAGAGACATGATATGGCACCACCCAAATGACTTATGTAGAATTCCCCGTAAAAAAAAGGGGGCGCCGCCCAGTCTTAACCAGACCTGAGAGGAACGCCCCCGCGTAGATAATTCGTATTATTCCGGAAGACGCCGGTCCTGCGGAAGTTCTGCAGCTAATTTCTGCGGGGCCAGCGGAACAGGCGCTTCACTGCGCTTTGCCGGTTCCGGCTCGCTGATAATCTCACGTGCCCCGTCCTTGAACTCACGGAAGGTGCGTCCGACTGCACGCCCAAGCTCAGGAAGCTTGTTCGGACCAAAGAGCAGCAGCGCCAGGATAACCAGTAATATAATTCCGGGAGCACCAATACCATTCAGCATTTGTTATTCCTCCTCGTTACTCTGTCCGTTCATGATATCTTAAACACTAATTTAATAATACCATAACTTTTGTCACACATCCAACCGGCTTTTCAGCAGATTGGATGGGACACAGACAGCGTCCGGCAGAGGTTATTGACGATACTGGCCGGTGACCATCAGCAGTGCTTCCGGCAGCTGATCCATAATCGCTGCGAGATTCTCATGCACACCTTTCGGAGTTCCCGGCAGATTGACAATCAGCGTTCTTCCGCGGATTCCGCAAATGCCGCGGAAAAGCATCACCGCGCGGTTCTTTTGCATTACTGTACTCCGCATCGCTTCCGAAAGGCCCGGCACCTCCCGTTCGATCACACGCCGGGTGGCTTCCGGTGTAACATCACGGATTGCCAGATCGGTACCTCCTGTAGTCAGCACCAGATCGGCCTTGAAATAATCCGTAAGCTCAATCAATGCGGCAATAATCTCATCCTGCTCGTCCGGCACGATCCTGACCTCAATGATCTCGCCGCCAAGCTCTTCTTCTACCAGCTCCCGAATAACCTGGGCGCTAGTGTCTTCCCGTTCGCCCCTGGACCCTTTATCGCTGGCCGTCAGGATTGCTGTTTTCCACGCCATAGGTTGTCCCTCCCTCTCTATGTACTATGTATGGACGGCTGCAGACTGCAGCCTTCTCGCGCTATACGTGCTGTGTTTAAACCTCCAGCGCATAATCCCCGTTTTTCCCGCCGCTCTTTGACACCAGCATCGTCGGTCCGATAATCATGTCCTTCTGCAGCGCCTTGCACATGTCGTACACTGTCAGCGCTGCCGCAGAAACGGCCGTCAGCGCCTCCATCTCCACACCGGTCATCCCGGTTGTCTTGACAGTTGCTTCTATATAAAGTTCATCTTTGCTGTTATCCGAGAAGCGGATATCAATGCCGGTCAGCGGCAGCGGATGGCACATCGGGATCCAGTCGGCTGTTTTTTTGGCGGCCATGATTCCAGCGACCTGCGCGACAGCCAGTACATCCCCTTTACCGATCCTGCCGGCCTTGATGGCATCAAGCGTCCCGGGGTCCATCTTTACCTTGCTTCTCGCAGCGGCCGACCGCTTGGTGATCTCCTTGTCGCTGACATCCACCATGCGTGCCCGGCCCTGCTCATTAAAATGGCTTAGTTCCATGCTGTTTCTCCTTCCGGAAATCCATGATCCCGTCTTCTGTAATCAACATGTCCATATAGGCATCATGGTAATCCATGGGTACCTCCGGTACCAGCTGCTGACCGAATGCCAGGCCGATCCACAGCGGAGCTCCTGCGGATGCCGGAAGCTCCGCTTCCCAGGCTGCCCGCAGACGGTCATAATAGCCGCGTCCGTAACCGAGCCTTCCGCCGCGGCGGTCAAAAGCCAGTCCGGGCACGAACACAGCATCCGGACGGCACTGCCCGCCGGGTTCACAAGCCGGGGCGGAAATAGGCTCCTGGATACCGTAGGCTCCAGCGGCAAGCTCTTTCCATGAGTTTACCGGATGCAGGCTCATCTTTCCTGTGGATTGGATCACACGGGGCAGCAGCACCTTACGGCCCGCTGCCCAGGCGCCGTCGATCAGCGGGCGCGTGTCCAGCTCCGAACGGAACGGCACGTAGGCAAGCAGCTTCTCTGCACCTTCCCGTGCAAGCCACTCCGCTGCATAACCGCAGACCAGAGTGGACAATGCCTCTCTCTGGTCTGCCGGCAGCTTGTCGCGGACGGCGGCTCTCTCCGCGCGCAGTTCCCGCTTTAATTCGGCGAGCAAGGCGCTCTGGCCTGTCATCTGCAGCCGCCTCCTCCTGTTCATAGGACTAGCTTATCATAGTTTGTAAACTCAGTTTACCACTCTTCTCCCCGGTTCGCCAAGGTTGTATCATTTGCTCTGTTATGCGAATCATTCAAGATGTTCTCCTCTTATCCTGCTGTCAAAAAACACGCCGAGCTCCTCAATTCTCCCGGCTTTCCGCACCCTGCAGCAAAGTTCCTGCCCCCTCGCGCCGCTGGCGCTTTTCATGTAAACTATAGAATAAGCAAGTTACACGGCCGGGCGTCAGCGCCAAGGCGAAATATGCAAGGGCGGAGGTCTCATCAGTATGCTTCTTCAAGCGACAGGAATTTCGAAATCATATGGTATACAAAGCGTGCTGGACGGCATCAGCCTGCAGGTGAATGAGAAGGAGCGGGTTGGACTGGTAGGCGTTAACGGCGCCGGCAAATCCACCTTCCTGCAGATCCTCGCGGGTGAGATGTCCTTTGACAGCGGGCAAATTCATAAATCCAAAGAAACAACTATCGGCTATCTAGCCCAGAACAGCGGACTGCAGTCGGACAAAACGATACAGGAAGAGATGCTCGCTGTATTCGCTCCGCTGATCGAGGCGGAAGCCGAGCTGCGGCAGATGGAGGCGAGCATCGCTGATCCTAAGCTTGCCGATGACCCGAAACGGTATGAAGATCTGCTGGAACGGTACGCCAAACGGTCGGACTGGTTCAAAGACCACGGCGGTTATGAGATGAACACACGCATCCGCAGCGTGCTGCACGGGATGGGTTTCGGAGAATTCGCACCGGATACGCCGATTGCCACCTTAAGCGGAGGACAGAAGACACGGCTCGCGCTGGCCCGCATCCTGCTTCAGGCCCCGGATCTGCTCATGCTCGATGAGCCTACGAACCACCTGGACATTGAGACGCTGACGTGGCTGGAGGATTATTTGCGCAGCTATGCCGGCGGAATTCTGGTCGTCTCCCATGACCGGTATTTCCTCGACAGGCTGGTTACCACGATCGTTGAAATTGAGCGGCATCAGTCCCGGCGGTATACAGGAAACTATAGCCGTTATATGGAGCTGAAGGCTGCGGAATATGAGATCCGCATGAAGCAGTACGAGAAGCAGCAGGACGAGATCTCCCGGATGGAGGATTTCGTGCAGCGTAACATCGTGCGTGCTTCTACAACCAAACGTGCCCAGAGCCGGCGCAAAGCGCTGGAAAAAATGGACCGTATCGACAAGCCGCTCGGTGACCTGAAGAAAGCCAGCTTCTCCTTCGAGCCTGACTTCATGTCCGGTAAAGAGGTGCTGCAGGTACGTGACGTTGCCGTATCCTTCAGCGAAGAAGCAGCGCCACTCTTCCGTAACGCGTCCTTTGAACTGCGGCGCGGCGAAACAGCAGCACTGATCGGCCCGAACGGGATCGGCAAATCAACGCTGCTGCAATGCATGACCGGTACCCGGGAGCCATCCGCCGGAACCGTAAACTGGGGAGCCAAAGTAAAGATCGCTTATTACGATCAGGAACAGACAAGGCTCAACCCGCGCAATACGGTTCTAGAGGAGCTGTGGAGCGAATATCCGATGCTTGAAGAGGCCCGGATCCGTACCATTCTCGGCAACTTCCTGTTCAGCGGGGAGGATGTCCTGAAGCGGGTCGCAGCGCTCAGCGGCGGTGAAAAAGCACGCGTGGCACTATCAAAGCTGATGCTGCGCGGCGCAAACATGCTCATTCTCGATGAGCCTACCAACCATTTGGATTTGGTCAGCCGCGAGGTGCTGGAGTCCGCCCTGATCGATTTTGAAGGCACCCTGTTATTCATCTCCCATGACCGTTATTTCCTCAACAAAATGGCTGAGCGCGTATTGGAGCTGCATCCCGGCGGCATCGACCAGTATCTTGGCAACTATGATGATTATGTTGAGAAGAAAAAAGAGCTGGAGGCCATCGCCCTGGAGGAAGCCGAACTTACGGCGGCCAAAGCCTCGCGCAATGCCGATCTTGATGCCGCGGCAGACAAAGGCAGTGCCTCCTCCTATGAAGCGGATAAAGCGGCCAAACGGGAGGAACGGAACCGGCAGCGGCGGATTTCAGAGCTGGAAGAAACCATTGCCCGCCTGGAGGAAGAGATCGCCGGAATTGAGCATGAAATGACCAAACCGGAGGTTTATCAGGATTACATGGCGCTTCAGGAGCATGAGAATGACCTCAAGGACAAAAAAACGCAGCTTAGCGAACGGTTTGACGAATGGGAGCAGCTGGCTGACGAATAATGTAATCAGGTTAAATAAATATTTTTAAACTGTTACCGATTTGTTCATAAAAACTTATCCACAACCCCATCCACAGTTTTCGTGTATAACTCTCCGTAAAAAAAGCCCCCCGGGGCCTTTTTTTACGCGATAAATCGCTATTTTGTTTGTCAAGGACTTTTTATCCACCGAATTATCCACATTATCCACAATTTCCACAAAAACCTCACACAGGATAACTTCACATTTCTACGGTTCAGAAAATAGGCGTTATTGCTGATTTTACACGGTTTTTACACAACTAAGGCAGAATATGTGGATAACGTTGTCCACATCTTGACAAAAGCCGCATATGCTAAAATTCCATCCTACAAATTATTAAAAGAAGCCGTACAGATGCCCGGCCCAACGTAAAAACAGACCCTCTTCCCGGCGCGCATGCACCAAGATGAAGGTCTGTAACCCCTATCTATTCCACTACCGGAAAAGCTGCCTCCCGGACCTGCTCTACCTGGGCGGAGAGCAGTGCCGCATTGCAAGCGGCAATATAAGCTATCCCTGCTGCCATTACAATATCCTGATGGATCGCTGTCCCCCTAAACTTACTGCCTTCCCATTCCACCATAACCGCAGCTTCAGCCTGGGCATTCTCCCCGCTGCCCAGTGAGTGCAGCTCCAGTCCCGCAAAGCTGATATGCTCGGCGATTCCCTGGCTGGTTGCAGCAATGACTGCCTCCAAAGGGCCGCTGCCGGTGCTGGTGTACGCTTTTTCTGTACCGTTCTGCAGGTGGCGGACCGTCACTGCGGCCACCCTCCGCGGGGCGCTGCCGGCCAGCACCTGAACATCGCCCAGCTCGTAGACCTGGGCCTGCTGTCCGGTAGCCGTGCTGACCATCCGCAGCAGTTCGTCATCGCTGACCGCTTTCTGGCGATCGGCCGTCTCCTTGAAGGATTCGTAGAGTGCATCCAGCTCTGCCGCATCCAGGGCAATTCCATACTTCGCCGCGCGGTCCTTAAGTGCATGTCTGCCGGAATGCTTGCCCAGAATGATCATGCTGCGCGGAATTCCCAGCCGCTCAGGGTCCATAATCTCGTACGTGCTGCGGTCCTTCAGCAAACCATCCTGATGGATGCCGGACTCATGCTGGAAGGCATTTCTGCCGACGACCGGCTTGTTATAGGCAATCGGGAAATGCATCGCCCCGCTGATGATCCGCGAGGTATCATACAGCTTATCCAGTACGATCCCCGTTTCCGCACCGAGAGCGTCCCCCCGGGTCTCAAGGGCCATGACCAGCTCTTCCAGCGCACAGTTCCCGGTGCGTTCGCCGACGCCGTTGACTGTAACCTCGATTTGGGTTGCCCCACCGGCAATAGCTGCGAGGCTGTTCGCTACGGCAAGCCCCAGATCATTATGACAATGGGCGCTGTAGCTGACTTTCTCTCCGCCCCTGGCGCCAAGGCGCACCCGCCGGAACATCTCCCCGTATTCATGCGGCAAGGCATAGCCGACGGTATCCGGCAGGTTGATAATACTGGCCCCTTCTTCAATGACTGCCTCAACCATCTCAATCAGATCATCGATTCCCGTCCGGGCCGCATCCATCGCAGTGAACTCCACCACCTCGCAGAACTGCCGGGCATAGGCTGTCATTTCACGGGCGGCTGCGACTACCTCAGGGCGGCTTTTGCGCAGCTGGTGGCGCAGGTGAATGTCGGAAGAGGAGATGAACAGGTGAATCCTCCGCCGCTCTGCATCCCGGGTCGCCCGGACGGCCGCATCGATATCCCCCCGGACAGCGCGGGCAAATCCGCAGATTTCCACGCCCTGAACCTTGCGGGAGATCGTCTCCACAGCGGCAAAATCCCCCGGACTCGATATCGGAAAGCCCGGCTCCAGCACATCCACCCCCAGCTCAGCCAGCTTATAAGCGAGTACGATCTTTTGCTCAGGCGTCAGGCTCGCTCCGGGAGCCTGCTCGCCGTCACGCAGCGTTGTATCAAAAATTTGAATCCGTTTTTTTACTGGAATGATCATGGAAAACCCTCCTAAAGTTTAGTTAGCATACGCTGTTCACTGGATGTTGCGCAGGGCACACGTCGACTTGTCCCCTGCTGTTCCCGCCCACTGCTGCCGGCAGCATCTCAACCGCTTTTATCACAACACAAAAACCCGCCGTCTCTATAAAGAGACGGCGGGTTACCCCTCCGCGGTACCACTCTTTTTGACGCATCCGGCTCCTATTCATAGCAAACCGCAAGCTGCGTCCAGCTCTTTCCCATCCTTGGCCTGGCGTCCATTTAAGGCACGGTTCAGCAAGAATGAGTGTCTGGTAACGGAGACCTCCGTCGCGGCGTACATCGTATTTCCGCCGCTCCGCTCCCGGGCGAGATTCAATGCTTCATAGGCGTCTGCGTCGCACCACCCCGCAGCTCTCTGTACACCTTCGTCATCTACTGCTCCCGTTCATTGCGTGTAATCCCTATAAGTACACAAAAAAGCCTGCCGCCTCTATTCAAGAGACGACAGGCTGTTAACCTTCGCGGTACCACTCTTGTTGATATTCCGGTTCAGCCCTATTACGCTGCCCTCAGAATATCCACTCAACAGTCAGGCAAGTTCATACGGTTGCTTCAGCATCCGCCTTCACTTACTTGACCACCCTCTCACGGAGGTTACCCGTAACGGTGTACGAAAGGTCCGGCACACTCAGCATGCCGTTTAATGTCCCTCTAGAAAGAACATCCCGCTTCCACCGTTCCGCTCCCGGACGAGTTCAGGTCTCCTTCGGCTGCGTCGCACCTCCCCGCAGTTCTCTTATCCCGGAGTAACCCTACTGCTTCCCTTCATCGCGTTTACATCGTTTAATTGGGTTGATTATACTCTTCCCGTTCAAATGATGTCAATAGGCGGACACAGACCACTTTTCCAGCGATAAGCCCGGATCGGCAACCATATCCAGCGGTGTGCTGCCGTCATGACGCCATTTCACATAGGCCGCAGCTCCGATCATAGCAGCATTATCCGTGCAGTACACCGGCGGAGGAATGATCAGCTCAATGCCTTCAGCCTCGCAGCGGGATACCAGTGCCTCACGCAGCCCTTTGTTGGCGGCAACCCCGCCGCAGAGCAGAAGCTGCTTAGCCTCACAGGCTTTTACAGCCCGGACGGCCTTCTCCACCAGCACCTCGACCACAGATTCCTGGAAACCGCGGGCGATGCCGGCCACATCCGGTGTCAGCCCCTTCATCTTGCTCTGATTCACCACATTCAGCACAGCCGACTTCAGACCGCTGAAGCTGAAATCATAGGAATCATGCTCCAGCCAGACACGCGGCAAGGCTACCGCTTCTGCCGCTTCACGGGCCAGACGGTCTACATGAGGACCGCCCGGATACGGAAAGCCAAGTGCGCGGGCGACTTTGTCGTAGGCTTCGCCGACCGCATCATCGCGGGTGCGCCCGATAATCCGGAATTCCCCTTCGCGCTCCATATTGACCAGCTCCGTATGTCCCCCGGATACAACGAGAGTCATACACGGGTACTGTAATTCCTTCACCAGCCGGTTGGCATAAATGTGCCCGGCAATATGATGCGTGCCGATTAGCGGCTTGCCCCAGGCCAGCGCCAGGCTTTTGGCCGCAACGACACCCACCAGCAGCGCCCCGACAAGTCCCGGTCCTTGCGTGACCGCAACTGCCGTTAGCTCCTCAGGCTGTACCCCTGCGGCTGCCAGCGCCTCCTCGATCACCAGGGTGATCACCTCGACATGCTTGCGTGAGGCAACCTCCGGCACTACGCCGCCGAAGGCGCGGTGAGTTTCAATCTGGCTGGAAATAATATTTGCCAGCACCTCGTGTCCGTCTTTGATGACTGCTACTGAGGTTTCATCACAGCTCGTCTCAATAGCCAATATAAGTACAGGCTCAATAGCGCCTGTTTCAGTATTCATTTTAGATCCACGCTTCCTTCCGTCAACCCTTGCTCTCCATACTCCGGCAGATCCGCCCACATAATCAGCGCATCCTCACGGTTGTCCGAATAATACCCCTTACGGGTACCGGCCGGCCGGAAACCTTTTTTGCGGTATAAATTCTGGGCCACCTCATTCGAGACCCGGACCTCTAGCGTAATCGACTTCATGCCCAAAAAGCTCGCCGTCTTCATCAGCTCCTCCAGCAGCCGGTCGCCCCATTTGCGTCCCCGGTAAGCTTCGAGCAGGGCAATGTTCGTCACATGGGCCTCGTCGACAATCGCCCACATCCCGGCATAGCCGATGATATGGCCGGCCAGCTCCATCACCATGTATTTGGCAAAATGATTATGCGTCAGCTCATTACGGAACGCTTCCTCCGTCCAGGGCATCGTAAAAGCTTCCCGTTCGATCACGAGAATCTCTGGAATATCCTCAAGCTTCATCAGGCGAAATACAGGACCGCTCTCCTGTTCTCCCGCCCGCGTAGGTTCCGTCATACTTTGCTCGCGCTCCCTTCACTGCTCCGGCGCAGATTGGCTTCCGCTTCAGTAAGCTGGGTATAATTCGGGATTAACCCGTGAATATCGTCACCGCCGCTGCCCTCCAGCAGGCGTTCCTCACCAAGGAGCGCTGCCCAGCGCCCCTCCAGCTCATAAGGCTCCGCATGTACGTCCGCTGCTCCCAGCAGCGGACGAAGACTGTCCTCGCTGCCATGCAGCGCAGTCTCGCCGACAAACCAGACAGCGCGGGGTTTGCTGCCCTCCGCCTCCGCCTGCTTCAGCCGGTCTGCCAGATAGAGCACCCAGTCGGCCATAAGGCGGATGGCATCCGGTTCGAGACGCTGCGGAGCTTGGAGCCCGCATGAAGTGAATAACCCTGTGTAGACTTGCCCCCGCCGTGCATCGAGCAGAGGAACAATCCAGTCCGGACCAAATCCGTCCGTCTGTGCAGCTTGTTCTGCCGCAGCATCAGGCTGCTTCTCTTGTACAGCAGCATACCCGCCCCAAGCCAGGGCATGCAGGCTGGAAATGCCGACTACCGGCACCTTCCAGGCCCAGGCCAGCGTCTTGGCCGCAGTCACCGCAATCCGGGTGCCCGTGTATGATCCCGGACCCAGGCCGACAGCCACTCCGCCAAGCATCGAGGCATCCGTACCGCTGGCCTGCAAGGCCTGCTCAATAATCGGCAGCAGGTGCACAGAATGGTTCCGCTCCCCGGATGCATTAATCTCATGCAATAGTTTGCCTTCTTCAGTTACAGCTACTCCCAGGACAGCCGTTGATGTATCCAGCGCCAAAAGCCGCTTGCGCGGCCCTTTATTTTCGTTCATCATCCTTGTTTACCCCACTTCTGGCTCAACGCCCGGCACAATTCACCATAAGGCTCACCGGTTCCGGTTATCGTAATATAACGTTCCTCCGGTCCGGCTGTTTCCATGTATATATGCAGATGCCGCGGCGGCATCAAGTCTGTGATGATACTGCTCCATTCCACCAGGCACACTCCCTGCCCGTAGAAATATTCGTCCAGTCCAAGCTCGTCCGCTTCCTGCAGCGAGATCCGGTATACATCCATATGATACAGCGGCAGACGCCCATCATACTCTTTGATTATAGTAAAAGTAGGACTGTTAACAATCCCCTGCACGCCCAAATGGCGCGCAAAACCTTGCGAGAACGCCGTCTTCCCCGCACCCAGATCCCCGTCGAGGCCAATCACCATACCGGCTGTGGCTGCGGCGGCTATCGCAGCTGCCAGCAGCTCCGTATCCCGGAGGCTGTACGAACGGTAAGTGAACACCGATTCATCGTTAATGTCCAAGCTGCAACTCCACCTTTTAAAATAGTACCAACACCGCAATACTTTTAATTATATCGGTATGCTACGGGTACCGCAACAACCCTCTCTACTCCTCGCTGCCCGCAGCCACAGGGGGAGGGAGCTTACGGCTTCTTGCCCGCGGCGTCCTGCTTAGGGGGCGCCGGGAGAACATACTGTGCAGAGCCATTCCGATGATAATTACAGCAATACCTATCCAGGACAGCAGTGAAGGCAGCGGTGAGGACAGAATCAGCATTTCACCGGTCAGGGCGAACAATACCTCAAGCGACTGGGTAGCCTCCACTGCCGCGAGCCCGCTCATGCTGCTGCGCACCATATCCGTGGCACGGAAGAACAAGACGGTAGCGATCACTCCGGAAGAGAGGGCGACAATCAACGATTGTCCTGCCTGGGAGCCTGAAGGCAGCCCGGCATCTGCATAGCCGATGAGCGCCAGGACCAGCCAAAAAGGCAGACTGGCCAGAGTCATGCCAAGAATGCGCTGAAAAACGTCCAGCCGGTCTCCGCACAGCTCCATCATTTTGCGGTTGCCGAGCGGATAGGCGAAGGAAGCAATCAGGACCGGCACGATGCCCAGCCATACCTGGGATGCCTCCAGCTCGCGGGCCTGTTCAGCCTGGAGCAGCACCACTCCGGCCAGAATAATCAGCGACAATCCGAGGCCGCGAAGCGGGATTCGGCCGCGCTCATATACCCGCCCGTCAGGTCCGCTCACCCATCGGCCGAAGAACGGGGCGAGCAGCGAGCCGGAAATAATCGTTAGCTGCCAGGTTCCGGCTGTCAGCCAGCCCGGAGCATATGCAGCCGCGAAGCAGATCGGAGCATAGAACAGGCCAAAGCCGACCGTTCCCCAGAGCAGCCATGCCGCCGGGCGCTCCTTCATTGCTGACAGCAGGGGCTTCAGCCGGCCGCGCCCTGCCACAATCGCCACCAGAAACGGCAATGTAAACAAGTAACGCAGCGAGGCACTCCATGCCCAGCTCCCCCCTGACAGCTCCATCCGCCGGTTAAGCACAAAAGTTACTGCAAAAAACAGCGCCGAGCAGACGCCTAGTATGATAGGACGCACGGATATCATCTCTTTTCATCAAATTCACATCCCAAATATAGGCGTTAGCGGCAGTTAGCGTCAACCTTTGTGTCAGCTATCATGCAAAGCTTGAGCACAGGCCGTTATATTATGCAGTAAGCCGGGAATGCCAAAAAAGCAGAGCAGCAAATATCCATGACTGAAGGATCGCTGCTCTGCTTATATTCTGTTATAAATTCTAGTTCTGTCTATACAGCCACAACTTGAGGGAGACACCTAACTTCCCTGTTCCTCCAGCCGCTCCACACCCACTGTATGCGTATTTGTCGGACGTGAACCCACCTGCACTGTAGCCATGCCGTTTGCTTCGTCCACACGCTCGATCCATACCGGCTCCCCGTCCAAATGTACAGAGATCATTTCCTTGGAAGCATAAATATCCTTTGCCCGCTTAACATCCATTTTTTTGGTCTCCTTAAAGTTTTGTAATAGCATAAGCTTCGCTGTATCAGGTTCGTACAAAACTGGCTTCGGAAGCATACGCTTAGTTTTGTAATAGCATAAGCTTCGCTGTATCAGGTTCGTACAAAACTCGCTTCGAAAGCATACGCTTAGTTTTGTAATAGCATAAGCTTCGCTGTATCAGGTTCGTACAAAACTCGCTTCTGAAGCTTACGCTTTTTCACTCTTATTCCTCGTCCGCTTCGGGTTCGCCGATCGTTGCATCCGCATCCAAATACCCCGCGGCGTCTATATTCAGCTCATCATCCGGATCTGCGATAATATTCGCCCAATCCACGACCTCTGCCGGAATATCCTGCCAAGGCAGCGCATCGCTCCACTCATTCCGTCCTCTGTCCATAGGTTCCTCCACTTTTCTTCGCTGTAAAGCATACCGCTTGACGCGGCTCCCCTTCAGGGGCCTGGCTTTATTTTTTCCCAAGGTTCGCAAAAAATGCATCAGGCTAGAAAATGCGGCATCGCCCCATACTAAGCCATAGCACTTATTATCAGGAGGCGATATCGATGCATACCGTTTGGAAAGGAGCCATCAGCTTCGGACTTGTACATGTACCGGTCAAAATGTTCTCCGCCACGGAGGATAAAGACATCTCACTGCGGTACATCCACAAGGAATGCGGCAGTCCGCTGTCCTATGTACGCAAATGCCCGGTTTGTGAGAAGGAAGTGGGCTGGGAGGAGATCGGCAAGGGCTATGAGTACGAAAAAGGAAAGTTTGTCCTGTTTGACAAAGAGGAGCTGGATCAGCTGACCGAAGAAAGCAGCAAAAATATTACGATCCTTGATTTTGTGGATTTGACGGAGATCGACCCGATTTATTTTCAAAAGACCTACTATCTGTCTCCTGACCAGGCGGGCACTAATGCTTACCGGCTGCTGATGGAGGCGATGCGCCAGACAGGTAAGATCGGGATTGCCAAGATTTCCATCCGCTCCAAAAGCAGCCTGGCCGCCATCCGTGTGCTAGAGGACTGCCTGGCGATTGAGACCATCTTTTATCCTGATGAGGTGCGGCCGGTCTCCCAGGTTCCCGGATTGCCGGAAGCGGGCATGGTAAGCGATAAAGAGCTGGATATGGCCAAGCTGCTGATCTCTCAGCTGTCCACTCCTTTTGAGCCGGAGAAATATACGGACGACTACCGTCAGCGGATGCTGGACTTGATCTCCCATAAAGTTTCCGGGGAGGAATTCCATATCGCACCGTCCCGGCAGGAGAGCAATGTTATCGATCTGATGGCTGCACTGCAGGCCAGTATCGAAGCTGTCCAGCACATCCCGCCCGATCCCGGCCCTTCTCTGGCCGGCTCCGCCAGCAAGCCAAAAACGGCAGCCGCGGCAAAGAAAAAAACAGCCAAAGCCAAAGCAGCTGAAGCGGCACCGGGAACTGCCGTAGTTAACGAAGCAACCGGGCCAATTCCGGTTATAGCTCCCAAAGCGAAGCGGCGCAGCCCTAAAAGCAAAGAGACCGTTTCCTGAGCCTTCGTGCATACAAAATAGTCAGGAGGTGCGCCATGGAGATGCAGCCGGTTACACCGTTTGAACCTGTACTCGCTGCGCAGCTCCCGTCCGGCAGCCAGTGGATCGCCCAGATCAAATGGGACGGAGTCCGTATGCTCTCTTATTATGACGGGAACCATGTAGAGCTGATCAACCGCCGCGGCAACCGGCGCACATTGCAATATCCTGAGCTGACGGTGCCCTGCAGCTACTGCCGCGCAGACTCCTTCATCCTGGACGGTGAGGTCATCGCGCTCAGCGGCGGCAAGCCGTCCTTCCATGAAGTGATGCGCCGCGACAGTCTGAAAAGCGCAGCAGCCATCCGGGCTGTGACGCCGCAGGTACCGGTCCTGTATATGGTATTTGATATGCTCTTCTGCAACGGGGTGTGGCTGCTGGATCAGCCCTTATCCCGGCGGCAGCAGATGCTCAGTGAGATGCTGCTGCCGCATCCCCATGTGCAGAACGTGCCCAGCTACGCGGATCCGGCAGAGCTATTCTCCGCTGCCCTGAACGGAAGACTGGAGGGGATTGTCTGCAAGGACATTAACAGCACCTATGCCACCGGCGGGAAAGATAAACGCTGGCAGAAGCGAAAAATCATCTCTGATGTGACCGCAGTTGCCGGCGGCGTCACCTTCCGCGACGGCATCGTAAATGCCCTGCTGTTCGGGCTCTATGACGATGCAGGCAAGCTGCACTATATCGGACATGCGGGGGCGGGACGGATGACTGCCATGGATTGGCGGAATCTGACTGCGCAGGCACATAACCTGACCATTCCCGTAATGCCTTTCGCGTCCCTTCCACAGCGCAGTAAGGGCGCCGTCTGGATCAAACCCAGCCTCGTATTCAAGCTGCATTTTCTGGAATGGAACAGCTCAGGCACACTGCGCCAGCCGGTGATACAGGCACAGGTAGACCTGCCTCCGGAGGATTGCCGGATCGGGCAAAGAGGGTAAGCTCTGCTTCCAGGCCGATTAGAAGCATAGCTTACCCGCTGTACTGAGACTTATGTAAAGGAGGATACCCTATGCCGGGCATGCTCAAAGGTTCCATTACCGTAGACGGACAAGAGATCACAGTTACGAACCCGGACAAGCCTCTCTGGCCGGAGGTCGGAATCACCAAGCGGATTTACCTGCAAAAGCTGGCTGCACTCTCCCCTTACCTGCTGCGTTACTGCAAAGACCGGCTGTTAACGGTTATCCGCTATCCGCACGGTGTGCCGGGGATGTCCTTTTATCAGAAGAATGCCCCCCAGCCGCTGCCTGGTTTTGTGAAGACAGCCCTGCAGGACGGGATTGAATATATCGTCCTGCAGGGCCTGCCCGAACTGATCTGGCTTGGCAATCTGGCTGCGCTGGAATTTCACCCTTCGCTGCATTATGCAGGAAGCAGCCTGCCCTGTGAGTGGATGATCGATCTGGATCCTTCTCTTGAAGTGGAGCCGCGTATTATGGAGGCGGCCGCTATGGTCGGGGATGTGCTGAAATCACTGGGGTTGGATTCGGTTCCCAAAACCTCCGGGGCAACGGGAGTGCAGATTATTATCCCGGTGAATCCAGGGATTTCATTTGATGAGCTGCGTAAAATCGGCCATTTCGTTGGGCGTTATGTCACCGAAAAGCGTCCGGATCTGTTCACATTGGAGCGGCTCAAGAAACACCGCGGCGACAAAATTTATTTCGACTATCTGCAGCATTACGGCGGCAAAACCTTAGCCGCTCCCTATACACCGCGTGCCCGGCCGCTGGCTACTGTATCCACCCCGCTCCTGTGGGAGGAGGTCGCCCGCAATGTTTCACCTGCTGATTACCATCTGCTGAATATTGAGGAGCGCCTGAGCCGCATGGGAGATCTTATTGCCAAGGTGCCGCCGCAGCCGGTCAGTGATATTGTCTCGAAGCTGCCATGAAGCAGCCGCCAAATCCTTCCACAGGCAGCAATAAGCCCGCAGATGCCTTTAACAGGCTGCGGGCTTATCAGGTGTCCAGCTTTTGGACGGAAGGTATTCTATATGAGAATACGGCGTGGCTTGCTGCGGGCGCCGGATTGATTGCTCTGACTTTCGTAAATATACCTTCCTTCAGGGCAGCGTGCCCGTTATTCCGGACAAACGCTAATGGATTGATTTTTTCTTAAAACGGCCGCCTTTTACATCGTGGATATTACCGATCGCAACAAATGCGTCAGAATCCCAATCTTCAACAATCGATTTAAGCTTCGCTTCTTCCAGTCGAGTAATGACTACAAAGATTACTTTCTTGTTTTCACCGGAAAATCCGCCTTCGCCATCGAGATACGTAACACCGCGTCCAAGGCGCTCCGTCAGCGCTTCCCCGATATCGCGGAATTTATCGCTGATAATCCAGACTGATTTCGACTGATCCAGACCCTCAAGGGTAACGTCGATCATCTTAAAGGCAATGTAGTAGGCAATCAGTGAGAACATGGCATTATTCCAGCCAAATACAAAGCCCGCTACGGAAAGAATAAAGAAGTTGAAGAACATGACTACTTCGCCGACAGAAAACGGCAGCTTCTTAGAAACCAGAATGGCCACAATCTCCGTACCGTCAAGCGATCCCCCGTATCTTACAACGAGTCCTACGCCGACCCCAAGAATAACGCCCCCGAACACGGCTGCCAGTAAAGGTTCAACCGTAATCGGCTTGACCGGATGAAGCAATTGTGTGCCGATAGACATTAGAATTACGGCAAATAAGGTGGATAAGGCAAAAGTTTTGCCGATCTGCTTATACCCGATAACCAGAAACGGCAGGTTGAGCAGCGTCAGCAAAATGCCGAGAGGAATGTTGAAAATATGGGATAGCATAATGGAAATACCGGTTATTCCGCCGTCAATCAACTCATTGGGAACAAGAAAAATTTCAAGCGCAACGGACATCATTGCCGCGCCCAGCACCATCATAACAATCCGTTGAGCCATCTTTAGTCTGGCTGTCCTCACAGACCCGGATTTTTGAGGTTTTTTCTGATCCTCATTCGTAAAGATCTGCTGGCTTACATTCATAGAACTCCCCCTATAAAAAAGTATTTAAAAGAATTATCGAAAGCATCATTTCAAGAGATACTTTCTTATATTTCTTCTTATACCTTCATTATATCACAAAAGAGGGCCAAATAAGGAATGGAACATGTTTCAGCCTTCGAAAAGTGCTGTTTTTGTCCTCTTTTCGGTCATAATAGCGGGGATAACAGCTGACAAAGGCTTTGAATCAACTTGACATTCCAGGCTCGCTCTCTAAATTTTTCGGGGTCAATAAATGGGCTGTACTGTAAATCCTTTTCAAAGTCCGAGGCCAGCTCAGCAATGCTCTCCGGATGGAGCAGAACGGCTGTCAGCTCAAAATTGGAATAGAAGCTGCGCATGTCCAAATTGGCACTGCCGATGGTCGCCAGCAGGTCGTCAATAATCATGACTTTGGCATGCATGAAACCTCTGGTATAGCGGTAAAACTTCACTCCCGCATCCTGCAGATTCTCCAGATAGGACAATGAAGCCGAGTAGACAAGCTTGTTGTCCGGTTTGGCAGGAATAATGATTCTTACATCCACCCCGCTGAGCACCGCATTCTTGAGCGCCCGGCAGATGGTCGGATCGGGGATGAAATAAGGCGAGGTAATCCAGATACGCCTTCTGGCTGAACAAAGCGCGGCAAAATACATCTCCTCGGATGCATCAATCGCTCCATCCGGTCCGCTGGCCACCACCAGTACAGCTTCCTGTTCAGTACAGCTATGGGCGGGAAAAAAACGCGGATGGCTTAGCCAGTCTCCGGCCGCCAGCTTCCAGTCCTTCAGAAATATAGCCTGCAGATGATATACAGAATCTCCCTCCAGCCGCAGATGGGTGTCGCGCCAATAGCCCATTTTGGGGTCTTTGCCCAAATAATCATCCCCGACATTCATCCCTCCTGTAAATCCTACCAGACCGTCAATAACCATAATTTTGCGGTGATTCCGGTAATTGAACCTGCGGTCCAGCAGCGAATGAAGCAGCGGCAAAAAGAAATGAACCTCGACTCCCGCATGTTTTAAGGTGGCGATAAATTTCCGGCTCAGACGATGGCTGCCGAGCCCGTCACACAGCAGACGCACCTTGACCCCCTGACGCGCTTTGCGGACCATCACCTCCTGGAAGTGCTTCCCAATCTCATCGTCACGAAAAATATAGAATTCCAAATGGATATGTTCCCGCGCCGCTTCCATCACCTCCAGCATGGCAGCATAGGCCTCCTGTGCATCTGGCAGGATCCGGCTGCGATTACGGCCTGTAATATTCCGGCCGGACAGCCTGGCGAGCAGATAGAGCAGCTCCTCATGGCCGGTAAACGCCGGGTTTCCGCATTCCTCCGGCTTCTGGACAATTTTGATTTTACCGGAGACATGGGCACCGATTTCACTAAGCCTCGAAGGTATACAGCCCTTGTCTATCTTGCGGCTCTGCCAATAATCCCTCCCCAGGAAATAATAGAGCAGCAGACCCAGCGGAGGGCAGCAGAAGCTAAGGAACACCCAGGCCAGCGCCCTTTGCGGACGGCGGTATTCCAGCAGCACTATGATAGCAATCTGCAGTACAAAAAGACCGAGTAAGAGCACAATTATTTTCAAGCCGTCACCTCCATAAATTTCGGCAGTCTGGTCAGGCAGACCATTGGGCCTTGCCCTGAAAACCCGATATCAATACAGGTTTTGCCGTAACTCTCCTACTTTATTCAAGCAAACCGTTGTCATGTTCACCAAAGAGCTGGAATACATAGAGTAGTAGGACGAATCGGATGAGCCCATTGGATCACAAACCGCTGGACCGCATGAGAACACAAGGCGGCTCCCTAAGCCGCAGAAAGGAGAAGCTATGAAAACTCAGCCAGATCACAACCGGATTACCCTGCTTGTTGTCCGCGAGGCCGGACGTCCGGTCAGACAGCTCCAGTTATCCAAGCCGCTTGCCCTGGCCATTCCGGCCGCAGCTGCCCTCTCCATCTCCAGTCTGGTCACCTCGATGCATTTTCATGCCTCACGCTCCATTGCCGAGCTGGAAGCCGAGGCTGCTTCACTGTCGCTGACCAACCTCCGGATGGAAATGAAGGTTGCCGATAAGGAACAGACCCTGCAGCAGCTCCGCAGCCAGGTAACGGAACTGTCAGAGGAAGCCGAGAACATCCGAGATCAACTGAAGAGCGTGAATGAGCTTGAAGCGCAGCTGCAATCCCTGATTAATACGGATGGCAATACCGGCCGGGATACAGACTCAGAGAACGATCCGGTTTCTACTTCTATGTCCACCACCGGTACCCTCTCCGGAATCCTACCGGCTGCAGACGCAGCGGCGTCATCCGCCCGGAACTATGGAGTCGCTTTCGCCCCAGAACCGGAGCCTGCTGCTGCTTCCTCTTCCCTGTCTGCCGTCAGCTTCCGTCTTGGAGCCATCTCTTCCGCATTCAACAGCACTGTAGCGCCACAGGTTGGCGGGGAGTATATCGCTGTCTACCAGGATGACCCTCTGGAGCTGGTGCAGGAAACCAGAGATGACTACGCAGAAATCCGCAGCCTGCTGGAAGAGATGGTAAACAGCATCACCACAACGATTACAGAGGCCAAGGAGGCCAAGAGCGCAGAAGCTCAATTGCAGGCTACCAAAGCCCTCGCAGAAAAAAAACGTCTGGCGCCGGCCGTCATCTGGCCAACCCACTCCAAAATGATCACTTCCAGCTTTGGCTACCGCTCCGATCCCTTCGAAGGCGTCTCCGCCTATCATTCAGGCATTGATATTGCCGGAAGCATCGGGGATCCGGTCTACGCGGCAATGGACGGTGAGGTCACTGCCTCTGAGCAAATGGGAGCAAGAGGCAAATACATTATTCTCAAGCATTCGAACGGTCTGGAAACCTGGTACATGCATTTGAACGGGATGACTGTCACTGTGGGTGATAAGGTGAGCAAAGGCCAGCAAATCGGCACACTTGGCAATACGGGACGCAGCACAGGCCCTCATCTCCATTTTCAGGTAGTGAAGCAGAACAAAGCGGTCAATCCCTTAGGATATGTGAAACCATAAGGCTAAGGCTTCATAGGCAGTTTTGTTCGTTTTGGAGTATTTCATTAGCGGTTAAGCCCACACAATGTTTAGGAGGGTAAAGGCATGTGGAATAGAAGCAAGCAATCAGCGCTGTTCAGGTCTACCGATTCGCTGATCGGACATGGAGGCAATCTGGAGGGCAAGATGCAATGCGATACCAATTTGCGGATTGAGGGTAACTTCAGCGGTGAAATCCAGTGCCAGGGGACTGTAACCATCGGCGAACAAAGTACGGTGCTCTCCACGATAAAAGCCAAGGAGGTCATTATTGCCGGAAAAGTATATGGTGACGTTACTGCCGATCAGCGGCTCACCATGACGGGAACCGGACAGCTGCACGGTAATATCCAAGCAGGCATGCTGAGCATCATGGAAGGCAGCGTGCTGAACGGCTCTGTCATCACAGCCGAACAGCCCGCCAATGAAGCGGCAGGCGGGCACACCGAAGCCAAGAAGGCTGACAAGGCAGGCAAACGCGCCTCCAAGCAGCAGAATAACCTCGAAGCGGGCTAAGCGGGCTTAGCCCGCTTCGTTCGGCCGGGTACACTTTAAATACACTTAAGAGTAGCTTTGTCTCCTTATGCGGCGACATCTCTTTTGCTGAAAACCAGCCAGGAAACTCCCAGGAACAGCAGGTAGTAAACAGCCAGTACCGCTATGGAGAACCCGAGGGTGACCCCTCCCGGACCACTGTCTGTCAGCAGATATCCCCGCAGATCCATATGTGTAAAGATCAGATATTTGGCCCACTCGAAGCGTTCGGGATTGAAGATGCTGACGAAAATATTTTTGGTAAACATAATGAACAGCGACAGCCCGATGGCGAGACCGCTAGCCCGGAAAACGCTGGAGACCATAAAAGCCAGTGCAGCGGTCAAAAACAGCTCGATGTACCCGCAGAACACATCCAGGAAGGAATATTCCGCCGGACTCCAGGACATCTGATTCGCTACAGCGCCCCCCTCGGAAGAGGAGAAAATCAGGGATGAAGCATAGGCGAATACAATCAGCACGGCTGTACTAAGCAAGCTGAACAACACCATGGAGATGTATTTGGAGAGCAGGATTTTGGAGCGGCTCCACGGGCGGATCAGCAGCAGCTTAATCGTTCCCCAGGAGAATTCGCCCGCCACAGCGTCAGAAGCCACCACCACTGTAAAGATTGTATTCAGGAAAAAAGCGATCGTCACCGCCATCTGAAAGTTGTCCCATAATCCGGTTCCCGATGAATCACCGCTGCTCGTATAGTAGACCAATGCAGGAAACAGCGCACTCATGAGTGCCAGAATAAACAGCATAATCCATGTACGGACACGGCTGTAAATCTTGATATTCTCATTATGTATGAGAGCTGCGAACTCACCCAATGCCTTCACCTCCGGTAATTTCCAAGAATTGATCTTCCAGTGAACGTGACAGCGCCCTGATGCTGTACACCTTGAAACCGGCGGCCACCAGCCGTGCATTCAGTTCGGCGATTTCCTCGCGTCCTGCCTCGATAGAAACCCCGCCGTTCTTCACTACTCCGCGGCCGATCAGCGCCAGTGCAGCTTCCGGATCATTGACCTCAAACAGCGTTTCCTGGACCGGCAGCACCGCATCTCCTACCGTCTTCAGCTGTTTGACATCTACGAGACGCCCATTCTGGATAATAGCCACACTGTCACACATCAGCTCCATCTCCGACAACAGGTGACTGGAGACAAAAACTGTCGTTCCTTCCTCCTGGCACAGGCGCCGCAAATAATCCCGCAGCTCACGAATCCCTTGCGGATCCAGCCCGTTGGTCGGCTCGTCCAGAATCAGCAGCTTTGGCCGGTGCAGCAGTGCCTGGGCGACTCCCAGCCGCTGGCGCATACCAAGCGAATATGTTTTTACTTTGTCATGGATTCTCTGGCCAAGCCCGACCAGCTCTACCACTTCATCAATCCGCTGCTTAGTAACACCCTTGACCATTCGGGCATACTGCCGCAGATTCTGATAACCGCTTAAGAACTTATACATCTCCGGATTTTCCACGATCGCTCCGATGTTGGCTACGGCTTCCTCAAAATGGTCCTTGATGCTGCGCCCGCAGATCAGAATATCGCCGCGGCTGATGGAAATCAGTCCCACCATCATACGGATCGTTGTCGTTTTACCGGCACCGTTCGGCCCAAGGAACCCGAAAATCTGTCCGGGCGGAATATCCAGCGTCAGATCACTGACCAGCGTCTTGGAACCCATTTTTTTGGTGACCCCTATCAGGCTGGCAACCGGCTTAGTCGCTACTTCTGCCGTAACTGGCATAAATTCACTTCCTTTCTTTGTTTATAAAATGAACTACTCTAGACTCTAAGTTAGGCGTGAGACGTAACTGCGGTGAATGTTTGGACTTCCGGTCGCTGTTGTCTAGATTGAAATTGAGAGTATCGGTTCAGGATTGGCCGTGACTCCAGAGAATATTTGGACTTCCGGCCGCTGTTGTCTGCAGATTTCTTGATTTGAACCGCTATTAGCGGACGAAATCAGCAGACAAAGGCGAACGCTATCGCTCCTACAGTTCCAAAATTCTCTTCCGCCACTATTCCCTGTTTGTTAATCTTAAGTTCAAATCCAAGACCAAAAGCGGACGCTCCTGCTCCATAAGGATCAAATTCCCCTTCGTTACTTCCTCCTTGCTTCTATATCTACATAATTCATTTTATATATTTTCCATATTACCACAACCTGCCTTTTTCCTGGAAATAAGGAAAAAGGACAATAATAGGAAAAAAGGCTGAATCCTTCCTCATTCGGAAGGATTCAGCCTTTTACTACTTATTACAGCCGTTCAGTTAGTTACGGCAATTTCTAATTAGCCTCCAACACGCGCAAGTTCACGCATATTAGCTTCGAAGGCAGCCATCAGGGCAGCTTCGCCGGTTAACCCGGTCTGTTCTACCTTGCGGATCTGCTCCAGCATCCGTTTGTAATCCTTCGGAATAACACGGACGAATTTCGGCAGCGAAGCTTCCCAGCTGTCCAGGATCCGGCTTGCAGCAGCACTGTCTGTAAGCTCTGAGTGGCGGGCAATCAGGCTGTGCAGCTCAGCTGCTTCATCCGCTTCCTCTACACGCTCCAGAAGCACCATTTCCAGGTTGCAGCGTTTGATGAAGGTATTGTCCGGATCATAGACGTAAGCGATACCGCCGGACATCCCTGCCGCAAAGTTGCGGCCGGTTGGACCAAGCACGGCCACACGGCCGCCGGTCATATATTCACAGCCGTGGTCGCCCACACCTTCAACAACTACCTTCGCACCGGAGTTGCGCACGGCGAACCGTTCACCGGCGATACCGCTGATATACGCCTCACCGCTGGTCGCTCCGTAAAGCGCCGTATTCCCGATAATGATGTTGTCCTCAGCGGCAAAGGTAGCCTTAGGGGACGGCTTAATAATCAGCTTGCCTCCGGACAACCCTTTACCCACATAGTCATTGGAGTCACCTTCGACCGTAATTGTAATACCCTTCGGTACGAAAGCACCCAGACTTTGTCCGGCAGAGCCGGTGAAGTGCAGACGGATCGTATCATCCGGAAGACCTGCGGCCCCGTATTTGCGGGTAAGCTCGCTCCCCAGAATCGTGCCCACTGCACGGTTGACGTTCGTAATCGGCAGCGAGGCTTCTACCGCCTGGCCGGATTCCAGTGCCGGCGCTGCCAGATCCAGCAATTTCGATACATCAATGGTTTCTTCCAGGCCGTGGTTCTGGAATTTGCTGCGGAAGCGGGTGCTGCCTTCAGGCAGTTCCGGAGTATGCAGCAGACTGCTCAGATCTACGCCTTTCTTCTTCCAGTGACTCGAAGCACGCACAGCATCGAGGCAATCCGTACGTCCGACCATCTCTTCAATGGTGCGGAAGCCCAGCTCAGCCATGATTTCGCGCAGGTCCTGAGCCACAAATGTCATAAAGTTCACGACATGCTGCGGGTCGCCGGTAAAGTTCTTACGCAGTTCCGGATTCTGTGTCGCAACACCAACCGGACAAGTGTCCATCTGGCATACGCGCATCATGATGCAGCCTACCGCTACAAGCGGTGCTGTAGCAAATCCGTACTCTTCTGCTCCCAGCAGTACAGCTACCGCAAGGTCGCGTCCGCTGAGCATTTTACCGTCGGTCTCCAGTACAACACGGTCACGCAGGTTGTTCAGCATAAGCGTCTGATGCGTCTCCGCGAGTCCAAGCTCCCACGGCAGACCGGCATGACGGATGGAGTTCAACGGGGATGCCCCTGTACCGCCGTCATATCCGCTGATCAGAATAATATCGGCACGGCCCTTGGCTACGCCGGCAGCGATCGTTCCGACACCCACCTCAGACACGAGCTTCACATTAATGCTTGCACGCGGATTGGCATTCTTCAGATCATAAATCAGTTCGGCCAAATCCTCGATGGAATAAATATCATGATGCGGCGGCGGTGAAATCAGGCCCACACCCGCTGTGGAACCGCGCACTTCGGCTACCCAAGGATATACCTTGCGGCCCGGAAGCTGTCCGCCTTCACCAGGCTTAGCCCCCTGTGCCATCTTGATCTGGATCTCATCAGCGTTCACCAGATAATTCGAGGTTACCCCAAAGCGGCCAGATGCCACCTGCTTGATCGCACTGCGGCGGGAATCGCCGTTAGCGTCCGGAATAAAGCGCGCCGGATCTTCCCCGCCTTCACCGGTGTTGCTCTTGCCGCCGATGCGGTTCATTGCAATCGCCAGTGTCTCATGAGCTTCCTTACTGATGGAACCGAACGACATTGCTCCGGTCTTGAAGCGTTTCATAATCGATTCTGCAGGCTCTACCTCTTCGAGCGGAACCGGTTGGTTCGTTGATTTGAATTCCAGCATGGAGCGGATGGTCTGGTGTTTCTTGCTCTCACCCTGAACGAGCGCCGCATACTTTTTGTACAAACCATAGTCACCGCTCCGTACGGAATGCTGAAGCAGATGAATCGTCTGCGGGTTGAACAGATGCTCTTCCCCGTCACTGCGCCATTGATATTCACCGCCGGAATCAAGCACCTTGTCGTTGCCGTCCTTGTCGGTGAACGCACGGTTGTGATGAATCAGTGCTTCAGCAGCTACTTCCTCAAGACCGATACCGCCGATACGGGAAGGTGTCCAGGTAAAGTAACGGTCCACAAACTCCGAATTCAGGCCGACAGCTTCAAAAATCTGTGCGCCGCGGTACGATTGGATCGTGGAGATCCCCATCTTGGACAATATTTTAACTACGCTCTTAGTCGCAGCCTTAATGTAATTCTTCACAGCCTTCTCATGCGAAATTCCGCGCAGCAGGCCTTGGCCGATCATGTCATCCAAGCTTTCAAAAGCAAGGTACGGATTGACCGCACTCACGCCGTAACCAAGGAGAAGCGCGTAGTGATGCACTTCACGCGGTTCGCCGGACTCCAGCAGAATACTGACTTTCGTCCGTGTCCCGGAGCGGATCAAGTGGTGATGCAGGCTGGATACAGCCAGCAGGGCCGGGATTGCGGCATTCTCACGGTCTACTCCGCGGTCAGACAGAATAAGAATATTATGTCCTTTAGCCATAACACGGTCAGCTGCTTCATTCATGCGTTCCAGGGCAATGCGCATTCCTTCCGCTCCAAGCTCAGCCGGGAACAGGATCGGAATCGACATCGACTTGAAGCCGGCACGGCGGACATGGCGGATCTTAGCGAAATCCTCGTTGGAGAGAATCGGCGATTCCAGTGAAATCTGCCGGCAACTCTCCGGTTCCGGCTTCAGCAGGTTGCGTTCCGGCCCGATCGTGGTGGCTGTAGAAGTAACCAGCTCCTCACGGATCGCATCGATCGGCGGATTGGTTACCTGCGCGAACATTTGTTTAAAGTAGTTGTAGAGACGCTGCGGGCGGTCCGAGAGCACGGCCAGCGGGGCATCGTAGCCCATGGAAGCAACGGCTTCGGCACCGGTGGAAGCCATAGGCTCCAATACCTTGCGCAGATCCTCAAACGTGTAGCCGAATGACTGCTGCAGCTGCTGCACATTGTCATGCTTCGGATTTGGCAGCTCCGGAGCATCCGGAAGCTGATCGAGGCCTATCAGATGCTCATCCAGCCACTGGCGGTAAGGCTGCTCGGAAGCGATGGCGGCCTTTACTTCCTCGTCGGAGATAATGCGTCCCTGCTTCGTATCCACCAGCAGCATGCGGCCTGGTCTCAGGCGGTCTTTATATAGTACATTCTCTGCCGGAATATCAAGCACTCCAGCTTCAGAGGATAAGATAATCATATCGTCTTTGGTTACATAATAGCGTGCAGGGCGCAGGCCGTTACGGTCAAGCATTGCACCGATTTGCACACCGTCGGTAAAGCCCATCGCAGCGGGGCCGTCCCACGGCTCCATCAGGGTGCTGTGGTATTCATAGAATGCCTTCTTCTCATCGCCCATACTTTCATGATTGCTCCAAGGCTCAGGCACCATCATCATCGCCACATGCGGTAAGGAGCGTCCGCTGAGATACAGGAACTCAAAGGTGTTGTCGAACATCGCAGTGTCGGAACCGTCCGGATTTACGATCGGTTTGATCTTGCTCAGGTCTTCACCGTATACTTCGCTCTTGAACAGGGACTGGCGGGCATGCATCCAGTTCACATTCCCCCGCAGTGTGTTGATCTCGCCATTATGGATCATGAAGCGGTACGGGTGGGCACGCTCCCAGCTTGGGAACGTATTGGTGCTGAAACGGGAGTGCACCATCGCAATCGCCGACTCCAGCTCTTCATTCTGCAGATCCAGGTAAAACTGGCCTACTTGCTCGGTTGTCAACATGCCTTTGTATACGATCTTCCGACAGGACATACTTGGCATATAGAAGGATTCTGCCTCTTCCACACCGCCGTAGCGGATGGCGAGCTCGGCACGCTTGCGGATTACAAACAGCTTGCGTTCAAAAGCCAGCTCATCGGCAAGGCCCTCCGCACGGCTGATAAATACCTGGCGGACATAAGGCTTGGCTGCTTTAGCGGTCTTGCCCAGCATTTCGTCGAAGGTAGGCACATCACGGTATCCAAGCACCGCCTGGCCTTCTTCGGCAATAATCTCATTTAAGAGAGCCTCGTGACGGGCGCGGATCTCCTCGTTGTGAGACAAAAAGATCATACCCACGCCATAAAAGCCCTGTTCCGGCAGTTCAAAGCCAAGCTTACTGGCTTCACCGGCAAAGAAACGGTGTGGAATCTGCAGCATAATGCCGGCTCCGTCACCAGAGTTCGGCTCGCTTCCCTGTCCTCCCCGATGCTCCATATTAAAGAGCATAGTCAAAGCGTTGCTAACGATATCATGGGAAGGTTTTCCTTTAATATGGGCAACAAAACCCATGCCGCATGCATCTTTTTCGAACTGGGGATCATAAAGGCCCTGTTTGCCGGGCAGTTCAGTGTGTCTCATCATACGCAACCTTTCTATTATAAAGTAGACGTTATCTTCACAAGAAGCGGCTGCACGTCCTTAAATCAGGCGGCATCCGCTTCACATAAAATATAAGATAAAAAGACCTAAAGAGTATAGTACCTTATATCTTAGGAAAATTTTTCAGAAAAATCTTAATAATTATTCAAGCCAGATTGGTTATATAAGTTTATCATCGACCTGACATGAGTGCAATTTAAAGTTTTTTATGAGTTTGATTAACAAATGTTTTTACGGTACAGCTTTAGTGAGTAAAAGTGTAAAAAAACTTTCCGATGCATATTTATACACAAATAACGAATAAGTTCTTATTCATTGAAAACGCTTCAAATGTTTTCTTTCCATATGATGTAACTTTTGCACTGTATTTTTGGAGCATTCTAGTAAAGAATAGCAAAGAACGCCCCAGTCTGGGGCGTTCTTTGCTAATTTTAATCTATACCTCAAATTCTGATTATACAGTCAACGCTTGTTCACCTTTTACCATAACTTCATTTTCCTGCTCACGGGTCATGAAATAGGTAAAGGTCAGCGCCAGGAACACAATGCCGTAAATGGCCAGAAGTCCCGCATCACTCCACATGGCACTGAAATCTCCGGTGGAAATAGCTGCTTTGAATCCGCGGACGCTGTAAGTCATAGGCAGCAGCGGATTGAAGAATTTCATCCAGTTCGGAATCAGTTCCAACGGGAAGGTACCTGCGCTTGTAGTCAATTGGAAAATGAGAATAACGATGACTACGAAACGTCCAGGCTGATCCATCCAGGTAACAATCGCTTGAATCATCCACATGAAGGAAATGCTTGTAATAAAGGTGAAAGCATAGAACAACGGTACACTTTGTACTTCAAGTCCCAATCCGTAAAGCACGATCATTGCCGCCATCAGGGACTGCAGCATACTCATCATAGAGAAGGTCAGTGTGCGGCTCATAAACCGGTTGAACCGGCTCGCCTCAAGCACTTCAGAGCTTCTCATCGGAATAACGAGTGTACAGATCAGTGCGCCTACGAACAATCCGAGCGACAGGAAGTAAGGAGCAAAGCCGGTACCATAGTTAGGTACTGCACTGACCTTAACCTCTTCAATCTTAACCGGCTGTGCGAACATGGACACCAGCGCGTCCGTTTTATTCACCGTGCTGGTCTGCGAAGCGGCATCGCCAAGCTTCGTGGCCAGCTCGCTTGATCCGGATTTCAGTTCATCCAGGCCATCCTTAAGCTGGCCTGCACCGTCGCTGAGCTTTTTGGAACCATCGGCTACCGATGTGAGGCCGCTGCTGAGCTGGCCTGCGCCTGCCAGAAGCTTGGATGTTCCGGCCTCCAGCGCCTTGCCGCCATCCGCAAGCTTCGCACCGCCTGCTGCCGCTTCATCCAGCTTCGCGCCGAATTGCTTCATACCGGCGGAAAGAGTATTGCCGCCTGTTTCCAGCTTCGCAGCACCTGCCAGCAGCTGCTGTTGTCCTTGCAGCAGCTGAGTGCTGCCGGCATTCAGCTGCTGCGCTCCGTCATGCAGCTGGCTGACACCTGCGTCCAGCTGCTGCGAACCGTCGTGCAGCTGGTTCGCACCCTGTACCAGCTGCTCTTGGCCGCTGTGCAGGGAGGTCGCACCTGCCAGCAGCTGCTGCTGGCTCGCATCCAGCTGCGCTGTGCCTTCGGCTACAGCGGCGCTTGCCGCCAGCAGCTTCTGCACATCCGGGCTCGCCGCAAGCTGCGGGCTCGATTTAACCAGCTGCTGCAGACCATCAGCCACTGCTTTAGCTCCAGCGCTTACTTTAGCGCTGCCGTCCTTGGAAGCCTTCAGACCGGCTTCCAGCTTCGCGCTGCCTTCGGCGGAAGAAGTCAGGCCTGCCGCCAGCTTCGAGCTGCCTTCAACCACTGACTGCGTTCCCGCTTGCAGCTTCGCAGTTCCGTCTACAGCCGACTGTGTTCCGGCTTGCAGCGCTGCCGCTCCGGCTTCAGTCTTCTTCAGACCGTCGCTGAGCTGCTTACTTCCGGCTGCGGTCTGCGATACGCCTGCCTGCAGCTTTTTGTGGGCGGCAGACAGTTGTTCAAGTCCGCCTGCCAGGGTGCTGCTGCCATTTTCCAGTGCTGCTGCACCTGTATTCAGAGCAGTCACACCTTCTGTAAGAGGTGCTACGCCATTAACCAGCTTGCCGGTACCTTCGGTCAGCACAAGCAGATTATCTCTAAGCTTCAGTGCACCGTCGTCCAGCTTCGTTGCGCCGTCTGCGATCTTTGAAGCGCCGTCTCCGGCATCACCAAGGCCGCTGGCGATCTCAGTAATCTTATCAAATACGGAATTTGTATAAGCTTCTGTTATCTTGGCGGATACTTTTGTCTTGATATCTTTTACTGCAGTTCCGCCGATTTGCCCGGCAAGGAAGTTGTAGCCTTCATTAGGCTCGTAAATAATTTTGGCCGGCTGCGGATCTGTATCCAGCAGGGTAGTTGCTTTGGCTGAGAAATCTTCAGGAACGATGATCGCCATATAATAGGTATTATCGTCCAGTCCGGCCTCCGCCTGCTCACGGGTCACAAAGTTCCATTTAAACCCGTCGGTCTTTTTGAGTTCCTCTACCAGCTCGTTACCGGCGGCCAGCTTCGAGCCTTCATAATCGGCACCTTTATCTTCATTTACAACAGCGACCGGCAGCTCGTTCATTTTACCGTACGGGTCCCAGAACGCTTTCAGGAACAATCCGCTGTACAGCACAGGAATGAAAAGGACAACGAACATAGGTATCAGCACTTTAGGATTCTTAAGCGCCGCGCCAAGGTCCTTAATAAACACGGATAAAGATTTCATTCTGGTTCTCTCCTTATAATCATATGCTCTTTTTATGAAGCTATAAGTCTCTCTCTATCAGAACAGTTTTCACAAAATTGCTAATCTGCTGAAAGTTTGCAGGAACACTGGTTGACCATTTTCCTCAATCGGTCAGCGAAAGGCAAAAAAAATATGTTGTCACGCGCATCTCGCATTCATGCGGACGTCCTATGCCAGGAGCCTATCAGCAGTGCAAAGCTCTCTGTGCCAAGCCTTCGGACAGAAACAACTGAAAATAATCCTTGATCTGTTCTTTGCTTAAAGACACATGCACCTTGTTCAGCTCGGCTGTCAGCACGATATAAAGCCTAAACATAACAACGGACACAATCTTAGGGTCGCAATCCTTAATCTCCCCCTGACGTATCGCCTGTTCCACCTCCCGTTCCAAATATTCAAGTACAACACGCTCGATCTTATCGAGCCCTTCACCAGCCTGCGGCGTTCCGAAATCGCGACTTTCCTGGGAAAGCTTGATGAATAGCTCATGTTCGCTTCGAAATTCAAGCAGCGCATCCAGAACCCTGTGCAGGTTATCAAAAAACGGCTTATCGTGTTTGACTTCCCGCTCGGCGATTTTCTTCATCTCGATAATGACATCACGCAGGATCTCATCAAACAGCTGCTCCTTATTCGTAAAAAAGGTATAGATCGTTCCTTTTCCGACATTCGCAATCTTTGCGACCTGATCCATTGTGGTTGCCTTATAGCCGAATAATGAAAAACATTTCGTCGCGGCCTGAAGCACCAGCTGCCTTCGATCTACCACAGCCACCCGTACCCACCCTTTCCTTCGAAAAATCGTTGCCACCGCATTTTGACCACTTTACTAATCCGGTCATTCGGTCATTAACCACTTTATCACTTTATATATCTGTTTGCAATACCTGAGCTCTCCATATTTTTTTATTTTTTTGCAGGGTTTTAACTTTCTATTTACGTCTTATTTGTATAATGTGAGAAAAGAAGCTAATTCCCTTGTATAATATAAGAGAATGTTTTACTGAAGAGGTATCTCCAATTCGCCCTAAGAAGAGAACCCGCAATTCTACCCATGAAGGAAAGTAGCAGGTGAACTTATGCGAAAGAAAAGAGTACTGCTGTTTTCGGAAGGCTTCGGCACGGGCCATACAGGGGCAGCCTATGCTCTGGCCGAAGGAATCAGACTGCTTAACCCGGACGTCCAGTGCCGGGTCATTGAGCTGGGGAGATTCCTGAATCCTACGGTTGCTCCTTGGATTCTTTCCGCTTACCGCAAAACAGTCAGCAGCCAGCCTAAGCTGGTCGGCATGATGTATAAAACCCAATATCATAAATCACTGAACCGGCTGACCCGAGCGGCACTTCACCGGATTTTTTATACACATGCCCAAAAGGTGATCGAGCAGCTTAAGCCTGATCTCATTATCTGCTCCCATCCGATTCCTGCTGCCGTCATTTCCAGGCTGAAGCAGCAGGGGCTGGATATACCGCTGTATACATTGATAACTGATTATGATGCTCACGGCAGCTGGGTTAATCCCGAGGCAGACCGCTATTTGGTCTCAACCTCCCGGGTCAAATCGATTCTGACCGGACGGGGTGTTCCTCCTGAACTGGTAACGGTCACCGGCATTCCGGTGCATCCGAAATTCTGGGAGCGTTCCAGCAAGCAGCAGCTCCGCAAGGAGCTCGGGCTTGCCGATATCCCTACCGTATTGATTATGGGCGGTGGATGGGGTCTGATGTTCGGCAAAGATGTCATGGATTCATTGACCGCCCGGATGGACGACATCCAATTGGTCTTCTGCATGGGCAGCAACGATAAGCTTGTGGCCAAAATGCGCGCCACTCCCCTGCTGAATCATCCCAATGTGAAGATCCTGGGATACAGCAGCGAAATCAATAAGCTGATGGATGCATCTGATCTGCTGATTACGAAGCCTGGCGGGATGACCTGTACAGAAGGTCAGGCCAAGGGTATACCGATGCTCTTCTACAGTGCCATTCCGGGACAGGAAGAGAAAAATGCCCAATATTTCGTAGAGCTGGGACTCGCCGAGGTGCTCGATTCGGATGTGGTGGACAGATGGTTTTCCCTGTTGCTGCGGGAATATGCCGGTCTTGAGGAGCAGCGGAAACGCCGGCTGGCCCTGGAACGGCAGCAGCCGCATAACTGTGCCTCCACCGTGCTGCAGCTCTTGGGCAAGAGTGCAGACGGGGCAGCTGAACCACGGACTGCACGGACGCAACAAGCCCGGACGGAAGAGCCTGTCTATGTCACACCTTAATGAAGAACCCAATAAAAAGCCTCCAATCCGGAGTCATACGGATATGGAGGCTTTTTCAGTTTTCGTAATTATTTATAGAATGTATGATTGCCGATTGTCTTGGCGTAGGTCCGTGAATGATGCACGGTAAGATCCTGTGCCAACTTTAGAGACAGGAAAAAATAAGTATCGTCAGTAACTTCTTTCACCCCGGAAAGCGCGGCATTGACTGCTTTAATACTGTCTTCATTCGGCTTTACTCGCTGAAGACGCCCGTTCGCCACAGGACTGAACTGGCTTTTCTGATAAATAACCTCATGTATAGTGTCGGGAAAATTGGCTGACCGCAGCCGGTTCAGAACAACGTTGGCGACTGCCACCTTGCCCTGGTACGGTTCACCTTCCGCTTCTGCCATAACGATTTTTTGCAGCAGTAGCAGGTCTTCTTCGGATACCGCGTAGCTCCAGGTTGCTTGTGCTTGCTGTTCCTGGCTTAGTAGCTTGGTCCGGGAGAAGAACAATTTTGTGGGGGGATGTTGCTGAGATGCCGTTTTTACTTTGGTTACGCTCTGACTCCCCTTAGCTGCCGCCTGTTTCAGCGCTTGCTGCGCTTCCGGCGACACCTTCACCACAACGGTCTTCGGCTTGGCGGGCTGCGTCCCGGCTGCTGCCTTAAGCTTCAGCTTAGCGGGAGTGAACCAGTCCACCGTTTGTTTGCCGTTCCAGACATGGCCCGGAATTGCCGCTGTGGTGTAGAGCATGGGTTTAACCGTTCCTTTTATCCTCTCAGGGGTTACTGCTGTCTGCGGCAACAGGGCTGCTGCAGATGCATGGCCGGCACCTCCAAATTTATCCATCTTCAATGTATTCTGCCCTTCGTTAATTCTACCGGGGCTCAGCAAGCTTATAGCAGAGAAACACACTAGAATAACGCCGACAAGCAGCGCAATACAGCGGTTTTGTTTAAAAATTTCCATTTTTTACCTCCTATTTTACGGCACATTCCTATTGTATGTAACCGAAAATGGAAGCTTTGAAAACTTTCTTGTCGATTTATCATTAGAAAAATGTCAAATTTTCGATGATTTCATACATAGGAATGGCATGCATCCTAGTAGCATACACCACAAAGCCTTCTACCGTCCAGTCATTTTCCGAACAATTGTTCTCGTCACCCGGCTTATGGACCTGTAAATTCCCAAGCCGTTCCGTGCTGAAAGGCAGCTCATCCCGGTATTTGCGGGCCAGCGTAAGATGGGGGGCATATAGTCTTTCCTCTGCACTAAAACCCAGGGGAGCCGTTGCAGAAACCACACTACGCTGAAGCCCCTGAAGCTTCTCGAGCTCGCCTGACACCCCGGCCCAAAGCACTCTTGGCGCACTTCCCGGACCAAAGGTTCCCCATTCCTTCAGCTGCAGTTTAAACGGAGCATGCTTGCCGGAAATTTCCTTCAGTGCTTCAAGCAGCGCCGGAATCTGTTCCTTTCGTGTGTCACCCAGAAATTGGAGGGTAATATGATAGTCTAGCGGATGTGTCCATTTGGCAAACTTCAGCCTTTCAGACAGCTCAGCGCATTCTTGCCCTAATACTCTGCTTATTTCCGCAGGCAGCTTCACAGCTATAAACAGTCGCTCCGTTTCTTTCGCAGCAGATTTCATATCAGTTTCACCTTTCCAGGCAGATTTGTTATCCTTATTGTATACAGAATCAGCCATTTTTACTAAAAAGCATACCAGGAGGGAACCTTCATTGACTAAATCTATTGTATGTTTACAGCCCCTTACATCCCGGCAGCAGGAATCCATCCTCGCCGCCGCCCCAGGTTATACCCTTACACTGGGAGATGCCAAAAAACCGGATCTGGAGGTGCTCGCCCAGGCAGAAATCGTAATCGGCTGGGGCAAAGGCATCAGTGACACCTTGCTGCGCCCGGATTCACCGTTCCGGTGGCTGCAAACCTGGTCAGCAGGTGTTGAAAAACTGCCGCTGGAACGCCTGGAGCAGCGGGGAATTATACTAACGAATGCCAGCGGTGTCCATGCTGAACCGATTACAGCCGTCATCTTCGGTTTTATGCTGATCTTCACCCGGAATTTGCATACCGCTATCCGTAATCAGCAGGATCGCAACTGGCATTCAGACGGTACGGAGAGTGAGCTGACCGGCAAGACAGCCGTTATTGCCGGTACAGGCTCCATTGGCAGCGAAACGGCAAGAATCGCCAAAGCCTTCCGGATGAACACGATCGGAGTCAGCCGTTCAGGTAACCCCGCTCCCGGCTTTGACCAGGTCTACACAACCGGCCAGCTCACAGAAGCTGTCAGCCAGGCTGATTTCATCATAAACACGCTGCCGCTTACGGACGAAACGCAGGATTTGTTTAATGCAGACGTATTTGGCGCCTGCAAAACAGGCGCTTATTATATCAACATCGGGCGCGGAGCCACAACAAATACAGAAGACCTGATGGCCGCGCTGAACAGCGGCCGGCTGGCCGGTGCCGGCCTGGATGTATTTGAGACTGAGCCCCTGCCTTCGGAGCACCCTCTCTGGGGTATGGAGCAGGTCGTCATTACCCCGCACTGTGCGGGTTCGACGGACCGCTATGCCGACCGGGTGGTCGAAATTTTCACTGCCAATATGGAGGCTTATCTGAAGACCGGCACCCCTTCACGTAACGTTGTTGATTATAACCGCCAATACTAATTGCAGACTAAAACAGCCCCCTATAAAGACATGTACTCTTTGTGAGTATATGTCCCCAAGGGGGCTGTTTTCTTATACTACAAACCGTTTTACAGATTCCTCAAGCTCAATCAGGCGGCTCTTCAGCTGCCCGATTCCTTCTGCAACCTCACTGGTTGCACTCACCTGCTCATGGGCAGAAGCCGAGGTTTCTTCTACACCGGCTGCCGATTGCTGCGCCAGGGCTGAAATATGCTGGCTGAACTCGTTCATCTTTTCGCTGGCACCGGTCATCTGCGCAATATTATGGCCCATATTCTCAATGGTTCCGGCCATAACATTTACCGACCTGTTGATCTCGGCCAGAGCGTCACCTGTCTCTACGATCTGCCGGCTGCCTTCCTCTGTCTTCAGGACACCTTTGCGCAAATTCTCTACCATATCCTTCGAATCCAGCTGTATCCCCTGCGTTATGCCGGTAATTTCCGCTACCGTCTGCTGCACATCCTCCGAGAGCTTGCGCACCTCCTGCGCCACTACCGCAAAGCCGCGTCCGCTGTCTCCGGCCCTGGCGGCTTCAATTGCAGCATTGATAGCCAGCAAATGCGTTTGTTCGGAGATATTGCGGATCGAGCCGACCAGCCGGAATATGCCTTCATTCTTGCGGTTCAGCTCTTCTACCGTCTCCATGGACTGAGATACAGCCTCTGCAATCTGCCCCATCTGCGCGACTGAGCTATCCATCAGCTGTCTGCCCCGGTCGCCTTTGGAACGCACCTGCTCGGAGTGATGCAGCAGCTCATTTCCTTTTCCGGCAAAATCTCCGATCAGCCTGTTCAGGTCATCGACAGCTTTGGAGGCTTCCACCGCGGCTTCCGCCTGACTTCCTGACGCCTTGGCCAGTTCTTCCATGGTAAGAGCAATCTGGCTGCTTCCTTCCTTCGTACCCGAAACCGTGCGCACCAGTTCTTCCCCTTGGTTGGCGATAACCCCCGAGACATGGCGGATCTGGTTAACGATCTCCAGAAGTGTGCGGTTCGTCTCATTTACTGTTTTGGCCAGCCGGCCGATCTCATCCTCATTAACGATAAAGGTATCCTCTGAGGTCAAATCTCCGCTTGCAATCCGCTGCAAATGGGCGGTTACTTTCTTAAGCGGGTTAATCATTGTCTTGCGGATCACCATATTGATTAAGCCTATGACCACCAATACCAGCACAATGATCACAATATTTATCGTAATCGAGGTATGGAACGTTTGAACGGAATGACTTCCCTCTTGCGCAGCTTCCTTCTGGCTATAGTCTACCAATGCGCCTAAATCGGTCTGCATGGCATTGAAGGCAGCGATTCCTTTTTGGGAAACCTCAAGGGCAAGCTCCTCATCCCCTGAGCTGCTGAGTTTAATCGCCTGATTATTGATGGTCATATATTCTTCCCATTTATCGCCCAGCGCTGTCAGCTGCTGCAGCCGTGTTTTGTCGCTAACCGACTGCCTGTAGCTCTTCATCGCATCCGTTACTTTTCGGATAAACTGACCCCGCTGTTCTTCCAGCTTTGATTTTTCTGCGCTGTCTGCGTTCAAAATATGCTGCATGCTCAAAGCCATAATATGCTCCATGTAATAGTTGATCTTATGTACCTGATCCAGTGCAGGAATCACATTCTCCACAATGTTGCCCGTGTTCTTCTGCATGTTGTTCATTTGAAAGAGAGAAGCGCCCCCAATAATTAAAACCAAAATCGCTAAAGCCACGTAGCCTGAAGCTATCTTTACACCAATGCTCCTGTTGCTGTTAGCAACAACTTTCTTTATTCCACTTCCATGCTTTAACACGAATTCCTTCAGTTCCTTTAGTTTCCGATTTTGTCCCATATATGTGCCCCCTCTATTTTCCGAAAACCTTACATGTAATTCATATCGATTGCTTTCATTTTTCATAAAAGGGCAAAACGATGGATTACACTCTATATTTCGGCAGATTCCGGGGATATATTTAGGCGATGTCAGGTATTTAATCGGGACTCGTTCTTTTGCTGCAAAAAAAACCGGGACTCTCAACCTAGAGAGCCCCGGGATCTTAAACAAACCGGAATACCTTTACTGCAAAACTTTCACATCATCAATATAAACCGTTGCATTTCCGGCTTCAGAGGGGGTAATCAGCTGAATGCCTACAGCATTTACCTGCTTCAGATCATCCAGTGTAAACTCTGCTCCGCTGCCTACGTACACATTGTAGATATCATTGAAGTCAATGGTGAACTCCGTAAACCCTGTTCCGGCTGCCGCCTTCGCCCCGGAGTCCAGCCAAACGGCATATCCGCGCAGCTTCAAATACAGTTTGGCCTGTACATCAGGATGATCAGATACCACTCTCACTTTGGCGGTAATTCCACTGAAGGAGCTTAGATCCAGATTGGCGGTCTTTGACACTTCAAGTGAAGAACCCGCACCGGTCCAAGTGAAATCCAGTCCTAAAGACTGGCTGCCCTCCGCATAAACAGCCTTGGATACCACGGCAGTGCCAGTCGTCGCGGCCCAGCCGTCTGTTCCGCCTTCGAACCCGTAATAAATGTCAGGAACTGCAACAGCCAGCGCAATCTCCTGCAGGAACAGGTTCGCCGTGCCCCCGCTGTTAGCAATATCTTCAATCTTGATACCGATGGTCTTTACGGCAGTCAGATCTACACCCGCTGCTTCGGCTGCGGCAGGCAGTGAAATCGTCAGTGTCTTATACCCGCTGGAGTCTACCGCTACAGGTGTCCCGCTGTCTGACCATGTCCAGCCGGCTCCCGTCTTAATGAACAGCCGGGCTTTGGCCGTGCCGGCTGACAGCTTAACCTTGGCGTTTATCGTATCCAGCCCGCTCAGATCCAGCTTAACCGGATCAACCGCAAGCTCAAAGGACTGCTTATAGCTGCCGTCTGCATTCTGACCTGTATTGACCATATCGAACTCCACACCTGCAGCCTGCTCTTCTTCCGAAAACACAGGAGTCTTCGCTTTGGCGCTGTCCCCGTTTGCTGTTACCCAGCCGGCAATATCTTCAGCGCTGCTGAATTTGTACAGCACACCTGGCGCGTGTCCTCCGGACTCTCCTCCGTCCTCACCGGACAGATCAGGCATTGCAGGATCATACACCGCCTGGATATCGTCAAAATAGAGTGCACCTTCATGCGCCTGGCCGTCCATGGAATTCACATAAAGATTAAAGCTCTGTACTTGCTTCAGTCTTTCCTCAGTAAGTGCACCGCCCTTGCCCCAGCTCATCTCTGTAAGATTCTTAAGGCTTAGGACGACCTTACCGTTCTGATCCGGGGTGATGACCGGATAAGCTTCGAAGTATCCGCCGTCAATCACAAGCTGGACAACCAGCTTCAGCGGTTTCCCCGTTTCCGCATAGGAGCCGCTGCCATCAGATGCCACCCACAGGCTGATTGCGTTATAAGCAGACCAGTCGAGCGAGCCCAGGCTTTTTCCGACCCCGGCATATTGCTGGCTGTTCAGGCTGTACTGCAGCTTCATGCCGTAGCTTCCGGAATTTTTACGTTCGGTGCTTAGAGTAGCGCTGATATCATCACCGCCGGCTTTTGGATACTTAGCCGCAAGCGCCTCGCTGCTGGAGCCATAGGATTCAAAATCATCCACCAGCGCATTGTCGGCTACCGGCGCAGTGTAGCTGTTATATAGACCGATATCGTCTACGTAAACCGGAAGCACGCCATCCGAGACAAGCCCGCTGCCAACGATGGAGATCGCCAGACCCGTAGCGGCTGCCGATTTCTCAGCATTATCCAACTCTACAACCGCGTCATATTTGTAATACCGGGCACCGTCAACTGTCACTTTCTCCAGAGCGGACAACGCTTTGTAGCTGGAATCCATGCCATACTTGGTATTCCAGTCCTCAGGCAGCTGCACAACGGTCCGGACCGCAGCATTTCCGGATTCATTTTGCGCCGCTTCAGGAATCAGCACTCCCAGCTTCACCCGGCTGACTTTGGCTAAATTAACACCTTCGAGAGCCGCCGGTGTAAGCTGCAGCTTCAGCTCCTGCCAGGTGTCTTCGGGAGACAGTCCGCCAGTGATGTTGACTGCTAGCTTGCCGTCCCCGGCCAGTACCGCATGCTGAAGCTCCGTCTTAATGGTCTCCCCGTTGCCTGCCAGGCCGGACCAGGTGCCATTGTTCTGAATTAGACCGGCATCGGCTGCTATATTAAAGGGGATTTCTTTTACCGCAACTTCGTTAATCTTCACAAATACAGAGATGCTCTGTGTAAGCAGCACATTTCCTGTTCCGTATGCCTTTACCGTAATGTCAGCCGTTGTACCGTTCAAGCTTGCTTCCGGCTGCCAGACTGCGGAATAATAGCCGTCCGCTCCGAGCGTCATTTCGGTCTCGGCATTAGTTCCTGTAGTGTAGGTAACTTTGGCAGGAACAAAATTCGCCGCCTTGGCGCGGATGACCGTCTTGGCCTCAGTAACCGTACCGACATTATTCGGAGAAACAATATGCAGGAAGGGCTGCTTCGCTGCAGCATTTACCACACGGCTGTATTTATTGTCATTTTTGATATCGCCGGCAAACGCCGAATAAGAATCCTTATAGAAATTGACGAAATCACCCACCAGCTCGTGATCTGCCTTGTTGGGCACATTTTTGTAAGGAACATATAAATTATTGCCTTCACCGAAGTTGGCCCAGGTCAGCATATAGGAGATTTTGGACGCATCCGGGTCCGCCTTGATCGCATTCAGCACCTTGGTGAACCATGCCTGCTCATTGTTACCGGTGGTCTTCATCCCGGCGGCGCTGTAGCCGTATTCAGAGAGGGTAACGATCTTCCCCTTCGACTGGGCGAGCCCGGAGATCATCTTCAAATCTTTGACAAGCCCGTTCAGGAAAGCATCAGAACCGGCATTGTCCTTATTGTCATACTGGTCCATCCCCAGAATATCCACATACTGATCTCCCGGATAGGTAGTTAAATATTCATTTTCATTCCCGTTGAACGAGCCGTTTGGCGAGAATACATACAGGAAGTTGTGTACGCCTTTGACATCCCGCAGGTATTCTACGGTGTATCTGTACAGCTCAGCATATTCACTTTTGGTTGTCGTTGCCGCTCCCCACCAGAACCATCCGCCATTCTGCTCATGGAACGGACGGAACAGCACCGGAATCAGGCTGCCGTTATCATCCTTCAGGTTGTTGGCAAAATTTGCGATCCTGTCGAGATACGTATTGAAATCAGCATTCTTGTCACCGCCCGGCAGAATCCGCGCAACTACGGATGCTGTTGCCCCCTTAGTGTTCCCTGTATCATTGAAGCTTCCTCCGGTGGCAAAATTATAAGGATGCGTGCTCAGTGTCAAGATGCCGCCAAGCTCATGGGCATGCTTCATAGCAGCAGTAAGCCCTAAGCGGCTGGCTTCATAATTCCCGCTGACTCCGGGAGGTGCTTCATAGCCGTCCAGGGAGAGGGTATCCCAGCCGAATACCGCCGGATAGTCGCCGGTAACGCTGTATACATCGGAGATTACGCTGCCATTCGTATCTTTGCCGGCTATAGAGACGGTGGTGTCATGCTGATGCCCGAACATCGTCTGCTTGCCGCTCATCTCGTCCAGATAAGCAAATAAGGATTTCGTAGCCGGAGTTGCTGCGGTATCCACGATTTGGATTTCCGGCGTTTCGGTTCCGCCGGTTTCGCCGGTTCCGTTGCTGCTGCCCGGATTGCTCCCCGCTGTGCTGCCGGCTGTGGTGCCTTCTGCTGCGGCAGCTCCATCTTTCACAGTGTAGCTGCCTTGTGCCAGCGTCTTGCCGTTTAAGCTGACGGAAGAAGCAAGCACCTCAAGTCTGCCGATCGCTCCTTTGCCGCTGAGCACCGTACCTTGGGCATTATTGCCGATTATCAACGTTGTAACTGTTGCGCCGGATTCGAGCTCTATAATAGAAGCGCTTTCAATCAACAAACGTCCGATACTTGTATTTCCTTCTGCAGCGATACGTACCTTCCCGTCCGGCCGGTTCACTTGGGCAACCGCCAGTTTCGAATTTTTGAAATGAATTGAATTTTCACCGCCGCCGGAGACATACACCGATCCCTGTACGGTTACATTATCCAGCGCAGCTTCACCGCTGCCGATTCCGGGAGCCAAATACAAGTTGCCGGAAACCCTCGCATCCTTCAATACTACTCCGCTGCGGTTCACCAGTACATTGCCGGTAATATCGCCGCCGGTGAACGTTCCAGCCATGTTATAGTAGCCGCTGACCAGCCTGTCAATGATACTGACAGCTTCTGCTCTGGTGATTGGACGATCCGGACGGAAAGAGCCGTCGGGATAGCCGTTGATTGTGCCCTTCAGCGCCTGAACAGCTTCTCCAGCGTAGGCACTGATAGCAGCCCCGTCCGTATATGCCGCTGTAATCCCTCCATTAGCGGGGGCAAGCGAGAATACAGATGCCAGGAGCACTGCAGCATCCTGACGGGTTACCTGTGTATCCGCTTTCGCTTTATTATCCGGAAAGCCTTTATAATAACCCGCCTGCTTCGCTATGGCTAAATCCCTGGCATACCAGGCTCCGGCAGGCACATCCGAGAACGGGGTTCCCGAAAGTGTGCTGAACCCGAACAGCTTATTGATGATGCTCGCAAGCTCTGCACGGGTAACCTGATTATCCGGCTTGAAGGACCCGTCAGGATAGCCCTGAATGACGCCGTTCCCGCGCCACTTTCCAATGCTCTCTTTCGCCCAATGCGTATCCAGCTTCTCCTGTGCGTTACTGCCGGCAAGTGCCGGTGCGGCCAGTGAAAACAGCATGATGGCCGTCAGGAATAGCAGGAAACTCTTTTTAAATTTCTTCACTACCTCATCCTCCTTTTGTGTAAGTGCTTTCAATTACAAAATCACACCAATAACTTCCTGGTAATAGTAGCACTTAAATAATAATTAAACAATAACTTTTTCAAATAAAATAATTCCTTCAGCTGAAGATATATAAATTTAAGATAAGCCATGTTTCGAAAAAACCTTGATAAATAAAGGTATATTCAGATTAATCAAACTCACTTTGGGTATAAAAATAATTCTAAAGGTCCAATTTTAGTACTAACAAAATAATAACTAAAACACAATACAAGACCAGAAAACTAAAATCAGCACCAGAAAAGAAAAGCCAAGACCAGAAAAACAGAAAAAAAAAAACCCGGAACCCTTAACGGGTCCGGTTCGTTTTTCTAATCCAAATCGTAAATCGATCCTACCTTCAAACCATACAGTTCATTGTATATTTTCTCGGCGAATGCATCCGTCATCCCGGCAATATAATCAATCACCATATGCTCCCAGGTCCAAATCGGCTTGTTCTGCCGCTGATCCTTCTCGAAGCGCTGCAGCCAGTCGCTCGGAATGATCGCCTTCGAGGTTTCCGGATCATTGAACGCCGCCCACAGCCGCCGCAAAATCCACTCGCTGCGTTTTTGCAGGCGCTGCACACGCAGATCACGGATCATCGTCACCCAGGCGAAGCTTTTGAGCACACTGACCGTCCGCAGCATATCCTCGTCCTCTTTGCCATCCTTGATAAAGGTAACCTTCTTCCAGTCTCCGTCATGGATAACCCCCAGACTGGCGACAAAGGTGCTGACCCAGTAGGCTTTAACCTCACGGCGGGTACGGGAATAATCATTTTCGCAGGTCGGCATCTTTTCCATCCAGACCCGAAGGAAATCGCTTAATACTTCTTCGACTTTCGTATGGATGGCCTCGGGCTTCCAGCCCGTCCAGAAGGAATCCTCCAGCGTCGTGATTTTCTCTACGATCAGCCGCTGAATGTAGGCATCATGCATGAAATGTTCATGCACTTCGATTTTACCCGCCTTAATCCCGTCCTCCAGATCATGCGCAGAGTAGGCGATATCATCGCACAGATCCATGAGCTGGGCTTCCAGCGTCTTCTTTCCTGCAGGAACTCCCCACGTTTCCCGTATCTCCGAGATATAATTCCATTCGGACAGATACATTCCTTTCTTAAGCACCGTGCCGGGAAAAGGATATTTGTTGATCCCCAGCAGCACGGCATCAGAAAGATTCAGGCCGTCTATATTCTCGCGCTTCTCAAGAAACATAATCAGACGGAAGTTATGCGCATTGCCTTCAAAATGCTCATACTGCCTTTTCATATTCCCGTGGATAATCTGTTCCTGTACCGGACCCGCGCCTGACTTCAGCGCTTCTTCAGCTGCCTTCTTGGCAATGAGCTGCTCCAAAATATTATCGAGCACCTCTTCCCCCTTGTGCCCAAACGGCGGGTGCCCAAAATCATGGGCGATGGCGGCACATTCCACCACCTCCGGATCAATGACCAGGCCCGGATTATCCGCTTGTCCTGTCTCCACTTCCGGGTAGGAGCGCAGAAGGCTTTTGGCCGCTTCCCGGGCGATTTGCGCTACCTCCAGTGAATGGGTAAGCCGCGTCCGGTAATAATCGCCGGTTCCGGCGCCGAACACCTGTGATTTACCTTGCAGCCGGCGAAAAGTCGGCGAATGGATCAGGCGTGAATAATCACGCTCATAGGCGGCTCGTGACGTTTCCAGACGGGTAATTTCCGGATATTGCCGATGCTCTCTTTTCTCAATAAGTGTCATATCCGCTGCCCCTATCCTGTTTCTGTATTTAGTACTACATTATAATTCATTTCCTGCAAAACTTTCACTCTAAAATAGAAATATACATCCTGTCCGGTCCATAGTGAATATTTCACCGCAGTCATGGTGCATTCTAATGTCAAAATAGCCCGTTTCTCCAGAGGCGGGTCCGGTATGGAGTGAACTGAGATACCCATGAAAACAAGCTGCCGCATTTCCGCCGTGACACTCACTGCACTGGTACTTCTGCTCGGCTGCTCAAACCCGCTGCTGGCCCGTTCAGATGTCAAAAACCGCTATTATTACGAGCAGAAGGGGGATATGATCTGGGAAGTGCCAACCAGTCAAAAGGTGATCGCCCTAACCTTTGACGACGGTCCAGATCCGACGGAAACCACTCAAATTCTCAATGTGCTGCATGATTACAACGCCAAATGCACTTTTTTTGCCATCGGCAAAAAAATCGCTGCTTATCCTGAGATTGCCAAACGCGTAATCTACGAAGGGCACGAGCTGGCTAATCATACGTACAATCACGTTTATTTCAAAAAACCAATCTCCGCAGAGCAGGTTATGAAGGAACTGGAGCTGACAGAGAATGAGATTATAAAGATTTCGGGCCGGCACAGCAGTCTGTTCAGACCACCAGGCGGAATGTATGACGAAACCCTGGTGGACGTCTCCAACCGCATGGGACTGAAGCCGGTACTGTGGTCCTGGCATCAGGATACACGCGACTGGAACCGTCCAGGGGTATGGAGCATCTCTAATAAAGTCATCAAGAACGCCCATAGCGGCGATATTGTGCTCTTCCACGACTATGTTCACGGGCAATCTCAGACGAGGGAAGCCCTCCAGATTATTTTGCCTGCACTGGAGAAACAGGGCTTCCGTTTTGTTACCGTCTCCGAGCTGATCGGACTGGCGAATACCGAGAAAGCGGAAAACAACAGACAACTGGCTTATTAATCAATTCGCTGACTCCTCAAGGTTCTTTAATTGCACGGGTCTTCAAAATAAGGTAGTCTTGAGCTATCATCAAGACTTAATGAGCGCTGGAGCAGTGCATCCTTTAGGAGGCTTTCCCCTATGTCCGAGAACACTTCCTACACTACCGAGGAAATCGCCCGGTTGTTGAAGATATCCAAGTTAAAGGTCTATGACCTGATCAAAAAAGGCGAGCTGCCTTCTTACCGCGTAGGTAAGCAAATGCGGGTGGACCATACCGATCTTGAGGCCTACAAGCAGAACTCACGCAGCAGCTCTGCCGCCGGCCTGCAGGGAGGTCCAGCAGCATCCTCCACTCTGCCGCCTGCCACCCCGTTCGTGCTGCCTCCAGCCACATTCTCGGTGCCGCTTCATCTCGCCCAGCCTGCGGGGTATTCCAATAAAGCTGCGGGAACGAATGTTGTCATTACCGGACAGGACATGTCGCTGGATATTCTGGCCAGCCATCTGGAACGCAGCCTCCCGTCCACCCGCCCGCTCCGTTCTTATGCAGGCAGTCTGGACAGCCTGATCGCCATGTATCATGGCGAATCCGACATCGTCAGCACTCATTTGCTGGATGGCGATACAGGCGAATATAACCTTCCTTATATCCGCAGGCTTCTGGTCGGTTCCTCTTATATCGTAGTCCATTTGCTGGCACGCAGTGCAGGGTTCTATGTACAGAAGGGCAACCCGAAGAACATCCGGAGCTGGTCGGATTTGCAGCAGAAGGAGCTGAAGCTGATTAACCGGGAACGCGGCTCCGGCGCACGGGTCCTGCTGGACGAGCAGCTGCGTCTGCACAGCATCCGCGCCGCAGAGCTAATCGGATATGACACCGAGGAGAACAGCCACTTAGCTGTTGCCGGAAGAGTGTCCCGCGGCGAAGCCGATGTCGGCATCGGCACTGAGAAGGCGGCCAAAATTGTTGATGGACTTGAATTCATTCCGCTGATCAAGGAACGTTACGATCTGGTCATGCTCAAGAAGCCTGGGAATGAACAGTGGATCAGTGCAGTGCTTGATATTCTGCGCTCCTCTGCCTTTAAGAGCGAGCTTAGCTCCATCCACAGCTATGATCTTTCCGATACAGGCAGGATAATTTATGAGAGTTAAATGAGAGTTAAATGAGAGTTAAATGAGAGTTAAATGAGAGTTAAGCTGCACACAAAAACTCCGGCTTACCTGGTTACACAGGCATAGCCGGAGTTTTTGCATTCTACGCTTCAGGAACGGCGGTTGACGAACATCAGCATTAGGGCCGAAATGGCAATAATCGAGCAGACCCACATCCAGGCAAGCGTCATATTCCCGCCGTCAACAGCTACATAAATCGCGGTCGGCACGGTTTGGGTGCGGCCGGGAATGTTGCCCGCCACCATGATCGTGGCGCCAAATTCCCCAAGCCCCCGGGCGAAGCCCAGCACATAACCCGCAGCCAGCGAGCGGCTGGCCAGCGGAAGCGTCACATAGCGCAGAACCTGAAGCTCACTGGCCCCCTGAGCGCGGGCGGCATCTTCGAGATCCTTCTCTACGCCTTCGAACCCAGCTTTAACAGTTCTGTATACGAGCGGAAAAGCGACAACCACCGCTGCGATAACGGCTGCCCCCCAAGTGAACAGGATGGTATGCTGCGTAAACTGCTCATACAGCCTGCCAACCCAGCTCCTGCGCCCCAGGATTACCAAAAGCACGAATCCCACTACAGTAGGCGGCAGGACAAGCGGCAGCAGCAGCACGGTCTCAACCAGATTGTGTCCCGGAAACTTCCGGCCCGCCATCAGCTTGGCCGCATAGGTAGCCAGAATGAATACAATTATACTGGTAATTAAAGAGATTTTGACCGAAAGCCAGACCGGGGCGAAAAAATCAGTCCAGTTCATCCCCATCCGATCCCCACCCCGCTTATCATCATTCTAAATTATTTAGCCAGCGTAAATCCGTAACCAGTGAAGATGCTGCCAGCTTCTTTGGTCTGCACATAATCGTAAAAGGCTTTAGCTGCCGTAAGGTGATCCGATTCTTTGACAACTCCAACCGGATAATTAATCGCAGTGTGCACATTTGCTCCTACCGTAAGCGCGATCTTCACTTTCCCGGAAGTCAGGGCATCGGTCTTATAGACAAAACCGGCATCCGCATTCCCAGTCTCTACATACGAGAGCACCTGGCGTACATCCTTGGCAAAGACCAGTTTGCTTTGCAATGTGTTCCACACCTTCTTGGCAGTCAAAGCCTGCTGCGCATATTGGCCGGCCGGCACCGATTCCGGCTGGCCGACAGCTACCTTTTTAAAGGATTTATCCGTAAGCTGTGTAATTGTGGTGATGCGGGCTGTGGAATCGGAAGGCACCACAAGCACCAGCTGATTCTTCAGTAATTCTTTATGAGCAGTGATAAGCCCGCCATCCACCAGCGCCTTCATTTGCTTATCCCCGGCAGAGAAGAACAGATCAGCAGGAGCGCCTTGTTCAATTTGCTTCTGCAAGGTGCCAGAAGCGCCGTAGTTGAAAACAAGATCAATATCGGGATGCTGCTTCTCATAGAGCTCGGCGATCTTATCCAGACTGTCTTGCAGACTTGCCGCCGCCGATACAATTATTTCCGTCTTCTTCGTAGCCGCCTCCAGTTGGCCTCCGAATGCTGCCACTAAGCCTGAAACCAGCAAGACAGACATAACTCCTACTGCTAATTTCTTGAACATTCCTATCCCTCCCGTTCCTGCATCTTATATATTTAGATGATATTCTAGCATATCCTTTTTTGTTTTACTATACGTTTGATTATGTTTACTTATATTTAGCTATGTATAGTATAGATTAGTTATTCTTTAAAATAATAAGAGGTGTCCCATAAGCCATGAAATCACTGGGAACCCCCTTGTTTTTGGAGTTGGATAAACGGTTGTGCTTGGTGAGGACGCTCCGCGAACGAAACGTTGTTCCAATCGCTGTGCTCTCCAGATTTTTTTCATTCCCCTTAGCGGTGAAAATCCGGAGACCAAGGCGACCGCTACCGCTTTTCCACAATCGTTCCGTTCTCTCCGCTGTTTAAACGGGCAATGGACTATAACATCTATAAAAACGCAAAAAAAAGAAACCACTCTTTTGTTAAATGGAAGTGCGTCCAACCATTTTAAAAGAGAGATTTCTTTTATACAATCTATATACCTTTGGACCAACTTACTTACCCTAATTTTTCATCCGCGGGTCGAGCACATCACGCAGGCCGTCCCCCATCAGGTTGAAGCCCAGCACAGTCAGCATAATGGACAGGCCGGGAAAAATCACCGTCCACGGCGCCTTCTGAATGAACTGCCGGGAATCTGAAAGCATCTTCCCCCATTCAGGGTCCGGCGGCTGGGCGCCGAGCCCCAGGAAGCCGAGTGCAGCCGCCTCGATAATCGCAGTAGCGATTCCTAACGTGCCCTGCACTATAATAGGCGTCAGACTGTTAGGCAGAATATGGGTCAACAGAATCCGCGAGTTCTTCATTCCAATCGCCCGGGCTGCCGTAATGTATTCCTCCGATTTCAGGGAAAGGACCTTCGCCCGCACCAGCCGTCCATACGTAGGAATATTAACGATTGCAATGGCATAAAGCGCATTTTGCAGCGAAGGCCCGAGAATGGCCACAATCGCAATCGCCAGCAGAATGCTCGGAAATGCCAGCAGAATATCAAACATCCGGGATATGAGCATATCGATCCATTTGCCGTAAAACCCGGCCAACACTCCCAGAAAAGTCCCTACGGCGATCGATCCGATGACCGAGAAGAATCCCACCCACAGTGAAATGCGGGCACCGTATAGAATCCGGGTGAACAAATCTCTCCCCAGATCATCAGTACCGAACCAATGATCGGCAGAAGGCGCCTTCAGCCGGTTTACCAGCTCCTGCTCCTTATAACCATAAGGGGCAATAAATGGCGCCAGCAGCGCTATCAGCACAAAAAACACAATAATACAAAGCCCGAGCATCGCCGTCTTATTTTTGCGGAAAGCCTTCCACGCATCACGCCAAGGTCCGGAAACCTTTTCGGCCTGTACATTCGGGGGTGTTACGTTAACTGTTGCTTGTCCCATCGGTTCACCCCTCACTTGTAGTTAATGCGCGGATCAACGGCCGCATAAAGCAGATCCACAAGCAGATTAATAACGACGAAAATAAAAGCAATAATCAGGATTCCGGTCTGAATGACAGGATAATCACGGGCACTTATCGCTTCAAATATATACCTTCCCACGCCAGGCCAAGCAAAAATCGTCTCGGTCAAAACGGCACCGCCGAGCAGAGCGCCTGTCTGCAGCCCCACCACCGTTAACACTGGGATCAGGGCATTTTTCAGCGCATGCTTGTACACGACCAGGAATTGCGACATTCCTTTAGCTTTAGCCGTACGGATATAGTCGGAGTTCATAACCTCCAGCATACTGGAACGGGTCATCCGGGCGATAATCGCCATCGGAATGGTGCCGAGCGCTATGCTTGGCAGGATTAAATGCTTAATAACTGTCCACAGCTGACCCCACTGTCCAGCAATAATCGTATCAATAATATAGAGATTAGTGATGCTCTCCACCGGATTGCGCTGATCCATCCTTCCTATAGAAGGAAGCCAATGCAGTTTCAGTGCGAATAACAGCTGCTCCATCAGCCCCAGCCAAAAGATCGGCATAGATACGCCAATGAGTGCAATGATCATCGCAGTATAGTCAAACCATGAATTCTGCCGCCAAGCGCTTAGAATCCCCGCATTAACACCTACAATTGTGGCGAACAGCATACTGGCCGCCGTAAGCTCCAGTGTAGCTGCAAGATAAGGCATAATTTCTTTGGCAATCGGTGTTTTAGTACGGATGGAAGTCCCGAGATCGCCTTGCAGCAAATCCCCCATATAATTGAAATACTGCTGCAGCCACGGCTTATCGAGGCCGAGCTGTTCACGTAACGCCTGTTTGGACTGTTCAGTTGCCTTTTGCCCGAGGATCGTCTCTGCCGGATCACCCGGAATGGCATGAATAATCGAGAATACAATAATCGTCATCCCGATCAGAACCGGGATTAATACCATAACACGTTTTAATAGGTAGGAGTTCAAGTCGGCTCACCTTCCAGCGATCCACAACATAACTTGCCGCAGCGAAAGCGCGGCGGCAAGAAAATGCTGATGGATCATACTATTCGAAGTAAATTTCGCTGTAATATTCCGTACCTGTCGGACCTGGAACATAGCCTTTCAAATTGGCTTTTGCAGCCAGAAGCGGAGTTGTGTGGACCAGCGGAATCCAAGGCGCATCCGCTTTGATGATTTCCTGAGCCTGTTTGTACAGGTCGGAGCGTTTAGCCTGATCTGTTTCCTTCTGGGCATTGATCAGAATGGTGTGCAGTTCTTCATTTACATAGAAGCTGCGGTTGTTACCAGGAATAGCATCCTTGTCGAGAAGCGTATACAGGAAGTTATCCGGGTCGCCATTATCACCGGTCCAGCCGAGCATGTAGATATCATCTTTTTCACCAGCTTTGGTGTCATCGAGGTATGTCGCCCATTCCGGGGACTCAATGACGGTTTTAACACCGATCTTCTCCCAGTCGGCTTGAATGGCTTCCGCAACCTTTTTACCGTCAGGCATATAAGGGCGGGATACCGGCATAGCGTACAGGGTTACAGTATCCGGAAGACCATCAGGATAACCGGCTTCAGCCAGCAGTGCCTTTGCTTTGTCCAGATCGTATTCATAATCCTTCACAGCATCGTTATAGCCCCACAGTGATGGAGGCATAGGGTTCACAGCGGCAGTAGCCTGGCCTGAGAAGAAAGCATCGATAATCGCCTGTTTATTTACAGCATAGTTCAGCGCTTGTCTTACTTTTACATTATCAAAAGGTTTCTTGTTAAAGTTGAAGCCGAGGTAAGAGACATTGAACGGCGGACGCTCAATCTTCTGCAGCTCCGTGTTGCCCTCAAGGGTCGACAGGTCATCCGGACTAAGATCTTCCATCAGGTCGATTTCACCATTCTGCAGCGCATTGAAGCGTGCAGAGTTGTCCGGAATCGAACGGACAATCACCTTGTTCAGCTTAGGGAGCCCTTCTTTCCAGTAGTTCGGGTTTTTGTCGAGCGTAATGGAATCATTATGCTTCCATTCTGTGAAGACAAACGGCCCGGTACCCACAGGCTCATTCTTGAAGTTCTCTTTCTTCTCCTTGATAGCGGTAGGGCTGGCAATCCCAAACGAGGTCATTGCGATATTCTGCAGGAACGGAGCCTGCGGCTGGTTGAGTGTAAATTGTACGGTTGTGGCATCCACAGCCTTCACTTCTTTGATTACACGGCTGCCGTCCGGACCGAACATGGAATCGTAGTAATCAAAGGAATCGCCTTCGAACTTGAACTCACTTGCAGGATCACTCCAGCGGGTAAAGTTGAACACAACCGCTTCAGCATCAAAATCCGTTCCATCATGGAACTTTACACCCGGATGCAGCTTGAAGGTGTAAGTCAGACCGTCTGCTGAAACTTCCCAGCTGTCAGCAAGCGAGGGCTGTACTTCGGAAGTTCCCGGCTTGTATTCCAGCAGGGAGTCAAATACCTGATGGGCAATCTTAAGCGATTCGCCGTCAGTGACGATGGCCGGATCCAGCGAGGCAGAGTCGCCGCCGCGTCCCAGAATCAATGTGTCCTGTGTGGATGCTGCTGCATCCGGAGAGCTTTCCGGTGCGGTGGTTGCCGCTGCATTGGAACCCGCAGTTGCTTCTGTGCCGGCATTGTTGTTATTACCTCCGCAGCCACTTAGTGTCAAAACAGCCCCAAGAGTTACTGCCAGTGCAAGACTACTCCATTTCTTCATCTCTAGAAAAGCTCCCTTCTATCATTGAATGTATTAAAGCGTTTATATGGAGCTGCAGCAAAGTGCAGCCATATACCAAATCCACTTCCTTTACTCACGGCCATTACCGTTCACGATGAATACGAAGGTCATTCTTGGTTGAGTTTTCTTTTATAAAATGAACTCTAGCTTCACCCTTCCGGCATCATACGCAGGCTGCGGGGAATGTTTGGACTTCCGGCCGCTGTTAGGTTTGAATTTCCCGATTTAACCGCATTTCGCGCTAGAAATCCAAACCTAGCACATGCTTCCGAAGCGAGCCTTCCTGCGGAAAGCTTTCAAGCCGACGCATTCGCTCCTACAGTTCCAAACTTCCCCTCCGCTGCTTTTGCCTCCAGTCATACCTACCGTTCATCTTATATTGATGTGGTTGTTAGTCATTTAAGCCAGCCGGACATTCGCCTCTCCGTCATAGAGATGGCAGGCAGTCAAATGTCCTGCTCCGGTCTCAAGCAGCGGCGGCCTTACATTCCGGCATACATCCATCACCCGCGGACACCGGGTATTAAAGGCACAGCCGACCGGCGCATTGGCCGGGCTCGGCACCTCACCCTGCAGAATTACCCGTTCCTTGCGGATATCGGGATCCGGTTCGGGAACCGCCGAGAGCAGTGCCTGTGTATACGGATGCTGCGGTTCATCATACAGCTTGTGCTTATCCGTAACCTCCACGATCCGTCCCAGGTACATTACAGCAACCCGGTCGCAGATGTGCTTCACTACGCTAAGATCATGGGCAATAAATATGTAGGTCAATCCGAATTCCCGCTGTAAATCCTGCATCAGATTGATCACCTGTGACTGGATAGAAACATCCAGTGCAGACACTGGCTCGTCGGCGATAATCAGTTTAGGCTGCAGAGCCAGTGCCCTGGCAATGCCGATCCGCTGGCGTTGTCCGCCTGAGAATTGATGCGGATACCGCTGCAGATGCGCTTTGGCAAGACCAACAACGTCAGCCAGCCGCTCCACGGCAGCCCTCCGCTGCTTAGCATCGCCTACCCCGTGAACGATCATCGGCTCTTCCAGAATCCGCTGCACCGTATTTCGCGGATCCAGTGAGGAAAACGGATCCTGAAATACAATCTGCATTTCCCGGCGGCGCCTGCGCATTTCTTCCATCGACAGCTTCGTAATGTCCTGCCCTTCAAACCAGATTTCGCCTGCTGTCGGCTCTATCAGCCGCAGCAGCGAACGCCCGGTTGTCGATTTGCCGCAGCCGCTCTCCCCTACCAGACCAAAGGTTTCGCCTTTGTTTACCGAGAACGAGATATCATCTACAGCTTTGATGAAGCCCTGCGTTTTATTGAAAAATCCCTTGTTGATCGGATAATATTTTTTGAGGTTCTTAACCTCAAGCAGGCTTTCGCTCATACCACTGCCTCCTCCTGACTGACTTCATGCAGCCAGCATCTGCAGCTATGCTGCTCCTCCTGCAGGGTAAGCTGCGGAAGCGACTCACGGCAGACATCCATAACATTCGCACAACGGGGAGCGAACCGGCAGCCCTGCATCTCTGTGCTGAGAATCGGCACATTGCCGGGGATGGAATACAGCCGTTCCCGGGTCTCATTCATTCGCGGCACGGACTCTATCAGGCCACGGGTATACGGATGCAGCGGATTCTTGAATATATCACGAACACTGCCCTCCTCGACCACCTTGCCTGCATACATTACGGCAACCCGGTGGCACATTTCTGCAACGACGCCAAGATCGTGGGTAATCAGCATCACAGCTGTTCCCTGTTCTTCATTCAGGCGGCGGATCAGATCCAGAATCTGCGCTTGAATGGTTACATCCAGCGCCGTAGTCGGCTCATCGGCAATCAGCAGCTCCGGACTGCAGGATATGGACATCGCGATCATTACCCGCTGGCGCATGCCCCCTGACAATTGATGAGGATACTCATCAATAATAGCCTCTGGACGCGGAATGCCGACTTTGCGCAGCATCTCGACCGCGTGCTCCCGCGCTTCTTTTTTGGACAAGCCGCGGTGCAGCCGCACCGTTTCGATGATTTGCTGCCCGACTGTAAACAGCGGGTTGAGCGAGGTCATTGGCTCCTGAAAAATCATCGATACGGAATCACCACGGATTATACGCATCTCTTTTTCCTTAAGTGGGACGATATCCCGGCCTTTTAATAGGATACGGCCGCCCACAATCTTCCCTGGCGGGTTCGGAACCAGCTTCAGGATGGACAATGAGGTCACACTTTTACCGCAGCCGGATTCGCCAACGACGCCAAGGACCTCCCCGGGATTGATGTACAGGTCAACGCCGTCAACGGCAGGCACTTCACCGCGGTCGGTAAAAAAATGGGTATGCAAATCCTCAATTTTCAGAATTGGCTGGATCATGATGAACCCTCTTTCTACTAAAAATTGAACAAAGGTCAAATTGGAGGATAAAAAAACCTTAAAAAGTAAGATATTATGACCCGAACCTGACATAGAATGATATTAATTTCGGGTTAAATCAACATAGTTGTTATTTAATGTATAACATTACTATAGAAATGTACCGTAGACAAGGAAAATTTGTACACTTAACTAACCTGATGAATTTAGAGGGTTTAATGATGGTGAAACAGGAATAACTCCTGTAACATCCTATGTTATTTGTATAACATCAGCCATCTTTCCATATGATATTTCAACATGTCCCGGTAATAAAACGGCTCCAGAATTTCCGCTTCTTCCTCGAACCCCATGATCCAGCGGACAAAACCGATATCTTGTTCGATGGCTACTTTAAAGTGCAGGCAGCAGTTCTGGCGGTCAACTTTAGTGGGTTTCATCATCAGCTCTTCATATTTGATTCTCTCCATCATCCGTTCGGAAAACCTGATTCTGAACTCTATCTGCAGGCTGTCAGGATCAAGGCTCCATTTCTGCGACATAAAGGACTGTAAATCAAACCGCTCTTTTGAAAACCAGTTATTCAGCAGGGTGACATTGGAAAAACCGTTAATATGAAAGGCCCGGATTCTCCCAAACCTGTGGCATAAGCCGATCACATAGATCCGGTTCTCCAGCGGAACAAGGCAGTAAGGATCAATCTGTAACCCTCTTTCCTCATTTGCATTTTCGCAATAGTCCGCATGGAAGCTTTTTTGTTTCATCACAGCGGACAATATTTCCGTTAAAAAAGCCGATTGCTCGATCGCCATTGGACTCCGTTCCGTCCAAGGATTTCCGGCTTCTTTTGTGACGCTTTCCATTCTTTCTTCCCTTTCCACATTCTGCTTATATTGTGCAGCCATTATTTTCTCATAGGCATTTTCAAATTCAGTCGGCAGCAAAGGCTTGATGTCTTTCATCACATTGCGCAGCTCGGAAAATGCAGCCGCCTCACTATCCGTCAGATCTAAAGGGTACAATGCAAAATTACCGATAAACGCATATCCCTTCCCATGTCCCATATGGGTAATCGGGATATGCATTGCGCTTAGCGCGTCCATATCCCGATATATCGTTCTTTCACTGTTGCCGCAGCGTTCAGCCAGCTCACGTGCCAGGATTCCAGGTTTAGCTTGCACTAGTGTGATAATGCGCATCAGCCGGATTAATCGGTCTGTCATTGTTCAGTTCCCCTTGATATATGGTAAAATAGACCCATTATTTTAAATGAATTAGTTATATATATCTACAACTAATAATGTAATAACCGAATTAAGATAATATAATAGAACTATTTTACTACATTACCACACATATATATTACATGAGCTGTTAAATGATCGAGAAAGAGAGTTAAGGTTGTGCTATTATGTATGTTTCAGTTTATTACAACTGATATTCTGCTTCGTTCCACCCCTTCACAATGTGCAGCTGAGTTAAGCTTCAAGCTGTCTATACACCATCTCCGCCTCCTTCACCAGCTGCATATCACCAGAGCGCGCCGCCAGCAGCAGCAGTTTATCTGCCTGTCTCCGCAATTTCTCGGACAGTGACGGGTCTGAGTTACGCGTACGCAGCAATGCTGCTTCCTCCAGTACCTTCACCGTTCTCAGCAGCTCCATATGCTTCTCAACATGAAAGCTGCTGCCATTACCCAGCACATCGGTATGATGCGTATATTCCAGTCCCAGCTTTTGCAGCGGAAGTTCTCTTATCCGCTCCACAGGTGGTTGTCTGTATTGCCATTGCAGCCAGAGTGCTTCATGAATTCCGGCAGGCATGGCTTCGGTTTTAAATTCAAGACAGATGAATTTGCGGGACCCGGAATGGATCTTACCCAGCTTCAGCAGCAGCGATCTTCCTTCTCCTGCTTCAGTGATGCAGCCATAAGCTCCTGTAAATGTCATGTGGGCTTCAAGCCATATGCGCAGCTCGATTTCCCGGGCAAGCAGTTTGCGGCTTTTTTTGCGCAGCTCCTCACGCGGGGGAAGGCCTTTCCATTCCACAAGCAACACTAAACTCTGGGAAACTCCTGCAAAAACACGGCTGCGGCTCCATGTAAATATGGGCTGGATACTTGCTTGCATATTTCCACCTCTTTCTTTTTTTGGTTCTTCTATTAATGTACCAATAATGGCGGACAACTCCTTGTCATGGAATGTATGTTCGCATCTATAATATCGACAAAAAAAGAGGCAATCTACTTTAAAAGTGGATTGCCTCTTTGCTAAATCTGACTTTTTGTCTAAACGTGACGAAATGGATGACTCCTACCTGCCGCCCCTTTGTTTCTGCAAACGTTCCTGCCTGAAAAAATATCCCAGAGACCATTTTGCGCAAAGGAATGAAAAAAGAAAGAAGACCACCGCCCAGAATATAGCGGGCAGAGGCGTTAATCCGGCTAAATTAGCCGCATCACCTGCACGGGACGGGGTCAGTAGTGAAGCTGACAAGAGATACAGTGTGCCCATTACAGATTCCTCCAGGGTCAAGAAGGCCAGGAACAAATAGTAATATTTGCTTGCCTTGGGCCATAGGAACACCATTGCCAGATTGAGTGCGATCAAACCGCTGAGCCACAGTATACCAAAGGCGCCCCTGACATACAGCACCAGCATAATCAGCGCCACAGCAGCAGACAGCAGCAGCCCCCACCGCTGACGTCCCCTACTGTACAAAAAAAACAGCAGCAGGGCGAATAAGGAGGCAAACGGATATCCTGACAACGACACCAGCACCGGTCTTAGACCGGCTTCAACCGCAGAATACGTCACACCGCTGTGATCCGCATACAGCTCGATCCTCAGCACATCGCCTGAGAGAAGCAGGGTCATCAGTGCATGCCCGAATTCATGGAACATTGTATCCAGATTGCGGAATAGCGATGAAAATGGAATTAAGCGTGTCAATAGCGCCGACCCTGCCAGTATCAGCAGCGTTTTCAGCCATTTATTCATATCCTCAGCCCCTTCCCGTTCAAAGTATACGTTATATTCCTGCTGCAAGGTAGCCAAAATGAAACCTGCCAGTCCGCAGTACTGTATTACTCTATGGTTATTGCTGTCAGCGGCAGGGTAAAAATGCTTAAGACCCGGCGGCCGCAAGTTATGCGGTAATCTTCCACTAGACGCCAAATGATGTCAAACTACGTTGATTAATGCCTATAAATGCAGCTCTATGTTAAAATAAGAGCAGTATGAACCTATACAGGCGGTGAATAAGATGAACAGAAAAAAGCACTTATCAAACCTATGGATGAAGCTGCTTGGTTCGGCTCTGCTGCTGCTTGGAATTTCCGCTTGCGTCCCGGCTCCGGCAGCAGAAGCCAATTATTTCAGTGATTTATATAAAGGCTTGCAGAATTTCTCAGAACTGCCCGGTGAAGTGAATCAATTGCAGGAAAACTACCAGGAGACGGTTGAGGAGCTTCAGCAGACCAAAGATGAGCTTAGTGAGACAGTAGACGCACTGGGACAGACCCAGGAGCAAATGGAAGCGTACCGTTCCCAGAACGAGGCACTCCAGGAGCAGAACCGCCAGTTAAGCCTGGTGGTTGACGAGCTGAAAAATGACCGCACTGCGCGTGAAAACTACTATAACCGGATAAAGGTTACGGTGATTACCGGGTTCGCCCTTATTCTTGGTTATTTCCTGATTATCCGGCTGCTGCGCTTTACCATGCGCCACCGCTCAAGAAGAGGGGACCGGTTGCGCTAGCAGCCTGACCTCTCTCTAATATGAAGGAGTGTGTACGATGAACGTCGATGTCCAGGATGAAGGCGACAGCGGCAGCGGACAGGCCGTTGCTTTTACTATCGGGGAGAATGAAGAGGTTCATGTGCTGCATCCCCAGCAAATTATCGCCTATCAGGGCCCCTCATCCGGACGGGCAGACCGGCTGATGGACGTCAAAGGCATGTACCGCAAGCGCAAGCTGATCCGTTCGGATATGTCCGGCCCCTGCCGGTTTGTGGCAGCACTGCCTCCCGGTTACCGTGTCAAAACCTTGCAGCTGAACGGTAAAAGCGATCTGCTCTATGATTTCAGGCATCTCTTCTTCTACAGTAAAGGAATCACGATGCAGACGCGGGTGCTGAGCATGAAGAATATGCTGGTTACCCGCGACATTGTCAAAGTCAAATTTGCCGGCAACGGGAGCATCGGTATACTGACGGAGGGAACGGTGTGCGAAGCCGAGCTTCATCCCTCCGATCCGCTCTACGTCGATGCAGGCAGTCTAATAGCGTATCCGGAGAATGCCAAGCTTGAGCTGACCGTGTACGGCAATCATCTGGCCAGCCAGCATATGAGCTATCACTGGAAGATGACAGGCCATGGACCTGTACTGTTTCAAGCCGGACGCCAGAGCCGCCGCTTTGAGCGGGATAATAACGAGGACGGTATTATTAAACGGTTTCTGCGCGAGGCGCTGCCGTTTGGCGGTGTATTTATCAAATAGACGACTTGTGAGAGAATCGTTTGAACAAAGAGTGCCCGTGCGGTTATCGCACGGGCACTCTTTGCTCCTGCAATCCGTACACCGGGCTGCAGTCCTAGCCTTCAGTTATAGTATCCTTACGCCAGATAAGCGTTTAGCATCCAGGCATGCTTCTCAACGCTGCTTCTGATGCCGATCAGCAGATCAGCAGTCGGTTGATCACTAAGTTCCTCCGCAGCCGCGATGGCGCTCTTCAGCTCTTCGGAGACAAGCGCGAAGTCTTTAACGAGCTGGGCAACCATTTCTTTGGGGCTTTCGCTGCCGGCAGCTTCCTTCAGCTCTGACAGGGCCAAATATTGTGTCATCGTAGAGGCCGGCTTGCCGCCAATAGCGAGCAACCGCTCAGCCAGGTCGTCCACATAAGTGGCTGCTTCAGTGTAGAGTTCTTCGAATTTAGCATGCAGAGTGAAAAATTGTGATCCGCTCACATACCAGTGATAGTGATGCAATTTCACCCCAAGCAGGCTCCAATTCGCGGTTTGGCGGTTCAATGCTGCGTGCAGTTCTGTCTGGTTCTTTACATGAGTACCCATTCTAAATAACCTCCTATAGTGTAATTATATATTATTTATTGTATTTAGACTTGTTCTAAATCTATATACAATATAACATAAATATTGCTTTCCCGCAAGCATTTTACGATTTTGTTGCTGCAAATTCTAGCATACCTCCTTTTAGAAACCTGTTATTTGTGTCACATTCATCCAAACGCACCTATATTGCCACAAATTACCTGACTGTGGAATAAAACTTTACATTATTGGCATATTTGCTACACCGGAGGAATATATGTTTCCGCTGCTTTGCCTTTTCCGCTCCGGAAAACCGCCCGCATCTCTTCGCGTTTAGCCTTAGGACTCAGCACATAAACGGTATCTCCGGGCAGGATCACGGTACTGCCGTGCGGCGTAACGATTCCCTTATTGCGGATGATCGCCGTAAAGAGAATATCATCCGGCAAATTCAGCTGCGCAATCTGCATTCCGGCAATCGGCATACTGGACTCAATCCCGATATGATTAAATTCGGAATCGGTCTTTCCAAGTGCAACCAGTTCCATAAGCGACGGCTGTGCTGCTTCGTCACTACCCACCAGCTTTAACCTGGAAGCCAGCGGGGAGATGGTTGTTCCCTGAATCACAGCCGATGTCAGGACAACGAAGAAAACCACATTAAAAAACATCCGCCCCTCAGGAAGCCCGGCCAGAAGCGGGTAGGTAGCCAGTACGATCGGCACCGCGCCGCGCAGACCCGCCCAGGATAACAGTGTCTTCTCACGGACTGAAAACTTAGCAAATAACAGACTTATAAATACCCCGACAGGCCGGGCCACGAGCATCAGAATTACAGACAGCAGCAGTCCCTGCCAGGCGATCTCAGAGAGCTCCTGAGGGAAAACCAGCAGACCAAGCAGGATAAACATCGCAATCTGCATCATCCAGGCGAACCCGTGATTGAAATTCATAATGGTCCGGTGGTACATCAGTTCTGAATTGCCAAGCGTCAATCCCATCACAAAAACGGCGAGCAGTCCACTGCTGTGCACAAGCGTCGAAACGCCGTAGGTCAGTACAGCAAATCCTATCGCCAGCACCGGATACAGTCCGGTGGAATCCAGATTGATTCTATTGATTAAATATACAGCCAGCTTGCCAATCACAACCCCCATGAGGAGTCCGATCCCCATCTCCCAAACAAAGGACAGCAGCATGCTCCATATTGCCGTTTCCGGATGTTCAATCCATTCGATCAGCGAAACTGTCAGAAACACAGCCATCGGATCATTGCTTCCGGACTCTGCTTCCAGTGTGGAGGTCAGGCGCTTATCAATATTTTTGCCGCCGAGAACGGAAAAAACTGCGGCCGCATCCGTTGAACCGACGATTGCCCCGAACAGAAGGCTTTCTGCCCACGGCACTCCGAGCACAAACCTGGCGAACACTCCTACAATGGCAGTCGTAAGCAGCACGCCGATCGTAGCCAGGGACAATGCGGATGCCATAACCGGCCGGATATCCTTTATGCTGGTCTGCATTCCTCCTTCGAATAATATGACCACAAGCGCAAATATTCCGGCAATTTGAGTTAAAGATACATTATTAAAATATACAAAATGACTGAGCACCATCCCTACCAAGATAAAAAGCACCAGTGCCGGCATCCCGAAACGTGTCGAGAATTTGGTTGATAGCACTCCAATCAGCAGCAGAACCGCGAGTAATAAGATAACACTGTCCGCTAAATGAGTCATTTTCCGCATCTCCCCCCTGTTCTATTATTACAATGCTTACCGCTGTTCCAGCGTTATTTACGTTATTAACCCTAAAATGCTTTTTTTGAGACAACCGGTCCACACTGCATTTAGAATGCACCAACTCTGTAGCATCATACATCCTTCCGTGTATTGAACTTGCCTAAGACGGAGGATTTCCTCCCAATGCAAAAAAACCCGGCCATAAATATAGCTGGGTCTCCCTTATTAAGCAGCATTTCTCTGCCCATCAAGCTGTTATTCTCTTGAGTAAACCTGCATCTCCTGAATGGACCAGTAGTTGCCGCCGGAACCCGTCTGCAAAATCCTGATGTAGCGGGCTTTTACTTGGGAAAAGCTAATCTTGGTGCTGTTCAGCTGCCCTTTTCCCCTAACCATGAGCTTCCAATTCGCCGCATCATTAGATACATAAAGCTCATAACCACGCGGATAGTCATAGGAGGACAACGAATAGTCCAATTCTACAGCCTCCACCGAATGCTCTTTGCCTAGGTCAATCTGAAAGTATTCTCCCGAGGCCTGATGTTTGCCGGTATCCCAGCGTGTACGCCGGTCCCCGTCTATCGCACTTGACGGATTCGAGGCTTCGGTATTGACATTGGACGACACTTTCCATTCGGTCCGGTCAAGCGGAACCAGGCCAGTAGCCGTAATCTGCACTTTCTCAGACATAACGCCTGAACCTGCAACTCTTACCGCATACGTGTAAAGCGTACCTTCCTGCAGCTCGCTGTCAATGTATCCGGTTTCTTGAACTCCCGTTGCAATAACCTTCAGATCCCCGCCGGAGCCGTCGGCCCGGAGCACTTCATAACTTGCTCCGGGGGCCTCCAGCCAGCTCAGTTTCATGGATAATCCTTTGATTGCTGCCGCTTTGAAGCCTTGCGGCGCCGTATCCGCTACCTCTGAGGAGGGCTGCAGAATATACTGCACTGCCTCCCCCGGGGCGAGGGTCTCGTTAAATTCCAGTACAGGTGTTGCACTTCTGCCAGAAATATAACTGCGGGCTTCCTCATAAGTATCTCCGTTGCCAAACCGTTCTCCTTCGTAGACTGTTTTTTTCGGCATCGTTACCTTCACGGAGACCTTTTGCGTTGTCTCTTCAAAGTTCACAAAGTTAATCAGCAGTTTATTGGAGGTTGCACCGCTGCCTGCCAGCGGCGTAAGGGTAGAGGTATCAACAGCACGGACGTATACAAGTTTGTCTGCCAGCTGATCCTTATTACTGATCTGATAGGTTAACGGTGTACCGTGCGTTGCATAAGCGAGACTAAGTCTTCTCATGATACTGACACGGGAATCCTCGTTGGATTTTGTATAGTAAATCTCTGTCTTGGCCGGATCATGCTCCTCCAAATTGAATCCGTATTTAAACAAACTGAAGTTTTTGAAAAAGGCGGCATGCTGCACAAACATATCCGCATAACCGATATGGGCGCGCATAATCCGGTCAAACACTGCTGCTGTAGCCTCGGAAGCCCCATACTGGTAAGCATCCACGTGGCTATCCGAAGTACCGAATTCAGTCGTCAGCATTTTTTTGCCCAGGCCGTCTGCAGCTCCGCCGAAGGTCTTGAGATTCTCAGTAAAGCTGCCTCCGTTGCTGAAAATATAGGATTCCCCATAGGAATGCCCGTTGGTCAAATCGGTTACCTCTTCAAGCTCATTGCGCTGCTCCGGATCACGTTCCCAGCCGTCAGGGTCACCGCACTGTTTGACCGTCCCCTTTTGATTGCCGCAGGAATCCGCGCTATAGCTCGGCCAGTAAGCCCAGCCAGGTGCCACTGTCTGCAAATGAGGGGCAATTGCCTTGCCCTTCTTGTTCAGCCAATCGGCGATCGCCAGATTGACAGCTTTTGAACGATTGAACAGGCCTGGCTCATTATCTACTTCATAATACTGAAAGTACGAGCCGTATTGCTTAAAGTAATCCGTCAGCTTCTTCTCTGCCTCTTCCGGCAGCGAGCCGTCAGCTTTGAGCTTAATATCTCCCGTGTACAGATACAGGGCAACTGACTGCATATTGTAATCCCTAAGTACTTTGTAATAATCCTCCATGTTGGAGCAGGAGCGGCCGACATCGCTGGCACAGCTGGTGCGCATAATGTTGCCGCTGTAAGCCACGCCAAGCCACTTCATGATGTAAGGCAAATGAGTAACCGCACCTTCATCAAAATAAAACTGCTTGTTGTTGACCATTGTGCCGGTCAGTGTATAGCTGCCGTGAATCGGCTCTTTAATAGGAGCATTCAGCGATTCAAGACTCAAGGAATCCCAGGTCCACCAGTCGTACTTATCTTCCATACTTGAGGAATAAATACCGCGTGTAGTCCGCAGCTTCAGCTCGTTACTGCCCTGCACCAGCTGTTCCTTCGGGATATAGAGTTCATACGTTTTGCGGAAGGTATATTTGCTGTCCGTCCCGGCGACACCGGCAATCTGTATGATGCCTGACAGCTGATGATTGGAGAAAACACTCATTTGCGGAACGGATTTGTATGCATCGAGAATACTTACGCGAAATAAGACCCCGTTCGCCGGGATCTTATTCAAGTTATACGTAATAATCAATTCAGGGTTGGTGTCTCCCCGCAGGCCCGAAGGAACGCCTTTCAGCTCAACAGCCTTGGCTGCGGTAGAGACAGCATTATAAATCTTTTTAGCGTCTGAGGAACCGGAAGCTGCAAATTCTCCGGCAGATCCATCACGCTGACCCAGCTGCCACAGTACATTTCCGTCCGGTAAAGCCGGACCTGAATCAGCCGCTGAGGACAACTTAGTCATGTCTACCTCCACTTCGCCCCGCTTCGTTCCATCATCTCCGAAGACAGAAACGGACATAAGAAACAAGATGGTTAAAGCTGCAAATTTTAGTAGTAACTTTAGAGGTCTGGTTGTTTTTTTCTTAGTCCTCATTCCTTTGTCCTCGCTTTCTTCCGGGGTGTCTGCCCATAAGTCGTAAAGCCAGATTAGGTTACTTAGGGAGGGTTAATGCACTTTTGGGGATAATCCCCTGCTTCTGGCTGGCACTCTTCCATAATAAACGGATGTTGGCGTCCCCGCGGTTCTCATAGTACTCCACTTTAATATCATATGAGGTTCCGGCGGTAAGCTCGTTACTTCCCTCGCGTCCGACGCCGCTCTGCTTCTTCCAGCTGTCAATCACCAGTTTACCGTCAATCCAGAGCCGCACTCCGTCATCCGAAGAGGCCGTAAATGTATATTTCTCACTATATATCGGCATGATCGTTCCGGTCCAGCGAACCGAGAAGAGATCCTTCCCGAGGCCGACTGCCGGAGAGTCCCCGTGCCAGTTGAAGTCAATTTTGTTGTCATTACGGATCAGCTGTGCTCCGCCGGCCAGGTCTGTATTATTGAAATATTGCGCCCTTAATCCCTTGGTCGAAGCGGGAGGCTTCGTGTTCGGTTTACTAGCGAGCATAATAATATAATCATCGCGGGAAACGATATAATTATCATTCATAAAATTTTTGATTTTCTGCAGATCATTTTTTTCAGTCAGCATTTTCCCCCATGTCATGGTATATACCCATTTACTTTGGGTTTGAGACAATATAACAGGGTCTGGCAGCTCTCCGCTTTCCCCGATGCCGATAGGCTTTCCGTCTGCCAGCTTCAGCAGATTCTCATAATAGGACTGCTTGAAGTCATTGTTATATATATCTGCCGCCAAAATGTCTGCTTTTCCCGATCCGGGGAAATATGGCTCAAAATCATCCGACCATTCATTAGGTGCATTGGGGTTCCATACCCATAGCAGATTATTCAGCTTGTGCGTGTTTGTTAAACGGTTATACATGATGTCCCAGAGCTTAGTGAAGTTGTCTTTATTCCCCCACCAGAACCAGTCTCCGTTCATTTCATGATAGGGACGCCACAAAACCGGTACTCCGGCATCCTGAAGATCTTCCAGATACCCGGCAATCTCGTCAATATCGGCAATCAGATTCTTATATTGTGCTGTTCCCGGGGTCACATAGGCATCAAACATATCCTGGCTGAGACTCATATGCACATTGGACCATTCCGGAGAAGTGCCGGGCAGGTTCTGATGAAAGGTCATCGCTACGATGCCTCCGCCCTTATGCCATTTGATTGCACTGTTTACTACAGCCTTACGCTGACGCTTAATGGCAGATTCCGATTGATTATTGATGGCTCCAAGCTCATAGCCATGCAAAACAGCAGATTGCCCGGTGGCCTTTTTCAGCTTATTGTTGAATTCATCAGGACTCTCCAGATAGTCATGCTGTCCTGAAATCATGCCGTTTCCGCTGAGATTCGATAGATAGGTCAGCAAATCGGCCGCCTCCTGGGAAGCGTTAGGATTGATCGGAGTATTCACTGCTGCCGGGGTAACCACAGTCCGGGTAACCGGAAGGCTGCGTACCTCCGACCAGGGCAGTAAAGAGAGAATGAAGATTATAGGCAAAATCGTCGTAAATAGCCGGAACTTGCGGTTAGTGTTCAATGTTAACTCCTTTCTCCAGCCGTTAAACCTCTATGGAGCAAGTGACGGTTCCATTAGCAGGGCAGTCATTTTGCAGCCAACTGAGGCCTATAGCTTAGTAGCCCTGCTGGTAAGCAGGGCCCTAATAGGTGGACTTTTGAGGATTTAGTATTGTAACGGCTTAACCAGCATCAGTGACGGCGGTGATAGAACAGACTGCCGATCGCTTATTTTAGGAAGCGGAAGGTAGGAACAAGGCGCTTGACGGGACTGTCCCCTTTAATTGACTCGGGCTTTCCCACATCAGCTTCGCTCTTGCATCCCCTTGGTTCTCATAATATTCCACTTTAATATCATATAACTGTCCTGCCTGCAGGTTTATGCTTCCCATGCGTTCGGTTCCACTCTGCTTCACCCAGCTGTCGATGATGAGACTGCCATTGACCCAGACACGGACACCGTCATCTGAAGAGGTATAGATTTGGTACGTCTCACTATACAGGGGCTTAATTTTACCGCTCCAGCGTACGGAGAAGAAATCCACTCCGATCGCCGCATCCGGCGAGCCAAGACGCCAGTTGAGGTCAAGGACCGCGTCGGTACGTACTACAGCGGGAGTTCCCGCCAGCTGCATGTTGTTGAAATACTCCCCTTGCAGCCCGTTGGCTGCAGGTGCTGGTGCTGCTGTCGGCGTTGCTGTCGGCGCTGGCGTTGGTGCCGGCGTTGGCGTTGGCGTTGGCGCCGCTGTCGGCGTTGGTGCTGCTGTCGGCGTTGGTGCTGCTGTCGGCGCTGGCGTTGGTGCTGCTGTCGGCGCTGGCGTTGGTGCTGCTGTCGGCGTTGGTGCCGCTGTCGGCGTTGGCGTTGGTGCCGCTGTCGGCGTTGACGTTGGTGCCGTTGTCGGCGACACTGTTACTGTCTGCACCATGGCCAGCGAATTCGTCACCAATGATGATTCTGCAGTACTTATAGATGATGTGGAACTTTTCAAGAACAATGCGCTTGAAGGAACGGTTACTTTGGCCTGGCTGGGACTCTGCCACATCATACGGATATTGGCATCACCGGCATTTTCATAATATTCTACTTTAATGTCATAATACTGTCCGGCTTTCAGGGCAATGCTTCCGGTACGCTCGGTACCGCTCTGCTTCATCCAGCTGTCGATAACGGCTGTTCCATTCACATAAACACGGATACCATCATCCGATGTTGTATAGAATTGATAGGTTTCACTATAAGAAGGCTTAATCAGGCCGGTCCAGCGTACGGAAAAAATATCTACAGGCAATGAAGCATCCGGTGATGCCTGACGCCAGTTGAAATTAAGCAAACTATCATTGCGTACCAGCACAGGCGTGCCGGACAGCGTCATATTCTTGAAATATTCACCTGCAAGCCCGTTTACCAACGGTACCGGTGCCTGCAATGTATTTTCAGGTACAGGAGTCGGCGTTGGCGTTGCCGTTGGTGTCGCTGTCGGCGTTGCCGTTGGCGTTGCTGTCGGCGTTGCCATTGGCGTAGCTGTCGGCGTTGCCGTTGGCGTTGCTGTCGGCGTTGCCGTTGGCGTTGCTGTCGGCGTTGCCGTTGGCGTAGCTGTCGGCGTTGCCGTTGGCGTAGCTGTCGGCGTTGCCGTTGGCGTTGCTGTCGGCGTTGCCGTTGGCGTAGCTGTCGGCGTTGCCGTTGCGCCCGGGACTGTCCACGCCTTATATTCATCCCGGGTCAGGGTGTAGCTGTCATTCATAAAGCTTGTGATTGTAGTCGTGCTGTTGTTATCATAGAGCATTTTTCCCCAGTTCATCATATAAACGTAATTCTTCTGGTAGAGCTGCAGCTTAGCTGTACTCGGCATTTCACCATTCTCACCGATGCCGACCGGCTTACCGGCAGCCAGACTAACCAAGCTGTCATAATATCTATTCATATAATCATTATTGTATATATCAGCTGCAAGTACATCGACCTTATTCGCACCAGGATAGGTCAGCTCATAGGGATCAGACCAGGCATTCGGAGCATTCGGATTCCATACCCACAGCAGATTGTTAAGTTTATGATAATTAACAAACCGATCATACATAATATTCCAAAGATCAGTGAAATTGCTCTTCTTTCCCCACCAGAACCAGTCACCGTTCATCTCATGGTAAGGTCTCCAGAGTACGGGAACTCCTGCATCCCGCAGGCTTTTGAGTGAAACTGCAACTTTATCGAGGTCGGCAATCAATGCATTGTACTGTGCCGTACCTGGTGTTATATATTTGTTGAACTCTGCTTGTGTTAATGATTTCTGCACATTTGCCCAATCATACGTAGTGCCCGGCAGATTCTCATGAAAAGTCATTGCTACGATACCGCCCGATTTGGCCCAGTTGATAGCACTATTGACTACATTCTTCCGTTGCGTTGCAGCAGTGCTTTCCGATTGTCCGCTGATTACTCCAAGCTCATATCCGTGAAGTGCGGCATATTGTCCGCTTGTTCCTTTCAGCTTGTTGCTAAATTCATCCGGGCTCTCCAGATAGTCATGCTGGCCTGAAATAATTCCTTTTCCGGAAATAGAATACAGGTTACCAAGGAGCTTGACGGCTTCAGCTGAAGCGTCCGGATTAACTGGCACAGCTGTACTTGAAGCTGCTTTAGCCGGGGAAGGTGCAAGTCCTAGTCCAAGCGGTACTGCGGACAAAAACACAGCCAGAGACAACACGGCGGACAACAGACGAAACTTACGGTAAGTTTTCAAAATGATCTTCCTTTCGGTAGCCAGGCTGCCACTTTTAAGAGGCCCTATAGCTTTGCGTCCCTATCTTTCGAGTAGGTTTGCCTTTGTCGTTTTGGAAGGATTTCTCCTTCTTACCGTAAGTATCGACTCTATTAAGTTGTAGGTTTATAGCAAAAATTAAGATTTCTTAATAAATGGTTCTTAATACCTGTTTTGGATTTGTAACAATTGGTTAAATAGATTATTTAGGCCTACGAAATGAACTGTTGTAATGCTATATCCTTCCAGTCCAAGGTGATTCGGATATTATCCTCTTCCACCAGCTCAGATCCGGTCTGCACTTCGATAAACTCCACATCCGTCAGCGCAAGGATCGCATGTTTGGTGCCTTCAGGGATGCGAACCACATCGCCCGCCTTCACATTATGCATTTTCTCGTTAATCACAATGCTGGCTTCCCCGCTTACAAAGGTCCAGATTTCACTGCGTTTGCGGTGCAGCTGGTAGCTGATGTTCTTGCCCTCTTCAATAAAAATCCGCTTAGTCAGGACTTCATTGCCCTCATCGTACTTCACATAATCAATGACCTTGTAATGGCCCCAGCGGCGTTCCTCGAACATCGGTCTTTGCTCGTAAGACTTCAGCACTTCTTTGATCCGTGGACTTTCCGCTTTATGCGTAACCAAGATGCCATCCGGGCTGGCGGCGATAATTAAGTCCTTCGCCCCGATGACTGTAATCGGAATATCCAGCTCATTGATCAGGCAGGTTCCCTCAGAATCGGCAGTGACAACACCTTTCCCTACCAGATTGCTGCTCATTTCTTCAGTCAGTGTATTCCAGGTACCCAGATCCTTCCAGAAGCCTGCATAAGGCTGAACCACGATATTCTCCTCTTTTTCCACCACTTCGTAATCAAAGCTGATGGAGGCAAGCAGTTTATACTGCTTCTGCAGTTCCTCGTAGTTAAGCGGCAGCCCTTTGCGCTGCAGAATATCAAGCAGATAACCTAAGCGGAAAGCGAACACCCCGCAATTCCAAAGGGCTCCTTTGCTGATCAGACCTTCGGCTTGTACACGGTCAGGTTTTTCCTGGAAATGGCTCACTTGCAGATATCCGCTTGTTCCCGCCTCAGCAGTGGTAGGGATGATATATCCGTATTTCTCTGACGCATGTTCAGGAACTACGCCCATCAGCGCCAGATTTGCGCCGCTTTCCTCCATTGTCTGCTCAAGCTGGACTACGGTATCGAAGAATGAAGCTTCCACATAGGGATCAACAGGCAGGATAGCGACTGTTTCGTCCGGAGAAACACCGGCCATCGAATACAGGTAAGCTGCTGTCAGCGCTATGGCCGGGAACGTATCACGGCGCTCAGGCTCAACAATGATCGGAACCTCGCTGCCAAGCTGGCTCTGAATCGATTCCACCTGGCTGCGGCCAGTTGCCAGATAAGACGAACCTGTCATGCCCGCTTCCTCAAGCTGTCTCCAGACACGCTGTACCATAGATTCCGGTTCACCCGTCGGGCTTTCCAGTACCTTCAGAAATTGCTTCGAACGTGAATCGTTGGACAAAGGCCAGAGCCGTTTACCAGAACCGCCTGATAGAAGTACCAGTTTCATAAGTGAACCCTCCTATTTATGTGTTGTCGCGAAAATATCGGATTGTTATTAGTTCGCTGCGGACTGTGGAAAGCTGGAATGCTCCTTACAGAATGCCCTTTGCTGCGCAGTATTCCTTAAGGTCTCACTGTTATGAGAGTCACTGCAAAGAATGTTTGGACTTTCGGCCGCTGTTGTCTGCAGATTTCCTGATTTATACCGCTGTTCGCGGTTGAAATCCGCAGACAAAGGCGGACACTATGTTCCTACAGTTCCAAAATTCCTCTCCGTTCCATTCCATAACAGCTTACGATTAAGAACTCTTGCTTGACTGAGCGTTCTGGAAGAATCGCATCTTTTTGCTTACTTTGCCCGCAGGCTGGCTCCCTGCTAAAGATCTGGATTGCCGCTTGTTGTAGCGGCAATTTAAGGGCAAGGAGCGGAGCGGCAGCTAAAGCTGCGCTCAAGAGCAGCTCTGAATTAGATCGCCCCGGCGACGCTTGGGGAATATCCGCTCAGTCCGCCCATCTGCGGGCGACCGACCGAGTGGTACTCCAGCCCGGTGCCTTCGATCTGCTCCTTGGAGTAGACGTTGCGGCCGTCGATCAGAATCTGGCGGCGCATGCTGCCTGCCAGCAGATGCAGATCGATATCCTTGAACTGGGCCCAGTCGGTCAGCAGGCAGATGGCGTCGCTGCCTTCGGCCGCCTCTTCAGCAAGGCCGCACCAGCGCAGCTGCGGATGATCATACCCTGCTCTGAAGTTATCAGCAGCAATCGGGTCATACAGCTTCACTGTTGCTCCTTCCGCCACCAGAGCTTCGACGATTTCCCGCGCTGGAGCTTCGCGGACATCATCGGTATTCGGCTTAAAGGCCAGCCCCCAGATACCGATAACTGCGCCGCGCAGGCTGCCTAGCGATTCATGGAGCTTCGAGATGATCATGAACCGCTGGTCCTTGTTCACCTCAACCACCGATTTCAGCAGCTTGAACTCGTAATCGACGTTACCGGCGATTTGGATCAGCGCATTGGTATCTTTCGGGAAACAGGAGCCTCCATAACCGATGCCGGCCTGCAGGAACGAGGAACCAATTCTACGGTCCATTCCCATACCTTCCGCCACCATGGTTACATCAGCTCCCACTTTTTCGCAAATGTTGGCAATCTCGTTAATAAACGAAATTTTGGTTGCCAGGAATGCGTTCGAAGCATATTTAATCATTTCCGCACTGCGGATATCTGTTACGAAGACATTTTCCGTGAAGCCCTGATGAAGCTGGCGCATGGTCGGCTCAAGCTGCGGATTATCGAGGCCGATAACGATCCGGTCCGGATGAAGGGTGTCGCGGATTGCAGAGCCTTCACGCAGGAACTCGGGAGCGGAGACAATATCGAAGGGATGATTCGTGTGGGAAGCGATGAGGTTGCGGATTTTCTCATTCGTGCCAACCGGAACAGTCGACTTGGTCATGATGATTTTGTAGCCTTCCATCGCCTGGGCAATTTCCGTAGCGGCTCCTTCGATATACCTTAAATCCGCTTCGCCACCCGGTAAAGAAGGTGTACCCACAGCCAGAATGACGATATCTGAGCGGCGCACCGATTCCTGAAGATCCGAAGAGAAGGATAATCTGCCCTCCCGGAGATTCATCTCAATCAATGCCTCGATCCCCGGTTCATAGATGGGGGATTCCATCCGGTTAAGCTTGCTGATTTTTTCCTCATCCTTATCGACGCAGATGACATGATTCCCGTTAAGTGTAAAACATACGCCAGATACTAGACCGACATAGCCGGTACCGATAACTGCCAGCTTCATACAATCATCCTCCTTTTAGGAAATTAATGTAGGCTTGCTCTACATATTGCTTGAACTGCACCATAAACGCCTGTTCGTCGAATTTGCGGGCGTGGCCCATGATTTGGCCGATATCCCATGGGTAGGATTCCACTTCGTGGATGGCCTTCAGTAAATCGTCAACTTCCTGGTTCTGAAAAAACACACCGTTGACGTATGGCACGATGGTGTCCAGCGCGCCTCCGGCCTGATAAGCGATGACCGGTCTGCCTGCGGCATTCGCCTCCAGCGGCGTAATACCGAAATCCTCTTCTCCCGGAAAAATAAATGCCCGGCACTGTGACATCAGGCCTGTTACCTCTCCATCATCCAGCCGTCCGAGGAAGGATACATTGTCTTTGGCCATGCCCTCCAGCCTTTTGCGGTCCGGTCCGTCACCGACGATATAGAGCTTAAGACCATTGCGGTTGAAGGCTTCCACGGCGAGATCGATCCGCTTGTAGGAAACAAGCCGGGAGACGATCAGGTAATAATCGCCGATGGAACTCGAGCTGGTGAACCGGGCGGTGTTGATCGGCGGGAAAATCACATCGGCATCGCGGTGATAATAGTTCTGAATCCGCTTCTTCACTACGGAAGAGTTGGCTACGAACTGGTTCACATTTTTGGATGTCCGCTGGTCCCAGGACTTGAGCCGCTGCATGTAGACCTTCAGCAGTCTTTTGAACAGTCCGGAGTTCGATTGCCGCTCCATGTAAGTGTCATAATCCCAGGCGAAGCGCATTGGCGTATGGCAGTAGCATAGATGAAACGTCGATTCGGGCACCTGAATGCTTTTCATAAAAGCACTGCTGGAACTCAGGACAATATCATATCCGCGAAAGTCCAGATCTCGGATGGCCATGGGATAAAGCGGCAGCACCCCTTTGAAATTGGTCTTCACTCCCGGAATTTTTTGCAGCCAGGAGGCCCGGATATCCGCATCTTTGAGGTTGTCGGTTAGGCGGCTTCCGTTAAAAACCGTCGTGAAGATCGGAGCATCCGGATACATGTGGTGGAAAACTTCCACTACTCTTTCCGCCCCGCCCATTTGGATTAAGTAATCGTGCGCTATCGCAATTTTCATGTGAATCATCCTCAAAGTTTTATGGAGCAGCATCATCAAGTAGTGATTGTATGGATGCAGGCGGTTGTTGTTTACGTTTGGCTTGAGTTCGGGAATCTATTAGGTCGCTGCCAGCAAACCTTTGTAGTAGTCAACGATGTCCTTGACTGTATTCTCGATGACGAAATGCTCTTTCACCCGCTTCATTCCACTATCCGCCATCCGTCTGCGCTCTTCGGGATGGTCCAGCATCCAGGTGATTGATTCTGCGAGTACCTTAGCGTCTCCAGGCTGGATCAGCAGTCCCGTTACACCGGGTACTACGATCTCTACCGGTCCGCCTTCATTGGAGGCGATCACCGGCAGTCCAGCCGCCATGCCTTCGACGATAACCTGGCCAAACGGCTCGGGGGTGATCGACGTGTGTATCAGCAAATCAGCTTTATTCATCAGGCCTTGTATGTCATCCACATGTCCCAGCAGACTGACATTGCTCAGATCATCCTGCTGCATCTTGCGGATTAATTCCTGTTTGTATTCTTCTTCTCCGAAAAGCGCGTCACCAGCCAGCCAGAACTTAACCCGGCTATCCTGTTTAAAAGCCTTCGCTGCTTCCAGCACAACATGCTGGCCTTTCCAGTGTGCCAGCCGCCCTACCAGGAGCACGTTGAAATCCTTCTGATCCCGTTTGCCGATCCCTTCGCCGATCGCTTTGGCAAAAGCGGAATACACGACGAGGGTTTTTTTGGTGCGGGGCAGCTCCAGCGCATTCAGCGTAGAGTGGGAGTTGGCGATTACGCCGTTCGGGAGCAGGCGTGACAGGAGCCGGATAGCCTTGGCAACAACCGGCTTCAGGTACGGGGCTCCGATATGATCCCGGATGTGCCAGATCAGCGGCACTCCTGCTTTTTTGGCGGCAACTGCGCCGTAGAAGGCCGACTTCAGGGAATTGGTATGCACACAATCCACTTTCTCCTGCTTGAGCAGCGGCGCCAGCTTGCGTCCGTAAGCCAGCAGCTTAATGGCTGCCGCCGGAGCGCCGAGGTTGACGGTGTTTCTGCCGCGGCTGCGGATGCTCTCATCCAGCGGGATAATGCGGACATCAATCCCTTTCTCGCGGAGCCGTTCAGCTAGCGTACCTTCTTCCGCCAGGATTACCAGCGGCTCAATCTGCTCACCGATATTGGTAAGAATGTTGAAAAGAGCAACCTCTCCGCCGCTCCACTTCGCGGTGTGATCAATATAAGCGACTTTTAGCATCCTGCGGCCACACCCTTTCCCAAAGTTTCAAGGAATACGGATTCCACTCGGTCACCCACATGCTCCCAGGTGTATTTCTCCAGCACATGATCCCGGCATTCGTCGCGGCTTGGCAGCAGCTTGCGGTTGCTTAGCATATGAATCATGCCTTCCGCCATATCATCACTGGCCGCACTCTTGAACAGCAGCTCCGGGCGGAAGCCCTGAAGAATTTCTTTGTTGCCGCCTACCGGCGTAGCCATCACGGGAAGACCGGAAGCAAGTGCTTCAACGGTGATCAGGCCGAAGCCTTCCAACGCCTGCGAGGGAACCACGAACATATCGGCTGCCTGATAATAGGAGGCCAGCTGATGATCGGGAATGTATCCGAGCAGCCGGACCTTGTTGCCAAGGCCGTAATCGGCGATTTTTTCTTCCAGCTCAGCTCGCAGCGGCCCTTTGCCGCCGATCAGCAGAATCGCATTCGGGAAGCGTTCCGTGACCTGCTTCCAGGCATCCAGCAGCTGGAGCAGCCCCATACGGTTCATCAGCCGCCGTACAGTCAGGACTGTCGTTGCCCCCTCCGGCAGATTCAGCGTCCGCCGTACGGCCAGCCGGTTGCTTGCCGGAACAAAACGTTCCACATTCGCTGCACCCGGGATGACGATGATCTTATGCAGCGGTACACCGTGCAGCGTGTGCAGCATGTCACGGAAGTACTCGCTGAGTACGATGAACTTATCCGCCAGCTTATAGGCTTTGCGTTCAATCGATTTGGCAATGGTCGTCTTGACCCGGTGCTTGATGCCCTGCCCTTCGATCTTCATCTCTTCATTCCACGGACCGTGAAAGGTCATGATCACCGGAATGCCCCGCTTCTTTGCTTCCATTGCCGGCCCAATGCCGTATGGGGCAAAATGCGAGTATAGGATATCAATACGCCCGCTGCCATTCCCCATCAGATCCGCTGCTTTACGCTGGAATGCATCCTTGCGCTTCCAGATGGTCTCTTTGGGGTCGCCGGCGTTATGGATAATCAGTTCTTTGGGGGTGGAGGGCGTCTCCTGGCTGCAGATCAGCGCATGCACCTGATTGCGTGAGGAGAGCTGCTCGCATACGGATTTGAAATACGTGTTGAGCCCGCCGGGCTGGAGCGATGGCCAACTGAGGCCGGTCGTCATTATATTGAGTCCGTCACTGTACGGCATAGCTTCGCTCCCCTTTCTTTTCCTTCTCCGCCTGACCCTGTGCGTTGTGCCGGGCCAGCTTGCTGGAGCTTGTTAATTCGTAATGCTTGAAGCCGACCATGAATTCATACATCACCCAGAATACGGATACCGCGAATCCCGAAATGCCTTTTTTGAACAAACCGTGCAAGAAATATTTCTGCAGGAAGCGTGCCGGCGGCCGCAGCAGCAGATTTCTCAGCTTAAACGGCTTACCGCTGGCAAAAGCGCTTTGCGCCTCCAGATCGGTGTATTTGTTAAAGCGGGCCACATGGTCATTGATGCTCCGGAAGCCTTGGTGCCAGAGAATTCCGTTCAGGCGGACTGTCCGCTCTTCCTCAACCTCCGGCATTTCATGCACCAGAGAGTTGCGGATGCCGTACTCCTTGCGGTTGTACAGACGCACCAGGTATTCTCCTTTGTCCAACCATCTGCCCAGGAAATCTCCGATCCGGTATAGCGAGTACGCCACAGCCCTGTCCGTCAGGGCCGGCTTACGCTGCAGAATATCCTGGGCCAGCTCATCGCTGACCACTTCATCGGTATCAATCAGGAAGACCCAATCATGGACGGCGCGTTCCACCCCGAATTCCCTTTGTTTGGCATATCCGGGCCATGGGTTGACGAACACCCGGCAGTCCAGGCTTTCGGCCAGCTGCACCGTCCCGTCTTTACTCCCCCCGTCGATTACAACCACCTCATCGGCGAATAGTCGGCAGGACTGAATTGCTTTGGATATGCGAACTTCGTCATCCTGAGCAATGATGACAGCCGAAATCGGGTAACTGCCCGGGCCGCCAAGCACGCTTGTCACTGAATCCATGAAGGTCTCCTCCTTTGCTTGGTTGGTCCGGCGTGTCGTCACTACGAGAAATATTTGGGCTTCCGACCGCTGTTGTTCTCTGATTTCCTTGATTAAAACGCTGATAGCGGTTGAAATCAGAGAACAAAGGCGGACACTTCGTTTCTACAGCTCCAAAATTTCTCTCCGTTCCTTTCACACCGTCCCTTGTTTTGTTTAGCAGTTAGTAGCTCGCATCGTGTCCTCTGCTCGCTGTAAAAATTCTTAACTGCTCGTATCCATAGGTTTTTTGCGAATATAGGAATTCATCGTCGTCTTCATCCACTGAATGTCATCCCCGTTAATCAACAGGCGGGGCAGTTTAACTTTCAGGTTATATCTGATATTAAGAATGATGAACAAGAAGCGAAGCACTGCAGAGGAGAGCATCGCTACCCCTGCTCCGAACAATCCGAACTTCGGCACCAGCAGGAAGAGCAGCGGGATTACCAGGATCAGGCCCACCCCCTGAAGGATGGAAACAAACTTCGGTTTGCCGAGCGCCATAAACACCTGAGCCAGAATCAGTGTGCCTCCGCTAATCGTTACTTCCAGCAGCAGCAGGCGGAACACAGTCAGTGCTGTGTTGAAATCCTTGCCGTATAGCAGCGGAATTACGAAAGGAGCTACCAGCATCAGGAACAGCGCACCGAGCAGGGTGCAGGTGGTGCTGATCCGGAAAGCTTTGAAGGTCAGCGCAACCGCCTCATCCTTCGACAGCTCGGAAGCTTTCGGGAACAGCACCACTGTGATCGAATTTGAGAAGAAGTTGACCATCCGCGACAGGCTCACCGCGACCGCATACAGCCCCAGATCGGCTGGCCGCAGCAGGCCGGCGATAATAATCTGGTCAATATAGTAGGAGAACTGGCCGAGCAGGTCATTGCCGTAAGAGCCGAGGCCGTAGGTGAACAATCTTTTGAAATTCAGGTAAGTATCTTTCATCTTTACCTTGTAGGTGCGGAGCAGCGAGATCGTCATCCAGATGAACAGCGGAACCGACGGAACCAGATAGGCCAGCGCAGTTGTAAATGGATTCATGCTGCCGGTAAGGATCAGAATCCCGATCGCTGCAAGCGTCAAAAGCGGAATCAGATACCGCAGCAGGTTGAAGGTTCTGTAATCCCCTCTGAATTGAAATGCTGCATTATTGACCTGTGAGAGCACAATCAGCGGGCATAGAATCATTGACACCTGCGCAAACAGGACAACATCCGGGCTGAAGGATTTCAGCCAGTACGGCAAGACCAGAATGCCTACCGTCGTTGCTGCAACCCCGAACCCGAGCCCGATTAACAGCGCCACCCGGTACAGCACTCCGGCTTCATCCGGGTTCTTCTTAGCGTTGTAGATCAGTGCCGAAGGAATACCGAAACTCATACTGAACGCCAGAAACTGCGACCAGTTCACCATAGCCGTCTGTTCCCCGCGGCCTGTCGGGCCTAAGTAGCGGGCGGTCAGCACACCGGTCAGCATATTGACCAGCAGGATCAGTACGCTGACCATCATCGTTTTTACGGCGGCAGAGCTGTTGTTCTTGCTCTTCGTAAAGCTCTTGAGCGAGGACCAGACTGTGCTAGTGGGAAGTGATTTCGCGTTCAACTGCTGCATGTGGTGTCCCCTTCTTTCTGCTCTCAATAATCTCTTTAGCGCCGAGGCCCAGGCCAATCAGCATCCAGATCAGATATCCTTTAAGTCCGGGGAAGCCGTTGTCCGATACCAGGCTGACTACCGCTCCCGTCCATGCGGCCAGCGACAGCCTGGCATAAGGCTGGAGACTGTCCTTGCTGGTCACCCGGCTGACAATTTGTTTAATGACTGCACCGAGTGCACCGAAGAAGAACAAGGCGCCGAGTACACCGAAGGTAAGCAGCAATGCGATAAACCCGTTATCCATATTGCCGTATTCCCCGAGTTCTCCTCCGTTGCCTATCTTGGTTCCTTGCCCTACACTGCCGATCCCCTGACCCACCGGGTTGGATGCGACCATCGGCAGCATGTTCTGCCAGAGGCTGAGCCGCTCGTTATAGGAGTGGTCTTCCTGCACAGAGGTAAGTGTCTCCATCCGGGCGACCAGCCCCTCTGCACCCGGAAGCTTCGGTACGATCCAGAACAGCGCTGCCGCTACAAAGGCCAGCTGGAGCAGTGCCTTCCACTTGCCCTTCGAAGGCGAGGAGCCGATGTAGACCAGCAGCATCACCAGCATTACCAGCCAGGCGGAGCGGACCAGAGTGGTCAGCAGGCAGATCACTACGAGCAGTACACCGATCCAGCGCAGTGTGCCTTGCCATCTCTTCTCCAGAATCATCGGCACCAGTGCGAACACCAGGAAGGTTGCGGCCGGCCCGGGTGAATTCAGTGTGGAGAAGACCCGGATTTCCAAAGGATACGGGGTTCCGATGGACATCATATCGGCGTTCCGCATCCAGAAGGCATCCCAAGGCGGAACGGTCAGATATTGAACGATACCGTAAACGGCTACCAGCACTGCAATGTTGGCAAAAGAGTACAGCAGCCGGTCAATATCCTTCGGATTGAACCGCGTGACTGCAAAGAATGGAATCAGCAGCAGCGGTACGATGTAATTCGCCAGATCGTACACTGAGCCTATGCCGTTCTTGGCCAGGCCGATCAGTGCACCGTAGGCCAGGGCTACCGAGAACAGCAGGATGATCCGGGTGGATGATTTGCGGATCCGGTGAATCTCCCTGAGCACCGGAATCGCGAGCAGTGCACCCGTCAGCAGCGGTGCCAGACTGAGCAGTGATACGGAATGGTACACGCCCTCCGACCAGTCAGCGATACGCCTCAGCTCCGGAGCCACCGCCCATACGAGCAGTGTGTAGGTGAGCAGCTGCTTCGGCTTCACCAGCGCCAGCAGGAAGGCGGGAAAGAGAATCCCCGCCAGAACCACGCCCTGCAGGCTGTTCGAAGCACTGAGTTTCGCACTGGCGAACCCGATCATCAGCGGAAGGCCAAGGCAAATGGCACATATCAGCGCCATAACCGCACCCGATCTTACCGCTGTCAGGGATGGCAGCGTCAAGCTGCTTTCATTCTGGTCCGTCATCTTCTTTTCCCACCTCCGCTCCGGTCATTCATTCAAGACTGCTGCCCTTCACTTTATCCTTCTTGCGCAGCTCTTTGAGCAGCAGGACCAGGAATTGGGCATCGTCCACAAGATATCTTTTCCAGAGCCGTCCCGGCTCCTGGCTGAGCCGCCAGAACCATTCGAGCCCTGTCTTTTGCATAAAATTCGGCGCCCGCTTTACCGAACCGGAAAGAAAATCGAAGGTAGCGCCCACGCCGATCGAAATCGGCGCCTGATAAGAGGTGTAATGGCGGTAAATCCATTTCTCCTGCTTCGGCGCACCCACACCGACAAATACGATATCCGGCCGGCTGTCTGTAAGCATCTGGATAATACGCCGGTTCTCCTCTTCGTTATGCTCGAAGCCATAGGAAGGAGAATAGCAGCCGACGATGTTCATATCCGGATAAGCCGCTTTTAGATTTTGAGTAGCCCGCTCCGGCACACCTTCTGCTGAGCCAAGGAAGAACAGGCGGTATTTCCTCTGCTCGAAGGCATTGCCCAGGCGGCTGAAGAGATCCGCGCCGGATACTTTCTGCTTCAGCGGTTTGCCGAGCATTTTGGAAGCCCAGATCAGCGGCATTCCGTCCGCCACTACAGCGCCTGCTTCGGAATAAACAGTCTGGAACTCTTTGTCCTTACGGAGCTTGATCACATGATCGACGTTGCAGGTCAGGATGTAGGACTGGTTCCTTTCCTGAATCGTTTTGTCGATGTATTCAAGCAAATCCATGAAATCATAGTTATCGAAATTGACATCGAACATGTTAACTTGGTTCATCGTATCACTTCTTTTTGTGGGGAGTCGGCCTACTGTGAAGATCGATACAGGCAGTTCAGGTACCAACAGAACGGAATAATGGATTGGACCGTCGACAGCGTGTTGTCGGAGAAAGAATAAATAAGAAACGCTGCTATAAAGAGCAGATAGTAAGGTTTGACCGGCGGTGCCAAAGCTCTGTAAACCAGAAGAAACACAGCCAATAAGGAAAGCAGCAGCAGTATAGCGCCGATATACCCTCCATCGAAGTAAAACCGGATGTACTCATTATGCGGAACAACAAAGCCTTTATAGAGCGTCCCGTCATTCGCGACCGTAACTGCTCCCAGTCCTCTTCCCGACCAAGGGGAATCTGCCGCTTTATTCAGGAAGTACTCCCAGGCTTCCGCCCGCCCCGACAGGTCAACCCCCGTTTCAGTTGTCCGTTCAAAGGAACGTTTCTTGATGTTGTCCAGCTGCAGATACACTGCCGAGAAGATCAACATCACTGAACATAGCAGTGGAATCAGATACTGCGTTTTGCCTTTTAAGTACTGGCGTGAGATGTCGTAGAAATAATAGAGAATCATCAGCACCAGGGCTAATATAGGTCCGCGCGTTCCTGTTCCGATCAGAATCAGAAAGTTCAGCGCCAGCATGATGTAGAAATAACGGATATGCTGCGGACTGCGTTTAATCTCAATAAATGAGATGCCTATACCCATGAAGGCCAGCATCGCCAAATGCGCCGGAATGTTCGCCCCCTGTATCCGTACAGCGCCCGTGAACTCGATGTCGAGAAAAGCATGCAGGTGAGCCACCTGCAGCAGCACTCCCGCCAGCACACTGACCAGCGGCAGCATGGCGATGATGCGGATTTGCTTCTCAGCCACCTCTTTCTTCCAGTTGATCAGGAGAAATACGAAGGGAAGCGATAATCCGATGAAGGCTTTTACGGCAATCGAGGAGCTCATCTCCGGCAGCCAGATGGAGAAGCCGAAGGTGATAAATACCAGTCCCAGCATGGCCCATAGGGGAGGACTAAGCTTGAACTTCAGTCCGTTTACCAGAATGCAGGGCACCAGAAGCACCAGGATCACCAGCTTGTAGAGCGAGAGGATTTCAATTCCGAACATGCTGCCGTCGTACAGGAAATTGATGGAGATGGCCGTCGTCAGCAGAACGAAATAACTGATCAGCTCGGGTCGTGAAATGGAGACAACCAGCAAAATAATCAGGAGTACGGCCGCTACCGCAATTGCCGGCTGGTAAATGACCGCTGTCCCCAGGAACAGTGCGGACACGAGGTAGAGCATTCCGTATGGCAAAGCGTTCATTTTGGAGCCCCACTCAAAATTAGTCATTGTCTTCCCTCACCCCGCTGCAGATTCCCTCTTCCGGTTCCAGAACATATGAAGAGTTCCACGAATGCTCTCCAGCCGGCACTTGTTCAAAAGTTTTCTGCCCTGGCTTCTGGATAGCACCGAGTCCGCCAGGATATATACTACTTTGGCGGCAGTCTTTCCGAGCAGGAGCAGATTTCCTTTTACCCCTTCGCTTTTCATGGCGTTGGAGATGCCTTGACTGTAATACCTTTTCATAATCCAATCTTCCGTCAGGCGCCCTGCCGCTACGAAATGCTCGACGGCCATCTGCGGATGATAAAGGATGGTGTGCCCTTCTTTCTGCAGTTGGCCGAACAGCCACGTCTCTTCACCGGAGATAAGGGAATCCCCTTTTCTTCCGAGATCCAGCGGGAACAGGCTGATATTGAACGCGGGTTTGCGCATCGCCATATTGGCACCGCACGGATGCAGCCGCTTCGGATATTCCCTGACCTTGCCGCCCAGATCAACGATAGTGTATGGCAGCTCGAACGGCTTAATCAGCCAGTCCGGGCGCTTGCTTTCGAAGATGGGGGCGACTTTCCCGCCCATGGCCATGACTTCCGGCCTTTCATCAAATGTACTGATGATTGTGGTAATCCAATTCCGGCAAGGTATCGCGTCATCATCGAGAAATGCAATGATTTGCGATTTGGAAGCCAGAATCCCTGTATTCCGGGCCGCCGACAATCCCTGTACCGGCTCCAGAAGATAACGGATATCCATTTCTGCACCATGAGCCTCAATAAAGCCTTTAATGGCGGCTGCCGAGTCATCCGTGGAGCTGTTATCCACCACAATGATCTCAGCCTCCTGCAGGTTCTCCAGTGTGATTAGGGACTGGAGCGTCTTAACCAGTAAAGCCGACCTGTTATAAGTGCAGATAATAATGGAAATCTTAGGGACGTGTCCGTACTCAGTCATCGGCTATCACCCAATTCCCATAATTTTAATAAGCGTCTTTGGAACCGAGCAGCATCAGGCCGGTTTTAAAAATGATTTTGAGATCCAGCATCGTGCTGCGGATATGGATATAAGTCAGATCCAGCTGCACCATTTCGTCAAAACCGACACTGTTTCTGGCGTTAACCTGCCAGTATCCTGTGCATCCCGGTGTAACCAGCAGCCGCTGCTTGTCGTAATCCGTATACTGCGCCACCTCTTCAACGAGCGGAGGACGGGGACCAACAAGACTCATATGGCCCATCAGCACGTTCCAGAGCTGAGGCAGTTCATCAATGCTAGTCTTGCGCAGGAATCTTCCGATCCGTGTGATGCGGGGATCATTTTTGATCTTGAACATTGCACCGCTCACTTCGTTATAGGCCATCAGATTCGCTTTCAGCTCCTCGGCATTGGAGACCATGGATCTGAACTTATACATGGGAAACAGCTTTTCGTCTTTGCCTACCCGGTTTTGCCGGAAGAACACTTTGCCTTTGGGGTCTTCCAGCTTAATCAGGATGGCCACAAGAGCGAAGAGCGGCAGTAGTACGAGAAGGCCAAGAGCGGAGAAAAAAACGTCGATAATCCGCTTCATTACCAGATAGGAATCCATTTCTTTACTTCCTTCTTTGGCATGCAGCATGTAAAGTTTCGGCAGGACGGCCTCATAGTCTTCCGGCAGTTTTTGCATGCTCATTTCTCCTCATTCCTCCTAAATGTTTAGGTACAAATTGCTTTGTAAGGCTTACGCAAGATGAATTAGCTGCTAAGAGTGATTTGTCCGGCTTTGCTGAGCCATTCCGCCATCGCATCCATCACCGGATAGCGCAGGTCGTCGCTCTGAAGTGCAAATTCCAGCGTAGTCAAAATGTAACCGAGCCGTTCGCCGACATCGTATCTCGTACCATCAAAGTTGTAGGCATATACCCGTTCGCTCTGATTCAGCTTCTGGATTGCATCCGTGAGCTGGATTTCGCCTCCGGCACCCTTTTCCTGCAGGTCCAGATATTTAAAGATTTTTGGAGTAAATACGTAGCGTCCCATGATCGCCAGATTGGATGGTGCTGTACCCAGCGCCGGCTTCTCAACAAAGTTGTTAACCCGGTAGAGCCGTCCGTCCTGAAGATCCGGTTCGATAATCCCGTAGCGGTTGGTGAATTCATCCGGAATCTCCTGTACCCCGATCACCGAATTTTGTGTTTCTTCGTATTGATCGATCAGCTGCTTGAGGCATGGCGTTTTTCCGGTTACGATATCATCCCCCAGCATTACGCCGAAAGGCTCGTCTCCGATAAACCGTCTTGCACACCAAACCGCATGTCCGAGACCCTTTGGTTCTTTTTGCCGGATATAGTGTATTTCCACTTTAGAGGAACGTTGAACTTCTTTGAGCAGTTCCAGCTTGCCGTCTTCCAGCAGCCGGGACTCCAGTTCAAAAGCGTTGTCGAAGTGATCTTCGATCGCCCGCTTTCCTTTACCGGTAACGATAATGATGTCCTCGATACCGGAAGCAATGGCTTCTTCCACGATATACTGAATGGTCGGTTTGTTGATGATTGGAAGCATTTCCTTAGGCATGGCCTTTGTCGCAGGCAGGAAGCGCGTTCCTAGCCCTGCTGCAGGGATAATTACCTTCTTTACCTTTTTCATCGCACTTACCTCCTATAAAGTTTGGTGGGATATGTTCGAAAACTCTATTTAGCCTGATTCATGGCGATGCCAAGAATTTTGGAACCGGTCTGTTCCATCAGTACCTTCAGCTTGCGGACTGCTTCACGTTTGGTCTTCCCGTGTCTTGCCACGAGGATTACACCATCGGATAGCGGAGCCAGAATCCGTGCATCACTGAATTCTACCGCCGGCGGAGAGTCAAGCAGGATCAGATCGAAGCTTGCCTTCAACTCATCCAGCAGAGCAGCCATTTTGTCGCTGCCGAGCAGATCCGGAGGACTGACCCGGGTAATACCGGCTGGAATAACCGCCAGATTGGCAAGGTTCCCGTATACGGCAATATCCTTGGCTTCCTCCTGTCCGCTTAAATAAGCGGCAAGACCCTGGCTGCCTTCCACCTCGAATACGTTATGAAGTCCGGGATGGCGCAGATTGCAGTCAACAACAGCTACTCTTTTGCCGTCCTGGACAAAAGAAACGGCGAGGTTGGACAGAATCGTCGTCTTGCCTTCTCCTCCTTCAGCGGAGGTGAAGAGAAGCACCTGTCCGCCGCTCCCTCCAGCCAGCCCAAGCTGGCGGATATAGGTGCGAAGCGAGCGGAAGGATTCTGAGATATGCGAAGACGGGTTCAGGTCCGCAATTAAACTTTTATTCGGCCGTAACATAAGCGCCCTCCCCTACTCTTGCCTTAGCGTTTGCCGCTTTGCCGAGATCGCGTTTGCGGATCGTCGGGATGCTGGCAATGACCGGCAGTCCCAGATCGAATTCGGCTTCCTTCTCGGTGCGGAGTGTTCCATTGAGTGTTTCCAGCAGCAGGATAATCCCGATTGCGGCCATCAATGAGACAACAAAGCTGATAATCAGGTTCATGGCAAAACTGCTGTTTGTTGCCGCCGGTACATCAGCCGGATCAGCCGGAGTCAGGAATGTTACATTGTCCAGCTTCATGAGTGATGGCAGGCTGCGGATAAATGATTGTGAAACCGCGTTTACAATATTTGCCGCCTTGCTGTAACTTTCATCTTCTACACTGAGATTGATGACCTGGCTTTTCTCGGAGGTCTTTACCTGCAGCTTCGCAGCCAGCTGATCTTCCGTAAGACCAAACTCCGGATGGTCGGCTACAACACTCTTCATAATCGTGGGGGACTTCATAATTTCCTTGTAGCTCTCGATGAGGTTAAGGCTGAAGTTCAGATTGTTGAGATTATTGCTCTCGGGTACATTTGCAGTATTGTTGACCAGCAGCTGTCCGGAGGCGGAGTAGACGGGTACAACGAAGTTCTTGCTGATGTAGAAGGTGGTAGCACAGGAGATTAATACAAACACCGTTATCAACCACAACCTCTTCTTAATCAGGTTAATGTAATCTAAAATCGTCTTTTCCACAGTAACCCTCCTTCCGCATTAGTTGCATTCTGAAAGCAATCATGAAAGTTTCAGATATCTTGCTTTAATTCTATCAAGCGGTACGAGTTGCCACATGGCTCCTACCATTACTTTAATCTTCACTTTCGTGTGAGTGGGTTTGGTCCGTAAGTGGGGCCTCATGGTATACTTTTGTACCATACCGCTGGTAAATTTTATCAATAGATGGAAGCTAAGCCGACGCGGCCCGTTATTTCATTAACAAAACCTTTAAATCCTTATACATCACTGTGTTAGCTTCAGGGAGATTTGGACACAAAAAAACACGGACATCCGTGTCCGTGTTCCAACATTTCATGAATGATTACAAAATCCTGTTAATCATAAGACATTTCGTACTTGGTCAGCCCTACCGCGTTAGCGTACAGCGCCGCCTGCGTCCGGTCAGCCACCTGCAGCTTGGCAAGAATCTGGCTCACATGCTTCTTGACCGTAAATTCACTGATGAACAGGCGCGAAGCAATATCCTTATTGCAGGCACCTTGGCCAAGTTCAATCAGCACTTCCTTTTCCTTCGGAGTCAATTCGTCCGTCGGGCTGCTGCCGCTCATCCGCATCTTATCTTCCATTAGTCCGGGATCATAATACTTCCGGCCCTTATGGACCAGCTGGATCGCGAACAGCAATTCTTCCGGCAGTGCTTCCTTCAGCACATAGCCGTCAACCAGCACTTCTTCCGCTTTGAGGAAGTCCTCTCTGCTAGCCGAAGAGGTCAGCAGAATAAATTTGCTGCTCAGCCCGCGGGCCCGCGCAGCCTTGATCACATCCAGACCCGACTCATCAGCTAGCCTCAGATCAATCAGCACAAGATCAGGCTGTGTCTCCTCAATAACAAGAAGAGCTTCCTGGCCATTCGTTGCTTCGCCTGCAAAATGCAGATTAGGCTGCATGGAAATGACTGCTGCCAATCCTCTTCTCACCAAAGGGTGATCATCAACAATGACGATATTCACTTGAACGACCTCCTGCCTAAAGTTTATGCATTTTTTAATTCAGCCACACCGACAGGTATTGAAATTAAAATCTTGGTTCCTGCATTCTCGCTGCTCGATAACTGGAAATCTCCGCCTAGAGACTGCGCCAGATATTGCATATTCTTCATGCCAAGTCCGCTGGTAGTATCCTCAGACGTTGTCCACAGCAGATCAGTATCAAAACCGACGCCATCATCCACAATTGAAAGTCTGATCCATTTGGGCTTGAGGGACAGTTCGACATCCACCCTGCTGGCCGCACCATGACGTATGGCGTTGCCTGTCGCTTCAGAAATAATCCGGAAGAGAGCCTTGTGGTAAGGATAAGGGAGACTGAAATCATCACCCGTTATTTTTAATTCAATTTCCACATCGTTTAACCTGGATAAGCTCTTAAGATGCGATCTCACCATGCCCAGCCAGGTAGGTCCGCCGCTTTTCTTGGAGCTGAGACTGTAGATCGTAATCCGCAGCTCTTTGGCTACCTTGGTCGCGGAATCATGAATGAGGTCAATCTGCTCTTCCAGCTCGGACTCGGACATTTTACGCCAGGTCTGTTTCAGGGAGTGGGTTGCGTACACAATGCCGAAAAGGCTCTGTGACACGCTGTCATGCATTTCATCCGCTATCCGGTTCTGTTCATTCGTGATGATCAGCCGATTTTCGATGACACCCAGTTCATGGCGCTCAAGAATAATTGCGCTAAGCTCCGATAGAAACATAAGCTGCTGAATATACCATCTGCGGCCCTCAAGACCCTCCGATGATTCCAGCTTCACGCCGATCATGCCGACAAATCGGGTGCTCATTCTTACCGGCATCAGCAAAAAGTCACCAAGGCCAGGCAGACTCTTGAACACCGGCTCACGCTGCAGTCTCCACTCGTGCTCATGCTTTTCCAGCTCTGTGAACAAAAAACGTTCTTCTTCATGCTGCCAGCCGGTCTGCCGGCTCTGGGGTGCGGGTTCACCACTTTTTTTGGCGAACCAGAACAAGGCCTTATCCAATTTGGTAAGCTTCACCACATAGTCTGTGATGACCTGCCCGATGTTCATGAAGTCATGCTGGCTGGAGGTTTCCACGATATGATAGAGCGATTTAATATGCTCCATGGTTTCGTTGGTCCGCGCGTTTGCTTCTTCCCGCTGCCGCTTGATCCTGTTAACCATTTGCATAACTATAACCGTAAGTACCAGGGCTAGAAACAAATTTCCGTTCTGAAGCACCGCATCTGCAAAAGATTTGCCCTCAGAGTTCAAAAAAACGTAACAAAATGTAGTCACTATGCCAATATAACTCAGAAGCAGGCTCCACCTGAAATAAAATGACAATGAGCCCGCCGCAATTAAAACAGGATTCAGTACGTAGAGCTTGAAGGAGCTCTCAAAGCCGCCAGTCAGTAAGGTCAATGCAATAACGCCCGCCATCTCTATACTAACTACCAGCATAAGAACCCGTGGTCTGGCCCGGAGCCTCCGGTAGTAGATCGTGAACACTTGAGCAATCATAAAGAGTGCAATAATTAAAAGGGATTTATAAAGTACGGAAGGCCCCGTGTGGTCCAGGAGGTACATAAGCGATGTGAGGGACAAAGAGAAATATCTGTAAAAAGCAATCATTCTGTCTTCCGCGGTTGTTTTAATTTTCATCCCACCACCCTATTCTCCACCTTTTTTGGAAAATGCGAGCTTATCAAAGCTTTGTTTAAAAGCATCATACATGAGAAAAATCACAATAACAAGTTTCAACATTTGCTGATAGCGTTTTCTTTTCAAAAAAAATAACAGAATGTCCACCTTTTTTTCCTAAGTTTAACGTAATTTTATCCATATAAGCCAAAGATAGCGCTATCAATCTCAAATAAAATTTTGAGGAACAGCAAATTAGCCTCTCCACCAGCTGGACAGGCTAATTCTCTGAATACTATCGGTTATAGGGCATCATCCAGGCAGCTTATTCGGCTACTACAGGCAAAGATAGATGCAACTTGTTAGGATCACAGATACAAATCTGATAACGCTGCTCGCCAACGATATGATACCCGGTGGACAGAATACGTATAGTATGATTATTCCGCACATCCACCTTATGGAGACTACGGCAACTAATGCAGTAAAACTCTCTCATGGTTTCATCTCCGGCATAACATAGTCAATAAGAACTAATAAAAACTGCTAATATTATCTAAATAATAACATTCTATTTTTATCAGTGTCAACATCAATCATCATATTCCGACAACAATCCACAGATGAAGCAGAATTGTGTCGGCTAATGAACGTTACTGCGGCAAAACTGGGGTGAAATTCCCATATACTTCTTAAATAGCCTCGAAAAATAAAAAGGATCACTGTACTGCAGCATGCCTGAAATCTCCTTGACCTGAAGGGAGGTATTCAGCAGCAAATGCTTGGCTTCCGCCATTTTGAGCCGGTGGATATATTCATGCAGCGGATATCCGCTGCTGCTGCGGACCAGACGTCGCAGCGTAGACATGGAAATATGGTGTTTTGCGGCAATCTGCGGTAAGTCAGGCTGCTCATACACACAAGAATTCAAGTCCAGGCGAATCTGCGGCATAGCTTCATGCTGCCAGAACCGCGCGTTGTCCCGGGTCACAAACGAACACTCCAGCAGGATCGCCTCCAGACGAAGTGCTGCCCGGTCGGCATCAGCGGGTGCGCCCCCGTCCATGAGACCCAGGACCTCCTCGAACGAAGCCGCAAGTCCTGCCAGTGCATTTCCCTGAAATATCATTCCCGCTGCTATTAGTCCCGACTCCAGCCACTCATCCACACGCTTCCCGTTAAAGTTAATATAATATTCATCCCAGCTTCCTCCAGGCGGCGGACCAAAGCTATAGCTGCAGCCCGGACGAAAGAAGAACAGGCTGCCTTCCCGGACCGCTTGAACCTTCCCCCCGTTCTCCGCAAAGGTACCGGAGCCGGATACAATATAGACCAGCGCCCAATGCTCAAATACTACATCCCTGCGGAATAACGTTCTGCCCGGCAGATGACCTGCTTGCCCTATCCGGATGCCGCCCAGTCTAAGCATAGAGCTATCTACCTTAGGATCAATAATCCTAATGGGATACGGGCTGATCATATAATCCATGACCTTGGGCATACATTGCATTCCTCCCTCTGTTTAGGAGTGATATGGTTAATCTGAAGATGATCATATTCTACATGAATAAGAGGTGTCCACGCTATGTCAGAAATTCCTGCCTTGCAGCTGTTGCCCCGCCCGAGGTCACTTACAGTGACCGGAGGACTATTCCGGATCCCGGCCAAAGGAAGTATCGTTCTTAACGATGCAGAGAACCGTGACATTCTGCCCGCTGCCCGCAAGCTTCAAGAGGTGACTTCACAAATCCTCCGGTTGGAGCTGCCCCTGTCTATAGGTCCCCGTCCCTCCCGCCAGTCTGCCTATAACTTTAGTTATAACCGGCTGCTTCCGGCACAGGCCTATGAGATTACAGCCGGAGCGGACGGAATCGCGATAAGCTACAGTTCTCCGGAAGGCGCTTACTACGCAGTCGCCACGCTGAAACAAATCCTGGAGCAATGCGGAAGAGACGTGCCTTATCTGTCCATCTGCGATCAACCGGACTTTGCAGCCAGAGGCCTGATGATCGATATCAGCCGCAACAAAATCCCGAAGCTTGAAACGCTTTACCGGATCATTGATCTGATGTCGGATTTGAAGTTCAACCAGCTGCAGTTATATATAGAAGGTTCTCCTTTTGCCTATGAGTCTTTTCCCCGGGTCTGGGAGCTGGAAACACCGGTAACCGGCGAAGAAATTCTGCTGATTGATGCCTATTGCCGTGAGCGTTTTATCGAGCTGGTACCGAACCAGAACAGCTTCGGCCACATGGAGCATTGGCTGAGCCGGCCGGAGTTCAATCACCTGGCTGAAATTCCAGAGGGCTTCATGCTCCCGGATACAATGTATGACAGCGATCTGTATCCGGACGGTCTGTTTATGCAGCCTGGGACCTTCCATACGGAAGACCCTGAAGTACTTAATCTGCTGGGCAGAATGTACGATGATCTTCTTCCCTATTTCACTTCTTCGCAGTTTAATGTCGGTTGTGATGAGACCTATGAGCTAGGGCTTGGTAAAAGTAAAGCGCTGGCCGACTCCGCAGGCAAAGGGCAGCTCTACTTGTCTTTCCTGCAAAAGATTCATGAGCTGGTTACCGCCAGAGGCAAAACGATGCAATTCTGGGGGGATATCATTATCCAGCATCCGGAGCTGATCCCGCACCTGCCTAAAGATATCATTGCCATGGAATGGGGTTACAGCGCCGGGCATCCGTTCGAGGCAGATACACTGAAATTCCGTGAAGCGGGAATCCCGTTCTATGTCTGCCCGGGCACCAGCTCCTGGAACTCCCTGACCGGACGGACCGACAATATGCTGGCCAATCTCCGCAATGCAGCTGTTCACGGCAAAACGAACGGGGCGATCGGCTACCTCATTACGGATTGGGGAGACTTCGGCCATTGGCAGCATCTGCCTGTCAGCTATGCCGGCTTCATATACGGGGCCGCATTATCCTGGAATGTGGAGAATAATCTCGAAGCTGATGTTGCAGGATATTTGAACCGTTCCGTCTTCCAGGACCATTCAGCAACAATTGGACAATTGCTGCTTGATCTCGGCAACTATTACAAGCTGGAATCCGGAACGTTACGCCCCAACGATTCCGAGCTGTCGATGCTGCTGCGCAGCCGGCTGGACAATATGGGAATCGTTAAGAAGCTTACACCGGTTCATTTTGATCAGCTAGAAGCGTATATCAGCACGATAGAGGAGCAACTGGAGGAGCTGGATCTGGCATGCGATGATGCGGAGCTTGTCCGGGAGGAGCTTGCGAACGGTATCCATTTTGTGAAACATGCGTTATACCTCGGACGGCTCAAGCTGCAGCTCACAGCATCCCCAGGTAAAGTTGATCCGGCTCTGCTTCAAGGTCTGATTAAGGATCTCGACCTGCTGCTGCACAGCTACCGCCAATTGTGGACCCGGCGCAACCGGGCTGGCGGTCTTGAACAGAGTGTCAGCAAGCTTCTCCGCCTCCGAAGTGAATATGAAGCCCTGATCTAAGACCTATGCACCAAATCAAAGGCCCGGCAGACCGGATTGGATTTCACTTGGTCTGCCGGGCCTTTATCTCATTCACGGTCTGGCGGTCTCTTTGCCTGAAGAAATTCCCAGCGGATTTCCTCATATTGATTGGCCAGCATTTCACGCTCCCGCTGCTCCAGCTCTTCCCGGCCCGCGCTTTCCTGCAGGCTTTCATCATCTTCGAAGATGTTCCAGATGTCCGAGAAGAGATAATCTTTAATCTCGACCGCTGCCCCGGCCGATCTCCCGTTCTGCCAGAGCAATCCCTTGGAGGTGCGCAGTACGGTGCGCCCATCGGGAGTGGCGGCTTTTTGCCCGATCCGGATCTGCATCAGCATTTGGCCGAAAGTATACCATTTCATCTGCCAACCACCCCCATAAGTTCTGATTGTAATAGACCGCCCTGCAGCATATAATCATGGTGAAAACCCACATTTTTCCTTTTAAAATACTTTTTTGACAGGAGACAAGCCTACTATGAATTGGCTGGAGGATTATAAGGAGGAGCTTCACACCGTATTTCAAGATTGCAGAACGATCATCTCCGGATTTCCGGAACCGCTCCGTTCACAGGGACTGGCCTATCTGGAGCAATTTGATGTATTCCAGGTTCACAGCAAGAAGAACTACATCTGCTATCTGCTGCCTTACTGGTTAAGCCGCGAGTGCGGATTAACCTCCGGGGAGACGCGCCGGATGTCTGCAGGCAACGTCGTGCTGATGCTCTTTTTCTTCCTGCAGGACGATCTGATGGACAACAGGCAATCGGCACCTGCTGAAGTGCTGCCGCTTGCCAATCTGCTGTATGTGGAGTTTCTGGATCTTTATCGTCCGCTCTTCCCTCCGGAATCCCTCTTTTGGTCTTACTTCAGGCGTTATATCACCGAATGGGCAGACAGTGTGGCCGGAGAAACCGCCGGCGATTATTATTGGAACGACCGCAGCCGGGTTGCCCGCAAAGCCAGTCCCCTTAAACTCTCCAGCACTGCCGCCCTGCTGCTCTCAGACAAGTCTTCCTTCATTGCCGATTCGGAAGAAATGCTTGAAGCCGTGCTGCTCACCCTGCAAATGCTCGATGATTATGAGGATTGGGAGGAGGACCTGGCTGAAGGCAGCTATAATTGCCTGCTGTCACTGGTCCGTCATCATCTGCAGCAGAATACTGCTATTCTTACTCCAGCTGCCGTCAAAGATTTCATTTTCACCAGAGGCGGACTCGCACAGTATACGGCAACGGCAGCCGGAAACCACGAAAGGCTGCTATCGGGCCGTTTATCTATCCCCGGGCTAACCGCCTTTCATCAAATGCTGGTGGATAATCTCCTGCAAATTGCTGCAGCGATTGAAGCGGAGAAAGTACGATTACAGGGGGGCGGACTGGGGTACTGGTTATCCAAAAATATGAATCTCTAAAAACCTCAAAAATGCATATAACAACCAGAAAAAGTAATAGATTCAAAAATAATGCTATGTTATTATTACGGGGTAAGCATTTACCATTTCCGGGAAGGGTGATTGTAATGTCAGAGGTAATTCTTAAGAATCAAGTGATTCAGAAGGCATGGGAAGATCCAAGTTTCAAACAGAAGCTGCTTACAGATCCGAAAGAAGCCCTCAGAGAAGCACTAGGTATTCATCTGCCGGACAATATTACACTCAAAACCGTGGAGGAAGGCTCTAATGAGTTTTATCTCGTCATTCCTCCCAGTCCATCCTCGGGCATCATGAAGACGGATGTCTCTCCACTTAGTTCCTGGTAAATCACCCTAGTCTAACTTCATAGGGAGCCCGAACCTTCCGGAGCAGCTGCCAGCGGCAGCATAGTGACGGACTCGGTTCCGGCTCCTTTTTGGCTCTCAAAATGGATTTCGCCCTGCATGGATTCAATAATCCGGAAGGTAACCATCAGTCCAAGCCCTGTCCCCTTCGTCTTATTGGAGAAATACGGCTCCCCGAGCCGGTTCAGAACCTCCTGATCCATTCCCTCGCCATCATCCTTGATATGAATATACACCTTGTCACCGACACCGTAGGCTATCATATGTATAGTTCCTTCATCACCCAGCGACTCGATACTGTTCTTAATGATATTGATGAATGCCTGCTTGAATTTGGAGGAGTTCCCCCTTACCCATAACCCTTCTCCGGCTTCCATGATCATTCGGCCTCCGTTCAGATGACAGAGCGGCAGCATAATACTCTCAATATGTTTAAACTCATCCTGAACGTTAAGGATTGATATCTGCTCAAATTCCGGTTTGGCAAAGGTCAGAAAATCTGTAATAATGTTTGCTGCACGGTCAAGTTCGCTTAGTGCCATAGATAGGTACTGTTCTTCACTACCGCTTGATTTCTCGCTGAGAAGCTGGAGGAACCCTCTGGTCACCTGCAGCGGATTGCGCACTTCATGTGCTACCGATGCAGCGAGCTCACTGATAATCTCCATTTTCTCCGAACGCTGCAGTTCATTGTTGAACAGCTCCAGCTCCCGGGAATATTTGACCACCTGCCGGTGGTTCAGGGCCAGCCTGCGCCCGAGAATAATTATGAGCGAGAGTATGAATACAACGAGCGCCCATTTCCAGTACAACAGATCATAATTACCGCTCTTGACGTAGTACCAGATTAATTCAGACACCCCTGTTAAAGCCGCTGTACCAAAGCCCACAGCAAAAATAATCGCGTCTTTATTCCCTTTTATAGAGAAGGCAATGACATAAGCAATGAGCAGAATAAATTGGATAATCATAATAAAGCCGATGACCGTGGCGGATACAAAATAATAAAATTCTACAAAACGGTTGCCGGACAATGTATTCACGATCAGACACAGGATGCAGAATAAGGAGTACGCTGTCTGGAAGATCCGGAACCGCCGGATAATCGAGAAGCGCCCGCTGCCGAATATGTTCTCGAACAGATAGGTAAGCGCCGGAAGCAGCGACAGCAGCCCCAGATCCAGAAAAATAATGCTGAGCGCTCCAAGGGAACTGTAAAAGGTATAAATAAACGGAGAATACGTGATCGATAACACCCCGGTAGCTGCGATGACAACTGCTAAAGAGGCTGCTATGTGGAAATGTTCCCTGTCCAGGAAAAACCCGCATACAAACAGGACCACCGCTACAAAAACAAAAGCACCGCCAAGGATCACATCGATAAGCCCATTTTTTATATAACCTCTCATTAGGTCACTATACTCGCCGATGACTGCTGGTTCTTTAATTCCGATCCGGTCCTGCAGCGTTGATGTCCAGATATACATCTTTTTGCCGTTATCATCTGCGCTTAGAGGGACAAGCAGCGAGAAATTGTCTTTAATATAGCTCCGGTCATCTTCAAATACCAGGCGGTCTTCGACATACACCTTCACATGCAGGGCGTATAAGGTTTTGATATAGACTGCAGGTGCCACATATTTGAATGCCGGCAGCTCAATACGTGTCCAGGCCGAGGATACACCATTAGGAAGCTCCGTCATGCCCGGGTCTGCTCCGCTGCTGATCCATTCCCCCTGATCCGGAGCAGGTACGTTAAAGCCGTTATCCCCCGGATCACTTCCCCATTTAACCTGCCATTCCTTGATTTCCTTAGAGGCATAATGACTATCTGCTGAAGCCAATAGCGAACTGCATGTCATTAAAAGCAGAAAAAACACTGCTGTTATATATAAACTTTTACCGATCAAGCGCATGCAAGCACCCCAGAATAAAGTTTTAGAAGCAATGTATACAAGCTAGTATTTCGCCCTAAACGTCCCTTATCCCTTCAAAAAAACGGTATTATCCAAAAAAATTGCTATTTATTGCGGTAGGCTGGGAGTTTCACAATCACTTCGGTCCCCTCGCCCTTTTTACTGTGAAACTGAATAGAACCGTTCATCGCCTCAATGATCCGGAAGGTAACCATCAGACCAAGGCCTGTCCCCTTTGTCTTATTGGAGTAATAGGGCTCGCCCAGGCGGGCCAGCTCACTGACCTTCATGCCTTCCCCGTTGTCCTTCACACTGACCATTATATGTGATCCCGATTTCCAGGCGGATACCTTGATCAGACCATTCTCCTGTAAAGATTCCACACTGTTCTTGATCAGATTAATAAAAGCCTGTTTAAATTTAGAGGAGCTGCCGAGCACTTGAAGACCGTCCTGCAGCTGAAGCTGAATAGCTCCGCCCTGCAGATTAGCCAGCGGCACCAGAATCCCGGAGACATGCTTCAGTTCCCCGGAGACCTCCAGGATATCCTCCTGATCCAGCCCAGGTTTGGCAAAGGTGAGAAAATCCGTAATGATGACGGAGGCTCTATCCAGCTCCTGCATCGCCATATCGAGATATTCCTTCTCTTTTGAGCCGGAGCGTTCTCCTAAAATTTGCAGGAACCCCCGCGTAACCTGCAGCGGATTGCGCACCTCATGGGCAACGGACGCGGCCAGTTCACTGATAATCTCCATTTTCTCCGAGCGCTGCACTTCATTGTTGAACTTCTCCAGATCCCGGGAATAGCTAACCGCCTGCTCATAGTTCCTGGCAAACCCCCGTCCAAGAATGACAATCAGCGAAATAACAAAAGCAATCACTCCCCACTTCCACCAATACAAATGGTAGCGTTCTGCAGAAGTGAAGTACAGCAGCAGCTCACCGAGGGAAACAACAGCAAATGCAGCGAATCCGAGCGAGAAAATAACGGCATCCTTATTGCCTCTGTAAGCATAAATTACTGCCAGGCCAAGCAAATAAGCGAGCTGTATAATCATCAGTATTCCCATAACCTCTACAGTCATGACCCTATACAGGTGATCCAGCCGGTAAGACAGCAGTGTATTCAGTAGGAGAAAGGCGAAGCAGAAGATGGAATAGCCGAGCTGAAAATTACGGAAACGTACAAGTAACTTCCCCCTGCCGGGGCCAAAAATCCGTTCGAAATAAAAGGTAAAGGCCGGCAGAAGTGTAAATAAAGCCAGATCAAAAAAGGTTTCAATTAACCGCCCCTGATTGTGCAGAATAAGCGGCAAAAACGGTGAGTATGTAATAAACAGAACGCCAAAACATAAAATAACCAGCACCAGCCAAAGTCCGCCTGAGAAAAGCTCCACCCTGACAAAAAACAGGCACGTCATCAATACGGCTGCCATAAAGATCAGCGCCGCACCAAGCACCATATCCACTAAATCCTGTTTGACGTAAAGGGCGATCAGCTTATCATAATTCCCTGTTCTGACCTCGCCTTCTACGCCGAAGCCCTTGCTCCCGCCACTGCTCCATAGATACAGCGGTCCATTTCCGTCTTTCGGGGATAACGGAATCAGTACCTTGCTGCCATTAAAATTAACCATTTGACTTGAATCATATATGATCTCGTTATTCCGATACGCTTTGATTGTATTTCCATATACTTTATCTATAAGCAGTGCCGAGTTGGTAGTGACCTTAGGTATTGCAAAACGCAGCCAGGCTGCGCTTACTCCGGCCGGGGCCAGCGGTCTGGCTGCATTCGCGGGCACCTTTATCCATTCCTGGTCTGGAGCTGCTGCCGCTTCTTTTAAAGAATCAGCTAAAGAATCAGCGTCCGGCCGTTCCCATTTCATCTCCCATTCCGGAAGTGCGGGGTCTGTCTTGCCGCTCCACTCCATAGCAATCCCTAAAGGTACTAAAGCTATCAAGAGCAGAAGCATGAGAATAGCAGCCACTCTTTTTGGTGATGGCAACTTCATCTTGACACCTCAATAAATCATTAGTTGGATTTTTGTAGTTCATATGATTCTTACTTTCGACAACCTTCGCACTATCCCTGCTAATCCTGCAAAAATACTCGAAATAAGTAGTTTTCTTCTTCACGCGGTTAATCGCACAGAAAAATGAATATATTAAGGAAGGCAATGAATAATGGACTGAGGGATTAGATTCGCCGCCGAATTATCGGGTAAAGAATGATTATAGATGTTCGTGGAGGAGGATGGGCAATGAACGACAATGAGAAATCCGCCGCCAGCGGTTCTCCGGCCGAGGATGGACTTGTGACCGAGCGGGATATCGATGAGGAGTTCGGCCTGTTTCAGGAAGATTCCTATCCCGGTGCGCTGCCGGATGAAGACCAGGAGGCAGCCATTAATCACGCTGTTCCCAAAGAGGGGCAGACTAAAGCCTAAAGGAGTTGAACGGCTATGGGTAATGAATTCAACAAAACTGAAGCCGATTTAGCATATGAGCGTTATCAGAAAATGGGGAGTATCACTTCCGAAGAAGATATCCCTCCTGAGGATGTGCGGCTGCCCCGCACCCATGAAGCGCTTGTCGATTATGTGGACGGTGTAGTGGATGAAGGCTCTGACCCGGAGCTGGAGGGGGATCCGATTCTGGCTGCCGATATCGGCCTGAATACTCCGGAAACTACCCTTGGCCCAAGAGCCGACCGCAACGGCCGCATCACTTCCGCACCTGCCCCGGAACGGGACGAGCTGCTGGAATCGGATGCGATCTTCGCCGCAGGGGCAGCAGGATTAACCGGCAGTGTAATTGATTATGCCGATGATGAGGATGTCCTAGCAGACGGTCTCACCGAGGATGAAGAAGACTTACCGCTAGAGGATATCCCTGACGCTGACGAATTGCAGCCAGGCACCGCAGTCGATCCTGCGGCCCCACCGCTTGATGTGATGCCTGGAACCGATGTGCTTAACGGCTCCACCGGCGAAGAGGATTAATTAGGCATAGCGCATCACCGGATCCTATTCCGGTGGTGCTTTTTTGCCTGCAATTTGAGCAGTTCCTTCTACTATAAGTGCTCATATATATGAGCTCATAAATTGATCTCTGCCCCTCCATCCGCCGTTTCTCCATGGGAACGTGCTTCCCCGACCTTGGCCTCCAGTTTAGCGGCTTTCACCAGCAGTGCTGCTACAAGCAGCATTACTCCATTAATGACAAATACCCAGCGGATCGGAATGAATGCGCCCAGCAGCCCGCCGATAATCGGCCCGGCCATCGTTGCTAATTGGGTAGATGCCTGATTCAGGCCGAACGCCCTGCCGCGGAAGCCCGGCTCTATAGTCTGTACAATCATGGCATTGACCGAAGGCAGCACCCCGGCATAAAACAGACCGTAGGCAAATCTCAGGATGGCAAACTCCACATAGCCCGATACAAAATACTGCAGAATGTTCCCGATCCCGCCCCCGATGAGGCCGATGAACAAAATAAATCCGAATCCTTTGCGGCTGCCGATCCTCCCCCACTGCGGGGCCATAATAACGGTTGCTATGCCTACAGCGGAGAATACAATGCCGGAGCTTAAAGAGGCGCTGTTCTTCGCAATCCCCATATCCAGCAGATATATCGGCAGCAGCGGCTCCAGAATCATCACGGAAAAGGTACTGATGCCGGCAAGCAGCAGCAAAGTAATAAAGGCCCGGTTGTTCCTCGCCTCACGGATGTCATCCCGGACACGGGATCGCGGGGCAGAACGGTCAAAGTTCTCTTCTTTGGCGAAAAAGGTGGCTATCAGCGCCGATACCAGCACGATCGCCGCCGAGAACAGAAAAGCGCTGCGGTTGCTCGAATAATAACTGACCACTCCGCCGATAAGCGGGCCGATAATACTCCCTGTAGCTCCCGCCGTAGACATGATGCTAAGCGCGTAGCCGGTCTTCTCCTCCGGAGTATTCGTCGCGACCATCGCGATGGCTGCCGGAACAAACCCGGCCAGCAGTCCTTGCAGAATCCGCACAATCAGGAAAACATAAGGATCATGAACAAAGAAATTAATCAAATAAAGGGCAGCCAGGCTGAAGCCCGAGCGGATCAGCATAGGCTTACGTCCATATTTGTCAGCCAGCGATCCCCAGTAAGGAGAGATCAGCGCACTGGCCAGAAAAGTAATACCGAAGCTGGCCCCGGACCATATCTCCAAATGATCGGAAACTCCCAGCTGGTCACTCAAAAAAATCGAGAGGAACGGAATCGAAATGGAATAGGCTGTACTGCAGAAGAATACACCTACCCAAAGCACGATCAGATTCCGCTTCCATGAAAATGGCATGCCCTCACCATCCTTTTCTGTTTTTTCCGCGAAGTATCCTACCATTCTAAACCTCTTTTCCCGGTGTGCCAATCCCTGGTAAGTCTTAAGGCTTTGCAAGAAGCGGGACAAACCATGTATTATGAATGATGACACTCAAGAAAAAAGGAGAGATTCAAACGTGAAGCGCACCAAAAGAACCCCTGTCATCCTGCTGCTGATGACGACACTCCTACTGCTCATTATCGCGGGATGCGGCAATAAGCCGGTAGACAACAATACGGCAGTTAATGCCGCCGCAGGCAGCAATACCGGCAGCGAAGCCAGTCCGGCTCCGCAGGAAAGTGCGGCAGCCGCAACTGAAGGTGTTCCCTCTGCCACGGCCAGCCATCCGGTTGTCACCATTGAGATGGATAACGGCGGTATTATCAAAGCCGAGCTCTATCCCGAGGTTGCTCCCAACACCGTAAACAACTTCATCTCCCTGATTCAAAAGGGCTTCTACAACGGGACGATTTTCCATCGCGTCATTCCCGGCTTTATGATTCAGGGCGGAGATCCTGATGGCACCGGCATGGGCGGCCCAGGATATAGCATTGCAGGTGAATTCTCCGCGAACGGATTCACAAACAACCTTCTGCATACCGAAGGCGTGCTCTCCATGGCCAGAAGCCAGGATATGAACTCCGGCGGGTCCCAGTTCTTCATTATGGCTGCCGCTTATCCTAGCCTGGATGGCAGCTATGCGGCCTTTGGAAAAGTAACGGAAGGGCTGGATGTGGTGCAGGCCATCGTCAATCTGCCGCGCGACAGCTCGGACCGGCCAGAAACTCCGCCGGTAATGACTAAGGTCACTGTAGACACACTCGGTGTTGCTTATCCGGAGCCGGAAAAGGTGCAATAACATTCCATGCCGCCATCGCCGGTACTTCAGCCGGTGATATTTCGGAGAAAGCCCTCCACCTGGCTTCACCGAATTCGCGGCTTCCTTACACCAAAAAAGCCCATTTCCCTATTTTGAGGGAAATGGGCTTTTGCCTATGCATCCGGCCGCGATGCTCTATTGCCGCTGAGCAGCCGGAGCAGCCGGCCGACCTGCTGCTATCTTCTGCTAATCGCATGATGCGGATTGCGCAGGAAGGTGCTGCGGCTATTCCGCAATAGCGCGATGCGTTCTTCCGCAAGGCGGTCCGCTGCTACATAGGCAGGAATGCCGCTGGTCCGCGAAATCTCCAGCACGCGGGTAATGCTGTCGTAAATTTTGCCGATCTGTTTAAAGGCACGTTCCTTATTATAGCCATTCAACTCATCGGCAATGTTGATTACACCGCCGGCATTAATGACATAATCCGGAGCATAGACAATGCCCATCTCATGCAGGGCATCCCCGTGGCGGGGCTCCTTAAGCTGGTTGTTAGCCGCACCTGCAACCACCTTCGCCTGGAGTACCTTCAGCGACTCATCATTAATGGTCGCGCCGAGGGCACACGGTGCATAGATATCACATTTCACGCCGAGAATGTCAGCAGGATCTACGGCCTTAGCGCCGTAAGCATCAACCGCCCGGGCCACTGCCTCTTTGTTGATATCCGTTACAATCAGCTCGGCGCCTTCTTCATGCAGATACTTGCATAGTGTAAACGAGACATTCCCGACCCCCTGCACGGCAACCGTCTTGCCGGCCAGTGAATCACTGCCGAAGGCTGCTTTGGCGGCAGCTTTCATGCCTTGATACACTCCGAATGCCGTAGCCGGGGAAGGATTGCCCGAAGAACCGTAAGTCGCTGAAATCCCGGTTACAAAATCAGTCTCCTGATGAATAATGTCCATGTCTGCTTCCGTCGTCCCTACATCCTCGGCTGTAATGTAACGGCCGTTAAGTCCTTGTATGTATCTGCCAAAGGCGCGGAACATCGCCTCATTTTTATCTTTTTTAGGATCACCGATAATGACTGTTTTACCCCCGCCCAAATTCAGCCCGGCAACCGCATTCTTATAAGTCATGCCCTTGGCCAGCCGGAGCGCATCGACTACTGCCGCTTCTTCGGACGCATACGTCCACATTCTCGTTCCACCCAGTGCGGGTCCCAGGGTTGTGTCATGAATTGCAATGATTGCCTTTAAGCCCGATGCCTTATCCTGACAAAACAACAGTTCCTCGTAATCATCCCGCTCCATTGCTGCAAACAATTCCATTTTGTCCATTTCTCCTGTCTCATTTCTTTATAACGTGTTACGTTTCATAACAAAGCTAGTACACCGAAAGATTATTGTCAAGTTCATTTGTCCTTATTTAAGGAAAAATCATGAAATAAACCTGCATAGCAAACATATACATAACGTAAAGTGTTAGATAATAGCAAGACGAGCCTAACCCCGCCCCTATTCCCAGTACTCATCCGGGCGGTATTGAATTTCCGATTGTACAGTGATCTTCAGGCACCCGGAAGCAGCATCATACTCCACGGGATTGTCTCCCACGTAATACCAATGCTTGATGACCGGACCGCCTGCCGGCTCCTCAAAGCGGAATACATTCAGCTCGGACCGCAGCCCCACTACTGCCGCACCTTGCTCAGCCCCCACTCCGCAAACCGTAATTAGTGTAAGTTCGCCCTGCGGATCAAAACTATACGTCAGCCCGTCGGTGCTGCTTACGAGCATGCGCCCGGTTACGGAATGCTTCACCAGCACTCTCTCCTGCTGCATCATCATTCGTTCCTCCCTCAATGTTGTACTTAGGCGGGACAGCTTATGGCAAATCAATTGCCATCACCAGGGTATCCGCTTCAGCAGCAAGCAATAATTCGCTCCACTCTTCAATCCGTGCGGAATCTCCCGGTGACAGAACCTGATCATCCGGCAGTTTGAGCTGCCCTTCAATCAGATATATGAAAACCCGCCGCCCCGGCGCCTGCTGAAAGTTCAGCTCCTGTCCGGCTCCTGCCCGGCCAAGATAGATCGTCATATCCTGGGCGATATCCACAATTTCCGCCGTACGCTCTGCAGCTACCACAGGCAGCAGCCTGCCTTCAAGCTTAGCGGGATCAAAGCGCCCCGTAGTATAGGAGGGAGCGGTGCCGCGGGTACGCGGCATGAACCACAGCTGTAGCAGCCGGACCGGCTCCGAATCAGAAGGATTATGTTCTGTATGAATGGCACCCGTCCCCGCCGACATCCGCTGAATGCCGCCAAAGGTTGTTTCCGCCACATTACCTAAGTTATCTTCATGGCGCAGCCTTCCGGAGAGCACGATGGAGACGATCTCCATGTCACTGTGCGGATGGGCACCAAAGCCTCTGCCCGGGGAAATCGTATCATCATTGCAGACCCGCATCGGGCCGAAGGCTGTATTGTCCGGATCGTAGAAATCCCCGAACGAAAAGCTGTGGCTGCCTTTCAGCCAACCATGATCAAATTGGTGAGCGGATTCTGCAGAATAGACCTTTATCATGTGATCCCCTCCTGAAAGATTCGTGAGCATCCTCTTCTAAACATAGTTTAGCAGAAAGCTCCGGAAAACAAAAAAACTGCAGCTTTGCCGATAACGTAAAGCCTATTAAAAAAAGGGCGCCAGCATACGCCAGCCGCCCCTTTTTCCACGATATATTCATTTGATACGCCCTCAGAAGAGAAGCTTCCCGGACTCAATGCCAGTTAACCCTCAAATTCGTTCCACTGGGTAACTTCATCCAGCGGCAGTCTTGCGGTTGAGCGTCCTTCGACAGCGGCTTTGCCCAGCGCAATCAGCATTACGGTCACATACCGTTCCGGGATATTGAACAGCTCGCGGAATTGCTCGGGATTGAAACCGCCCATAGGCACAGTATCATAACCCTTCGCTTTGGCAGCCAGCATCAGCTGCATGGAGACCAGACCGCCATCGACCAGGGCAATCTCCTTCAGCTTCTCTTGCGGCAGGCTGGAGTAGCCGTCCTTACTGCGCTTAGCCATCGCCGCGCCAATTTCTGCGGTTACATAACCAGCCGCTTCGGCGTATTCATAAATTTTGTCCGCATTGCGGTAAGCTTCGATGTCACCGATCACGGCAATTGTAGCCGAGGCGTCGACAACCTGCTGCTGGTTGTTAGCGATCGGCAGCAATTTCTCCTTCAGCTCCTGATCCGTGATCACAAGGAAACGCCACGGCTGCAGATTGGATGAGGATGGCGCCAGAATGGCATCACCCAGAATCTCCTTAATTTCCGCATCGGAAATTTTCCAGGATGGGTCGTATTTCCGTACCGAATGCCGCTCGCGGATCACCTTGTTAAATTCTACTTCCGATTTCAGTTCTGTTGTCATTGCCATACTCCTCCTCTTCCTAATCCAGTTGATTTGTATTCTGTGTGTATAAAAGCACAGTTAACCGCAAAAAAATATTCGGTCTTTCCCAACTTCTTGCGGTGTTTAACTGTAATTATTTATGCACAGTATAATCCACAAAAAAGCCTCCTGTCAACAGCCCGATTTCCGAACCATATCCGCCAGCGTATATTTCTCTAATACCGTCATCATGCTCCGGTCCATTTCCTCAAAAATATCGAAGCACGCTTCCTTCAGCTGTCCCCCCAGCACAGTGCCGCACATCGTATCATTCCCTGCCTGGCAGCGCGATTCATCTTCCAGTGCCTGATAAATCTCTGCAAGCGTCAGTTCTTCCGGGACACGGTTCAGGGCATAGCCGCCATCCCGTCCTTCCTTGGTAGTCAGAATCTGCTCACGCGTCAGCTTAGCCATTGTCTTTCTTAACAGAGTTGCCTCCGAAGAGAGCAGTTCCGCCAGTTCACAGCTGGAGCAGGTATTGCCTTTGCGCGCCAGCAGCACAAGCGCCTGCAGGACAAGCCCGAAGGTTTTATATTGAAGAGCCCCGCTGTTCCGTGTTTTCGCCATTGTTCCGGCTCCTTCCTAACTCAATGTTGTAGACTAAGTATAGAACGCAAAGACCATTTTGGCAAAACAAAGCCTCTGCCAGGAATCCACTTCATTCCCCCGGCAGAGGCCTGTTACGCATGATTATAGGCTGCCAGCCGTTCAAGGCTGACAAATACTAATATTAGTTACAGCTTAGCAATCGTTTCAGTCAGAACCGGCACGATTTGCGATTTGCGGGAGACAACGCCCTTAAGAATTGCTTTGTTGTCATCCAGCTTCACATTGTAAGCCTGCTCAACTGCACCGGCAACACGGCCCAGTGCCAGACCCACGGAATCATTGTTCAGGATATCTGTCACTACGAACAGGAACAGATCCAGTCCTTTTTCATCAATGATCGCAGTAAGGGCCGTTTCCAGCTCCGCCTGCTTGGAGAGCACATCGTTCACGTCAACCGCATTCACTTGGGCAATTTCCACTTTGTAGTCACCCATTTTGAATTCTTTGGCATCGAGGGAGATGAGCTGGGCAATGCTCTTGTCGCTGAGGTCAGCTCCGGCTTTAAGCATGGACAGGCCGTAGCTTTCGGCATCTACACCGGCAATTTCAGCCAGTTCGCGCGCAGCGGCTACATCCTCTTCTGTGCAGGTAGGAGATTTGAACAGCAAGGAATCGGAAATGATAGCAGACAGCATCAGGCCGGCGATCTCCTTAGGTATGGCTACTCCATTCTCTTTGTACAGCTTGTTCAGTATTGTTGCTGTGCAGCCTACAGGCTCGGCACGGTAGTACAGCGGGTGAGCCGTTTCAAAGTTAGCGATCCGGTGATGGTCAATAACCTCAACCACACGCACCTGATCGATATCATTCGCACTCTGCTGGCGTTCATTATGGTCAACCAGGATGACCTGTTTAGCTTCCCCTGCAACATTCTCAACCAGTCTAGGTGCAGCCACGCCGAATTGATCCAGCGCAAACTGGGTTTCGCCGCTTACCTCTCCCAGACGAACCGGTTCAGCATCCCAGCCCAGTTCCTTCTTAAGTGCAGCATAGGCAATTGCCGAACAAATCGTATCCGTATCCGGATTTTTGTGTCCAAAGATCAAAGTTTTTTCCATTTCCAATCTCCTTACTTTGTTTTTTGTGAGAATAATATACCATACATTGATAGGGACAAGCCAGACAAGGAGCAGGAAGTTATCATCCCTCTCCGGCTGCTGCCTATAAAATAATAACCCGCTCACGAAAAAACTCCGTAAGCAGGTTATAGCCTTGGGAGAACCCTCTTCTTCCACCTCACAGGAGAGGAAGCAGGATACTTGAGACAGACGGACAGATAAGGCTCTCGCTCATCGGGTTGTACGCGCTGGAATATAGTGGAGTAATCAGGGGAAACGGATAGAGATAGGGCCTGTATATCCTCCCGCTCTTGCCAATTCATCTTTGTATTCATGCTTCTCTCTCCTTTCAGGGTGGGTTGAAGTTTTTCTTAGAATTTCAGTTGCCGGGAATCGGTACATAAGTGTCCCGAGATATGCACACTGCGAAATCAGAGGGATTTATACCTCTGATTTGGCCGTTTTGCCCGCATGCGGCAGAATCAGAGGGTTTTTTACCTCTGATTCGTACGTTTCGCCCGCGTGCGGCGGAATCAGAGGGATTTATACCTCTGATTTGTACGTTTCGCCCGGGTGCGGCGGAATCAGAGGGATTTATACCTCTGATTCCGCCGTTTTGCCCGCGTGCGGCGGAATCAGAGGGATTTATACCTCTGATTTGTACGTTTCACCCGCCGGACAATAAAAAAGCTGCGTCCCGCCGTCTTCTCCCCTGCCCTATCCAAGGGCAAAGAAAAAGACTGCGGTGCACGCAGCCTGAGTTCCCGGTATAGCCATATCAGCGGTGCAGGGTTAGACCTGCATACCGGGAGGCAAGGGAGCGCTGCGTGATACCTGGGTACCCTCTATATAGGAATCAAATGCGGTTTGGTTGGATAGTAGAACTTGCTCATTCCAGCCGTGCTGGAGCTTCTGTTCATACCGGTTCACCTTATTCATTGATCCTTCGCCTCCCTCAGCCAAATGCCGGCCGTAAATTTGTAGCCAGATTACCATGTATTTCCAAACAGTGTCAACCTTATTTAGGAGATACTAGTGTAGCTTCAGCTTGGGATTCCAATAGTGCAGAACACCCTGGCCCAGCAGGTTATTCCGGGAGTCCCCGTTTCGTCTTGGGCAGCGGCTCCGGTATGTCCTGGCCTTGTAACGGTTCGTTGTCACCGAACAGATCAGGATTCTCCGCCAGCATCCTGCTCAGGATTTCCGTAGTACCTACAGCGCTGCAGATCATAACAGCCGCATCTCCAAAGCGGCCTTTGCGCAAGGCTCCCCCGTCCTCCAGAACCTGCTCCACCTTCCAGAAATGCTGCGACCACGACAGACCGCAATGTCTGCGTGACGGCACGGCAATTTCCGTGCCATCAGGAGTGATTGTGTACAGCAGCTCAGGCTCATCGGTCATTCTGCCGGGAATGTCAACCCATTCCTCAATGCCGTGAATGAACGTATTGCGCCGCAGATCGACGCCAAGCAGCATAATCTCCGCGCTCCGGTCCAGCAGCTTGCCGTAGACCGAACCCCGGGCGCATGGGGTATCCCAGCGGTGATCTCCGGCAGTGAAAGCTTTAGCATCCAGGCCGAGGGCTGCCACGGAGTGGGTCGGATGCCAGGAGCGGATGACACCCGGGCGCCGCCGGAACAGCTCCGGCAGAATGCCGACACAAACAGGCGATTCCTCCACAGAAAACCGCGGATGACCAGCATCAATATACGACCAGGTATGCGTAGGCAGGACGAGCAGTCCATCCTTCATATACTCTGACAGCACATCCAGCACCGTATCTGCACCACCCTGCACGGGTCCGATGCTTTTGAATGAAGAATGAACCAGCAGTGTCCCCCGCGGGTTAATTCCAAGCTCCTTTAGCTGCTTCAGCAGACTGGCTTCGGTATGCATTACATTTCTCTCCTTATCTGGATAGGTTAAAATCTCCGCTTGCAATCATCATAGTTTACTTATAAAATTATAGTAACTTAATATTATTCACTAAACTTCCGTTGGACCAGTAACTGACTCATTCCTATCTTTCCATACATTATTATTTGTAAATACACTTTCAAGGAGGGTACACCATGAGTTTAACATTAAAAGGCCTTCACCACGTATCTGCGATTACAGCCAAAGCGCCGGAGAATTACAAATTTTACACTGAAGTGCTTGGACTGCGGCTGATCAAAAAAACAGTCAATCAGGATGACATCTCTGTCTATCACCTGTTCTACGGCGACGAAGCAGGCAATCCCGGCACAGAGCTGACCTTCTTCGAGCTTCCGAACGCCGGACGCAACCGTGACGGCAACAACAGCATCTCCGCACTGTCGCTGCGCGTGCCGGATGATCAGGCACTGGACTATTGGAAGCAGCGGTTTACAGACCTTAACGTAGAGCATGAGACCATCACTGAACGTGGAGGCCGCCAAACGCTGGGCTTCCGTGATCATGAAGGACAGCGGTTCCTGCTCGTATCCGATCAGAACAATCAGGGCGTTGCCGGAGGCAAGCCATGGGCGGGCAGCCCCGTACCAGCCGAATACGGCATTACCGGGCTCGGCCCCGCTCATCTCACCGTTGAAAATGCAGAACATACCGCGCTCATTCTGGAGGATCTCTTGGGCTTCCGCCGCAAAGGAAGCTATCCATCAACCGTAGCCGGACAGCCGGATGTCGTGGTATTCGAAACCGGCGAAGGCGGCTCCGGTGCTGAAGTGCATCTGGAAGAGCGCACCGATCTTCCGCAGGAGCGGCTTGGCCGGGGCGGCGTGCATCATGTCGCCTTCCGGGTCGACAATGAGGAGGAACTCAAGCTGTGGATCGAGCGCATCCGCACCGTTCAGCTGCCCAATTCCGGCTTCGTTGACCGTTTCTATTTCCGTTCCCTGTACTTCCGCGAACCCAACGGCATTTTGTTCGAGCTGGCTACGGACGGACCCGGGTTTGCCACCGACGAGCCTATGGAGCATCTCGGCGAATCTCTCGCTCTTCCGCCGTTTCTGGAAGACAAACGCGCCCAGATCGAAGCCCATCTCAAGCCGCTGGATACCCGTCAGCAGGCTTGAGTCCCGGCCTGCCTCTTGTAACAGCAACACAAACAGCTGCGTTCCGGCCCTGGAACGCAGCTGTTGGTATGTTATTTCCTATTCCGCAGGCGAAATTAAGATCAGCTCTCTGACCAGGTGATCGTAAAAATAGTGAAGCCGGGACGGGCGGTGGACGGCTTGCCTGTAATCGAGACCGGACTTGTGCCGCCCAGAAGGCCGGTAATTTTGACCGTTGTTGAAGTCACAGTCTGGGAAGCATTCTCCAGCCGTTTTATCCGGACATACTCACTGTACACGAAGCCCATTGTATCCAGCGATTCCTGCGTTGAATAGCTGAACGCAGCCTTCTTCACTCCGTCCGCATCCGTATCTACTGTAGTCGCAATGATGGCATCTCCCGGGATCGGGAAATCCTTCGGCAGGTTGACCGGCCGCAACGTGCTCTCCACCGGAGTGCTTCCGGAAGTTCCCGGCGTTTGAGCCGTGTCCGCACCGCTGCCAATTCTGACTTTATAATTTACGGAATCATACGTGATAGGCACATCCAGGGCATCTGCAACCGAGCGGATTGGCAGATACGTAAGACCTTCGTAGGTAATCGGCGTTAAGGTTTTGCCGTTGCCGTCCTTGAGCCAGTAGGGCGTACCGTCAACGACCACTCCAATGCTGTGGTTTAAATAAGCTTTGATCTGCTGTAATTTGGCTCCGGCATAGACCCCTGCTGAGCCGGTCACCGCCATGCCTGTAACGACCGCGGCAATCAGCCATTTTTTATTCAAATTCATAGCTATCCTCTCCCGTGTATTAGAATGATGTAGAAATGAATGTTGCGTCTTCATATATTTACCACCAGAAGAACCCCGCCAACCTTTTTCTAACGGAAAAACGCCCTAGAGGGTCCGCTTGCTATTCACGGACAATCTCCAGCAGTGCAGCCAGCTCACGGATTTCATAGGTCGGCATAATCCCTGCACCGTTAGCCTTCCCCAGCGGATTGAACCAGCAGGTATCGATACCGTAGTTGATCCCCCCCTGGATATCCGAGGTCAGCGAGTCCCCGACAATCAGCACCCTGTGCTTATCCGTAATTCCCAGCTTTTCAAAAGCATAGTCGAAAATGCCGGCAGCCGGCTTTTGATAACCCGCTTCCTCCGAAATAATAATCTGCTCAAAAGTGTCCGCAAGCGGCGATCCCTGAATTCTGGACAGCTGCACATCCTTGAACCCGTTCGTAATAATCGCCAGTCTGCATTCCGCCAGCTCCCGGCACAGCTCTATTGCTCCTTGAATCAGAAACGTGCCTTCCCCCAGAAACCGCAGATAGGCCTGGCTGAATTCCTCCGGGTTCAGATCGAGCTGATGGGCGGCAAACAGCCGGTTAAACCGTTCCACCCGCAGTGCAGCGGAAGTAACGCGCCCTGCTTCCAGATCCGCCCACAGCGCCCGGTTGATGGTCTGGTAGCTGGCCGCATACTCCTCGGCTCCGGTCGGCAGCCCGAAATGGGCAAACACATTCATGAAAGCCTGCCCCTCTGCCATTCCATAATCAAACAGGGTATCGTCCGCATCAAATAAAATCACATCGTATTTCATGATTCGCCTCCAAATTTACGTCCAATCGACAAGATAACATGCTCTGCGATATAATTTAGACAGACCTGTTTAAAAAAATCAACGGTGGTGATTGTCATTTTATACGTTTTATCGTTCCTGGTGTCATTTTTCATCGTTTACCTGCTCATCCCTCCGCTAGGCAAGCTTGCGTTCCGGCTTGATTTTGTGGACAGGCCCCGGCAGGATGTCGAACGTAAAATCCATAGGGAGCCTATTCCTCTGACAGCCAGCTATGCGATATTTATCGGTTTTTTCATTACATACCTGCTGTTTGCCCGGGATTTCTCGCTGGAGACGCTCGCCCTTTTCATCGGCGGGGTGCTTCTGCTCACTATAGGTACTATTGATGACTGGTACAAGACAAAAGGCAAGGATTTCCCGGCGCTCCCCAAGTTTATTGTACAGATTGCGGCGGCAATTCTTGTGTTCCTGTCCGGCAATGCTTTTACCGGGTTCATCAACCCGTTCTCCGGGGACTACATTTCCCTGCCGTTCATTCTGCAGTTCGTACTGACGATCGTCTGGATCTTCGGTGTCACTACGGTTATTAATTTCTCCGACGGCATGGACGGCCTGGCGGGAGGACTTACGGCAATCTCAGCAATCACGCTGTTCATTGTCGCACTCATGAAGGGCCAGTCCGCATCCGCCATCATGGCCATTTCTCTGGTCGGTGTTACTCTTGCTTACTTACGCTTCAACAAAGCACCTGCCAAAATCTTCATGGGCGACGCCGGCGCTACCTTTCTCGGCTTTATCCTGGCGGTAATCGCCCTGGATGGAGCCTTCAAGCAGGCCACAGTGCTGTCGTTGTTCATCCCGATTCTGGCGATGGGCGTGCCGATCTTCGACAATATTTTTGTCGTAATCAAACGGTTCATTCAAGGCAAAGCAATCTATCAGGCCGATGCCAGCCAGGTACACTACCGGCTGCTCAAAGCCGGACTGAACCAGAAGCAGGTTGTTGCCGTCCTGTATCTGGTCAGTGTCTGTCTGTCGCTGTCCTCGATCATCCTGCTGTTGATCGAAACCTGATATTCAAGCATGCCGGTATTTCGGCAGCCGGTAATATGTAAAAACACCCTTGCCGGCAAGGGTGTTTTTCTTTTGCCATGAACCTGGCGTCTAATTTAAACACCCTCATGGGTAAAGTCATATAGTTTGCGGTAAATATCCACGATCTCCGGCATCGGCATACGGACCAGGCCGCTGGAGGACGGGGCAACGAACTCGCGTACACCGTCAACTACCGGCGCTTCCTGCTGAAAGCCCCACTGCACCTTGGTTCTGCGGCTGAATTCAGTGTAGACGCCTTTGCCTACAAAACAGGCAATTTCCGGCCGGTACAGGGCCAGCTTGGTTCTCAGCAGCTCCCTCCCTGCAGCATATTCTTCACGGGTAATATCCTCCGCACCTACCGTTGGACGGGCGACAATGTTCGTAAAACCATACCCCAGCTTCAGCAGCTCTCCATCCTCGGAGGCCTCGTACAGGCGCGGCGTCAGACCTGACTGGTGGAGAATCCTCCAAAAGTTGTTGCGCGGGTTCGCATAATGATGCCCCAGTTCCCCTGAGCGGATGCTCGGGTTAAAGCCGATAAAGACAATCTGCAGACCGTGATCCAGGTGATCCGGCACTTCCTCCATGAACAGCCCTCCGCTCTTCTAGTTATACTTCTGGCTCTTCCAGTACAGCCATACAGTCCGCGGGAACCTGCTCCGCCAACCACACTTCATTGCCCGCATAATAGAAGGTTACACCGGAAGCCGCAGCCTTAACCGTGTCTACCGTAAGAATCACAAGCTTCCCCCGGCGGCTGCCGGCCAGACTGGCAAATTGCAGCCCCTCTGACAAATGGACATACTGCCGACCCATCGGCTTCAGGCCCTCCTTAAGAATAGCTGATAAGGCAGGCTCATGGGTTCCGTGATAGAGCATGCCCGGAGGCTGCCCCGGTTTATAGTCAACCTTGGTATGGCTGTGTCCGTATCTTGCTTTGATGCGCTCGCCTTCAATGGCGAAGCGCTGCTTCGTACTGCCTTCTACCGTCTGTCGGATATCTGCCTCCGTGATGCCTGACCAATTAGGCGCTGCTGTAATGACCTCAAGCAGTTCTTCCAGCAGGCATGACCCGTCCTCCGGGTCTAAAATTAATCCGTACTGCTCCGGCGTATGCCGCAGCAGCTTAGTCATAAATTTGCTGAGTAAAACCTCAGCATCAGAATTCAACATCTGTGAAACTCACCTCTTTCGTATTACAGCCGCGGATCAACCGGCTCTGACTCCAGAGACAAGGCTGCCAGTACGCATTCGTGAACACGTTCAAGCGGCTCCTTACGGATGAACCGGTTCACCGATTCGGCGCTGAGCGCACATTCCATCAGGGCATGGCGCTCTTTCTTGCCGGTCTTGCGCAGCTTCAGCCGGCTCAAATTATTCGAATGCAAATAATCGATCCCGTATATGATATGAAGGTACTTCCGGCCTCTGACCTTGATGGCTGGCTGAATCAGTGCTTTGCCGTTGCGGGCGATAAAAGTTTCGGGCTTGATGACAATCCCCTCATGCCCTTCTTCCGTCATTTCCTGCCACCACTTGATCAAATCCGCTTCGTCGGCCTGGCTTGTAATTACCCGGTATTCCGTCTCCATGAACAGAGGTGACAGACCCGCAAGTTCACGGCCGTGCTCCATATGCCAGACATGAGTATGATCAAAAAAACTCTGACCGCTGTGGGCCAGCGTATGGAACGGCGCAATCCGGATGCCTTCGATCCCGCTAACATCCCAACAGTACTGCTGAAAAGCCTCGCGGAAGACATGGGCATTCCGCAGCTTCTCCTCCATCTCCTGCAACCAGTCTGTTACGTCCCGCCCCGCAGCTTCAGCCTGCCGCAGCTTCTCCAGCAGCTTTTCTCGGTCCATTATGGCCGATTCGGCAACGTGGGCATACTGGGTAGCAATAAGCTCACGCGCCTTCAGGTTCCACGGAATAATCTCAGCATCCAGCAAAAGCAGCTCTGTGTTGTATTTGGCAAAATAATCAGCCTGCAACAGATCAGCATTCAATTTAGCGAGCACCTGCGCCTCGGTTTCCTTGTCGAAGAAGGCGCGGCCCGTGCGGCTATAAATGGTACCGAGCGTAGGCCTGCCGACAAACGACACAGCGGCCTCCTCATCACGGAACAGCAGCAGAACAGCCCGGCTGCCCATATGTTTTTTCTCGGCAACCATTGTTGTTACCCCTTGGGAGCGGAAGTAATTAAATGCCTCCTGAGGATGCTCAAGGTACGCCTCATCCGCAGATACAGATGGAGTAGGACTCATGGTCGGCGGAATGTACACCAACTCCTCCAGCGGAATAGTGAAGTGGGAGACACTATCGATCGCAGCCTTCACGTAATCTCCGCGTACAGAGATTTCACCATAGGCGTCCGTCATGACGGAGTAGCCTTCCACGAACTTGCGCAGATTAGGCGGAGAGAAACGTCCGCGCTCCCAGCGGATGAGCGGACTGTCCGGGTCCCGGGCATAATCGCGGTGGGCTCGGACGCTGACGAACTGCTGTTCAGGGTAGCGGTAGCCAGTAAGCGAGCCGCCAAATACTGCTCCCTGGTCAATGTTGACCGTATTCTTCACTACCGTCGGGTAAGGCCGCGGATCATGCCCCCAGATGATCAGTTCACCGGATTCATGCCCGGTGTACCATTCCTTGCGTACTGGCGAACCCTTGCCATCAAATCCATCCGTATCACCATAGCGGCAGAAATCCTGAATCCGCGCCGATTGCTTGCCGATATACCCGTCCCGGATTCCGGCATGGGTAATGACAACCCGCCGCACTCCGTCCCGGCACATAACCAGATGATTTGGCGCAGACAAGAGAAATTGCTTCAATTCTTCTTTTAACAACGCTGCGGCATCTTCACCGGCTTCCTGTGCATACTGCTCCAATTCGGCAGCGATATGCTCGTCACCATGACTCAAGGTCACCTTGCGTCCGCTGAGGTAACGGGCGATTTTCCAGCCGTGGTTGCTGTCCGTCATCCGGGCAATTCCAGCCTCGCAGTGCTTTTTCCAGAATCTCATCGTGTCGAGCGATTTCGGCCCTCGGCTCATTACATCACCGACGGAGATCAGCGTTCTGCCTTCAGGATGTCTGTACAGCCCTTCCTCATCCGCAGCATAGCCCAGCTCCCCGAGCAGTTCGAGCATTTCATCATAGCAGCCATGGATATCGCCGATCACATCGATCCCCACGCCGATCTCGGCCAGCAGCGGATTTACCTTGCGGATGAACTGCACAGCTTCCGGTTCCTTCAGTACATAAGTGAACTCAAAGCCTTCGTCCCGTACTCCGCGCAGAGAACGTTTGAACTGGCTGTACTGACTCTTGACCCGCTGTTTACCGCGCGGCTGTTCCCGCGTTTTATCCCGCGCTAGTAGTGTCTGCTCCGGCACATCCAGCACCCAGGCAGCACATGGTACATCATATTCTGCTGCCAGCTCAATATATTTCCGGCGGTATTCCGGCTGCAGATGCGTGGCATCCACTACTGTTAGCTTGCCCAGCCTGCTGCGCATCGCCACCACCGTGTTCATCGCCTCAAAAGCCAAGTTCGACAACAGCTGATAATCGTTATAGATAATATCAGCCTCTTCCCGGGGGCGTCCCTTCCAATCCAGAAACTCGATATCTCCAACCAGAGTACGGAAATCATCCGAAGACACAATCTCAGTGCCCAGCAGCACCCCTTCATCCACCAGCCTGCGGAGCAGAGTGGTTTTACCACTGTTTGAAGGCCCCACCAGCACAACGATTCCGCCATGTGGAAACGGAATGATCCGCTGCCCTTCTATTTTATCCGTCATTGCAGGTGTTCCCCTTTCGTAAAAATAGCCATCTGCGTCGGGTAGCCAAATTCCACGGACCCTTCCCCGATCCCAGTCAGCTCAGCCGTGTAATCAAACGTCTCTGTCCAGCGCGCACACCAGACGGAGAAGGCCTTCCGCCCCCATTCAAAACGGTGATCGCCATGGCGCAACTCTTCCTGCTCCATTTCATACACAGCGTTATAATCCTTGTTCGGTGTCGTCACAATCAGCGTTTTCGGGGCATATTCAGCAAAAATATTCTCCATTACCCGGGCCAGCCGGTATTCGTCTATATGCTCAATGACCTCACAGAGAATCATGACATCCTTGCCGCGCAGCGACTCGTCAAAATAAAACAATGAGCCGGTCACCGGATCTGGTACGATGATCCCCGGCTTGTCTGCCAGCTTGGCAAAACGGTCCATCGCCCGCAGCTGCGACGCAGCAGAAGGCTCTACCGCTTTGATCTCACGGACGCCCGGCACACTGCTGAGCTTCGCCGAAAGCTTGCCTTCCCCAGAGCCGAAATCAACGATAGTAGCCTTGGCGTATAGCTCCTCGACCGCTGCCGCAATGGCCGCATAGCGCAGATCATTGAGGCGAATCTTTGGCTCCTCCTGCATTTCCGTAACGGCGGATTCACCGGATACAGTCACTGCTGCTGGCACATCCTCCGAATCTACGGAATTCTCTGCTGTGCTCCGTTTTTCTTTTGCAGCCATTGCTTCGTATTGCTTGATCGCTCCGGCAAAACGCAGCGTACGCTTTAGAATCAGACTGCGCTGCGGATGCTCCTCCAGCCAGCCCGCGCCATACCGCCGGATTTTGTCTACCTCATCATCGCTGATGTAATAATGCTTATAATCATCAAGTGCAGGAATCAGCACAAACAACTGCTGAAGCGCGGTCTGAAGCGTCTGTTCTCCTGCCAGCTTAATGTATCGGGCAGAGCTTCGTGTTTTGAGTGCAAAAGAATACTCTGCATCGCCCCGTTCCAGCTGCACTTCATAGCCAAGCGCAGTAAACAGCTCTTCAAGCGTCCGGTCTGGCAGGTTGGAGGCAACAGGGCCAAAAGTCAACTCGAGCTTAAGCGGCTTCCCGACCCAGGGCATATAAGCTTCTTTGGGTTTGCCGTTCAAGGCAGTGCCGAGCGCCGGACGGATATAAGAACAGAACAGGCTGCTCGTTACAAATTCGCGGTCGTTAATATATTGTGTAATATCATTGTGTGCCGAGGAATCGCCTTTTACGAGTTCGATAGGATCGGGTGTCACATAGATAACTGCCTCCGTCTCTTCCTCCGAGGAAACGGTGAACACAATGCGTACTCTGGCCTCTTTTTCAGTCCGGTCATACAGGTTGTTGGGATTTTTGGCGAGCAAATGGGAAAGCATGCCTGCTCCCGTTCCAGTCGCTCTGATTATTAAGTGCATCGGTTTCTTTCCTCCCTTAATTGCCGCTTCACCGGCTTACACCTGCGGTCCATAAGCTATCTTCTCCCCATACCTCTGCCAGCGCCGCGCGGAACAGCTCATCCAGCACTTCATCCGATACGCCGTCCCCCGGACCAAACCGGGAAGCCACCTCTTCAAAATAGGCGATTTGCTGCTCCAGATATGTATTTATCACATCAAGGCGCGGCTCCAGGTTCAGTTCATCGCCGGACATTTTGCGGATCAGCAGGTTGTTCACAGTCTCTCTCAGGAGGGTGCCAGCCGGAATCAGCTCCTCTACCAGTACGGAAAATTCCAATGGCGGAACCTCATTGTATTTCTCAATCCAGGCACAGGCCAGCAGCGGACGGAGCACATAGAAATATTTTTTGATTTTGACCTCGCTGCCCTGCAGATAGGTACGATAGTTGCCCCGCGCCATGTTCAGATAGTGATAGATGCACGACTTAGGCGAGAAGCCCAGCGGCGAAAGCTTGCGGATGCTCTCTGCCACCGTGTAGTTTTCCTCATAACGGATACCGGACTGCAGCCACTCCAGCAGCGGCGGATTGGATTTGCGGAACAGCGTCAGCCCCTTCTTCAAATCCCAGCCGTTAATATCCAGCAGGTCGCTGATCGGCCGTTCAATCACATCTCTCGGCTCAAAGATCGACAGATAAGCCTCCGGCCGGCGCAAGTACAGGAACCGGACATCGTAATCGCTGTCCTTGGACGGAAAGCCCCAGGCCCGGCTGCCCGACTCACAGGCATACAGAATACGCACATCCTCTTCCGCTTCAATCGAACGCAGCTGGCGCACAATCTCTTTATGAATTTCAGACATCATTCAACACTCCCTTCAGCTCCAAAACAATAAAAAAAGGCCATGGATTCCATCATCCATGGCCCCGCTCCGTCTATAGCAGACTTCCAGCTACGTATTGCCGACGCTAAACTACCCTGCCGGCGATAAATATACTGCTGCTGAGACTACGCTATGAACCAGGGAGGACAGTTGGACAGATTGAATCAGATGGAGATTGGAATTGGTATTCTCCGGGTTGAAATGCTTCTCCATATAATTCATCTGTTCTGACCTCCTAAAAGTTTATTGTTTTGTTGTCATCATTTCCCAAAAGCATAAAGCAATAGTCCAGTTTCTGTCAACCTTCATTAGAGCAGCCGGCTGCGCTAGTGTATTCCTGAGCTAAGGCAGGATGGCTTTAACTGCTGGCGTTAAGTCTTGTTCACGCAGCGTCATATAATCCGTTCTGCCCTCTTTATAGACCAGCTTCACCAGGTAATCACCAGTCTTCGCTGAATAATAGCGCTGATGCTCCAGGATATCGGCAATTGGCACAGCCTCGTGGATCACAGCCGAACGTTTCTCGCTGCGGGCCAGCTGCAGATGGCGCTCAGGGTCATATCGCTCAGCAACTGGAAGACTGTCATTGTAATTATCCAGAATAATCTCGGCAGATGCTATATCACCAGGCTTAGTGCGGATTCTATCGGCGTAACCCTTCTGCTCCAGCCATGCCCCCAGCTCCTTGAAGGAGGACTGCCATTCGTAAGCGTAATAGAGCTGATATCCGGTGGCATCCGGCTTACTCATGATTTGGATCGAAGCATATGCCGGCCGGAGAAGCCGCTGGTTCTGGTCCTCATAGGTCATATTCAGAATTTCACGTTTCAGGATTTCTTTAAACTCCTTAACCTCCTGCGGGTCCGAGAGGCTAAGCGCTTTATTATAGTTATCCAAGCGGAAACCTTCGATGTCCCCCTCAAGCCGGGACAGCATATAGGCTTTGCGCTTGTATCCCTCACTCTCCATCACGGCCTTGAGTTCCGGTTCAAACCCGGCAGTGGGAATCATGTAGGAACGCTGTACAATCCGCCCGTTATCAAGCCGGTAGGACAGATAGAATTGCCGGTAATCCGAGTATGAATTACCTGCCGGAACCTCCGGCCGTGCAGTAGCCACGGCAAGATGAAGCTTGCGGACAGCCTCGACATAGTCCCGGTCCTCAGTGAACGGATCATCCTTGCTGATACTCGGATTGGAGCTATTCCAATACGCATCATTAGACGCATAATCACTTCCGGCATAAACACCTTCAATCTTATCAAGCGCCGGCACCCGGTTCTCATAGCCTGAGATTCCGGAGACCGGAATATACAGCAGCAGACCCAGCAGCAATGCATAACCGGCAAATTCCAGCGGCACCCGGCGGGTTAGAATCTGCCAGGTTTTACGGATGATCATCTCCGCCGCAATGTAGCCGATCAGCGCTCCGGCCAGGTTGCCCGCGATAATCCAGCCAAGCTGCAGCTGCTTAAGCTGGGCGAAATAGGTTCCGGAGATCAGCATTGCACAGAACATGACCCCCGCTTTGAACAGCGGATTGAAATACGTAAAGGCTATCGCCTGGCCTGCCTTTTCCCCGTGGCGTCTGCGGTACAGCAGAATAGACAGCGCAAACAACAGGACAGACAAGGCCGAATACATCCACAGATCACCGGCGCTGAAGGCATTGGTATTCACATAGACCATATGCAGTATAGGCGACCATACTTCGATATGCGCTCTTATCCCAAACCATCTGGGATAACCATACAGGTACATCCCGAAATGTTCATTGACCAATTGGAGCAGCATGACAGGCAGAAGCAGAAGGATGTAGGTAACCGCCCCCTGAAGTACGGTTTGTCCGGTACAGATGCCGACAAACATGCTGAAGATAAACAGGAACAGTGTAAGGATACTAAGCGTCAGGCACCATTCCAAGGCATCCGATCCAGTATAAATGTACATATTACTGTCCAGCGGCTGCACCATGGCGGCAACAGCACCCGTCAGCCAGATGGGAACCATCAGCAGAATCAGACCGCTCACCGTATGGGACACCAGCAGATGCTCCCGGCGCAGCGGCAGGCTGTGCCACAGATCAGACGGCATTTTGGCCTGCAGATAACGGAACAGGAATAAACCGGCAGCTACAGGAACCGTAACGGCGAACAGCATCTGAATCTCTCCGCCGACGAAGAACAGATTCTGTACAGTCTGCGGCTTGGCATTCGGGTCACCGTTCATGAACATCTGCAGCGGCAGTGCGAAGAGAAGAGCAAGGGTATATATAATTCCGATCCAGCCGTGCTGGCGCAAATTCTGGCGGATCACGCTGCTGTTAAAGAAGAATCGGCTGCGCGTCATAACCGGCATCCCCCATTTCATAAATAAAGATTTCTTCCAGCGTCAGCGGCAGCAGATCAAACACATACGGCTCATAGACATGAAACGCCCGGGAGATCCGCTCACGGTCGCCTTTTACGATATACAGGTTAACGCTGCCCCGCTGCTCCTGATGGAGAATCTGCAGCTTGGCGGTAAGTGCGCCGGCGTGGCGTTCATCACGGAAAGCCACCTGAATTTTATGCGTGTCCGCCTTCAGATCATCCAGATCCTTCTCGACCAGCATTTTACCGCCATGCATAATGCCGACATGATCACATAAATCCTCTATTTCTCGCAGGTTATGCGAGGAGATCAGTACAGTCAGGCCGCGCTCGGCCACTTCCTGGAATAGCAGATTCTTGATCTGCCGCCGCATGACCGGATCAAGCCCGTCAATCGGCTCATCCATAATCAGCACTTCCGGCGCACAGCTCAGTGCAAGCCAAAAAGCCGCCTGCCGCTGCATTCCTTTAGAGAATCTGCTGAGCTTCCGCCCCTGATCCAGCCGAAATACGGCAGCTAGTTCCTTGAAACGCTCCTCGCTCCATGATGGATAGACCGACCGATAAAAGGCAGCCATGCTCCGTATCGACGCCTGCGGGAAAAAATACGGGCTGTCCGGCATGAAAATAATCCGCTGCTTCACTTCCGGCGCCTCAAACACCGGCTTGCCTCCGATCGTAACCGTTCCTTGCTCGGGCCTGTAAATACCGGCGAGCGTCTTTAGCAGTGTCGTTTTACCTGCACCGTTCGAACCGAGCAATCCATAGATTGCCCCTTTATGTACAGTCAGTGAGATGCCGTCAACGGCCTTTTCCCCTTGAAAAATCTTGCTTACCCCGCGGATTTCAATCATGCTTCTCCCCCTCTCTCTGCTCCAGAACCTGACGGTACAATGTGCTGATCTCATTTTCGGTGAATCCAAGATATACGGCCTCCGCCATCAGCCGCAGCAGCTCCCCGCGCAGCTCCGCCCTCTTGCTCTCATTCCGTTCCTGCCGCAGCGGAGCCACGAAGCTTCCCTTGCCCGGCAGAGAATAGATATACTCTTCACGCTCCAGCTCCCGGTAAGCCTTCTGAATCGTATTCGGATTGACTGTTAGCTGTGAAGATAACGTTCTTACCGACGGAAGCTGTTCATCCGCCCGGAGAATCCCATGCATAATCATCTCTTTGATCTTACCCGTCAGCTGCTCGTAAATCGGCTTGCGGCTGCGAACGTCCAGTTCGAACATAAGCATCCTCCTTTCCATTGCATAGCAGTTCTCTCAGGTGTATTAACTGTACTACTATTATTAGTACAGTTAGATGCTATTGTCAACATAAAGAAACGGCCTTCCTCCTTTGCCGGAGAGCCGTTTCGGTAGCCTATTATCGGGCCAGGTTATATTTAATCCGCTGCCCTTTGGGCTGCTGCTGGGTAATGCAGTGAATATTGCCGCCGCCGAGGGCGATTTCCCTTGTATTAATCTGCACGACCTTCCGCTCCGGAAACAGCCTGCTAAGCATGGAATAAGCCCCGGCGTCATTGCTGTCCCCGAAGCCGGGCATAATGACTCCCCCGTTGCAGATATAGAAATTTACATAGGTGGCGGCTAAAAGGGTTCCCGCTCTGCGGTTATAGCTATGACTGGCCCGGTCAATCCGGCCTGCTTCCTCACCGGTAATTGCCAGGGGCTGCGGGAGGTGCAGCTTATGGATTTCAAGCCTGCGTCCCTGTGCGTCCGTTGCCCGGCTCAAGTGTTTATAGGCCTCATTCAGCACCTCATACTGCGGATCCCGCCGGTTGTCCGTCCAGCTCATGACAACGACGCCAGGTCTCACAAACGCCGCAACCTCATCGATATGCCCATCGGTTTCATCATGAACCATGCCGCGCGGGAGCCAGATAATTTTGTCGATATTCAGGGAATTACGCAGCACAGCTTCGATCTGCGATTTCGTCAGCTGCGGGTTGCGGTTTTTGTGCAGCAGACACTGCTCTGTAGTGATAAGCGTACCTTCCCCGTCCACATGAACCGATCCGCCCTCCAAAATAAAATGCTGAAGATCATAGCGGTCCAGACGCTCGATCTCCAGCACTTTTTGTTTCACCAGCAGGTCCTGATCCCACGGGAAATACAGCCCTCCGTTTAGTCCGCCCCAAGCGTTAAAACCCCAGTCAATTCCCCTTACGCCACCCTCCCGGTTCACGACAAAGGTCGGGCCGATATCCCGCATCCAGGCATCATTGGAAGAAATCTCAACTACCCGGACGGACTCCGGCATCCGTGAGCGTACATGCTCATACTGGCCGGAGACAACGCCTATCGTTACCGGCTCAAATTCGGCAATTGCCGCAGCTACGGCTACAAAAGCATCCTGTGCCGGCTTAGCCCCCAGCCTCCAAGTGTCGGTGCGGGTAGGCCAGAGCATCCAGGTGCCGGCATGAGGCTCATATTCACCCGGCATACGATAACCGTCTTCTCTCGGCGATCTTCCTATTGTGTGTGGCATCCGTATTCACCCCGGCTATAGAATCCTAATAGAATTCTATGCGGATAAACAGGCTGCTGCTACTGGTGTATACGGCTCAAATAGCAGAGCTTTCCGCCTCAAGCACGGTCTCCTTCTGCCTCTTCGGCCGCTTGTCGCTTAGCAGCGCAAAGAGAATCCCGGGAAGCATCAGCAGACTTGCAAAAACAAACGTCCGGCTGAAGGCATCAACAGCCGCCCCCTGCAAACCTGCTGCAGCTTGTGACAGCAGCTGCCCGGCTTCGCGGAACTGATTCCCGCTGTCCGCCGCAAATGCCTGCTGTTCCGCAGGACTCAGCGTGGCAGCGGCAAGCCTGGTCTTCGCCATCACATCCGTGAATACTTCATCGCCGTCCGCCTTCCCGTCTGTGGCTTGTTTTCCTTGCCCGAGCGAGGTAACTGCGGCAATCAGCACCGGTTTAATAAACGGCTGCAGCACCTGATCCTCCTGCACCGTCTGCACCGCACGGCTCCCGGCTGTGTGCAGGTTATTGTCCGTTTGCTGCTGCAGCACTGTTACGATAATTGCTACGCCGATTACACTGCCCAGCGCCTTGCTCATATTCGTGACGCCCGAAGCAATTCCCACCTTTTCTTCAGGAACGTTCCGGACTGCGGAAGACATCACGGGCGCCATCGTAAGGCCAGTTCCCAGTCCCATGGCGACTAAGCGGACCAATACATCGGCCAGCGCCGAATCTGCCTGCAGTCCGCTTAAGGAATAGGCGGCACCAGCCATCAAGAGCACACCCCCCGCAGCGAACAGGTGGCTCCCGTATTTAGCGGATAGCGGCCCGGATATGGCCGAGCTGGCAATGGAGCCCACTGCAATCATTGAGAGAACAAGACCCGCTTTCAGCTCCGTCATTCCCATCATCCTGGTCAGGAAGAAGCTGGTCAGCAGCGAGATATTCATCAGCGCCGCCCCTACGATAATCATAGTCAGCGATGCACCGTTAAAGGTGCGGATCCGCAGCAGCGAGAGCGGCAGCATCGGCTCCCTTCCTTTCCGCTGTGAGAAGAAAAAGAATATCAGGAACACTATACCCAGTGCCAGCAGCAGCAGAATTACCCGGGAATTCCAGCCATAGCTCTGGACTTTGATTAACGCATAGGTGATGAAGAACATCGCTCCGGTGATTCCCAGTGTTCCGCCATAATCGATGGACCTGCCCGCAGAGTCATCGCGGGATTCCTTGATGAACAGCGCTGTCAGCACAAGGCTCAGCACTCCAAGCGGGACGTTGACAAAAAAGATCCACTGCCAGTTGAGCTGCTGGGTGATTATGCCGCCAAGTGCCGGACCGCTTGCAGCAGCAACACCCGACACAGCTCCCCAGATGCCGATAATTAGGCCATGCATTTCTTTGGGGAAAGTAGTCGTGGTCAGCGGGATGGTAACAGGAACAATAACCGCCCCCGCCAGGCCCTGGAGAACACGAAGCAGGATCAGAATTCCCAGTGAGGGAGCCAGACCGGCAAGCAATGAAGTAACCGTGAACAGCAAAACACCGATCAAAAATACCCGCTTACGCCCGAATTGGTCAGCCAGCCGTGATGCCGTCAGAATAAACACGGCAAACGCCAGATTGTACCCGTTCATTATCCAGGAAATTTGCGAAACGGTTCCCCCGAAATGACGCGTCATCTCCGGTAAGGCAATATTAATAATCGTGGTATCCAGCAGTGCCATAAAAAAACCGAGGACAATTGCAGTAAAAGAAAAAATCCGCCGCACACGCATACTCAACCTCATCACTCCCTTTATAATCTGAACTATAGTTCATATTTTAGATTATATGAACCATAGTTCATGTTTGTCAATATTTAAAATGAACTTTAGTTCATCTTTTATTGACAGTAAAAATGCTCTCCTCTACAATCGGGTATATAAGGGGGACCTTAACACATGGGTGATACGGAAGATAAGATCAGAACACCGCAGCAGGACCGCAGCATCAGAACCAAACAGGCGATCATTCAAGCCGCTATGAAGCTTTTTTCAGAGAAGGGTTACCACCAGACCAATACCAAGCAAATAGCCGCCGCGGCAGGAGTATCTACAGGCAGTTTTTATTCTTACTTCATTGATAAGCGGGCTGTATTTATGGAAGTGCTAACGGGGTATAGCGAGGTTTTACTGGAACGGATTGATGCTTCCATGGCTGAAATTAATTTCCACAATATGGACAAACACACTCTGCTCACACATCTCGTGGACAGCCTCCTGTTGTCACATGAGGTCTATACCGGTTTCCACAAAGAGCTGTCGATCATGTATCTCAGCGATGAAGATATTAAGCGGCAGATGGACGCACAGTATGAAGTGGGCCGCGTCAGAACGCTGCAGTATCTCCAGATGGGGATGGATGAGCTGAAGGTTACCGACCTGGAAGCGGCAGCCATCCTTGTATTCGAGTCCGTAAGCGCCATTGTGGATGTAATCGCCTTCTCTCCGCACCGGGTTTCGCCTGAGCGTCTGAAGACAGAGCTCGTCAATATGCTCGTTAAGTATCTGTATGGCTGATATATAGATTAACTTGAGATTGTTCCATTATGGGATGGCCGTAAGGGTCTTAACCTTTCTCCGCAAAAAAACAGCGGCCGGCAGAATTACTTCCGCCAGCCGCTGTTTCCACTGCTGCTTCCTGATTAACGCTCATCCTTCCAGAAATTCAGCGGTTTAATATCCTTAGTGATAATCGCAAAGCTGTATCCTTCCTTCTTGAAGGTCTCCAAAAGACGCGGCAGCACTTTAAGCGTCGCCTTCTGGTCATGCATCAATATGACCGGATTCGTCTGCGATTTCTGCAGTTTGTGCACCTGGCTCATGACGGAAGCATAGATTTTGCCGCTGTCTTCCTTGTACTTCCAGTCTTCCGAGTCGACATTCCAGTCCCATAAATGATAACCCTGGGTCAACACCTTGTCCCTGAAGGCTTGTGTGAAATAGGGTTTGCTTCCGTATGGCGGCCGGATCAGTGACGTTTCCGCTCCGCTGATCTTCTTCAGCACCGCATTGTCTCCCGCCATCTCAGCCAGTGCAGCAGCCGGAGATGCATAAAATTCCTCCTTACGGTGAGTCATTCCGTGCAGTCCAAGCCCGTAGCCCGCCTTCACAATCTGTTTCACCTGGGAAGGATAACGGTTCATGTTCAGCCCCAGCATAAAGAAGGTCGCCTTCGCATCATATTTATCCAGTATACCCAGCAGCTCAGAGGTCGTTGCCGACGGTCCGTCATCAAACGTAAGATACAGGGTCCGCCCCTTGGCCTCTGACGTACCAGCAGAAGCAGTTCCGCTGGCGGCCTGCGGTTTCAGCTTGTCTTTATATTGAACAAAGTATTCCTCGTCGCTCAGCAGCGCCGCAGCATCCCGTACCCGAAGTAAATATTTATCCGGCTGAAAGGTTAAGCTATACCCGAGGTAGGTGCTGATCCGCAGAGGCACCATCAGCTTGCCGTCCTGCAGGAAGGTGCTCATCGCAGCAACGGTTCCGTCCGGAAGCTGAAGTCCCCCGTCATTGTTAAGCAGCTGAACCGAATGATCTCCGGCCGCAACTGCAATTCCTTCCTGCAGACCGGTAATGGTCCATTTCAGTTCTGCTGACAGCGCACGGAGCGGAACATAATAAGTGTCTTTGACGGATACAGCTTCGATTTCAGTCAAGGTATCGTTGACTCCCAGCTTCAAGACTGAACCTGCCCCCGCAGCCTTAGCTGTGGTTTGCAGAATCCCAAAACATAAGAATAATGTCATCAATAAAGCCATTACTTTTTTCATAGGCACGAGCAGAATCTCCAATCTATGTATATTTACCTCTAACTCTATCATACATAGATATAACGTAATTTGAGAGATTGTAACCCAATCCATAAATTATTGTTACTTTTTCGGACTGTGATATAAGACATAGCAAGCCCTTCTCATTCAAAAAGGCAGAGTTTCCTAATAATTCGTCGAATGCTGTCACATCAACAAAAAAAGCGGTTAAAAGGCATCCTTTTTACACATTATAATTGTGACGAAATTAGCAACATTTGTGAATGTTTGAACAAATTTTGAACTTCCTTAAAATCAGCTTAAAGCCCGTTGCTACAGTGATCTTTGTCATACCTAACCGCACTTGTAACAAATTGATCACAGATATTTAACTTTATCGCCATTATTAAGGTCGATAATAGATATTATGTTAAAATATGTATTTTGCAATTAGGGTAAGTAATTCTTACTATAGATACAGGTTAAGCTTTGCCAGCCATCGAACGGCTAATGAAAAGAAGTATTGAAGGAAGGAGTTCTATATGAAAAAAAAGGGACCGTTATACGCTTTGTTTCTAAGCCTGCTCTTTATTCTGCCGGGATGCAGTTCGCTTTCCGTACTGAATCCGAAGGGGCCGGCTGCCCGAACTTTATCTGACACGATCATCCTCTCCATTCTGGTGATGGCCGGTGTCCTCGCAGTTGTCTACATCTTATATATCTTCGTCCTGGTGAAATACCGGGCAAAGAAGAGCAATGAAGGGTACATTCCTGAACATGAGGAGGGCAACAAGGTTCTTGAGGCTATCTGGATTATCATCCCGATCATCATCGTAGCCTTTCTGTCCGTTGTGACTGTTAAGTCCACTCATGCGGTCGAGAATGTCGCCTCTGAGTACAAGGATCAGGATCCGCTGGTCATTTATGCTTCGTCATCCAACTGGAAATGGCATTTCAGCTATCCTGAGGAAGGCATTGAAACAGTTAACTACGTCAACATTCCCGTTCACCGTGCGGTAGAATTCAGACTGTACTCCTTCGGGACAATCACGAGCTTCTGGGTTCCCCAGCTTGCCGGTCAAAAATACGCAATGAGCGATATGCTTACCGAGCTTAACCTCTCGGCCGATACTGTGGGCTCTTATATCGGAAAGAACTCGAACTTCAGCGGTAAGGGCTTTGCCCATATGGAATTCGAGACTCTGGTAATGACCGATAAAGATTACCAGGATTGGGTGAAGGAAGTTAAAGAAACTGCACCTGCGCTTACCGAAGAGGAATTCAAAGGTCTGCTTGCCGCCGAAGTACTTGGACGCAAAACCTACTCCTCTACGCATCTGACGTTCAGTCCTCCTCCGGGTGACCATAGCGAGCATATGAGCGGAAACGGCTCGGAAATGGATATGGAGAACGGCGGTACGGAACATGAGGACAACAAGGAAATCCATCCTTCTCCGGAACCATCCAGCCAGACAGAGTTTGACAGTGTGCCTAATCCGGAAGTCGATGAACCGCTGCCAAGTTCGCCTGTTGAAGAAACTACGAACTAATGATGCAATAGCAACAACCTGAAAGGAGCCACCCTAATGGATTTAGACAAATTTAAGGTTCACGGCGAACCCTTGATTTACGGAGCCATGGTCAGTATCGCACTCGCTACCATCGGGATTCTCGTCGGGTTGACCTATTTTAAGAAATGGGGATACCTGTGGCGTGAATGGCTTACTACCGTGGATCACAAGAAAATCGGGGTCATGTATATTCTCGCAGCACTTCTGATGCTGTTCCGAGGCGGCGTGGACGCGATGATGATGCGTCTGCAAACCGCAGCACCGGAAATGAAATTCCTCGATGCGCAGCATTATAACGAGGTATTTACCACCCACGGCCTGATTATGATCCTCTTCATGGCCATGCCTTTTATCATCGGTCTGATGAACGTAATCATTCCGCTGCAAATCGGCGCAAGAGACGTTGCTTTTCCGCGCCTCAACGCTGTCAGCTTCTGGCTGTTCTTCATGGGAGCCATGCTGCTTAACATTTCCTTCGTTATCGGGGGATCACCGGATGCAGGCTGGTCCGCGTACTTCCCGCTGGCGAGTCTGGAATTCAGCCCGACTGTTGGTAACAACTACTACTCCCTTGCACTACAGATTTCCGGTATCGGAACACTGATTACAGGGGTTAACTTCATTGTTACCATTCTCAAAATGCGCGCACCAGGCATGACGCTGATGAAAATGCCGATGTTCACCTGGTCCGTACTGATCACCAACGTCATTATCGTCTTCGCCTTCCCGGTGCTGACCGTAGCACTTGCCCTGATGATGTTTGACCGTCTGTTCGGCTCACAATTCTTCACGATGGCCAACGGCGGGATGGATATGCTCTGGGCTAACCTGTTCTGGGTTTGGGGACATCCGGAGGTTTACATTGTAATTTTGCCGGCATTCGGGATTTACAGTGAAATTATCGCCACCTTCTCCAAAAAGAACCTGTACGGCTATACCTCAATGGTATTCAGTATGGTCATCATCTCGCTTTTGTCCTTCCTGGTTTGGGCTCACCATTTCTACACCATGGGTCAAGGCGTTATGGTCAACAGCTTCTTCTCCATCACTACGATGGCGATTGCCGTACCAACCGGGGTCAAAATATTCAACTGGCTGTTCACCCTGCGTAAAGGGCGAATCACCTTCACGACACCGATGTTATACACCCTGGCCTTCATTCCGATCTTCACAATCGGCGGGGTAACCGGCGTTATGCTGGCGATGGCCAGTGCGGATTACCAGTATCACAATACCATGTTCCTGGTAGCCCATTTCCACTACGTTCTGATTCCAGGCGCAGTGTTTGCGGTTATCGCCGGGTTCCATTACTGGTTCCCGAAAGTATTCGGCTTCCGTCTTAATGAACGCCTGGGCAAACATGCTTTCTGGTGGATTATTATTTCCTTTAACGTGACCTTCTTCCCGCTCTTCTTCCTGGGACTGATGGGAATGACCCGCCGTATGTACACCTATTCAGAGGAGAGTGGCTTCGGTCCGCTGAATATGCTGTCCTTCGCCGGAGCAGTAGGTCTCGCAATCGGCTTTGTTATCCTGGTCTACAACATTTACTGGAGTACACGCTACATGCCAAGAGATACAACAAGCGATCCTTGGGATGGACGTACCCTGGAATGGGCTACACCAAGTCCGATTCCGGCTTACAACTTCGCAATAGTGCCAAACGTAAAAACCCGCGATGCCTTCTGGGCAGCCAAGCAGGATAATGTGCCGCTGTTCGAGGATAAAATCACTAAGATTCACTTGCCGAACAATACCGGGAAGCCGTTTATCCTGGGTGTCATCTTCTTCTTCCTGGGCTTCTTCCTCGTATTCAGCATGTGGATTCCAGCGATCGTTGCCGGAGTCGGCGTAATCATTATGCTGGCGGCAATGTCCTTTGACCGGGATCACGGCTTCTACGTACCGGCTGAAGAAGTTATTGCTACTGAAAAGAAATTGCGGGGTGAGACTGTATGAAAATAGATGCGTCCAAGCCGCTGGAATATTCAACAGAAGAGAACAGTAATAAAATCTTCGGCTTTTGGGTTTTTCTCGGGGCTGAAATACCGCTCTTCGCTACACTGTTTACCGTATACTTCGTAATGGTTAACCGCTTTGCCAACGGTCCAAGCGGCAAAGAGCTGTTTGAAATCGGCCCGGTGCTGATTGAAACCTTCCTGCTGCTTACAAGCTCGTTCACAATCGGCCTCGCCATTCATGCTATGCGGCACGGCTACAAGAAAGCAATGATGTTCTTTATGGGCATCACGCTCCTGATGGGTCTTGGCTTTATCGGCATTGAGATCGATGAATTCTTCACCTATGTCCATGAAGGCGCCACACTCCAGACCAGCGGTTTCCTGTCCAGTCTCTTCGTACTGCTCGGAACCCACGGTGCCCACGTCAGCTTCGGCTTCCTGTGGGGAGCAGGGATCATGATCCAGCTGTGGCGGCAGGGAATTACTCCGGCTACTGCCAATAAAGCCTTTATCTTCTCACTGTTCTGGCATTTCTTAGACGTTGTCTGGATCTTTATCTTCAGCTTTGTCTACCTGAAAGGACTGATGTGATATGATAAAGCAACTGTTTCCAATTCGCCATGTTATGGGTTATCTGGCCTCTCTGGTCCTTTCTGCCGCAGCGCTGATCGTGATCTATGGAGACCTCTCCCAAACGGCTAATATGACGGTTCTGCTCATCACTGCGCTTATCCAGGCATCCCTGCAGCTCTTTGTGTTCATGCACATCGGGGAATCGGCAGATACCAAAAAAGAACTTTATCTCAACATTGCTTATGCCTTGTTCGTAGGGCTGGTAACCATCTTCGGTACCCTCTTCATCTTCGTATGGGGCTGGTATTCCTAAGACAGGCATACGATCTTTCTTCCATTAAGCGGCCCGCTTCCGGTAATTTGACCGGAGCGGGCTGCTTTTTTGTGCTCTAGCGCAGTTTCCTTCATTTTCAACAAACATTCAGCCCATATTCAACCAACATTCAGCGCAGTCTCAGATCCCTTTCAGTTTAAGGTTCTACAATGTAGACATTCACAGCACAGAAATAGGGTTCTACATAGCAGTACCAATACCACTTGTAAAGGATGAGATTGAGAATGAGTAAAAAAAGCACGATAAAGGGTTTTGTCGTTGGAGCCGCAGTAACCGCCTCACTGGCTATGTCCATGTCCGCTTACGCCGACACGATTCAAAAACAGATCGCCGTTACCTATGATGATATTATCGTGAAGCTGAACGGCCAGGAAACCGCCCTTAAGGATGCTACGGGTGCAACGGTAGAGCCTTTCATCTATAACGGCACTGTCTATCTGCCGGCAAGAGCCATATCCGAAGCCGTCGGATTGAGCGCGAGCTATGACAAGACCACGAAAACGGTCAGCCTGACTTCCAGCGGTGAATCCGTGTCTACAGACGGTAAGACAGGCACTCCGCCTGAAGGAACACCTCCAACGGGTACAGGCAGCAGTACAGACAGCACGGTTGATGCCAGCAGCCTCGGCAGTGCAACCTATTTGCTAAGCGGCAGTACAGCAGCCAAAACAGGCGATACCATTTCCGCCACAGCGATGGGTGCCTCGGCCGTTAAAGTAACGGACAGCGGCAGCTTGACCCTAAACGGTGTGACCCTGAACAAGACGGGGAATACTTCCTCCGAGGACAACAGCAACTTTTACGGACTGAACGCAGCACTCCTGGCAACTGCAGGCAGCACCATTACGCTGAATGATTCCACGATTTCAACAGCAGCCACCGGTTCAAATGCCGTATTTGCAACGGGTGCAGGCTCCACGGTCAATGTATCCGGCGTAACGATCAACACCACTGCTGATTCTTCACGGGGACTGGATGCAACCTATTCCGGTACAGTTAATGCTACGAACACCAATATCACTACATCGGGCATACACTCTGCCAGCATCGCTACAGACCGCGGCAATGGAACAGTCAATGTTACCGGAGGCACCATGAATACAACCGGCACCGACTCCCCAGGGATTTACTCTACCGGCAACATTACAGTTACCAATGCTTTGCTCACCGCAACCGGATCAGAGGCAGCCGTAATTGAAGGCAAAAATTCCATCACCTTGAACAATACCAACCTGTCGGGAGCTAAAAAGAGCGGCGTAATGCTCTATCAGAGCCTCTCCGGTGATGCCGAGGTCGGTACCAGCACCTTCAATATGACTGGCGGCTCGCTTGCTGCTTATGCCGGACCATTGTTCTATGCTACCAATACCGAGGCTGTGATTAACTTGAAGAATGCAGGTTTAACCGCTGCCTCAGGAATCCTACTGAATGCAGCTGCAGATCAATGGGGCACCCCCGGCGCAAACGGCGCAAGCGTGACGCTGAATGCCAATGCCCAGCCGCTGACCGGTGATGTGACCGCTGACAGCATCAGCAGCGTTGCGGTAGTTCTATCGAACGGTAGCTCCCTGAGCGGTGCGATTGATAATGCGAATACGGCGAAGTTTGCTTCGCTCACACTGGATGCTAACAGCACCTGGAATGTCACTGGCGACTCCTACTTAAGTGCGCTGATCAGCAGCGTTACCGACTTCTCCAATATCAAGGATAACGGATACGACATTTATTATGATGCTTCCGCAAGCGCCAACAGCTGGCTTGGCGGCCAGACCTACTATCTGGCCAACGGCGGCCTGTTGACTCCGGCAGTTAACTAATCTTTGCTGCAACATAACAAACAAGACCCTGGAATCTAATCGTTCCAGGGTCTTGTTTTATTAGAGATATGTTAGAGCTTGAACCGCGCCATTTCTTTCTGCAAATCCTCTGCTAATGTCGCTAGGTACTGCGCCGAAGCCATCATTTCTTCCATCGCCGACAGCTGCTCCTCACTGGCAGCACTGGTATCCTGAACTTCTTCCACACCTTTACGGGAAATATCACTTACCTGCTCCATCGCCTCTGATACGGCCCGCGACTCTTGTGAGACTTGGCCGACCGCACCCCTGATTCCTTCTGTCTGCAAGGCGGCAGCCTTTATGGAAGCCTGAATTTTGGCAAATGCCTGGGAGACCACTCCGCTCTGCTCCACTCCAAGCGCTACAAGCTCAGAGCCAAGTTCCATGGACTCCACGGCACTGCCGGTCTGCTGCTGAATGTCGGTAATAATCTCTGTAATCTGCAGCGAGCTTCTGCCGGTTGCCTCGGCCAGCTTGCGGATCTCACCGGCAACCACGGCAAAACCAAGGCCATGCTCACCGGCTCTGGATGCTTCAATCGACGCATTCAGTGAGAGCAGATTGGTCTGGGCGGCAATTTCATTGATGGTAGTAATAATGGTGTTGATCTCTGCGGATAAACTGCCCAGATTGCGGACAATGGACTGAGTGGCGGATACACTGGCATTAATATCTTTCATTTGTCTGATAATTCTATCTACAGCCGCAGCACCATGATCCGTTGAAACTGCTGCACCGGCCATAAGGTCCGCCATTTCGTTACTGCTGCGCTCAACAGCGGCTATGTCCTCCGACATCGTCAGCACAGATAACGCCGTGCGGTCAATGCTGTTCACCTGGGTTTCGAAGCCTGCGGCTATCTCACTTGAGGTCTCAGCAATCAGCCGGGAAGCGCGTCCCGTCTGCTCGGCACTTGCACTCATTTCCTGGGAGGAAGCTGACAGCACCTCTGCGCTCTCTGAAACACCCTGCATCATTCGCTTCAAGCTATCGAGCATACTGTTGAATGAAGTATTGATCTGGCCGATTTCATCCTTAGACTGGTATGCTGCCGTTACAGTCAGATCTCCCTCTTCGGCACGCCGCATAAGCGCCTGCAGTTCTTTGAGCGGCTTCGTAATCAAGCGGGTGATGACGATGCTGATTACAATGCATAATACCCAGGCTGCGGTAATAAGTATGCTGCTTACCGTCGAGGAGGTCTGTGCATTCTTTAACGTGAGCTCATTATGCGTTTTGGCATCCGCCAGAAGCAGTGCTGACGCATCATCCAGAAGGCCCACCATCTTCGTCCGGGACCCGCTGAACGTACTGCCCGAGAAAACCTGATATCCCTCTTCATTGAGGTTCTTATTGGCAAGCTGAATAATATTATCGCGCTGTGCCCGGTAATCCTCAAGAAGAGACATATATTCATTAATTTTGTTGCTGACTTCAGTATCCTTAAAGTCGATGGATTTCAGCTGGTTCATCAGTTCATTATTCTGCTTAATCTTCTCCTGAATCCCGGCAGTGAGCCCCTGGCTCTTGTCCGCCTCTTTCGTAAGCAAATCTTCCAGCAGAAAGGACTCGATGGCCCGGTTATTGGCGCGTATCTCTGTAACCATATGAATAGGAACCAGATTCAGATTGTAAGTCTCTTGTGACCGGTCAGCTAATTTGTTAGTGAACAGAATACCATTCATCCCGATACCGATCACCATGATTACTGCAACAGCCGCAAGCACAGCCATTTTATATTTCACTTTTAGATCTCTCATCGTCCTTGTTCCCGCCTTTTCCCTACTTGCTGTATTCTATTTATCGGCGAAAAAGGTCGAAAAATGATACTTTATTGAAAAATTTGTCGAATAATCAATTTTAATTTTCGCCAATTCAACTTTACACAATGTAAACCCGCTATTCCTGCAGCAAGCCGTACTTTTTGCGGAAACGCTCCAGCACTTTGGTCCACCCTCCGGCAAGTATGGCAAGGAAAAAGACATTGGACAACGCATGCGCTAAATCAAAATAAAAGCTGGAGGCATATGCAGCGGCCACAAGTCCCCAGCTGAACGCGTCCGGAAGACTGATGATATACCAGATATTCATGATCCAGCCGAATAAGAACCCCCATACAAAGCCGAAGATCAGCATACCGCTGCGTTTCTTCATCCACCAGGCATTCCGCAGCCAGCCTGCACTAAGGCCAACCATCCCCCAGGCAAACATCTGCCAAGGTGTCCAGGGACCCTGCCCGAAATAAATATTAGAAACAAGCGCGGCCACAGCCCCGATGATGAAGCCTGCTTCTGCTCCAAATACATAGGCCGACATAATCACGATCGCCGACACAGGCTTCACACTGGGCAGCGCAGCGAACGGAATCCGGCTGACCGCTGCAATAGCCGACAGTACGGCGAGCAGCACCAGCTCCCTGGACTCCAGCGGCCGCCGTTCCAGGCGGATAAAAACCGGCAGCAGCGCAGCGAGAAGCAGCACAAGGCTGAGCAGCATATAATGACGGTCCTTCAATGCTGCCGTAAGCGCCAGGCCGGCGATGAAAAGGACTATGGCAATTATAAGCGGAATGCGGAAACGTGCCAAGCGGCCATCACATCCTCTATGGTCAATGCCCGCGGAAGGATATCCCGGACCATGCGGTTTACCGCCGTAGTATAGAAATAATTGCTGCTGAAAAACTCTGACGGCCTGCCCTCTGTGGTAATGCTCCCGTCAAACAAGAGTGCGCAACGGGACGCGTACCGTGCGGCAAACTCTACATCATGCGTCACTATCCCAATACTGATCCCCTGATCCAGCAGCTGCCCGAGCAAGCCCGCAAACCGGGACTTGGCAACAGGGTCCAGACCCTTGGTCGGCTCGTCCAGCAGCAGCACCGCCGGCTTCAGCAGCATGATCATCGCCAGCGCCAGCTTCTGCTGCTGGCCGCCGCTAAGATCATGCGGATGGCTCTCCAGCACCTGCTGAAGCTGAAATACCTCCAGCAGCCGGTCAATCTCCGGTTGTGCCGTTTCGTTATCTAAACCGGCAACAGAGGCCATATGCCTCAGCTCCTCTATAACGGTGTCAAAGCTGAAATACAGCAGCGGATTCTGGGCCAGGTATCCGGTAGTTACCCCTTTGGCGAGGTCTACCTTACCTCGTTGCGGCTTTGCCAGACCGCTCAGTACCTGCAGCAGGGTGGACTTGCCTGCACCGTTGCCGCCCAGGATAGCCAGCAGCTCGCCTTGATGCAGTGACAGGTTCAGCTTGCGCAGCACCTCCGGCCCATCCTTCTCATAGCGGAAGGTGACTTCCCTCGCGCCGAGCAGCGGTGCAGCCGGTACAGAGGAACGTTCTTGGCCTACTGCTGCGGTATGCTTCAGGGTACCAGCGGCAAGTGCCTCCTGTCCGTTGGCCGCATAGGCCTGCAGCCAGCGTTTGCCTTCGCGGACCGTCAGCGGAATGGTTTCCAGCGGCAGCTCCTCCTCCGGTGACAAGGCAAGGAACAGCCGTGATGCAGTCGGCAAGTAGGCCCGGCGCGCAGCCTGCCGCGCGTCTCCGGCTCCCCGCACGAACTCGCGGGGACTGCCCGAAGCCTGCAGCACACCGTCTTCCAGCAGCAGGACACGGTCTGCCAGCGGCAGGACCTCTTCCAGGCGGTGCTCACTGATAATGATGGTCATCGACATTTCCTCATTCAGCCTGTGCAGGGTCTGAATGAACTCGCGTGCCGCGACAGGATCCAGCTGCGAGGTCGGCTCATCCAGCAGCAGCAGCTTCGGTTGAAGCAGCAGCACGGAGGCCAGATTTAGCAGCTGCTTCTGGCCTCCGGAGAGCTCATGCACCGATTTGTACAGCAGCGGCTCCAGACCGAACAGCCCGGCCATCTCCGCCAGTCTGCTCCGCATGACAGAAGGCGGATAGCCCAGGTTCTCCATCGCGAAGGCCAGTTCATGCCAGACCGTGTCCATTACAATCTGCGCATCCGGGTTCTGAAAGACCATCCCGATATCCCCGGCAGCCTTATCCGCCGGCAGCTCCGCCAGCGGCTGCCCCTTATAACGGATCATACCGCTACCTGTGCCCACGGGGGTAAGCTCACGCTTCAGATGGCGCAGCAGCGTTGTTTTTCCGCCGCCCGACGGGCCCAGCAGCACAACGAACTCCCCTTCTTCTACTGTGAATGAGAGCTCATGGAGCGAGTCCCGGTCTTCTTCCGGATAACGGAAGGATAAACGCTCCGCCGTGATGATCTCCATAACCATTTCTCCTTTCCTTCCAAACCCAGGGGTGTCAGCACGAACAGGCAGAAGCTGATATACATCACCGCTTCGCCCCCGCCGAACTCCATAGGCTTCATACGCGGATAAATCTCCAAGATTCCGTATCCCTGGAGCCAGCAGAGCAGCGGAATTATACCGCTGACCGCAAGCAGCAGTAATACTCCTTTATCCAGCCGGTCCAGCTTAAAGATACTGTATGCACTGCGTTTGCGGATGCCATAGCCGCGTGCCTTCATCGAATCGCCGGTCTGGAGCGCTTCCTCCAGCGACCAGGTCAGCAGCACTTTCAGCAGCGTCATGCCGTCCTGCATTCTTTTGCGCAGGCTGCCTTGACCCGCATCTATGCCCCGGAGGCGCTGGATGAGGGTAATCTGCCGCAGCCTTCTTTGGAACAAGGGTACGAACCGGAGTGCCATCAGCGTCAGCAGGGCTGTTTTGGGCGCAGCCGCAGCGAATAAATACATAAATTTATCTGTCGTTACCGTGTAATTGTAAGAGATGAATACGATAAAAATCGTGAGCAGCACGAGCATCATCATCAGCCCGTACAGCACAGCCTCCAGCGTGACCGGCTGATCCCAAAAGTAGAATAGGATATGCGCTCCCCTGTGGGAAAACAAAGGGTTCAGCACAGCCACGGAACCGGCCATCAGCAGATAGAAGGGCAGCCCGCGCAGCAGCTGCCTTCCCTGTCCCTGCAGCAGCAGAAGGCCCGCGAGACCTGCAATCTCTGTTACGAGGAACAGCGGATGAAACAGCAGCGCGGCGAACAGCATCAGCCCGCCGTAATAGAGCAGCGCGACCGCCGGATGCATGGCGCGGAAGCCGCTGCTCATGGCGCTTTGGCTCCCAGGTCTTTGCCGAGATCCAGCGTATACAGCCACTCAATGGTATCGCCGGGGTTAACCGTATAGCTTCCCGCACCTTTATCCGGGAAAGCTCCATTAACCTTATACATCCAGCCGCTCTCCGCCCCATGGTCGAATTCATAGAGATTGTCTATGCCTTCAACATAGGCGAAAGCCTTGGCGCCCTGATATTCCATCTGGATTTTGGCTGCGCGGGTAATCCGCTTCAGCAGCTCCAGCGCACTCTCGCCTTCCTTGATTTCATAAGCGGCAGGCGCCAAAATCACACCATGCTCCTCATCTCCCGTAATGGAGATGACCGCTGTGGCGGCCTCTGCGGCAGGCTCAGCAGCTGCAGAAGCTGCTGCCGCGGCCTGCGGCGTGGCTGCCGGCCGCGCGGTCGCGGTGGCTGCCGGTGGCTTCACACCGGCAGAAGGGCTTGCCGCAGCGGGCTTCGCGCCCGCTGCGGCCGTGGCTGCGCCGGCGCCTGTCTCTGGCGGCGCCGAAGCCCGCGGGGCCGTTCCAGCGGCGGCAGGAACGGCGGTTGGCGCGGCGGCAACAGCCGCGCCTCCAGGAGCAGCCGTCTCCGCAGCGGGAGACGGCGAAGCGCTTGTGCCCGCCGGAGCAGACGGCGGGGCTGTGGCTTCCGGCTGCGGTTCCTGCACCGCAGCCGTTGCGACGGCATTGCCGCCGCCGTCAGGAACGGCGGCAGGCCGCTCCGCGGCGCAGCCTGCGAACAGCAGCGCCGCCAGCAGGATGAGCATCGGATATAACAACCTGTATATGGCTGATTTCGACATTAACGTTCACACCTCCGTAAAAAAGGGAAAGAACGAGGGCTTCCTGCTGCTCCCCCGTTCCATCCCTATCCAATATGTCTGTTATTATTCTATCTTAAAACGGGCTGTAAATCTGCCCTCTTACGTAATCTTTTATTATGGCAATCTTACCGCTACGACCGCGGCCATTTCCCGCGTTACCGTAGCCGCCGGATCAAAAGCTCCGTTAAAGCCGGTCATGTAGCCCTGTTCAGAGAGGGTACGTACAGCGGACAGCGCATAGCTGCTGATCCAGCTCTCATCCGTGAAGGCTACGGCCTGGACTGGAGCTGCAGCACTGGTCTCCAGCTTGAAGGCTCTGGAGATCATGACTGCCATATCCTGGCGGGTAATAGCTCCGTCCGGATTAAACACAGTATCGGTTACACCGCTGATAATGCCCAGCTCCTTGGCCTTCAGCACTGCTCCATAATACCATGCCCCCGGCTTCACATCATTGAACACCGGTGCCGAAGCGGCTGCGGACGGTGTCTGATTCAACAGTCTTAGCAGAAGGGCTGCGAATTCGGCGCGGGTAATCTGCTGCTTCGGCGCGAAGACCAGGCTGGTTTCACTGACGCCCTTCATCAATCCTTGATCATAGGCAGCATGAACGGAATCCAGCGCCCACGAAGAAATGCGGCTCTCGTCTGTGAATACGGTACTGCTGACAGCTGCCGGTGAAATACTGAATAATTTGCTGTCTCCCGTCAGGAAGCGGCTATAGGCAGTCAGGGCCAGCAGCGCCTGTTCGGTAGCCAGACTATTCTCCGGCTGGCCGGCGGCATGGGCATAACCACCGTCCGCTTGTCTGAATGAGGCCAGATGGCTGAGCAGTCCGCCCTTCGCTTGGATGAAGCGTGCATCTCCCGGACCGACACCCGCTGCACTTAGAGCAATAATCACCTGTGCGGTGCTCTCACTGTTCTCTACTCCGGACAGCTTATAGCCGCCGTTTTCCAGCTGCTGCTGCGACAGCCACGTGACCGCTTTATCTAGCGCAGTCTGTACTGCCGCCTGCTCAGTATGGGAGGAGAGTGCGGTTACTGCCATCGCTGTAAGATCCACATCATCGGTTCCGCCGGCAGTCAGCGGGAAGCCGCCATCCTTGCTTTGCAGTTCCAGAATGGACTGGATCAGCCGTTCTTTGGTCCACAGCGCACCTGCCGGAACACTGTAGGTGCCGCTGTCCAGGGCAATCAGGCCAAAAATCAAACCGTTGCTGCCCTGGCTGGCCATCTTGTCATTGTTATAAATTTTCTCAATCAGATTGTAGCCGCCAAAGCTCTGCGGATTGCCTCCGGCAGCGGCCACGGCCAGTACCAGGCGCTCATAATCCGTAACTTTGCGGAACTCGCCCTGGCTAGCGGCAAGCTGCTCTTTCAGCCCGCTCAGATAGCCGGCCGGTACGGTGTGGCCGGAACGGGCCAGGCCAAGCGCCTGCCAGTCACTGAGTTCTCCGGCGGCCATAACCATTTTAGCAGTAGCGGTAATATCGCTGTTCAGCTGGGCCTGCTTCGGCTCAAATTTGCTGCGGTCCACGACCGCATAAGTTGTAAAGTGGCTGACCTTACCGGTCATGATCCCCGTCTTGAGGTCAAGTGACGCAGGAACCGGTATCCAGTTGCCTGTGCTTTCATCCAGCCAGGCCAGGGCCAGATTGGCCGGATTAGCTGCGGTAACAGGAATCTTGATCAGTAAATCCGCTGTTTTCAGGAATTTCGTGCCGTCAGGCTTGAAATCATACATTCCCGATACCAGCTCAGGACGGGTTGCGCTGCTCTCCCGCACACTGATTTTCACCGTGCCGGACACGGCACCGGCAGGCAGCTGCAGCTGCACTTCACTGCCGCTGTCCTTTAAGGAAGCTGCTGCACCCGGATTCACATCCTGATTCAGGGAGACTATATTGGCTGCCAGCTGCTGCTTAAGCGCCGCTGCTTCTGCTGCAGTCATGACAGTACCCGATACAACTGTTGTCTGGCCTACCTGATTCAATGGGAGCGTGTTGTCTGCAGTAATATCAACGCCTGTAATTGTACCTGTACTGCCTGAACCGCTAACGGTACCCCCTAAGTCTCCATTCTTGACGGTATAACGCCAAGCCACTGTATCGCCATTGCTTAGCTTGTAACTTGCTGCACTGTAATTTGGAAACTCTCCATTTACGGAGTACATCCATCCGCTTTCCGGCCCGCGGTCTCCTTCACCCAGACCGTCGATGGACCGGATGTAGATGTCACTACCTGTACCGCTGCTGACCACCTTGCTTCCAAGCTGGCGGACCAGCAGGCTATAGGCGGTTTCCCCGTCATTCAGGATGACTGTGGTGCTGGACAGAATCGTTCCCTTCACACTGTCACCAATGACAGAAATCGTCGCCGAGGCCTGAACAGGCGCACTCACCATTAACGGCTGCGTGTAGCGGGCGATGTGAGGCGCCTGGCCTTCTACATACCCTGTCACTGCCAGCGTATAGGAACCGGCAGGCAGACCCTGCTTGAAGGACGCCACACCCTCCGCATCGGTTGTTACCGTCGTTTCACCAACACTGACCTGCACACCCGCTGCCTTGGTAGTTACCGGGTCTGAAGTATAGGTCGTGTTATTCCATACCCATTTCTTCTGTTCAACCGTAACGGTGAACGGCTCACCCGGCTTCGGCTGCGCAGGCGAAACGGCCAGCGAATTGACCACCTGCGTGTTAGCTCCGGTATAGTAGACAAGCACCTTGTCAGATGTCTGCAGTACAAAATCATTCAAGCCTACATCTGGATACATCCACGCCCCGCCGCGTGACACCGCGAAGCCCCAATAATCGTTAGGACTGTAAGCTCCATTCTCTATTCCGCCGATGCCCCATACAAAAATGCCATAGGAAGACTCTGTGCTTTGCAGCGGAATACCGCCGGAAGCAGCGAGCTGCTGCAGCGCATCAAATGCATTATAGGCATCAAGCGTGCCTTCGGCCAGTGGACCCTGCGGCCCTTCAATAGACAGATGGGCCGAAACATTGCCCGGAGCCACCTTCAGTGACTGGGTGTAGCGGGCAACTTTGGGAGCCGCACCTACGACATAACCGGTTACAGTGACTGTGTATACTTTGCTGGAGAGCCCTTTTTCCACAACAGCTTGACCTTGGCTGTCCGTAGTTAAGGTTGTACCGGCAAGAGTAACCTGTACACCTGCCGCAGGCGAAACCACCGGATCACTGGTATAAGTGGTATTGTTCCATACCCACTTTTTCTGCGTAACCTTAATTGTGAACGGCTCACCCGGCTTCGGCTGCAGCGGGGAAGTCTCGATCTTGTTGATTACCTGCGTATTTGTTCCGCCAAAGTAGATAAGCACCTTATCGGCTGCCTGCAGTTCAAAATCATCCATGCCTACACTTGGGTAGATCCATTCCCCGCTGCGTAAAACAACAAAATTCCAGTAGGCATCACGGGTTCCGTTCGCAATTCCGGCAATGCCGGAGACGTAGCTGCCATAGGCAGAATCCGTAATTTGCAGCGGAATATTCTGCGAAGCCGTCAGCTTCTTCAATGCCGCCAGCACGTTGGCTGCTTTCAGCGAACCCTCCGCAACTGTTCCATCGGGTCCTTCAACCGCCAGATAGGCGGATACATTTTTTGAGACTACCGTTATAGCCTGCGTGTATTTTGCAACTTTTGGCGCAGTCCCGGCCACATAACCGGTAACAGTCAGCGTATAATCGCCTGCCGCTACCCCTGCGGTGAATTCGGCCTTGCCGTCTTTATCCGTAACAGCCTTCTGATTCCCGATCGCGACCTCTACCCCGGCTGCCTTTGAGATTACCGGGCTGGACGTAAAGGTTGTGTTATCCCAGACCCATTTAATCTGATTAACCGTGACGGTAAAAGGCTCCTCTTCCCCAGGCTGCGCCTTGGATAAGGTAACGGATTCCACAAGCTGTGTATCGCTGCCCGCGTAATAAACGACTACCCGGTCCGAGTCCTTCAGCTTGAAGTCCTTCATCCCTACATCGGGATTCATCCACTGTCCGCCGCGGACCACCGCATACATCCAGCCGTCCCAGCCGCCGTAGGTTCCGGCGAATACATTGCCGATCCCCGTAACATAGCTGCCGGAAGGATTCTTAAGCGCCAGCCCGTTCTGGGCCGCCACTTTCTCCAGCGCTTCGAGCGCGTTCGCTGCATAAGCATTTCCCTGGCCCAATGTACCCTGTGGCCCTTCAATGACCAGCGGTACATACACCAGCGGGTTCTGCGCCGCAGGTTTTGTAAAATCGTACAGCTTGCCGTTACTGCCGCCGCTGAACAGTTTATAAGCGACCAGCGCCTGCAGTCCCTGCTCGGTTGCAAACGGGTTAATGCTGCCGCCACTGTTATGAATGAATCCGCCGGATGAGGTTTGGAAGCTCAGCAGTCTTCCGACCAGATCCGCTCCGTTTTTGGTAAACTGGGCGCCCGCAGGGTCAATCCCAAAAGAGGTCAGCCCGATGATGACCTGGGCGGCGCTTTCGCTGTTATCGCTATAGCCGCCTTTACTGTCCTGTGCTGACGAGAGCCAGGCTACCGCTTTTTGTCCGGCTGTCGCTACCGCCGGGTCGCTTTTGTATGCGGACAGGGCTGTTAAGGCCATCGCCGTTATATCCGGCTCGCTTGCACCTGAATTCAGGGCAAAGCCGCCGTCTGCATTTTGCTTGGATAGAATTTCGGTCAAGAGCGCCGCCTTGGTCCACTTGGCATCACCCGGAATGGTATAATTCCCGGAATCCAGTGCCAGCAGCGCATACACAGGATAGTTCAGCGTCTGGCCGCTGATCTTCTCATTGTTATAGATACGTTCGAGCAGATTGTAGCCTGCCGTTGAACCGTTACCGGCAAAATCCGCCGGATCAGCACCTACAGCCTTCACCGCCAGCACAATACGTGCATACTCAGTGACGCTTGCAAACCTGCCGCCGGCAGTCTGCACTTGCTGAGTCAGGGACTGGACATAGCTGTCCGGCACCCTGTAGCCAGCCTGGGCAAGTCCGATGGCTTGCCATTCAGACGTCACACCGCTGCCAAGAATATATTCGGCAGTCTTGTAAGTGGCTTCTGTCGCGCTAATTTGGCCCGCTGCCGCCGGAACTGCGGCTAGGCTAAGTAGATTGGCAGCAGAGTCCTCCGATGCATACACCGAATCTGTAACCGTATCCGTACCCAGAACAGCCGGGGAGGATCCGGCCGCGGCTGCCGCTTGCCCGGAAGGAACAATAGCAGCTCCTATAATCGAGATGACCAGCAATAAAGCCAGGCCTAGTCTTACGAACTTGGCGGGGAACTTCGTCTTCATCGTTAACCTCTTTTCATCAAAAATTTGGTATGGCCTTTAACAAAAAGAAACGGATTCGCCGTCTCAGCGAGCCCATGCTTCCAAAGCAGCAATACTGCGTATCGCTCTCAGGTGATCGTTTCCTCACAAAAAAACCGCCCTTAACAGGGCGGTCCGGGAAGCATACAAATTCAGGGCCGAGGCTAATAATGCTCCTAAAAGCCACCGTCCATCTGCATATGTTCCGCATTCTTACCCCACGAAGAATAGAAACGTTCGCGAAAAAGGCAGGTCTCCTGGCTTATGCTTCATCGCTTCTCCCGGCCTTCCCGTCCGTATTATCAGCTGGACAGTGGCTTCAAGCAGGAGTTGCTCCGCATCACAGTGGCGGGACCGCGCCGGACTTCCACCGGCCTTCCCTTTTAAGCGGTTCTATCAATGGAGATAGATCCGCACCTTTTTCAAAACCCTATGAAATTTTAATATTCATAATCATATCTAGTATTCCCCTGTATGTCTATAGAAAAGGTGCTTCAATACTCCTCCGGCTTGCCGTGAGTGCGATGACTGCAGACTGTATCTGGTTTTGCTCTATGTACAGTGTGCCTACGTTTCAGATTCTATGAGAATCACAAAAGGAATCCTATTAGTTGGAAAAACTACCGCTAATCCTGCGAAAACAGACTTATTAGGGGAACTAAGCGGAATTCCTCCACTATATTAGGCTGTTTCGAGCATAGACGGCAGAAAAGAAGATAATTAGCGGGATTATTTCCAACTAGTTGTGGATGTCCCCCTTTTCAGCAGGTGTTAGCGGGAGGAAATCCAACTAATTGGCAGAAAAAAATCCTGAACGCACCTGCCCTATTATTTGCGGCAACATGTGCTGTTCAGGATGTAGTTCTGCGTAACTTTACTTACTCTTGTTACTCGGTGCGCCGCAGTGTCTGCTGACTCCGTAACGTTAGTAATGCCGGTTCCGTAAATACGTTGGCTCCGTAACTTACGTTAGTTCAATTAGTACCGTTAGTAGCATTAGCATTTTCCGAAGTGTTAGTGTCGTTAGCAGTATTAGCTCTACCGTCGGCATTAACGCCAGTCTCAGCATTAGCATCAGCATCAGGCGTTGCCTCAGCGGCATCGGACGGCTGAACGGTCGGTGACGGAACAGGTGCGGTGTCCGGGGCAGACTGGACAATCAGCTTGTAGTCACCGGCGACAATCATGCTGCCCGGGGCCAGCTCAGCCCCCGGTTCCAGGTCAACCGTGACCTGGTAAGCCGCTGCGCCGGCCTGACCCGTTGACGGCGGGGACGAGACGCCCTGGTCCCCGCTGTCTGTTCCGGCGCTGGCGTTATCCGCTGCGCCGCCATCCGTTCCGGCGCTAACGTTACCCGCCGCGCCGCCATCCGTTCCGGCGCTGGCGTAATCCGCCGCGCCGCCATCCGTTCCGGCGCTGGCGTTACCCGCCGCGCCGCCATCCGTTCCGGCGCTGGCGTTACCCGCTGCGCCGCCATCCGTTCCGGCGGCTGCATCGCTCGCCGCCGCTGACGCGCCGCCGTCAGCAGCGGCGGCGTCCGGCTCCGGCGAAGGCGAAGGCACGAGGCAAGTGCCTGCCGTCGCCGTGACCTTGTACGTGTCCGTTACGTCCCCGCCGGACATAACCCCAATCTCCGCCGGTTTGAAGGCGGAGCACTCCGCCGCATCGGCGAAGGTGAACACCAGCCGGCTGCCCGCCGCTGCCCCGCTGCCGCTGAGTGTTACAGTGACAGGCGGCTGGCTGCCGCCTGCTCCGGCACTACTCTCCGGCAGCGCATTGTCTGCAGGGTCCGGCCGCAGCAGGCTGATGGCGATGATTACCGCAATCACCGTGATCCCCAGCACGAAGCCGGTGATCAGGAGTTGAAATCGGCTGCGGCTGATCCACCGCGCCAGCGGCGAAGCCAGCTTGGCGCGGGCATCATTATAGACATTTTGCAGCGCCGGTCCTGCGGAGGCGGCATAGGTTTTGCGGAATTCCCGGTTCTTGAACGCTTCGCGGTCACTGTTCTGGAAATATTTCAGAATCGCTCTGCGGTACCCCGGCCACAGCTTCTTATTCGAAACGGTGAACAACCGGCTGCCCTGTGACCAGGCGAAAAAGCGGTACACCGCCTCTTTATCCCCGCCCGCCTTGCGTGCGACCAGCTCCAGCAGCGCATCATAATCCAGCGGTCCGCCCTCGCGTTCACTGCTGTGATAGAAGGCCAGCGGCAGCCGGTCAAACGGCTCTACACTGCGAGCCTCCTTCAGCCAGCGGCGCCCGAGCAGCTGCACGTCATCCAGCTCTCTTGGGGCCAGCCCGGCAAAGATGTCCTCATCCGGATTCTCCTCACCGAACCAGCGGTAGGCGGCCCGGAGCGCATTGGCCTTGCGCTTATTGATGGCATCCAGCGGCGGCTGCCACTCTCCCGTATCCCGGTAGCGCAGGAACGAAATATCCAGCAGCTGTTCCTGTGTCAGCTCCTCGAGCGACACCCGGTTCAGCAGGGAACGGTCGGCGGCAGCCGCCAGCTCCTGGAGTAGCGACAGTGCCTCGGGGTAGAGGCCGCTGCCTCTGCGCCGTTCTTTTTCCGCCTTCTCGACAAATTCATGAATTGCCGCTACAGCCCCAACCGGATTATCGTCATGCTGCAGCTTCTCCAGCAGATATTCCTTGGCACCGTCACGGACAAAAGCCTGCTGAAGCATCTCCGGCAGAAACCGGCCCCAGTGGGCGGCAAAGCGCAGCACATCCGCCGGTTTCACCGCTGCAGCCAGCCTCGATTCCATGTAGGGCTCCAATAATGCTTTGCGGAACACAGCCTGTCCCAGCACTTTCTGGAAGAAAGCCTCACTCAGCTCATCATTGCTCTCGATAATGCTATACGCCGCTGCCAGCACATCCTCCCGGCCTGCAGTCGTACAATTGTACATGCCGTTAATGAAGTAATCGACGATCTTCCCCCGGTAATGATGGCCCTGCAGCGCAAAATACTCCTTAAACTGCTCCATAATCTCCGGCTGGGGAATGCCTCTTTGACGGATCACATCATATTCGCGGTCGAACCGCTCCAGGAACATATCGTTCAGCCGAACCCGCGACGCAAGGGCGCCCTCCGGCTTCAGATAGGACAGCAATCCTGCCAGCACCGCGTGTTTGTTCCCGGTATACAGCGGCTCATTGCCCTGCTCAATCTCATAAAATACCGCCAGCTCATTGTATAGAGCAAGCTGAAGCTTGCGTTCCACCCCTTCGCCCAGCAGCAGCGCATCGGCAAAACGGGCAAAGTCCTCAAGGCTCCCCTTTTGGCTCAGCGTCTTCCAGGCCAGTTCGGCAAAAGGCTGCGGCGTCCCGCCGAAATCAGCATTCATAATCCGGCCGGAGACCAGATCAAACACGTAATCCTTCTCGATATTCCGGTCCCCCGGGCGCAGCGAGCCCTTCTCCACAAAAGTCAGGTGAATAAACTTCCGGTTCTGCGGCTCACTTGCATACGTAATCACGCCCAGCCTGCGGCGGAAATCATACGGGAGCACACTGAAGATGACTTCCGTCAGTTCGGCAGCACGCCGCGAGAGCTCAGTGACCGGCACGTCCAGGGCGATGTATATTTTTTTCTTCCCTGCCACCGAGAGCATGACCGCCTGCAGCAGCGCCTTGAATGGCTCTTCACCAAACCCAAGCGACCGCAGTACCGCCAGCGGCTCCGTCCGCCCTTCACGAGGAGTTACAGGAATGTCCTCCAGTTCCGGCAGCGTTCCCCCGGGTTCTCCTTCATAGCTTCCGGCAAAGTCCGCATGCAGCCAATCTCCATAATGCTCCACAATCTCCTCCGAGCGAATCGGGGGAACGATAAAGTTATGGGCAAAAAAAGCGCTGCGCTGCCCGGTAAAATCAGCCGCAAGATAGCGGCTTTGCCCGATGACCGTCTCGTTCGCTTCCGTATGGAACAGATGCAGCGCAGCCGGATACATGTCCTCATTCTTTTCGCCGCGTGCCGTGAGCTCCGCCGGAGCATCATAGAGGCAGAAGGGATGCAGCATTTTTTTGACAAAATTATTGTCGAGACTCTCTGACTTGGCTATTGTATCGAAGCCCTCGGTTGCCCGGTAAACCCCGCGCCGTTCACGGGTATACATCTGCTGGGTAATCCTGGACCCTGAAAATCTGTTCACGGCCCGTCGCTCCCCTCAATATAGTTCAGCTTGTGCAGCAGCCAGATAAACGGCTCGTCCACACGAATCGGGCTGACCACACCCTCAATTCTCTGGTTCACCGGATTGCTGCCCAGGGCAGAAACGGCGAAATAACCGGTATTCGCAAAATACACATCCATCGTATCCTTAAACGGACGGTCCACCTTCTCGATAAAACGGCGGATCTCTCCGTCAATGTTGTGGAATTCATCCAGATTCAGCGTCTTGCGGTGCACGTAGTTGTTGAACACATTGCTGTTGGATTTAATGTAGTCGCCATCCTCATCCTTAAGCGAATGCAGCATGTCGCTTTTGGCCAGGACAACCGCCGTCGGAATATCCGTTTTGCTCTTCTCCTGATAGGCGATGAAATCGCCGAACATCGTCAGCACCACATCGCGCGGCTCGTCATACTGCGAGACCCATTCACCGGGTCGGTCCCCGTAATTAATGCGGATCTTCTCGCGGATGGAGCGGATCTGCAGCGGATCGACCATGAACAGGATTCCTGCGGAGTTCTTGATATGCTGGCCGTGCAGCCCCAGATAGTCCTGATCGACCATACCTTCACCGGCCACATCGAAGAACACGAGCGTCAGCGGCGGCTTGCTCTCATCCTTGAACACAAACTGGAAAATAAACGGCTCCTGCATCTTTTCCTTCTGGGTCGAGGCCAGCAGATCGCCGCGTTCGAACAGCGGTTCTTCGTACAGCGTGCGGAACTTGCGGCTGATCTCGGCATTCAGCGGCATGCAGGCCGCGTCAAAATGCCCGGCCGTCGTATGCTGCAGCGTATGGATCAGCGAGGTCATGTAGACCGACTTCCCGACCTGGGAAGCACCGATAATCGAAATGATATTGCTCGGCACCTTGCCCGCGGTTACAGGCAGTTCATTATGGCAGGCCGGGCAGAGCCGTCTGCGCGTCAGCACCCCGTAACGGTCGGTAATACCGGTCAGCACATGGTCGGTGTAATGGTGATATTCTTCCGGGATATCCGCCGGATTCAGAATCGCTTCCATATCATCCACCGTATCGAGGCCGAAGCGCTCACGGTATTTGTTCAGCGCATCATCTTCGCCCAGCGCATAATTCTCATCGTCTTCACGGCTGTGCATCGCCCGGAAGACCACATCCTCCGGCTGAAACTTCGTGAAGCAGTAAGGGCACACAATATCATAAAAAAGCGGCCGCGGCTGCGGCTGGTTTTTCTTCATAAAGCGGCTGAAAAAAGACATCTCTCATCCTCCTTAAAGTTTTGTGAGCGTAACCTCCATTGAAATGCTCCGGACAAAACTCGCTACGGAAGCATAAACTTAAGTTTTGATAGCTCAACCGGGTCGCTTAAATGCGCTCACCAGGAGCCTTCTGCCCCGGCCTACTCCGGCGCCAGCTCATAATACAGTCCGTACTTGCGGCCGTCAGTGAAAAAGATCCGTACAAAGTCCTCTTTGCCGATCTCAATCGGCGGGAGCGTATTCCGTCCGGCAGCAAAATCCTGCACGAAATGGAAGAGGATCCCGTCCTCCCTGGAGGCCGGATTGCCGCCTCTTTTTTTGACGTAGCAGAGTACATCCTTCGGCACCGGCGTTTCCGCGGTAATCGTCATATGTACTGTTTTTTGTTTGCCGAATAACGCTTTTTTCTGGACTATGGAGTAATAAATCCTTGCCTTGCCAGCGCTGACAGTTGTTTGATTAGCACCGTCCCGCTGGCGCACCAGCACAATCTCCCCGTTGCCTTCATGCCGGGCATATATGGTATAGACAATCAGGCCGATGTCATCCATCCGGTCCCGGTATCCGTTGTTAGCCTTATACTCCTCGCGGGTGTACAGCTTCATGCCGGAAGGCGGAAACTCTCCGTGACCCGGCATTTCTGCTGATGCCTTATGGATATAGACCGCCTGTACGCCGTCCGGCCAGCGCCATCTAAGCGTACAGAACCGGTCCTCCACCCGGGCAGTCACATCGGTAATTGCCGGTGCGGAGGCATTTTCTTCGGCGTACGTCATGTCTGTAATCTCCCTTCACATTCTAAACTCCGGTTAAAAGCCCTTACTGCCCCGGTTTCTGCGGGGCGAATGGAAACCCTCTGACGAAGATGGCGCAGCAGCGGCTGCTTCTCTTCTTCCCCTGCGGGACAGGCGGCCTTCGCCTACCGGAACCACATAGGTAAACAGTGAGATGATTGCCGCCAGCACCAGCAGAGCAATCAGGCGGACCAGCGCATCACCGAAGGATTGTCCGCTGAGTCCGAATTCGAGAATCAGCCCGGCACATAGGCCGGCAACCCAGCCGCCGAACCCGAAGCTTTTGGCCAGATGTCGGTTATCGAACACAATGCCAAGTCCGATGCCGAGCGCGGTGCCGATCAGAATCAGCGCCAAGATCCGCACAACAGCGTAATAAGGGCTGTCCGCTGTAGCATCACTGCGTTCGGTCAGCAGGGTACGGTCACCCAGCCGGTCATAAATCTGCTGGAACACATCGCCCAGCCGGTCCGCATCTGTAACATCGTAGTACTGCCCGCCTGTAACGGAGGCAATATCCTGCAGCAGGCGGGAACCGGACTGGTCATCCAGCGCAAGACCGATGGTGTTCACGGCAATCCCGCGGCTCACATATTCGTTCAGCTCTCTGGATGTATCAAACTCGCTGAAGCCGTCGGACAGCATGATTACCATGGCTCCGCGGCTGGTCTCGCCTTCACTGTTAATCACGTTCATCGCCTCATTGAGGGCGCCGCTGATATTCGTTCCGCCATCTGTCGTCTGCAGACTGCGGATTACTGCCGATACCTTCTCGCGGTTTTCGGGACTTTTGAGTGAGATCAGCGGCTGAACGACTGATGCATCCTGGCTAAAGGTCACTACAGCCACCTGGTTATCCTTGTCCATCTGCTGCACAAGTGCCTCGGCCGCTGCGTACCGGCTGTTACCCGGATCGCTTTGCTGCATGCTGCCAGAGTCGTCGATAACCATGACGACATTCTTGACCGGTTTCACACCGCCGAAGTTCAGCTCATACACAAACTCTGTCAGCGCACCGACACCAAACAGCAGCACCACCGTCAGCGGCAGCAGCTTCCACGACATGCCAAGATAACGCTGCTTCCATGATAAGCCGTTCAGTCTCGGCGAGATCATCTCGGCAAGCAGGGCGCCTAGTCCGACGCCAAGGGCCACAATGGCGAAATAGATGGCGATAATCAGAATTGACGGCAGATCATAAGGCCTGCGGCCGAGCAGCAGCTCGCCGAGGACAAAAGCCACTCCGCCGCCCAGCAGGCTGAAGCACAATAAGAGCAGATTGATTTTTCGCTGCATCGATACTCATCCTTTCCGGAAGAAACTTAGAATATATAATCGTACTGCTGCCGGAGTGCAGCCAGCCAGTCATGCTCTTTGACGTCAATTGCTTAGCGGAAGCGGCGGCGGAGAAACTGGCAAAAGCAATTCTGCTGTATTTAGTGCAACAGAATGCATAAGTAGAATGGTTCAGATTCAATTCTACTGCATTCTCTACAATAGAAAACAGAATAAACACTCTAAAAAACGAGATTGGCCTGATTCTGCTGTACAAAATGCAATAGAAACCTCCATTAAGGGTTTATGGCTCTATTCTATTGTACTTTCTGCAATGGAAGCAGAAGGGCAGGGGCTTCCCCCGGCCCTGCCCTAAAATAAGTTTACTTGTGCTTCGTCCTCATGCTTCCTCTGCCTTACTCATCGAAGCACAGGCAGCTGCTCCTCATCCACGCCGTGCAGCCGATAACCGTTCTGGACATAGGTTTCATAATAGACCTTGCCGTTGCGGTAATAGAGCAGATCCTCCAGATGGAAGCCGCCCATCAGGTTCAGCTTCTCGACTCCGCTTCTGCGCTGCTCATGGACAACACCCAGCCGGTAGATCCGGGTCGTCTCGTCGGCAGTCAGAGCATAACGCAGAAATTCGGAGGTGCTGTCGCCGAAGAAGTATTTCTCTTCATGGCGGTGCTCCTGCGTGTATTCGAACAGGCGGACATTGATGCTTGCCCCATCCTCCAGGCTGAGATACAACCGCTTGAACAACTCCTCCTTAGAGACAATCTCGCGGTTCTCATACGCAGCTGCAACATTCGCCCGCCGCAGCAGCTCCTCTTCGAAGGGCAGTGCGAACGGCTCTGCCGTCAGCAGCTCTCTCCTGCATACGTCGATCAGGCGGCGGACGACAGCGGCGCCGCCCTGGCGGAGCAGCTCCGAGATGCTGCCCATGAACCGGTCGCTTGCAAAGATACCCGGACCGCGCCGGGTCTGAATATCCTGCATGACTTCCGCGGTCACGGTGCGGTAATACTCCATGATATTCTGGTCTACCGCTTCGCTCGACCGCAGGGTGCTGGCCAGTGCAAGGCTGCGCAGTTCTTCTTCCAATGCGTCCATCGTCTGTACCTTCGCTTTGCTCTCCGTATGCAGCTGCTCCAGCGCAGCGTCATAACGTGCAGCTAAGCTCAGTTCCAGCCTAAGACGCAGAATCTCGTATTTCCTGCTGTATATACTCTCAAATAAATAATGAATGAAATTGCGCACGGTCCGCTTATCAAGCAGCGGTACCCGCTGGAAGGGCTGGCGGTCTACAGTCTCACTGTAGAGCCGCTCCAGCTCCTCCTCGGCGGAGGCAATTGCCGAGCGGAGACCGCCCATGTGCTGGCGCAGCGCGTTCAGCACGCTGCCTCCGGCCTCGCCCTGCTCGGCCGTCCATTCCGCCAGCTGGTAGAACGTCACCGGCGCAGCGGACTGCTCCTGAGCCGCCAGCACGGCGGCCCACTCGCGGGCAGGGTCAAGGGCCGCAGCCCGCGCGGCGGATACATCCGCAAAGTTGCTGCGGAAATACGCCTCGCCACCTCCCCCGAACAGCAGCTCTTCCGCCTCGCGCAGCGTCAGCGGCTTCAGCTCGCTGAAGGACGGGCGGCCATGGCTCATCAGCCCGGTCATCTCAGCGATTCCGGCCTCCTCCGGCAAGAAGCCGGCGGCCCGTTCGCGCAGCGCTTCGGGCGTAAGACCAAGCAGGGCCTGCCGCTCGCGCAGACTCCAGCTGCTGCCCCCGCCACGCAGCTCTGTCGCAAGGTAATGAAAAGCATGGTACAGCACCGCTAAGGCAATCGGTTTGCTCGGCCTGCGCACCGCAGAGAAGCCTGCGGAAGCGTACCCTTCTCTGCCTGTGCTGCCGCGGATGCCGCTCTTGAACGTCATATTGTTGTAGCCGCCGTGTCCGGCGGCCTGGTCCGCCGATGGCCTCACACGGTTCTTGAGCAGACTGATATGTGCGATAATCTCATAGTTGTCTTCCATGCCGCCCGCAGACATCATGCCGCGCTCGTTTTTATCCGAGAGCAGGTAGACGAGATCAAACAGCGCAGATGGACCATGGGTTACCGGAATGGACAGCCCTTCCTCGGTAACCAGAAGCGGAGCATTAAAGGTGTAACCGGGCAGCTGCATTCCGTCCAGCTCACGCAGAAAAGCCAGCCCTACCGAGCTGGAATATCCGAAGTTGTCCCCCTGCTCCCGCTCATTGATCAGCACGTACAGGTCGGTCTGCACCGACTTGAACGATTGTCCGAGCACCGCGCGGGCCAGCAGGGCAACTTCCGGCAGCAGCACATTAAGCGGGTCATCGACCCGCGTAATGATGGAGAGATGGATAACGTCAAAGGACGAATACAGCCGCCCGTAGTCCGCTATGCTGTTGCCGAGACGCCGGAGCGTCCGGTTCATCCCGGACAGATAACTGCTGTCTTCGTGGAACTCGCGATAGACATCTTGGCGAACCGTACGGGGGTCACGGCCTGCCGTGTCCGGCAGGGCCATCGTCATCACCCGCTCCTTGCTGCTATCGCCGGCATAAGCTCTACCATCTTCGCCCTTGCCGCCAACACTGGGATGATCTCTTCCGCCTTGGCCATTGCCGCTAACGCCGGCGTAACCTCTACCGCCTTCTCCTATGCCGCCAGCTCTGGCATAATCGTTGCCAGCATCTTGCCCTTTACCGCTATGCCCCTTGCCGCTGCTCAGCCCATTGCCTCCATGGGCTGCCGCATGCAGCGCCAGAACGCCGGCGGCATTGTCCCATTTCCGCTCACACCGTTCCAGCACCGGGCCGATGGCCGGGGTTACTTTGTCGCCGAGGAACAGGAACAGCGCAGGGTAATGAATGCTGCTGCGCCCATCCCCCTTGCTGTGCTGCGCCTCTTCCTGCGCCGTGTATTGTTCCGCATATAAAAGTGCTTCTTCTTTGATCATAAGCTTACTTCAGCTTTCTGCGGATACTGCCGAGCTTGCCGGTCAGACTCTTGTAGAAGCCGTACATCTCGTCACCGTTGGCATGCTCCACCCGCTCATACTCCAGACTGTCGCGTGCCTCCAGGAAGGAAACATACAGCCCCTCCAGCTTATACAGCAGCGGAGTTACATCTTCGGCTGCTGTCATTTCCCCTGAGCGGCGCGCCGCTTTACGCAGCAGCACACTTCGGCTCTTCTCATCCAGTTCACGGAAATGGCGGTAGACGGCATATTCCACATAGCTGCGTTCCTTCATTAAATTAGCGAACGGCTCCCAGGCCTCTTCTTCCTCGTCACGGTCATAGACATACAGTGCGCCTTTTTTGACTATGGTATCGGTATAGAGCGCCTCGATGAACTGGTCCAGCCACTTATCTTCGTCGAGATACTGACGGAGCAGAGCGTCCAGCTCAGCTGCTTTGGCTGTCAGGGCGTCGTATTTGAGCAGTTCCTCGCGGACACGGGTGATCAGCTGCGGTGAGCGGATCAGGTTCTCCTGGGCCAGCTCCATGTTGATGCTCCCGAAAATATCCTTAACCCCTTCACGCTCCAGCCCGTTCTCACGCAGCGTCCGCAGCTCATCAGCTGCCTTCTTCACTTCCCCGAGATTCGGGCGGGACGAGCCCAGCTGCAGATCATATCCGCTCAGCAGCTTCTCCAGATCAAACGGCTTGGTGAAGATGACCGAGAAACGGCTGCTCGTATTTTCGTCAGGGCCCTTTTCGATGATCACTCCACTCTTCAGTGCCCGGGCGAAATCGGCCCGCACTCTGGCGTTGTATTCACGGACACGCGGGTTCACATAGGTGTCACCCCATGACTTCTCCGGAATCGGAGACGGCAGGTAGGTCCAGTTGTTCTTGTCGGTCATTACCAGATGGCGGCCGATACCTTCCTTGTCGAGGATCGTCCGTTCATAATTCTCTTCGAACACCCGGAGCGGCGTATAGACGAAGAGCGGCACCCCGTTGCGGGTATTGAGCCAGAAAATCCGGTTCTTAACCTCGCTCTCCTTAACCGTAAACTGTGATTTGCCGAGTGCGTTATTCTGGTAATTACGGATCCCCTTCAGGATGCCCGGCGCTTTGACCGGCACGGACACGAAGCCCCATGACGGGAAGTGCAGGCTGCCTGAGCTGTTGCTGAGATGGAAAATCGGCACCGCATCCTCATCCAGCCGTCCGGCGATAATCCGCTCTACAAATTTGTCCAGCGGCTCCTCGCGGCCGTATTTCATCACCAGGAAATCTTCCATCGAACGGGTAATCAGATCCCCGAACTTGTCGCTCAGGAACTCGGAGATGGAACGGACAATATCGATCTCCTGCTCTCTGACCCAGCGTCCGGAATGCTTAAGCATTTCCCGCGTGAAGTCACGGATCAGGTCGTCGCCATCCTTCTGGTCCATCACCTTGGAGATCGTCGCGGAAATATCCGGCACGTTGACGATATTCCAATAGTAGGTTTTGTTGCCTTTGTGATCCGCCTGCTCTTCACCGCTCAGCAGAATATCCCCGTTTTTCTCAAAGATCGAGCTTAGCGCACTGAGAATCTCCGTAAACACGCCGTAAATCCGGTTATTCTCCTCATTCAGCAGCTCAAACAGGTCCTCATAGAACTGGATCATCTGCTCTGTGCGCTCCACATCGGCATGCAGCCAGTACTCATTGATCTTGGCTTCGATATAAGCGTTTTTCTTCTTCTCCTTGGAGACAAAAGCGCTGCGCGCATCGCCGAGCTTCTCTTCCGCGCTGTCCTGTGCCGTCTCAATATCACGCGGCAGGCGCAGAAGACTCTCACGCAGCGCTTCGATATAGGACTGGATCAGCTTCAGGATGCAGAAGCCCTTCTCGGTATAGAGCAGCCGCGAGACATAGAACGGCCCCTGCTCGGGATGCAGGAAGATGCGTTCCAGCTCCTCACTGAAACGTCCGGTGATTTCACCGGGCAGCTGTTTTTTGGATTTGATATATTCTTCACGCGCCCGGGACAGGAAGTTCTGCTCCAGCTCGGTGTCCATATCCACGACCTGGTTCTTGATCACATTGGCGTGGCTGAGCCGCTCGCTGTTCTGATAGCCGGGCAGCGGTTCGGGTACGCGGGATTCGAAGGTTTTGACCATGGTATCGAGATCAATCCCAAGCTTGCGCGCGAACTTCTCCACATCCTCCTGGCCGGGTGCCTGCTGGAACATCTTGTCCATTTTGTCGAACAGGCGGTAGGCGAGATAGGTGGTCATTTCCTCAATCGGCAGCACGGCCGACGAAGCCCCGATAATGTTGTATTCATAATTGGCAGGGTAGGTCTTGTTCATCTGCGCAATGTTCGTACGGATGTTGCTGATATAGTCATGGATGGCGAATTCCTCGCCCGATGCTTTTTCCTCGCTGGCCATAAAGTTGGTGATATTCTCTGCCGTTACGTTCATGCAGTAATCATAGGCATTCTCCAGCAGCTTGCCCTCCGTATTGGTTGCGGAGATCAAATGGCACAGGTTAAACGGCGGCAGCGGTGAATTGACTGTGAGAATATTGCCGTACTGCTGGCGGAACCGCTCACCGCGGCTGTCCACGTTCATCCAGTAATCCAGCTCTTTGAGCGCCGCATAACCGTTCTTGCGGATATATTCGCGGGTGTGCTCGCTAAGGCTTTTATTCGCCAGATTGACGTCCGGAGTGAACAGATAGCCCAGTGTGTTGACCCGGTCGATGCCTGCCGCACCGTAGTCGCGTTCAATAATGCCGCGCACGATATAGGCGATATCCAGAAAAGCTCCGCTTCCCGTACCTCCGGATAAGCCCGTAAGCAGGAACACCATCAGCTTCTTGCTGGTACCAACGGATAGCGTCTTGATCTTCTTATCAATTGCACCTACAACCTGATTGATCTTGGTGAACAGCAGCAGGCGCCCGGCCTGGCGTACACCGGCAGCACCGTTCATGCCATCGGTAATGCTCAGCTCCGGCGACAGCCACTCGGTAATGTAGGGGTCGAGAATACTTCTGTTTTGCAGCAGGCCGCCGATTTCCGCGTTAGCCAGCAGCACGAACTCATTCTGCGGATCAAGCCCGATGCCTTTGTATTTTTTACCGCGGTCCTGCTCATTCGTCTCAAAAGCCAGGAATTCCACGTTATCCGGCTTGTCGCGCTTCTTCTTGGAGAGCGGATCTTCGGGCAGCTTAAAGCGGCGGTTAATCTGGTATTTCAGCCGCAGCAGGGCGTCGATGCCCGTACCGCCAAGTCCGATGATCAGGATCGGGTTATCGATCGTGTCTACTCTGATTTTGTCGCTGACGATCCCCCCGCCAAGTGATACATCGAGTTGCTGTATATGCTCTCTTACTACCGGTTTCATTGGTTCTCCCCCTCTATATTAAATACTCAAGCAGAATGGTCTTATCTACAGTTTGCAGCGGCACCGAAATACGGTCCCCGCTCTTCAGTTCCAGCCCGCGCGAGGTATCGGCAGCCCGTCCTGATTTCTCTACGGAAATACCTTCCCCGCTGCGCAGCAGCAGGCGGTCATTTTTACCGGGCGTGAACACGAGCTTCTCACTCTCCTTCAGTTCAGGCGCAAGCTGCAGCAGCTGATGGAGCGTGAATTTGCCCCGGAATCCGGACAGCTTCTTATATTGCGGATACGTCTTCTCACCAGTGTTGCCGTCCAGTACCTCCACAACCAATTGTCCGACAAAACCGCGAGTCGACTTCTTACGCAGCATCCACAGCACTACAGCCGCAGCAAGCAGCAGCAGGATGCCGCCGATGATGAAGTACAGGGTATTCGAGGATTCTTTTTCCTGGAGAGGCTCTTCGCCGGCAGGTCCGCTTGTGGCCGCTGGCGCTGTGCTTACAGCTCCGGTCTTGGCATCGATTTTGAGCACATCGCTCTCACGGTAGAAACTGCTCTCCTCCGCGCGAACCTTGAGCTCGTAGTTATGGCTGTCCTTGATCTCAAAAGCGCCTTTGAATTCCGCACCGGAATTGTCCAGCGGAATCTCCTGCACAGCTCCTGTATCAACATCAGTGGCAAGCAGTACCGCCTTCATATCTTGATACAAATTGCTGAGTGTTACCTGAGCACCGTTGCTGTACAGGTGTGAGACGATGTCAACAGTGTCGCCCTTCTTATACGCCTTGGACGGCAGCGCATCTATCTTAAGCTCCAGATCATAGTTGAATACGAGATTAATATCGATCTTATCTTTCGGAACGCCTTTCACCTGCAGCTTCCAGTCACCCTGCTCCGGCGAGAGCAGCTTGATCAGACTATAGCTGGAAGACTTGGACAGCAGAACATCATCTGACGGAATGGCTACTTCCTTGCCGGACGGATCAGTCAGTTTTGCGGTCACCGGCTGTGACGACATAATGGAGATGTTCGCTTCCAGCACACTGCTGTTTGGCACATTGATCGTTACATCCTGGTAGCTGCCGTTCGCCGTAATCGACTGCACAGGCACAACCTTCAACTTCAAATGGCTGGCAAAAATCTCGCTGAGAATCTGCGGCAGATCATCCGCTGAATCCGTAGTAAATGCTTTACCGCCTGTCTCATCCGACAGTCCGGCCAGAATGTTTTTATTCAGCTTGCCATCAGCATTCAGGCCTATAGTATAAATCGGATAGCCTTTCTGCTTGGCGGCATCCACAGCAGCGGATAGCTCCTGGTCAGACTGGCTCTGGGTCCGGCTGCCCGACTCGTTGAGATCATTGTTGCCGTCGGCCAGCATGACGATCATCGGCTCATGGCCGGGGTCGCTGCCGTTCTCCAGCACTTTGACGGCTTCTTCCACACCGACGGCAATATCCGTATAGGGGCCGCGGTCCAGCCCGTCGATGAAATCCTTCAAATCCTGCTTGTCTCCGGCTGAGCCGATCTCAAGCAAGGCTTTCTCCCGCTGGACTTTGTCGGTGTAAGCCACGATCCCGACTTTGTCCCCTTGTGCGGACAGCATATCTATAAACATCTTCATCGCCTCACCGGCGATATTGTTCTTGTCGCTCTTATTCATCGAGTTGCTGACATCAATCAGCAGTACCGCATCAATCCGGGACGGAGCCGCCGAGGCTGCCGAGGCCCGCAATGATGCAACGGGTGATGCCATAAGGCACAGAATCAGCAATAGTACAGGGATCAACCGCTGCAGCATATTCTTAGTTGTTCTAGGGCAAAGCTGTGTACGAAGCATAAAGATGGCTCCTCTTGTGTTATATTCGGTAATAGAGACGGGGTTATCAGTTAGCTAAAATCTGTAAATAGCATGCCATTATGATATAATTAAACATTGTAAACTTCAACTTTGTGCCCGCTTGACAGCTGCCGGCAAGGGTAGAATCGTCATTCTATCAGCCTTTCAAGGCAGCCATACTTCCCAGTGAAAGGAAGAGTTCCATGATTTCATACGTCATTCTCGGAATTACGTTTCTTTATGCCGTAATTCAGATCTCAATTTATGCATCAAGGCGGCGGAAGCCGCTTACCCGTGACGATATCGACGAGAGGCTGCTCGCCGCACTGAATGGAGGGACTGGCACCCGTGAATAAGAAAAGACCCGTGACCTTCCGGCCGTTCAAAGTCCCGCGTTATGCCTATGATAAGCTGCGGATCTGCCGCCGCTGCGGCCGGTTTACGGCACTCGGCGAAGAACGCTGCGGCAAGTGCGGCCGCGCTTCCTTAACTCCGCTCGAGAAGCAGGCCACGGCCATCGCCGGACGCAAAATGCATACCCGCCTGCTGCTCATCGTGCTGCTCACCCTGGCTGCAGTCTACTTTGGCCAGAGCCTGCAGCAGATGGCCCTGTGCGGTGCAGGAGGAGCTGTCCTGGCCGCAGCCCTCTATTATATGCAGCGTAAGGTCCGGCAGAATGAGAATCTCTTTGCGCTGAACGAGCTGCTGGGCCGGAACATCGACAGCATCAAGGAAGGGCTGGAGATCAACCGCCAGGAGGCTGTCGCCGTGCTCCGCGAGAACGATGTGCTGGCTTATGAGAAGCTGCGCGAAATTTCCATCCTGCTGCGCGGTGACCGCATCTCCCGCCAGCGCGTCGCCCTGCTGCACGGCTTTCAGCTGCGCAAAGATATGAACCTGGAGCTTGAGCAGCTGCTGCTGAGAGATTTCGAGCCGCTGCTCGCTGAATATATCGGCGAGATTGCTAAGGTCCGTCCCGAGCTGATCAAGGACCGTACGCTGCGTTATGTTAAGAATTATGAGACACAAATTCTTGAAATGGACAAAGGCGAAGCCATCCTCATAAGCGTTGCCGGGGCTGCCGTCCGCTTGAAGCGGTATGCGCTGCTCTACTCCGGGATGATCGGAAGATACATACAGGATCTGCCTAAGGACCGCTTTCTGCGCTTATCCAGGCTGATCTCCGCCAGTCCTCATGAGCCGTGGAACGGCCTGGACCTCAAGGTAGCGGAAGTGCGGGAAGCCAAGTACCGCTGGGACCCCGAATTTTAAATGGATGCCGCAAGCTGAAGGCATACTTTAATTTAGAAAAAGGGGCTACTATACTATGACGTTCAAACAAGCCATATCCCTGCGGAATATTATGATTATTCTGTGTATATGTATGCTGGTGCTGCTCGGACTCAAGGCTCTGCAGATCGGAGACAAGATCCGTGAGGTGCAGGAAGCAGAGCGGCTCTATGCCGCCGGGGATCTGATAGCTGCCGAGAACCTGTACCGCCAAGCAGCGGACAACCCGGCCATTCATTATAAAGAGGAGCAAATTGCAGCACGCCTGGAAGAACTGGCGCCGATTTCAGCCATCCGCAGCGGCCTAAACACGCTGGTGAAGAAGGTAACGGATCAGCTTGTGACCAAGGATTTTGCCGAATTTATGGAGAGCTATGCTTCCCTGCTCAGCCTTAAGTCCAAGTATTTCATCAGCGGAGGGCCCTATGCATCCTATTATCGGCAGCTGTCTAAGGATTCAGGCATTTCCGTACAGCTGACGGCAGGCTTCGGGCAGTTTAAAAGCCAGTTTCTGGCTGAGCTTGCTGCAAGCCAGAAGGGCAGCGGCAGTGAAGAGAACAGAGATCAGTTCAAATGGAATCTGCTGCAGATTCCGGATGCTTATTATGGAGGTACAGACGCCAAGAACGAGCTGCTGGCAACGGGGTTCAAGGCGCATGATACGGCCAGACTGAAGGTTCTGGCCGCTGGTGGCAGCTTCGGCGCTATGCTCGACAGCGCCTTATCGCTGACAGAAGCGTACAGGAATCATAGCTATCAGGCACCGTGGGTGCAGAAGCAGGCGGAGGACAGTGCTCAAGTTATTCTGGACAAGGATCTGGAAGGCGATAATATATCCGCCTTCGCCGGACATGCTGCCGCCTACCGCACTTACGCCGTATCCGCAGCACTGGACGCTGACTCCTCCAAGGTGCTGTCATTCATCGACAGCAGCGCAGCGAAGCTGCTGAAAAGCGCTGCCCGGCTGATCCGGGGAGGCGAATATGCCGAGGCCATCCAGCTGTACAGCGGCCTCTCCCAGCTGCAGGATACCTCAGCCGAGATTGCCGCCGCTCAGCTCGCCTGGAATACCGCTGAACCCGTCCGTCTGCTGCCGGGCGGCGATGAAGCCGGCAGATATATCCATGTGGCCACTGCCTCCGGACGCTATGGTGCAAAAGCCGCTGTAGCCGGTATGGACAGCAGCGGCAGGCTGTATTACGCCGATCTGAGTGATGACGGCATTGTCTCCACAAGGACCGGGGATATCATTCCCGGCTTCGAACGGCTTAGCGGACTAGCCTTTGACGGCGAGCTGTCTGCTGTGGCCGAAGTACCGGTCGTGTTAGCCATAGGAAGCCAGGAGGACGGGCGGACCGCTTTTACCGCCTATCAAATCAAGCCGGAGGGCATTTCCCTGCTGTTCTCCTTTGCCGGAGACAGCTATGAACTGCAATCGGACGATAACTCAATCCTTGTAACCAACGCAGATACCGGGGATGGTGTGCTTGGCGAGACTGGAGTGTACCGCTTGAGTGAGGATGGCAGTTACCAGTTTGCTGAAATTCAGCAGGAGTCTCCGCTTATCCCCGCTTCCGAGCTGGAGCTTCACCCGTTCGAGAATGTCACTCTGAACTGCGAAATCTATATGGATTCCGCAGGCAGAAGTGTCGGCAGCTCTGATGGCCGTTATATCTCCCTGCAAGGTAATATCGGCTCCATTACGGGACCTGCAGTCGTCAGCGGCCAGTATCAAAACAGCTACGATTATGTAGAGACAGAGATCGGTGAGCAGTATGTTCCTGTCTTTGTCGTCGATTCATTGGGGAGCCTGAGCGTGAATCTCAACGAAGAAGCAGCTACTGATTGAATCATTGGCTGCCGCAGCAGCAGATTTATCCCGAAAAAAACAGAGAAGCGATTCTTCCGTTATGGGGAATCGCTTCTCTGCGTTATGGTTGATCGCTATAGATTGGAGCGTCACCCTTTATCCGATCGTTTTCGCTTTCTTCCGCCGGCTGAGCAATCTTCTATGGCGCTTCTGTGTGTAGAGAACGTCACCAGCTGCCGAAATTGTCTCCCTGACCTCGCCCAGCACCGCCTTAGTCTCCTGCACCGAGGCCTTCATCCGTCTAAATTGCATTTTCACGCTATCCGAGCGCGTCTTCGCCTCATCGACGGTCTCTTGAATGTTGGCCTTCACTTCATCCACCGGTTCCTTCAAGCCGTCTACTGACTGCTTCACGCCATCCAGCGACCGCTTCAGGCCGTCGAGACTGTTCTTAAATTCCTTAATCGGGTTGCCCATGCGTCGTATCCCCTTCCTTTATAAGCTAAACTATAGATTTATCACTCCGGCGCAGTACGCGACTGCGGGGAATGTTTGGACTTCCGGCCACTGTTAGGTTTGGATTTCCTGAATTCAACCGCGAATCGCGGTAGAAATCCAGACCTAAAGGCGGACGCATTCGCTCCTACAGTTCCAAACTTCCCCTCCGCTGCTTTTACCTTTGGGTGGCACTTAGTTCAGCTTATACAGTTATCCTTTACTCATACTTACCCGGATAAGGGCAGGAGGATTCACCCGATAAAAAGGCTCAGCCGCGGATCTCTTCCAGCAGCTCCATAATCGTCGTTTCCTCCACCGGAGTAGAATAGGAACCATCTGCAAAACGCTTCATTGCCCCGATGCCGTCCTGGAAGACGAAGCGGATCCGGCCGCTGCGCACTTTTTTATCTGTGTACATTTTGTCCAACAGCATCCGGTTTGTAATGGCGTCCGGAATCTCCGTCGGGAGTCCCGCTCTTCGCAGCAGTGCTGCGACACGCTCAGCCTGTTCTCCGGTCATATACCCCAGCTTCACTCCCAGCTTCGCTTGAATCACCAGACCGACCGCAACGGCTTCCCCATGCAGCAGCGCATAGCCGCTGACCGCTTCCAGCGCTCTACCGGCCGTATGACCAAGGTTCAGGATCTGCCGCAGATTACTCTCATGCTCGTCCTGCTCCACTACTTCGTATTTGATCCGGCAGTTGTGCAGCGCAATCTGTTCGCATGTCTCAGGGTCGAGGATCAGCTCCCCGGCCGGTGAAACGATTTTACCGATATGATCCTCCAAATACTCAAAAAACTTCGCGTCAGCCAGACAGGCATGCTTGATCGTCTCCGCCAGACCGCTTCTGAACTCACGGACAGGGAGCGTTCGCCAGGCTGCGAGATCAATGTACACTTTGCGCGGCTGATGAAATACACCGATCAGATTGGTGGCGACCGGCGTGTTCACGCCTGTTTTGCCGCCAACGGAAGCATCGGCTGCTGCCAGCAGCGTTGTTGCATAGTTCAGGCTCGGCACTCCCCGGCCGAACGTCCCGGCCAGGAAGCCGGCCAGATCCGTTACCGCACCGCCGCCGACTGCTATGATACAGCAATCCCGTCCGTAGGAATGGCTCAGCAGCTGATCCTCCAGAAGCGCCTTGGTTTCACGGGTTTTGGATGGCTCCCCGGCCGGAAACGCAAACAGCTCAGCTACAAAACCGTTCTGCCGGAGCAGTGCAAGCAGGGGCTGGCCATATAACGGCTCAACGGAGGAATCTGTAATAATTGCAAATTTGCTCACACCCGGCACAAGTCCCTCCTGTAAATCACGGATCAGCGACGGGAACAGCTTTTCGCCGATCTCAATCTCGTAAGAGTTGTCGACTAGCTTTTTCAGCTCAACCTGGAAACGTTGGGACATGGCAAAAACCCCTTTTCCTCATTTAGTCTATTTTTGATAGATCCATAGTGCCGTATACTGTGCTACACTTGCTTTTGAAATACTGGATTTTGTAAGGCTATTAATTCTTATATATTCAGTTAATCGGTCAATATAAGGAGAGATACTTGTGGTAAATGTACAAGGCAAATGGGCCCTGATTACAGGGGCAAGCAGAGGCGTCGGTTATCAGACTGCACTATTTATGGCCGGACAAGGCTGCAATCTTATTCTCCATAGCAGGGAACTTGCCCATACGGCAAAAGTGGAACAAGAGGTACGGGCACTCGGTGTTGATGTCTACTGTGTGCAGGCCGAGCTGGCCAATCACGAAGAAGTGGTCGCCATGCTGGATGAAATTGAAGGCAAAGGCACCCCCGTAGATATTGTCTTTAATAATGCGGCTGTACAAATTGCCTACAGAACCGATTACTGGAATACGCCGGTGGAGGATTTTGAGCAGAGCTTCCGGATTAACTTCATTTCTATTGCAACGATATGTAACCGTTTTATTCCTCAGATGATCGGGCGCGGCTTCGGACGGGTCATCAATACAACCAGCGGCATTAAAAATGAGCCGGAGCAGGCGGGTTATGCGGCCAGTAAAGCGGCGCTGGATAAATTCACTAAAGATTTGGCTTCCCGGCTGGATGGAACCGATGTCATCCTCAGCTTAACGGATCCGGGCTGGTGCCGCACCGATCTCGGCGGCCCGAATGCCACCAGTCCGGTCGAAAGCGTCATCCCGGGAATTGCTGTCGGCGCCTTTGTGGACGACAAGAAAAGCGGACGTTTCCTCCACGCTCAAGCCTTTGCCGGCATGACGCTGGAAGCAGCTGTGGCCCTGGCAGAAACGATGAACGCAACACCATATATCATCTAAAGAAAATTCGTTCATATTATCAAAAGCAGACCACAGACGGATATTTATCTGTCCGCGGTCTTCTTTTGTATTAACTGAATAAAGGACGCGTTACCATCTCCATGTATTGGAGCAGGCCGTTCCTGGCTTGTTCATTCTGCTGCCATACGCCTAAGTTCCAGCACATGAACCGGAGGCCCAGGTACCGGGAGGCCACAGCAAAACGTTCGGTAAAATGCTGATCCGCAATGCCGTAGCCTAGAGATTCAAGATATCTGCGGTAATCTCCGGCTTGCTGCAGATTCCCGCAGCGCATGGGGATGTCCATGAACAGCGAACCGTACCTCGCCTCTTCCCAGTCAATGAAATAAACTTTATTATTGCCCTTCACCAGAACGTTGCCCGGATTCAGATCATTATGGATCATCGTATAGGTGCTTTCATCATAAATCACAGGTGCCATGTCTTCCACGATCCGTCCGGCAATATCCTCAATCCTGGAGATGATCTCCGTCCCGAACGTATCAGCAAAGACGGGGTTCTCCTTGGCACGCTCCCAGGAAGGTCTCCACCATTCATTGATGCATTTGGCAATGTAATCTTCATCCACCTTCGGCAGCCAGGGCAGGTCACAAGTACAGCCCAGATTGGCGTAATGAATATAAGCCAGCGCCCGCAATTCCTTTTCCTGGAGCGCAGTTATATCCAGCTTGCCGTAATCCGTCCGGTAGTCCACGTCCTCAATGCACAGCAGGCTTCGCCCTTCATGCAAAGGCTGGCCCGACAGGCTGAAGGGAACATTGGCAGCCTGTGAGAACAGCCGCGAAAGTGCCGAACGCTCCACAAAAGTAGCCTGTTTCGTAACAAGCGAGACCTCCTCGGCCGCATCCGGACCCGTCTTTATTCCTGCTTTTCGCTGCAGCCTTACCTTGTTGCGCATCAGCTCAACGGCCCGGGACCCTGCATGCATCGGTACGCTCTCTACGCTCAGCACCTCCGCTTCAGGACAAACAAAGCAATATACGGTATCTTTAATCAAGTCAATCCTTCTGCTATTGCTCATATCCATAAGGCGCTCTTCCTTATTTAAATTGTGCTTACTGCTCCTGCCGGCGATAGGTATGTTCAGCAAACCTTGCTATAGCAACAAACTGATTACGTTCGTAAAATCTTTTGGCTCCCACATTGCTCTCCGCTACCCGTAAATAGATGTTACCTCCTTCCGTCCTGCTCCTCATGTGATTCACACAGCGCTGCAGGATAGTCCTGCCATACCCGCAATTCTGAAATTCTGGGGCAACGACAAGATCGCGGATATACGCGCCATCTGTAATATACGCGCCTGCCAAGCTGTCCTGCAGCCAAAATGAGCGTACCTGTCCAGAAGCTTCATACCCCTCCAGCATCCGCAAAAACACTTCAGGCTCCCTCCGGTATCTATCCGTCCTCCAGCCGTTCTCAAGGCTCAGCTGCTCGTAGGCTGTATCAAATAAAGCAATGAACGGCTCCAGCATATCCGGTGTAAATCCCTGTTCCTGGAGCAAGGAGGCCTCTTCGGCATAAACCGGCCGGTCATTCACATACTGCAGCTGATATCCTTCCAAATCGGACACGAAGCCTAACCCCCGCACAAATTGAACAATTTCCGTATTGCTTCCATATACATTAAAGCAGATCTCCCGCTGCTCACTTGCCTGCAAATAAAGGCTAATCTTCTGCTTCATTACTTCCAGCAGCACATCCGGCTCATCGTACTTCCTGAATGCCGCGTAGGCAATCACACAGCCTTCATCCTCCGCCACACAGAACACGCCCTGATTGGCGCCTGAATCCCCATAATACAGAACCGGAACAGCCTCTCTTGCGAAGGCGGACCGGACATATTTCACAGCCCCGGTGGAAATCAGCGAAATCAGCTGCAAAATCCGGGTATCACGTTCATCCATCACTCCGGTTGCCCCTTATCCATTATTTTCTGATGATCGTCCGGTAGACAACTTAATTCCCCATCATCACTTGCCTTCCCAGTCTTTAAGCACATTCCAGCCCACCGCAGGTTCCCCCTGCAGCGGGTACATCGTTCCCGTATAAATCTGCTTGTTATGTATTCCTGTCTCCAGATAATGCTCCATAATGGCTCTCGTAGACGCGGTCACTTCCAGCTCGGCAAGCTTGCTGTTATTTATCCACAGCAGCTCTCCTTCCTCACTTTCCACCAGTCCGCTGTCTGCAGGTACACTTCCCATATACACGTATTGTACACGGATTTCCTGATCACCCTTGTTCCGGTTAACGATGTATCGAAGTGTCAGGCCGCGGACCGCCTGCTCCGTTAATCCTGTCTCTTCTTCAATCTCTCTTATGCAGGCACGCCTCGGATCATTGTATTCCCCGTCCTCCAGATGCCCTCCGATAGGGACCAGATATCCGCCAAGAAACCGGCTTGCGGACTTTTTTTGCAGAAATAACACTTCCCCCGCTTCATTAAATAAAAAAGCAACGGCCATTTGTCTGAGCAGCATACTTAATCACTCCAGTCACGGATAAACACTATGCTATATCCCATATCACAACAACGCACAGGAAAATTATACCATGCAAAATCTGAATAGACGGTGACAAATTATGATATTGCAGGGAATTTGACCCTGACGGGTGAATAAGTGTAGAAGCTTAATCCATTGGAGGTCATTACATGTTAATCAATGTGCTCGATAAAGGATATGTCCGGCTGGTTAATCATATGGGCAGCGATCTGACCGTTGTGAATGCGGCGCGGGTCTCCTATGCCAAACAATCAGATGAACTGAGTGAAAAAGACATCCGGCTGATTCAGTTTCTGGCCCGGGAAGGACATACTTCACCCTTTAGGCATGCTGTAATCCAGTTTGAAATCTATGCTCCGCTGATGGTAGCGAGGCAGTGGTGGAAGTATGTGGTGGGCTCGGCCCATTATGAAGGCACCGGTGACAGTCTGGAGGCCTGGAATGAATCCAGCCGCAGGTATATTACGGAGGAACCTGCCTTTTATCTGCCTTCGGGCGGGGAGTGGCGGAGTGCACCGGAGAATTCCAAGCAGGGCAGCGGCAGCCTGATCTCCTGGGAGCTTGGAGAGAAATACACAAAGGAGCTGATGGACTACACCGAACTCGGCATGCAAAAATACGAAGCAGCCTTGTCGGACGGCATCTGCGCCGAACAGGCAAGGCTGTTTCTTCCTGCTTACGGACTTTATGTCCGCTGGTATTGGACAGCTTCGCTGCAATCCGCTGCCCACTTTCTCCATCAGCGGCTGGAGCATGACGCCCAGAAGGAAATTCAGGATTATGCCAAAGCCATACTCAGCATGGTGAAGACATTATTCCCGGTAACTGCTGAAGAACTGTTATCACGCTAGCTACTCCTTATCAGCTGTGCGGAAAGATTGCATATAGTTGCCGCTGCGGCGAAAGGAATACAGCAGCCAGGCACAGAAAATCCCCACACCCGCCGCACAGACAAGAAACACCGCCATGTACGTCCGGCCTTGCCCGGCAGCTCCGGCCCCTATTACCAGTCCGCCGGCGGCTGTGCCGAACATCATCCCGATATTTCGGGACAAGGCCAGCAGGCTGCTGACCATGCCAAGCTGAGGCTTGGCAGCAAGTCCCATGACAAGGCTCGTATTGGGCGAGGTAATCATCCCCATCGAGCAGCCCAGCAGTACAACGGGCAGAACCATCATCACTGCACTCAACAAGGAAGCGCTAAAGGCCAGAGCCAGCAGCGTGACGCTCATAAGCAGAAGCCCTGCGGCCAGAATCCCTGCAGGCCCTTTGCGGTCAGCAAAGCTGCCGCTGACTGGCGCCGTCACTACCAGCGCCAGCGGATACCCCATCATGATCAGCCCGACCCAGGCAGGCTCGGAACCGGACAGCCGCAGCAGCGAGGGCAAGGCAAGCTGTGCGGCGAATGCCGCCATATAGGTGATGACCGTTATGGCAATGCCGGCGGCAAAGTTCCGGTCAGCAAATAGCTTTCGTCCGGGAACGGCTGCATCGGCATCCTCCATAGGATGGTGGCCGCCCCCGTTTCCCAGTCGGGACGCGCGTACATGGGCGGCATAAGCAGCTGCCGTACCGGCTGAAGCTGCGAACAGCAGCAGCACCGGCAGGGACAGGAAGGAGGAACGTCCGCCGAGATCGACAGCGATCATCAGCGAGGACAGACCGATGGCAAACCATACGGCCCGGCCAGGATCCAGCCTGCCTCCAGCGGTTTCCGTGTCCCGGGGAATCAGCCTTTGAGCGAGCAGACCTACTGCACCTGCGACAGCGGCCAGTAACCAGAAATTGCTCTCCCAGGAGAACCACTGGATTAGGAAGCCGCCGAGCCCCGGACCTGCCATTGAGCCTGCGGCAACAAATGTGCTCATCAGCCCCAGCGCTCTCCCCCTCTGCTCTTTGGGGAACACGGAAACGATAAGCGCCATATTGGTGGCCTGATACATCGAGGCACCTATGCCCTGAATTACCCGAAACCCCAGGAGCAGCACAGCATTCGGAGCCAGCGCACAGCCGAGCGCCCCCAGGGCGAATGCGAGTAAGCCCAAGTTATGCACCTTGCGGCGGCCAAGCATATCCCCCAGCCTGCCCATCACTGGAAGCAGCACAGAAATAACAAGCAGATAAATGCTAACTATCCACTGTGCCGAAGCCACCGGAATCTGCAGGTCATCCGCAATATCGACAAGTGCGATATTAAACATTCCGGCAGAAAGGTTGGACAGAAAAGCACCCAGGCAGATGACCACCTTAACCGCCGGAAGGTTCGCCGGCCGACTGGACGTCGTGACCGAGAAACTCATAGGATGTTTTGTAGCGCGGTCTGATGCCAGATATTCCAGTTGTCTTCCACTTCCGCGGCTGAAGCAACCACTCCGAAATAACCCTTCATATTCTCCAGCGTCATCTCATGCGCCGCCCGGGAGTAGGACGCGCAGGCATCCTCGACCATTACAATGTGGTAGTCCAGCATGAAGCCGTCCCGGGCCGTCGATTCTACACATACATTGGTGCTGACTCCCGTCATGATCAGGGTCTCTATCCGCTGCGAGCGCAGGACGGAATCGAGCCGGGTATTGATAAAAGCGCTGTACCGGTGTTTATTGACCACAATATCCTCGGGAAGCGGAGCGATCTCAAAAAATTCAGCCCCCCAGCTCCCACGGCGGCAGACTCCGAGCGAACCGCGCCCGGAACGCGAGGTCCACACCGGTGAATCGGTCGCTTTCTCATGAAAGGTCTGGATATAAATAACCGGAACCCCATGCGCCCTCGCCGCGGCGATCAGGCCATGCAGCTGCGGCATCATCGCTTTGACTCCTGCCACATCATTTCCGCGTGCGGCAAGCTCACCCTCCGGGTGGCAGTAATCATTCTGTACATCTACGATGATCAGCGCGCTTTTCTCCGGCATAATTAAATCTGCTGTCAATTCCATTCTCGTCACCTCATTGTTTAATAGGCCATCCGCCTGTCAGTTCCCTGCCGTCTTCTTTACAAACTGCATATCGACAAGCCCGTCATACGTATATTCCCCTTTATAAATCCCGGTCTTGATCATGACGTTCATATCTTTATCCAGCGCTTCCTGCGAAATGATTCCGTCCGGACTCCACAGCTGGTCTGCATAAGCCCGGTCAAGCGCCGCCTGCGCCGATGCAGCAGAGAGCGTCGGGAACTCCGCCTTCAGCACCTCCATCGCCAGTTCTTTGTCCTTTTGAATCGTTTTGAGGGCTTTGACTACAGCGTTAACCACCTTCTGGACCGTTTCCGGGTCCTTCTCCAGCGTGGATTTCTTCACACTCAGCACGGAATATGCATAATCGCCCAGGTCATGGAATTTGTAAAATGGCTCGTCCCATACGCCTTTATCGATCCCGTCGCTGATCTGCGGTTCGGCGCCGTTGGCTATATCTGCCGCGCCCTGCTGAACCATTGCCACCACGGTTGAGCCGTCCGCCGGCTCCAGCAGCCGCACATCCTTCTGCGGATCAAGCCCCAGCTCCAGCAGCAGATATTGGGTCAGCAGGTTCGGTGTTCCGCCATGCCGGCCGGCATTTATCTTTTTATCCTGGAGAAACGCCTTCAGGTCTTCATCCGAAGCGCTTACCGGAGCCGTTCCCTTTTTAGCCATCAGATATACATTTGCACGGTTCACAACATTGCTCACTGAAACAATCGGGTCGGAGTTGCCGATATTCGCCAGTGCATTCGATTCCGGCCCGCCGATTACACCCCAGGCATCTCCGCTGACCACCGAAGTCACATGTGTGCCCCCGGCCGCCTGCAGCATCTCTATCTCCAGTCCTTCTTCTGCAAAATACCCCTCGCGCTGGGCCACATAAAGCGGCAGATAGCCGGTGTAGTGCAAAGGCTCGGAAATGACCAACTTCTTCAGCCCTTCCGTTTCGGCGGCAGCGGCTTCGGCACCGGTGTTGCTTTTAGAACCGCAGCCTGAAAGCAGAATTATCGCGGAGACCAGCGTCAGGACGGCAGACAGCTTTACTTTTTTCATGTTCATGAGTAGTTTCTCCCCTTTTTCTTAAAAATCGTTCTATCCGCCTTACACCTTCTTCATTCCGTACCCTTTAGACAGCCATTTCTCCAGCAGCACAACGCCTGTATACATCACCATGGACAGCACCGATAAGACCACAACGCCCACCCAGACAAGATTGATATCGAGAATCGTCCCGGCATAAATGACCATGCGGCCGATCCCGTGGCTGGAAGCGATGAATTCTCCGACAATTGCCCCGGCCAGCGAGAGGGCGATATTAATCCGCAGGCTGCTGATCATCCAGGGCATCGCCCAGGGAATGACGACCTTCGTAAAAACCTGATGCCGTTTGGCCCCAAGAGAGTACATGAGCTTCTCCATATCCTTGTCCACACTCTGCACCCCGCTGTGCGCAGACAGCGCTGCAACCACCACCGTCATGGCAAAAGCGAGCGCCACCTTCGAGAAGAACCCGATGCCCAGCAGTATAACCAGTACAGGTGCCAGCGCCAGCTTGGGCATGGCGTTCAGCAGGATCAGGAAGGGTTCGCTGATTCCGGCAAATCTGCGCGACCACCAGAAGGAAAGGCCGAGCAGTGAACCCAGCAGAGTGCCGCCTATGAACCCAAGAATGGTCGAACTCGAGGTATACGCAACATCCTCTAGCAGCGTCCCTTCTGTAATCTGGGTCCACGTGGTATTCAGAATGCGGACAGGACTGCTCCAGTAATAAGCATCCATCCAGCCGATCCGTGTAAACAGCTCCCAGCAGAGCACTATAAGGACTGCTACAGACAATCGTCCGAGACTGATGATCCGCTTATTACGGCGGGCCAGCGCCTCTTCGTCCTGAATGAACGGCTCTGCCTGCCTTTTTTCCGTTTTCAGCGCACTATTCCCGGACGCCTCCAGCTTGTGAATGACGTACCCTTTCTTTTGCACACTCTCCATCCGGTTCTCCTCCTCAAAGTTTGATTAGCTTGGCCTTACTGTTTCTCAAGAAATATGCGCCGCCGATTCCTCATGGCCCCCTGACAGCAGAGCAAGCAGATGGGCTTTCAGCTCCATAAAGGAAGCTGATACGGTATCCTCCTGATGTCGGGGCCTCGGCATGTCCACAGAAATCTTCGAAATAATCCGTCCCGGACGCCCGGAGAAGACATAGATGTCGTCTGACAGGTAGATGGCTTCATCAATGTCATGCGTAACAAACAGCACCGTCTTGCGGAAATCCTCCCAAATCTCCAGCAGCCAGTTCTGCATCGTCAGCCGGGTCTGGGCATCAAGCGCCCCGAACGGCTCATCCAGCAAAATAATGTCCCGGTCATACAGCAGTGTACGGAGGAGCGCCGCCCGCTGCCGCATGCCGCCCGACAGCTCCGCAGGATAATGGCCGCCAAAGCCCTTCAGCCCGTAGCGGTCCATCAGCGGCTGGGCCCGGGCAACCGCCTCCTTGCGCGGCACGCCGCGAATTTCCATCCCGAGAATAATATTGTCCAGAATGGTCCGCCAGGGCAGCAGCATATCCTTCTGCAGCATGTAGCCGACATGCCCGGTTTTCCCGATTATATCCTCTCCATCCGCCAGCACCCGGCCGGTTGATGGAGGCATCAGTCCGGCGATGATGTTGAACAGGGTGGATTTTCCGCAGCCGCTGGGACCGATAATACTGACAAACCTGCCCTCTTCAATGGTAAGATTCGTTTCCTGCATCGCGATGATCTCTTGCCCGTCACGGCGGAACCACTTGCTTACACCGGCAATTTCAATCTTCGTTTTCATTTTTTTGGACCCTCCCGGATTTGGATTGATAAACAAAAAGCCGCCAGTTTTAGACACAGCCCCAGGGCTAATGTCTGAAAACTGACGGCAGGTCGGCTCTCCCACTTTCAGAGTTCCAACGTAACGTTCAGGTAATGCTCCAAGTCTTTCTCCAAAATTATGATCGTACCGGAATACTCGGTCTCCACATCATAATCTTTAAGAACGGCTTTGATATTCAATTGAAACTCATCCATAAAAGCCTGCTTAATCTGAGTCTTGAACACTTCATGCAGCACCAGATTAATCCCGCGGCTGGCCGCAGCATCATGGGTATCCAGCACCTTCAGTACAGGGACCCGGCTGTTAATGGATAAGATAATAATCTTGTTTCCGACAAAATCAACCTTCTGCTGCTTAACACCGGCGTTGAATAACCTCTTATTGATTTCGTTGTAAATCCTTAGAATATCCTGTTTCCATTGTCCGGCGGAAGCGATCATAGCGATCACTCCTTCATAGCTATTGATGATGTTATAATATCTGACTAACATTCTGGATAATCCATAATCGCCTATTACTTATACATCATTATAGATAAATTGATAGAGTTGTCAACATCTAATACGTAAGAATAAATGACATCCAGGTAGAAAAACACTTTAAATGTTATGAAATATGACATAAATAACACAAGAGCCGCAAGCAGAAAGAAGCAAAAAACACTTCTAGCTTGCGGCTTCATTCTAGATAGCCGATATGTTCAAAGGATCAGTTGTAGTACGGCCAGCCTGAGGAATCCCAATACAAATCGCTTATCAGCAGCTTGGGAGCACCGTTCTCCGCAACACTATAGGAATGGCGGGCAATCACACCCGTGCCGTAGACATCCTGGCCGCCCGGCCCCACCCAGCTGCTGTTGCCGCTGTCGATTACTGTTGCGCCGCCATCCTTCATCGCCGTACCATCCTTGGCATAATACGGTCCAAGGACACTGGTTGACCGGCCGACTGCAACCTTGTAAGTGCTGCTGGTGCCCTGACAGCACACTCCGATGGATACGAACAAATAGTAGTAGCCAGTGCTGCTGTTATAGACAAGATTCGCTCCCTCAATCCCCCCGGACTTCGTTGCGATCCGGTAGGAATTGCCCGTCGGCTTCATGGTTGTTTTGCTGATAGAGGTAACATATATTCCATTACTCCAGGAACCGAAGACCATCCACAAATTCCCGTTGGCATCCGCAGTAATATTAGGGTCGATGGCATTGTAATTGGAGGCATCCGTGGAACTGATAACCATTCCTTGGTCCGTCCATACTCCCCCGGAGATCGATGAGGTTGTTACCAGTCCAATCGCGGAAACTCTGGAACCAAACGTTGAGATTGAATAATACAAATAATACTTGCCGTTATAATAGAAAATATCCGGTGCCCAGACATCGAGCTCTACGTGATTCGGAACATAAGTATCCCACCAGGAGGGTTCTGAGGTGAAAATCGGTAATGAGCGGACATAGTTGGTACCATTCGTTGAAAAGAGTACCTGAAGCCCGGAGCCTGTGCTGAATACCCAATGGGTATTGCCTTCTTTGATGTACGCCGGATCATGAACATTCGTGTCTCCCGTTAATGTCCATGTTGCTGCACTTGCAGGAAATACGGTCGAAAAAATTAGGAAGACAGACAGCAGCAGTACGAAAACTCTTTTCCTGGATTTAATCATTTCCCACGCTCCTTTGATTAATTGATGTATGAATTTATTCACAATAAATTATACTAAACCTCTCCTTGTCCAAAATGTGATATCGCTTACATTGTAAATATCTTTTCCGAACTTATTTTTCTTCGCACTAATATCAGCTTTCGTTAAAATTGCTCTTCCTGCGCACTCTTAGCATCGAATCAAAACAAGCGCGGCCCGGAAGTTTTATTTCACATTTATAAAAAGTAAAGTTTCAATCCATAGCTTGCTTTGGAAATAACATGCTGAAAAATGAACTTTTTGTCATCCGTAACAGAGCTGAATGATATAATCTAATCATATTAACCGAAGGGCAATGTTCTTCAGACTATCCGAAGACAACCCCGCAGACTGCTGCGGGGTTGTCTTTTTGTATAGATATTTTGAGGCTATGAAAGGTGAGGTAAAGATGAGTATGGAGCAAGAACCAAGAGCTATTTTTACCAGGGAAGAGTTAATCAGTCAATTCAAAAGCTGTGGAGTCAAAGAAGGACAGCACCTGCTTGTGCATACCTCTCTCAGCAAGCTGGGGTTTGTCGTTGGCGGAGCGGAGACTCTTATCCGGGCCCTTCTGGAAATCGTCGGACCTGAGGGCACCTTAATGATGCCATCCCAGACGTGGAAGAATCTCGATCCCGCTACCGGTGTGCATTGGGAAGCGCCTGCAGAATGGTGGCCCGTCATCCGGGAGCATTGGCCGGCGTATGATAAAGAGGTTACCCCGGCCATTGGCATGGGTGTTGCCGCCGAAATGCTCCGCAAATGGCCGGGAGCCCAAAGATCGGATCATCCTGCCCGTTCTGTCGCAGCGGTTGGCAAACATGCGTCCTACCTTACGGAGAATCACGATCTGAGCAATATTTTTGGCGAGGGCTCTCCCTTGGATAAGCTCTACCGCTTGAACGGCTCCGTGCTCCTGGTCGGTGTCGGCCATGACAAGAACACTTCACTGCATTTAGCGGAGACCCGCGCTTCCTTCCCCGGCAAACAAACGGTCTATGAGAGCAGCGCAGTTATGCTAGACGGGAAGCGGGAGTGGATCACCTACCCCACCCAGGCCGTGGATGACAGCGATTTTGTCCGGTTAGGAACCGCCTACGAGGAGGAAATGAAGCTTCCGGTTCATCGCATCGGCAACGCTGAGGTCCGGCTGCTGGAACAGCGTCCGCTCGTCGACTGGGCAACGGCCTGGATGGAGCGGCATCGGACTTAAATCTTTGAGGATTCCAAGGCAGAGAATGATTATATACGTGCCAAAGAACCTACATCATACAACGAAGCATCCGCTGCCTGGAGATAAGGTGTCCAGTCCGCTGTGGTGTACAGCATTAAACGGTGCATTGCCCGAGTGCATGCGGTATAAAACAGCTTCCGCTCGCTCTCCCTGTGATACGTCTGCGAAGAAGCATCATAGATGAGCACAGCGTCGAATTCTACTCCCTTGGCAAGATAAGCGGGAATAACCAGTGTCCCTTTTTCAAAGGTAAGAGTCTCCTTGGTAATAAGCCGTATTTCCCCTGGGCTTTGCGCCTTCAATGCTTCATAGGCCTCGCAGCTTTCGGCAGCGGTCTTCGTAATGATGGCGATGGAGTCGTAGCCCTCTGCCTGGAGTGCTGCGACATCTTCAAGGATCCGTTCCGCCCGCGCGGCGATCCCGCCGGTCTGCGTGAGACACGGCTTACTGCCGTGTCTGTCGAACGGCACGATCTCTTCGCCTGGCAGCATAGACTTCGTAAATTCAACAATCTCCCGTGTTGATCGGTAGCTCCGGACAAGCCGGATCAGGTTTGTGTCTTCTTCGCCATGCAGCCGGATCAGCGAGGAATCCGCCTCATGCAGATTCGTGGCCTGGGGAAAAATCGCCTGGCCGAAATCGCCCAGCACGGTCATTCGCGCGCGGGGAAACAGCCGTTTGAGATAGGCATATTGGAACGGCGAATAATCCTGGCCTTCATCGACAAACAAATGCCTGACCACTGTGTTCGTCCGTACACCCTCCAAGAGTTCTTTTAAATACAGGAACGGGGTTGCATCCTCATAGAAAAGCTCGCTGCGCTCCAGCTTCTCTTTCGTCTGCCTGCAGATTTCAGTCCAATGATCAGGCACCCCGGCCTCATCCGTCATCATCCGGTAAGCTGCCTCCTCTCCAAACAACTGGCTATAGAGCCCAGTCACATCTACGAACATGAACCGTTTAATTTCCCGTTTCAGCGGTTTGAAATGTTCCTTCACGATCATCCGCTGCAGCAGTTCTTCTTGCTGAAGGCCGAAGTCGAAGACATTCTCTTCTCCCTGCTCCTGTCCGCGAAGGTCTCCATATTGCTCCACGTACTCCTGAGTAAAATCAAAGACGACGGTCTCCCGCTGAACTTTCTTGAGCAAGGCGCTGTAAGCTTCGGCATATTGCTCGTTGTCGAGATAATCAAGCTCATCCTGAACCCATGGCTCTTCCTGCTCCTTAAGCTCAAGCGAAGCCAGCTCCCGCAGCAGCCATTCCTGCAGCAGTACAACTCGGTTAGCCAGGCGGATGGAGCGGTCGTAGCTGTAAAACTGCAATTTCATCTGCTCTGCGGCAATCAGCTCGCGGTCCCGGAAACGGATACTGCGGAATAACATACCTTCATTCCCGAGCCACAATGCGTAGTGCTGGAGAGCCTGAAGGAAATCTTCCGAAGCCTTGTACCGCATCCCGCTCATCCGTGCTTCATACCCGGAGGCAGACTCCGGATTCATGGCATATTCAATCTGCTCGAACGGGTCTTCCAGCCGAAACGCCGAGCCCAGCCAGTGAGCAAGATATTCCTGAAAGGTCGTCTGCTGCATGTTTTCCTCACCCAGCTCGGGAAGCACTGTGGATACATAGCTGTTAAACATCGGATTCGGCGAGAAAAGCACGATCTGATCGGCCCTGATCCGGCCGCGGTGTTTATAAAGCAGATAAGCTACCCTCTGCAGCGCAGCGGACGTCTTGCCGCTTCCGGCCGCCCCCTGCACGATGAGCATACGGCTCTTGTCGTCACGGATAATAGCATTTTGCTCCTTCTGAATCGTCGCCACGATGCTCTTCATTTGTGAGTCTGCACCTTTACCGAGCACCTGTTGAAGCAATTCATCGCCGATCGTCAGGCTCGTATCGAACACATTGTGGAGCTGTGCGCCGCGGATCTGATACTGCCGCTTCAACGTCATCTCGCCCGTGATTGATCCACCCGGCGTTTCGTAAGCAGCTGCCCCGGGGGAATAATCGTAGTACATGCTTGCAATAGGCGTCCGCCAGTCGTATACCAGAAAGCTCATGCCATCGTCATCGGCGAATGAGGCTACACCGATGAATATTTGCTCACTGCTGCTGGAGCCCTCCTCACGAAAATCAATCCGTCCGAAATAGGGGGACGGCAACAGCCGCTGCATGCTTCTGTAGCGCTGCAGCCGAAGCCGGTGACTCCGTTCCCGTTCAGACAGCATCGCCTCCTGCTGCCTGATACTATAGAAGGTCTCTTCGAAATCTTCATGGGTGCTGGTATTGACCGTAACTTCCTCCCAGAACCGCTTGCGGATATCCGCCGCCTGCTCGTGCAGCCCGGTTACCTCCGGCTCCAACCCCTTGATTGCCGCCTGCAGCCTTTCTTCAACCAGCTCCAGCCGGTCTTGTTCCTGCTGCCAATCATTCGCGTTAATCATTCTCCTGAACACGCTCCTTTTCAGTCTAATCGGGATCAAAAAGAAAGTTTGACAAACCCTTAATCCCCATGGTAAGATTAAGATGTAAATAAGATGCAATACTTATGAGATTTTCGATCTAAAAAACCGATACGTATTTAACTATATCATACCGTCTTTTTGTATGCAATTTATTTTATAGACCGAACCCGGCAGAGTCTGCCGGGTTCTTTTTTAATATACAGGACTTGCAGCTGCTAACCGATTGAACAGCAGGCCACTTCCCGTTATGATATCAGTATCATGGCTCAAGCAGGAGGTTTCATAGTAATGGCAGTATTCATGAATGAACAAATAAGAGCATCCGAGGTCGTGCTCACCGGACTAAAAGGCGAGAAGCTCGGTATAGTCTCCAGAGAGGAGGCACTGGGGATTGCCCGGTCCCAAGGGGCGGATCTGGTCTGCACCTCGCTGATGAGCAGCCCCCCGCCCTGCAGCCTGATGGCTAAAGGCAAAGCAAAGGCTGCCGCGCAGAAGGAAGCTGCTTCGGCACGCAAGGCATCCCCCGGCCAGGCAGCCGGAAAGAGCGGCAGCAAGGAGAAGGTCAAGGAGCTGCGCTTCACTGCCCATATCGAGGAGCATGATTACGAGACGAAGCTGCGCCAGGCGGACAAGCATCTGCGCTCCGGCAAGCCGGTGCAGCTGGTTGTGCAGGCCTCCAGCGCCAAGGAAGCCGCCGCGGCCAAGTCCGTGCTTGAACGGCTGGTCACCGACCTGAAGGAAGCCGGAGTCAAGGAAACCGGCCTCCAGACCGGCGGCAAAGGCTCGAAGGTGAAGTTAAATCCGCGCTGATCAGCCGGTATAGATGACAAAAAGAGCTTCCCGTGGCGGGGAGCTCTTTTTTGGGTCTACAACAACATTTATAATTGTTAGATTAGGCGGGATTCTGCAGATCACAGTTGAACTACCGCTCCCCCACAGAACAAGAACTGCCACCGCAGGCCCTGCAAGCTCCTAAGAATTCCCCTTCTCCGCGAGCTGCTCCTGGGCAAGGCGGATCATTTCACGGACCATGGAGCCGCCGATTTTGCCGCCGATATGGCCGGCTGATTCCGTAGTCAGACCGCCATTATTGCCCGGCTGCAGGGGGATGCCCAGCTCCTTGGCGACTTCATATTTCACATCGTCCGGGTGGTTCGGATCAACGGTATACCCTTCGCGCCTCATCACATCCGCTTTGAAGGTCTGCATTCCCTGTGCTGCTCCCGGTACTGCATATTTCCGGTTTCTTCTTGCCATCCAGATCACTCCCTTGGTGTATTTCCTCTACTTTTCCCCAAGGTCCCTTGTTTCATCCGCATACAGTCTTCCCGCATAGTCGGCAATCAGCCCGCGCATCGCAAGTATAGAGATCCAGTGCTCCGGGATGCCGCTTAATCCGTAAAAGGCCCCGGCAATCTGGCCGTAGACCGCCCCGGTCGTATCGGCGTCATTGCCCAGATTGACAGCGAGCAGCGCACCTTCGGCAAAGCTGGCGGAGTTATGGAACGCCCACAGCGCCGCTTCCAGCGATTCCACCACGTACCCGGAGCCTTGAATTTCAGGCGGTTGCTTAAGCTTGTAAGAGCCATTCATAATGCCCAGGATATGCGGTGTCAGCTGATCCTCCTGCAGCCAGCCGCCGAAGGCCTCCGGGGCCAGCATCTCCTGTTTGCTCCACCCGTGCAGTCCGGCAAGAATATAAGCGGCCAGCAGGCGGCAGGCGCTGACACATTCCGCTGCGGCATGTGTCGTTCTAGAGCTGCTGGCCGCATATCGGATGGCATCCGCCGGATGGGCAGCGTAATACATAACGACAGGAGCCAGCCGCATAATCGAGCCATTCCCCGCAGCAAACGGATCGGCCGAACCGCTGTAGGCCTCTCCGCTCGCTTCATATTGAAGCAGCGCCGCCCGCGTAGCATTGCCGATGTCAAAGCATTCCCCGGTGCTGCTCAGATGCCCCTCACGGAACCATTTCAAATAACGCTGCATCTGGTCTGCAGGATCAAATCCCTGCTTTGAGAGCAGGCTTTCCGCCAGGCATAGTGCCATGGATGTGTCATCTGTCCACTGTCCCGGCTGCAAGCCGAAGACGCCGCCCCCTATGATATCCTCCAGCGGTGCAAAGGTGCCGGGGGCCTTGAATTCGGCCGTGGTTCCGAGCGCATCCCCTACCGCCAGCCCATGCAGACACCCCTGATATCGATCCGCATTCAAAGTCATACTGCATCCTCCTTATGCACTGACGGTCCCCAGAGTTAACAATATTCTCTGGGGACCGCCGGTTTCTTCAGAAGCATTTAATTATTGTTCGCCAGGATACTTAAGTCCCCACTGTGCCCGGACCTGATCCAGCAGCTTCAGAATCGCTACGGATTCATCCAGCGTCATAACCGGACTTTCCGTCAGACCGGCCTGCAGACAGCGGCCCACTTCCTCCGCCTCAAACGAATAGCCGACAGAAGCACGGTCATCCTCAAAGGTCTCTGCCAGTTCACCGCCGATATACAGCTCGGCCGCACGCGGATTCACCAGCGTGCCTTTCACAATAATATGGCCCTCGGTTCCGAATACATGAGCTTCCTCCAGCAGCTTGAGCCGGATTCCCCCGTTAAGCGAAGCGCTTTTTCCGCCGCCATAGGATAACAGCAGTGAGAAATGCTCATCCACCCCGGTCTCACCGATATGTACCGTACTGGATACGGACTCAGGATGAGGCCCTAAAACCATGGAAGCGAAGGATATCGGATAGATGCCGACATCCAGCAATGCTCCGCCGCCCAGCGCCGGATTCAGCAGGCGGCTTTCCGGATTCCAGTCGGCGCGGAAGCCAAGGTCTGCCTGGACCAGGCGGACGTCCCCAATCTTCCCTGCAGCAATCCACTCTCTGACTTTGACGTTAGCCGGGATATAGCGGCTCCACATGGCCTCCATCAGGAACAGCTTATGCTCGCGGGCATAGGCCACGACTTCTTCCAGCTCCCCGCTGTTCACCGTGAACGGCTTCTCACACAGCACAGCCTTGCCGGCGCGCAGGGCCAGCAGGGCGTTCTCTTTATGGAACGGATGCGGCGTCCCGATATAGATGGCATCCACCTCCGGGTCGTTCACCAGTTCTTCGTAAGTAGCATAGGCGACGGGAATGCCGTGATTCTTAGCGAATTCATCCGCGCTTTCCTGGGTGCGTGATCCGACAGCGTAAGCAATACCGTTACTGGCATGGGCCAGATCCGTTGCGAACTGGTGGGCAATCCAGCCGGTGCTGAGAATTCCCCATTTCACCTTGTAAGCGTTATCCATTGGCATTAAAGTCTCCTCCTGCAATAGTTTCAGTCTATTTGATTCTATCAAACTGTGCTTCTTGTGTAAAAGATTCACCGCTAAGCTTAGACCATTGCCAGCAGCGCAAACACGCTAATTACAGAAAATCCGACCGTCACCAGAAGCGTAGCGGCATTCCAGATCCGGTGGTTCAGCGCGAGATTCTCAATATAGCTGCGGAGGAACAGCCTTCGCAGCAGCAGCTGAAGCAGACGGATGAACCCGAAGCTAAACCAGCCGAATAAACTCACTAATAGGACCTCATAGCTCCCTTTGTCCACAAACCGGTCCGCCACCTCACCATTGTAATGAATAGGTACAAAATCAGGCATCTCCCGGTAGAGATACATATACAGCAATACAGGAATGATGGCAGCAACACTGCTTAGGGTGATCGTCATTTTATTTTTGAACATCAGCTGCAGCCCCTTCTGTCCGAAGCAGCAGAATACGGTCCTTGAATCCGCCGCGGCGCTCTGCCTTCTCGGCACGGATCGCCTCCAGCATCTCACTGTCTCCGCCATGGATCACGGCTAATGCCCGGATGACCTCAAGCATATCTGCCAGCTCCTCTAGCGCATGCCCGTCCTGCTCTTCCCGGAAGTATTCCTCTGCTTCCTCGCGCAGCTTCGCACGCAGCGCCTCTATGTATTCCCCGGTATCCAGTATTCTGGTGGCACAGGTCTTCCCCTGCGATGCAATCAGCGCCGGAATACCATCTCTTACAAGCTTGAAATACTCGGTCAAAATCAATCAGCCGCCTTTCATTCTATAATCGGCTACCCTCAGCTAAGCTCCTTCCTCAGGCGCTCCACAAAAGGAATATCCGCCGGGGCAAAGTCGTATTCCGCCAGCTCGCCCCGTTCCACCCATCTGCAGGCATCATGGTCACTCATCGCAATCTCCCCGTCCAGATACTCCGCCTTCCAGGCTATCAGCGTAATCTGTACGTTGCCATAATCATGCTCATGGCTTCCGAATGCTTCATAAGGCCGGATGGCGATTCTCATTTCTTCCATCAGCTCTCTGCGCAGACACTCTACGGCATCTTCACCGGCCTCCAGCTTGCCGCCGGGGAATTCCCACAGCCCTGCCTGCGCTTTGCCAGGTTTCCGCCGGGCGATCAGCAGCTTTCCTTCTTTATTATGGATAATCGCCGCCGCTACTTCAATCCTCATTTTTGCTCCTCCGGACCGGCACTCAACATTTACGAGAGATGCCATATTGTGGTTTTATATGGTAAAATATGAATTGCATACTAATTAACTGTTCACTAGCTTCATAGAGTAAAAATGTATTTTTTTCGGGGAGGCTAAACGTGAAATCTATTTTCAGGCCGGATGCCAGGAATGAGGATCAGAGCGCGAACCCGTCGCTTAGTCTGCGCATCAATATATTTTTCTTCGGCACTTTTATTATATTCTGCATTATTATTGTCCGTCTTGCCATTGTACAATTTGTTGAAGGCCCCACGCTCACCGAGGTTGAAACGAGCCGTGATACCAAAAACGTGCCGCTTGCTTCGATACGCGGAAGTATTTTGGCAAAGGGCGGAGAAAAGCTAGCCTATTCCACCTCGGTGCAAACGCTTTATTTCTCCTTGACCACTGACTATACAGAAACCGTAACGGACAAAAAAACCAAATTAACCTCACGGTCGCCCGAAGCTACCGCCAAAGCTAATCAGCTTGCCGCCGACCTTGCTGCGGATTTCGCCAAATACGGGGCCAAGGTGCCGGAAGATGAAGTGATTACGAAGGATGCCGTGCTGAAAGCCATGGACCTTGACTCCAAAGTCTACTCGGGCTTCATGCTGCGGCCGATCAAACGCGGTCTGGTTAAAGAGGAAATTGCCTACTTCATGGAGCATAAGGACAAGTATCCGAATCTCACTGTCAGCGAGGAGGACGAGCGCCACTATGATCCGGACACAGTAGCTGTACAGACGGTCGGATATATCAAAACCTTCAAGAAAGCGGATAGCTTAGATATTTATAAGAACATTCTGGCAGCCATGAAAAATGACACTGACCCGGGCCTCTCTTACCGGAGTGATGAGTTTGTCGGCTTTGACGGGCTGGAGCTGCAGTACCAGCGGGAGCTGCGGGGGCGCAACGGCTACCTGACCGTAGGTGTTAATGCCAAGAATATGGCCGAGGGCATTGAAGCCATTGTACCTCCTGTCAAAGGCAATGATGTATGGACCACCATCGATAAGAACATTCAGCTGAAGACGGAGCAGGCGATCCTGGATCAGATCAAGTGGGTTCACAGGAATCCGGTGCAGGGCAAGGTTCACCCTGATGCCAAGACCGGTTACGCCGTTGCCATGGAAGTCGATACCGGAAATATTGTAGCGATGGCCAGCATGGAGGATTATGATACCAATATTTGGACTACAGGCACTCTGCCTACAGAGGTATATAACCAGATTCAGCTGAATTATCAGAACGGTACCGTCACGCCAATTTCCTCCGGACGGTCCGGGCACAATTTCGATTCCGCTGTGTTCCTCGGTTCAGTGATCAAGCCGCTGACCGTATTGATCGGCCTGAACGAAGGGTTCATTACAACACGAACAACTTATACCGACAAAGGCAGCACAACCTTCGGCAGAGCCGGTTATGAGACGACCGTCCGCAACGCCGGCGGCCATGCCTATGGATTCTTCAACTCTCCGGCTGAAGCCATAGAGAAGTCCTCCAACGTCTTCATGATCGATATGGTCGGCAAGAAACTCTATGAGAAGTACGGCTCTGAAGGAGTCAATGTCTGGGATAAATACATGAGGGAGTTCGGGCTGGGTGAGCGGCCGGGCAGCGGACTACCGAATGAGCATAAAGGCCTTATCAACTATGTGAAAGAGGCAAAAAGCGGAAGCGCCCAGTCAGCGCTGGTCTTTGCGTCATTCGGACAGCAAGGCCGTTACACGGCGCTGCAGCTGGCCCAGTATGCCTCCACGCTGGCGAACCAGGGAGTCCGGATTAAGCCGCAGCTTGTCAGCAAAATCACAGATCAGGCCGGAAACACCGTCAAGACCTTCGGCAGGGAAGTGCTGAACGAAGTGAAGTTCGATAAAGCATACTGGCGTGAAGTCATCAAGGGTATGAATACTTCTGTGACTGCATTTGAGGATTTCCCTTATGACTTTGCACGTAAAACCGGTACTTCCCAGCAGCAATATACGGTTAAAAAGAGCAGTTACCTGGCCGACAACGGCGTGTTTATTGCCTTCGCCCCGCGCGAGAATCCCAAGCTGGCCGTCGCCGTCGTTATTCCCGAAGGGGGATTCGGTTCCAACAGCGCCGCGCCCGTTGCCCGCAAAATTTTTGACGCCTATGATTGGGAATACGGGCTGGACGGTATACCGAAGAAGAGCATTCCGCCTGTGGAGGATAAAGCTAAGCAGACTGCCGGAGATGGGGCAGCTGTGGAATCGACGCATTAGTCGGTTTCCGTGTACTGCTCTCTACTGTGGACAAAAAAACCATACAGGCGTGAGTATGTAAGCTCTCTTTCGGGATATGGAGGAAGGTTTTTCGCCAAACAGCTCAAGCTTACGCACGCTTATCCAAGAACAAAAACAAGCCCATTCCATAGACGGAATGGGCTTGTTTTGCCGATAACAGCTAATTTATGGTGGTTAGAAGATCTTCTTATGAAACTTGGCCTGCTCACTATGTTACTTGCTTAGTACAAGCTCCAGACGCACTTCAAGATCATTCTCAGTATCCAGCACGATCGAGTGCGGATTCTTCATACCGAAGTCTGCAAAGGTTACGGTTGTCGTTCCCGACAGCATCAGCTGTCCACCGCTGTACACCGCCTGCGAATCGAAGGTAACCTCTTTCTCAATTCCTTTTACGGTAAGCGTACCTGTCATCTGAACCGGCACCGCAGTACCCTCCGTCCATTCTGCCGGCAGCTCAGAAAAGGAGCTCACCTTAAATGTCGACTGCGGGAACTCTTCTACACTCAGGAAATCTGCGCTTTTTACGTGCTCGTCCCGTTGTCCTTCTCCGGAATCCAGCGCACTCATCTCAATGGAACCTTCGCCAGTCATAGAGGCTGTGTCATCCAGATTGACATTCCATGTCCCTTGAACGGAGGCATTTACGAAGTTGACCGTTTCTTTGGAGGTCGTAACCGACCAGTATACTTTCGAAGTGTCGGCAATACTCCAGGCACCGTTTAATTGTTCTGCTGTAACTGCAGCGCCTGTTGCCGCCGCCGCATTCGCTACCGCCGTTCCAGAGTTATTCGTTCCCTGTTCCTGTGCAGGAATGACGGACTCGATTTCCACGTTATTGCCCAAGCTGTTGTTCAGTAACGTAAATGCTGTGATTGCCCCCGCGATTACGACGCCCGTGGCTGCCCACACCCATGTTTTCTTCTTCATCCTTATTCCCTCCATCTAGAAATTTTTCTCTGCCTTGTCCGGCTAGCTCCCATTCTAACAAAGCAATATGTCGGGAATAAGTCAAAGCACCGTCCGGTGTTCTGTGGTAAAATGTCCGCTAAAGGAGGCTTGTTTCCCATGAAATCCATTCTGATTGTTGAAGATGAGGCAGCAATTGCCCGTGTGCTTGGCGCCTATCTTAAAAAAGCCGGCTTCCAGGTTACCCATGCCGCCGACGGCATAGCCGCACTTGAAGTGTTCGAGGCATCGCCTCCTTCTCTTATATTGCTCGACATTATGCTGCCGAACATGGACGGCTTTGAACTGCTGGGCCAGATCCGCAAAATCAGCAGCTGCCCCGTCATCATGCTCACCGCCCGGGACGGAATTAAGGACCGGCTGGCCGGACTTGACGGCGGTGCCGACGACTATATGTCCAAGCCATTCATCCCCGAAGAAGTCGTCGCCCGGGTAAACGCCGTGCTGCGCCGCCCTTCCCAGTGGTCCGATGGCAGCGGCAAACGCCATTTCGGCAGCCTGTTTGTCGATTTCAGCGCCCGCAGCGTCTTCCTGAATAACGCCGAGGTCAGTCTGAGCCCGCGCGATATGTCTGTCCTGCTGTTCCTGGCCGAACGCCCGAATCAGATCTGCACCAGAGACCAGCTGATTGAACAGGTGTGGGAGATGGACTATGAGGGCAGCGACCGGGCGGTCGACCTGTCGATCAAGAGACTGCGCCAGGCGCTCTCGCACTGGCCGGCTGAGGAAGGGGAGATCCGCACACTGCGCGGGACCGGGTACCAGTTATGGACCGTATGAAGCAGGCGCAGAGACGCACCTCCATCCTCTCCTACTGGACGCTCCGCTATCTTATTATTATCAGCATCGGGCTTCTGCTCACCGCACTGGTGACCTTCTGGTGGATTCAGCAGGAGGCGATGAACAACCGCATGCAGACCACCGCCCTGCTCGCCCAGGAGATTGCCGACCGCAGCGTAAGCAGCGAAGGAACCATGCAGATCAGCCCAACCTTGGCTAAGCTGGTCGAAGACCGCAAACGCTTCTTCAAATTAACGCAGGAAATGTGCGTGATTATTACAGACCCGGAGGGCAAACTACTCTTCTCTGAGCCAGCCTTGACCCAGGAAGAGATGAACCATAAGCTCAATGACACGCTATCCGGCTCACGCAGTCCAGAGTTCAAGGCTGCGGTGGCCCAGATTCAGCAAGGCGGCGAAACCCTGGGGCAGGTTATCGTGCTTCAGTCCAAACGTTCCCTGCGCCATATTCCCCAGGAGGAGATTACGTTCTTCTCCATTCTGATCCTGTTCCTGATCATCCTGAGCTGGCTGACCATCTACCTCTTATCGAGCAAGCTGGCAAAACCGATTCAGCGGGTAGCTGCCGCAGCAGCACAGATTAGCAGCGGGGAGTACAATATCATTCTGGACACAGGGGCCAAAGAGCGGGAAATTCACGAGCTGCTGCTCTCCTTTCAGGAGATGTCGGGCAAGCTGCAGCAGTTCGAGCAGTCCCGGGCGGTTATGCTGGCCGGAGTATCCCATGAGCTGAAAACACCGGTCACCTCGATCAAAGGACTGGTTCATGCCGTCCGCGAGGGTGTCGTTGAAGGCGATGAAGCCGATGAATTCCTCGACATCGCCCTGCAGGAAGCGGGCCGGCTGCAGCGCATGGTGGCCGATCTGCTGGATTACAACGCCCTCACCGCCGGCATCGTGGCCGTCCGGCATGACCGGCTGGATGCCGTTCCGCTGCTGGCGGAGATCGTCTACCAGTGGAAGCTCACGCAGTGTGAGTCAGTTAATGAACCGGTGCTTCAGCTGCCAGAGAAGCCGCTCTATGTGCGGGGAGACCCCTTGCGCATCCAGCAAATCATCGTGAATCTGCTGAACAACAGCGTACAGGCTTCACTGCCTGGACAAAATCTCCAGCTGACCATCAGCCTAACCGTAATTCCGCAGGGATATGCTGAAATTACCGTCACCGATAACGGGCCGGGCATCCCTTCGGACATCAGCGGCAGAATCTTCGAAGCTTTCTTCCGCAGCAGCGACAAGCAGAGCACGCTTCGCGGCCTGGGGCTGGGCCTAACATTCAGCCGTCTGCTGGCCGAAGCGATGGGCGGAAGCCTGGTGCTGGGAAGTAGTCCCGACCAAGGCTCCACCTTCGAGCTGATTTTGCCGCTCCATGCTTAATACAGTGGCGAAGCGGCAGCTGTAGTCCCGCGGGTCTTTAACGTGGTATAATCACTTGCACCGACGTAACATTAACCTTAGAAGAACCGTGAACCGGAGGCTGTATATGCTTACTTTTGAACAGAAATTGGCAATATTTGATTCCTATCCAGAGCTTGAGCGGAGGAATGTCTCGCTTGGACGGGTGAACTATCATTACGAAGGCAGCCGGCATGACAAAAAAACCGTTGCTTCCCATCTGCATCCTAACGGTAACGGCTTTGTATACGCAGGGCTGCTGCGGGGCTATGAAACGGATAACAAGGGTCTTGTAAATATCCGCGATTATTCCGAAGCCGGACTGCGGGAGCTGATTGAGGCATCCATTGCCTCGTTGACCATGTACATTCCGGAAGCGCCTGCCCCAAGTAAGCGCAAGAAGAAACTGGCGGCAGACTCGGCTGAGACGATTTGGGTGAATGAGGACGGCAACAGCCTTAGTCTGAGATTCGAAGAAGACTTATGGTATCTCTATGCCGGACTCCAGCTGGAAATGGCCTTCGAGACCCTTGAAGAAGCCCACGATTATCTGGCGGAAGAGGGCTTCCGCCCGGCGCAGGACTAGATTTCCGATATTTGCCCACCAAAAAGCCTGGACACCACTACTCCTTAGCGGCATACAGGCTTTTTGGCTGATTTTGTGTTTCTTGAACCTCCGTTGTTTACTGCAGAACATTCAGGGCCTCCTCCGGAAGCTCAATCTCTGAGAGGGTATTATATTTCCCTATATCGGTTCTCCTTTTGACTTTAGAGTACATCCCCTGGCCGCCCCTTCTGTCGTCAGTAACCATTTCATCTTCTGTCCGGGTTGGCCAGTAGGTCTGTTTGTCCACGCTGTACAATATGCTCATACTTTTCACAGCAGATATCTGCTGCTCTGCCAGCTCTCCGCTGCCATATTGCAACCTGTAATAGGCTGTGAAATCCTTCATCTGCTCACCGGATGCACGGGCCTTCAGCACGTAGTCGCCGCCTTCCTCCGTCACCGATAAATAAGGCAGGATCGTCTTAAACTGTTCCATCCGCCGTCCGGGGCTTGCCTCCAGCTGCAAAGGCGTCATTATTAGCTCAGACATACTCTCAGGCATCTTTCGCCAGTAGCCGTTCATAGAGGTAAAATAGCCTCCCTCAACAAGATATATCTCCAGCTTCTGTTCCTCCTTGCCCAAAATCTGTAACTGGCTCACCTGATGCATCTGCAGGGGGGCCATTACAACCTCAGTGGTTGACTTCGTTTCTACAGTTTGATTCACCTGACTTTCAGCTTGTGCCATATCTGTATTCAGCCAGGACTGGGTCTCCTGCACAAAGCTGCTAAGCCCTTCACTGGCTTCTGTTATTTTCGCGATTAACTGCTCTGCTGTAGGCATAGCCGGTTCTTGAACACGGCTCTCCTTGACAATACCATCATCCGCGCAGCCAGCCAGACCAAGCGCCATAACCACAACCATTAAACCTTTTCCCCATTTATTCAAAATGAAATCCTCCCGTGTGAGCTTCACATGGGATTATACACCAGATATGGAATGCCAACTATCAAAAAAAATCCAAAATGAACTCTATCAAGACGCGGTAAACTATGGTTAGATGAAGGAGAAGGCCAAACCAAAGAGAGAAAGAAGCGTGAACCCGCATGAGTTTTGAAATCGTAGAGGCTACAATTCCGGAAATTCAGGCCGCACTGGCAGCCGGAGAGATCACTTCCAAAGAACTGGTTCTCATGTATTATGAGCGCATTGCCGATCATGACAAAAACGGCCTGACGATTAACTCTGTGCTGGAGATCAATCCGGATGCGCTGTTCATTGCGGAATCTTTGGATGTGGAACGTGCGCTGCAGGGTCCAAGAGGACCGATGCATGGCATTCCGGTCTTGCTCAAGGACAATATCAATACAGGGGATAAAATGCATACCAGTGCGGGATCGCTGGCTTTGGCGGATTCTTTTGCCGGGGAAGATGCCTTTATCGTTACGAAGCTGCGCGAGGCCGGAGCCATCATCATGGGCAAAGCGAACATGACGGAATTCGCCAACTTCATGACGAATGGCATGCCGTCAGGCTACAGCTCGCGCGGGGGCCAGGTGCTGAACCCTTACAATATCTCCACACCTACCGGCGGCTCCAGTGCCGGCTCCGCAGTAGCCGTCGCTTGTAATTTCTGCACAGTATCGGTGGGAACCGAAACCTCCGGCTCCATCCTCAATCCCGGCAATCTCGGGTCAATTGTGGGAATTAAGCCGACGGTAGGCATGCTCAGCCGCTCCGGCATTCTTCCGCTGTCGAACACGCAGGATACTGCCGGGCCAATGGGTAGAACTGTCCGTGACGCAGTACTCCTGCTGAATGCCATGCTTGGCCGGGACAGCAGTGATGCGGCGATGGGCACTAGCGAGGGAAGGCTGCATGAGGACTATACGGAATTCCTTGATCTGAACGGTCTGCAGGGTGCGAGGATCGGCATTCCCCGGGACTACTATTTCGAAGAATTAACAGAAGAACAGCTGGCACTGTTCAACGCTTCCGTGGACAGAATGCGTGAGCTTGGCGCAACCATCATCGACCCTGCCGATATCCGCACCGCGCGCGAGATCAAATATTCCTCCGTAGTGCTGAACGAGTTCAAAACCTCCATTAACGCTTATCTGGCCCGGCTCGGCCCGGGTGCGAAGATACGAACCCTTAAGGATATCATTGACTTCAACCATGCCCATCCGGTAGAGACGCTGCGCTATGGACAAGCTACACTGATCGATGCCGAATATACCTCTTCAGGCACTCTGACAGAGCCGCAGTACTTGCGTGACCGCGCCACGGATCTGAAGCTCTGCAAGGAGCAGGGCATCGACGCCACCATGAAGGAGCACCAGTTGGACGCCCTGCTGTTCCCGGCCGACTTTGGAGCACGGATCACCTCCAGATCAGGATATCCCTCCATCGTCGTGCCTTCCGGCTACACCTCGGCCGGTGCCCCGTTCGGGGTGACGTTCTCGGCCCAGGCTTATCAGGAGCCGCTGCTGATCAAGCTGGCCTATGCCTATGAGCAGAATTACAAGATCCGCAAAGCGCCTTCGCTGCAGAGCTTTATTTAAACAGCAGCTCTCGTCAATCCGCGGCTATGCCCATGTGTCTGTTGCCTGCATGTGACAGGCTCCAGGTGCGGAGCTCGTAGCTGCGGATGCCTGAGAGAACATACGGATCACGCTCCGCAACCGCCTCTGCCTCTTCCCGGGATTCTGCCCGGATAATTACCATCCCGCCGGGAGCATCGTTAAACGGCCCGCACAGCACCAGCTGGCCGCTGCGTTCCAGCTGCTGCAGATGCTGCACATGCCCGCGGATGATCTCCATATCTCTGCGGTCCTGCTGCGTGGGGCTTAACAGAATGACATAACATATATCTTCTTCCGCCTGAACAGAATTCATCTTCCATCCCCCTCCGCTTCACTCACTGCTTCTTGTCACTCGTAATCACGCTGGTTTTCCTCGTCAGCAATATTTTGAATTTCCTCCGCAAACATCAGATAGAGACCATAGTCGCCCTCCGCATGCAGCTTCAATGCCCGTTCCTTAAAATATTTCGCACTTCCTTCAGCGGCATCCTCATCATAGAACAGCAGAATGGCATCGCTTTTGCGGAACAGCAGATCATCTCTGGCCCGGAATTGCCAGCTGCCGTCATAAGGGGCATTGCTTACCGCTCCATAATAATCTGCTCCGGCCACAATTCCCCGGTATTCGTTCTGCTTGTCCTCTTTCCACTTCTCTTCCGGGTTGGCATGAGCGGTAATGATCCCCAGCTTCAGGAGCGGATATTTACGCTTCAGCTCCAGTACCACCTCGCAGGCCCAAAGGTCTACACCGTATTGACCGGGAGTAATGACCCAATCCACTCCGTCTTCAATGAGGGGAATCAGCCTTGCGGCGAGCGCCTTTTTGATATAGGGGATGCCCTGATGCTTGCTGTCAAAAATCCCGAGCTCATGCGCACGGTAGCCTGTTACCAGTAGGGTTGTCATGTGTTGCCTCTTTCCTTGAAGGTTTCGTCTCTGTACTCCACTATATAGATTGAACTTGAAAGTATACATTTAGGGAAAAGTGGCGGAGGGGAATTTTGGAACTGTAGGAGCGATAGCGTCCGCCTAAAAGCTTTCCGTAGGAAAGCTCACTTCGGAAGCATAAGCAGTCTGTGGATTTCTACCGCTAGTAGCGGTTTAAATCAAGAAATCTGCAGACAACAGCGGCCGGAAGTCCAAATATTCTCTGTAGTCACGGCCATTCCCAAAATAGAAGAATCACAGGTTCAATTTATATAACCATTATATATCAATTGTTTCTGTCAATCTTTTCAGAAATATTTACCAAACTTTAAGCTGACATTCAGGACGCTCTGATATATTGTCCGCAGAAAGTTGTGTAGTTCATCAAGGAGGAGAATTGAAATGAAAAGGAATGTACCCTATATGATGGCCAGCAGCCTGATCGCAGCCATCCTGCTTGCAGGCTGCAGTTCAAACACGGATACAGCGTCCTCATCAGCTGCAGACAGCCAAACCGCGCAAACCCAGAGCGACGGCACAGCCGCACAACCCGCCGCCTCCCCCGGAGCCGGGGACAGAGGTATGAACAGAGCCGGCATGAATATTGGTAAAATCAAAAGCATCAGTGGCAGCACCATCACGATCTATACAGCCGAAATGCCTGCTGGACGGCCGCAAAATAACGGTGATGGCGCCGACGGCACTGCACCGGAAGGCCAGGGAACTCCGCCGGAGGGTGGTAAAGACGGGCAGCCTCCGGAAGGTACTGCCCAAGACGCTCAGGGAGGTCAAGGCGGCGGCCGCCAAGGCGGGATGCCGGGCGGCGGCATGATGCAGAATTTCTCCGGGGAGACTACGGATATTACTGTCGAGAGCGATACCCAGTTTGTATCCGTTACCTTTGATAACGGTGAGCAGAAGGAAACGGTGATCAGCCTGGCTGACCTCAAGGCTGAGGATATCATCCAGTACACGCTGAAGACAGACACCACCAATGCAGAGAAGATCACGCTAGGAGCAGGCGGCTTCGGAGGGGGCGGCCGGGGTGGAGCCCCCGGAGGCGGCAACGGCCAAGGCAACAACGGTTCGGCTGCTGCCGGCTCGGGTAGTTAATAACCCTTATTGAATATTCCAATTCAAGCGGATGTGTCCTGAAAAGAGGCGCATCCGTTTTTTTGCGGACAATTATTTTTACAGAAATGACTAAACGAAAGCAGACTTTGGAAAACTTCATGTACACAGCAATTTATACAGAAAGTTGGGGTTGATTTCATTGCTATCTTTCGTTATTTCCCACATCCCCGGCTGGGATGTCTTCTTTCAGGCGGGAATTGCACTTCTCTTTCCTCTAGCTGTAAGCCGTCTCTATAAAGCACTGTATTCCCTGGTAGGCAGCGGCAGGGCGGTGGAGTCGCCGGGCAGCAGCGGGAAGAAGCGCAAGGGGTTATCTGATGCTCCGGTGTCCCCCCCTCTGCAAGCCCGGCAAAGCTTCAGCGGAAACTATACCACAGACCTTCAGTTTATTAAGTCGGCTATCGGAAGGAACACTGATCTTCATTTCAAGGAATTTACTATAACCAGGCTGCAGAAACAGGCGGCGCTTATTTATGTAGACGGCATGCAGAACGATAGAAATCTGAATTTAAAGATCATGCAGTTTCTAATGTTCGAGGCAACAACTGATTCCTTCTCCGCTTCCGGATTAGCCGGACAGCGGCTGCCGTTCAGCCAGCTGAGCGAGGCCAGTGATCTGACGGACTTCAATCAATCAGTCCTGTATGGATATGCCGGCCTACTGATTGAAGGGCTTCCTCAAGGCCTGCTGATCCAGCCGCCGGAAGCAGACAGCCGGTCACTGGACGAGCCTGTCTCAGAAGCGCTGTTGCGCGGGCCCCGGCTGGGTTTCTCCGAGTCATTAAATTTGAACACCTCCATCTTACGGCGCCAGGGCAGGAGTGATCAGCTGGAGATCGTAACTCACCGGGCCGGCAACCGGATTCAGAAGGATCTGGCAATCGCTTATATGAAGGATATTGTTAATCCGGAGCTGCTTCAGGAAGTCGAGTCACGGATCTCCAAGCTGGATATCGATTTTCTTGCAGAATCGGGATACATCGAGCAGCTAATCGAAGACAACTACCTAAGTCCTTTCCAGCAGGTCCAGAACACCGAACGTCCTGACAGGGTGATCAGTGCGCTACTGGAAGGACGGATTGCGATTCTGCTGGATGGAACGCCCTTCGCGCTGATTATTCCGGTTACCTTCAGCATGCTGCTGCAATCTCCGGAAGACTATTATGAACGCTGGCTGCCCGGATCGCTTCTGCGGATGCTGCGCTTCGCTGCTTCCTTTCTGGCGCTGATGGCTCCGGCTCTCTATATATCGTTCATTTCCTTTCATCCCGGACTGATCCCGACGGAGCTGGCACTCTCCATTATTGAGACCCGCCAGGGAGTCCCCTTTCCGTCTGTAATCGAAGTACTGATTCTCGAGATCTCGATTGAAATTCTGCGGGAAGCCGGCATCCGGCTGCCTAAACCGGTCGGGCCGGCAATGGGTATCGTCGGCGGTCTCATTATTGGCGATGCCGCCGTAAATGCAGGGATCGTCAGCCCCTTTCTGGTCATTGTCGTTGCGGTCACCGCGATCTCCTCCTTCTCTATTCCGATGTACAGTGCCGGAATAACGCTGCGGATTCTCCGCTTTGTCGGGATGGGATTTGCGGCCCTGCTGGGGATGTTCGGTACAATCCTCTTCTTCCTGCTGATCTGCAGCCATCTTACCAAGCTCAAGAGCTTTGGGGTGCCGTACCTGACGCCTGTATCCCCGTTTCGGGCAAGGGACTGGAAGGACCTGTTCTTCCGGGCACCGCTTACCCTGATGAAACGCAGACCGGCGATGATGAAGACGCAGGACAGCAAACGTAAATCGTAAACACATGTTAAGAGAGGAGGCAGTATCATGTTTACCCGTACAGACGACAAAATCACTGCTACACAAGCAGCGGTATTCCTCAATAACACAGTGCTTGGCGCCGGGATTCTGACACTGCCACGGGGGGTAAGCGAAGCTGTAAAGACTCCGGATTCCTGGATGTCCGTATTGCTCGGGGGGATCATCGTGATGGCTGTAATTGTCCTGATGGTGAAGATCAGCCAGCAGTTTCCCGGAAAAACCATTTTCCAGTATGCCGGAAAAATCGTAGGCCGGATACCGGGAGCTTTCCTGTGCCTGCTGCTGATTATCTATTTTCTAACTCTCGCAGGCTTTGAGATCCGCTCGCTCGCCGAGGTTACGCTGTTCTTCCTGCTGGAAGGCACTCCAATCTGGGCGATTATCCTGCCTTTCATCTGGGTGGGAACCTATCTCGTATACGGCGGAATCAATGCCATCGCCAGGGTCTTTCAGATTGTGTTTCCGATCAGTATCATGATTCTGCTCATCTGCTACGGGTTCAGCCTCCGGCTTTTTGATATTAACAACCTGCGTCCTGTCCTCGGCAGCGGCATTATGCCAGTGATCAGCGGCCTGAAGTCAACGGTGCTTGTCTATAGCGGGTGTGAGGTCGTGATGACGCTTGTAGCGTTCATGCAGCAGCCCCGTCAGGCTATAAAAGTAATGCTGGTGGGAATCGGCATCCCGATCGGACTCTATCTGTTGACAGTAATTATGGTCATAGGCGGACTCTCTATCGATTCTGTGATCACGAGCACCTGGCCGACCATCGATCTGATCCGCAGCTTTGAAATCCCCGGATTTCTATTCGAACGGATGGAGTTTCCGCTAATGGTGATCTGGCTGATGCAAATGTTCTGCAACTTCTGCAGTTTCTTTTTCCAGGCTTCTCTCGGTATCTCCCAAATTTTCCGTCTGAAGGTTCATGCGGTCATTTATCTGCTGGTGCCGGTCATTTTCATCTCTGCGATGGTGCCTAAGTCCGTTAACGAGCTGTTCAGCCTGGGGGATATGATCGGCAAAGCGGGAATTGTCCTGTTTCTGCTTCTGCCCCTGCTGCTCTCGGTCATCTGGCTCATCCGTACGAAAGGATTGAAGCAGCATGTATAGACGATTAATGCCGCTTCTTCTCTGTCTTTTCCTGCTTGCTATGACACAGTCCGGATGCTGGAGCAGCAAAGAAATTGAGGACCTGGCACTTTATACCGGACTCGCTCTGGATACGGGCAAGCTGACAAAGGCTGAACAAGAGCTGGAAGCGCAAGACATTACCTACTCTAAACGGAATAAAGTTACAGCGACGGTCCAGATTGTACCGGTGAAACACGCAGGCATGGAAAAACAGCAGGGAGGTCCACAGCCTACACCTTATCTCAACATATCCGGAACCGGAGATTCCGTGCTTGAAGTCTTCCGTCAATATTCTTTGAGAAACGAACGGCCGATCGTCGGTCATCATCTGAAGGTCATTGTGGTCTCAACGGAATTGCTGAAGCGGCAATCCATGGAACAGCTGATGGATTTTGTACTCCGCGATAATGATATCCGCCCCAGCACTATGGTTTTTATCAGTCAAGGCAGGGCAGAGGAGACGCTTGTCTCCAAGCGGACCGATGAAATCCCCTCCTTTCACCTCAGAGATATGATCCACGGCCAGAAAAGAACAAGTAAGGTGATGAAGCCGGTCATTTTGTCCGAACTGGATGCACTCATGCATGCAAAGCGAAGTTATGCTCTGCAGAACCTCGTTACCGCGGGTGGGGAAACCGAGTTTTCCGGAGCTGCTGTGGTGAAAGGAGACACGGGGCACTGGATCGGCACCTTGTCCCAGGAAGATACCGAATGCCTAACCTGGCTGACCAATAATGGCAAGGCTGGCACTATCAAAGCCTATGACCAGGATGACGAGCCGATGACCTATGAAATGAAGGACATGAAAAGCAAAATCAAAGCCCGTATCGACGGGGATGACATTTCGTTTGATGTCTCCATCGAGACGGAAGGCCGGCTGATCGAAACCTGGAGCAGCTCAAGTGATGCCGACTCAACAGAATATACAGAGAAGGTAGGCCGTATGTTCGAAGTTAAGCTTGAGAAGATGATGGAGAGGATGATGGAGAAGCTGCAAAAAGAGTATAAAGCCGATGTAGCCGGTTTCGGAGAAGCGCTCAGCATCCAGTATCCCCGGGTGTGGAAAAAGGTCCAGGACCAGTGGGACGATACATTCAGCCGCTCCGTAGTCCGTTTTAAATATGATTTGAAAATAACCGATTTCGGTTCCTTTACCGAGTAGCTGTAAGAAGAAACGGCTTTGCCGTCCTGGTTAGGAGGGTATCCGTTTCTGCGAGAAATAGAAGGATAATTTATTAAGTAAAACATATAAAATTCTTATATTTTAAAAAACCCCGGCACCCCTCCCTTTCAGGAGAGTTGCCGGGGTTTGGGCTATTTGCGTTCTATTTCTTATCGGACAAGATCAGTACGCCGCGGCCCGGAACAACAGCGGTGCCGCTGAAGCGCTTGCCGGTCAGCAGGTCGGTGCGTTCAGCTGCACCAATGACTGCGCTCAGCTCGCCTTCGTGATGGTTCAGCAGGAACAGGTAGGATACGCCGTCTTTCACACGCTGTACCGATTCGATTCCTTCCGGTGCGTTTACGAGCGGCTCGATGCCGTTCTCTTCGCACAGATTTCCCAGGAAGCTTCGCAGGAAGCCCGCTTCGGGGCTCGATGCTACATAGTAGGCTTTGCCTTCACCGAAGCTGTTCGCAGTCAATACCGGCATGCCCTTGTAGAAATCGGTACCGTAATGAGCCAGCACTTCTGCCCCTTCGGAATGGATCAGATCGCAGAGCAGATCGCATTTGTAGGTTCCGCTTAACGAACCCCACTCCCCGTTCATCACGATTTCATTGCTCATGTCCGGCAGCAGCGCATCAATCTCCTCGGCCCAGATGCCAAGCACCTTGCGCAGCTCACCCGGATATCCTCCAACTGTAACCAGATCATTTTCATTGACGATCCCGCTGAAGAAGGTTGTCACGAATGTCCCGCCTGCCTTAACGAAGGCCTCCACTTTCTCGGCAAAGCCTGGCTTAATCATATACAACACCGGTGCGATTACGATTTTGTACTTGGACAGGTTCTCTTCAACACCGATCATGTCTGCTTCGATATTCTGCTGATAGAGAGCATTGTAATATTTATGCACTTCTTTTACATAATCAAGGGCTACAGTAGGACCACTCGACAGATCAAGCGCCCAGCGGTTTTCCCAGTCATAGATGATGCCGATCTGCGCTGCACTGCGTGCATCCAGCAGCTTGTCGCCAAGCAGCTCAAGCTCCCGGCCCAGCTCTGCGCATTCGCGGAAGACCCGGGTATGCTCATGACCCACATGCTCAATGACCGCACCGTGATACTTCTCACAGGCACCGATGGAGCGGCGCAGCTGGAAGAACAGCACGGTGTCCGCACCGCGTGCTACCGCCTGGTAACTCCACAGACGCATCACACCGGGACGTTTCAGTGAGTTGTACGGCATCCAGTTCTGCTGGCTCGGCGTCTGCTCCATCAGCATGAACGGCTGTCCGTTCTTCAGCCCGCGCATCAGATCATGCGTCATTGCCGTATGGCTGACCGGAGTGTCCAGAGCCGGATAATTATCCCATGAGATGATGTCCATATGCTTAGCCCACTCGAAATAATCCAGCTCCGGGTAGAAGCCCATCAGGTTGGTCGTTACCGGAATATCCTTACTGTGCTCCCTGATCGCCTCTTTCTCAATTTTGTAACACTCCAGCAGGCTGTAAGACATGAACCGGCGGTAGTCGAGGGAAATCCCCTGAAAGTTAGTCCGGTTGCCGTTCCACTCTTCACTCAGTTCATTTGGAACAACAATTTCTTCCCAGTCATAGAAGGTATGGCCCCAGAAGCGGGTATTCCAGGCTTTGTTCAGGGCATCAAGTGAGCCGTAACGCTCCTTCAGCCAGACGCGGAAAGCCGCCGCAGACTGCTCGGAATAATCATAGCCTCCATATTCATTGGAGATATGCCAGGCCACCAGAGCTGGATGATCCTTATAGCGTTCAGCCAGCTTGCCGGCCAGTTTGGCTGCATATTTGCGGTACACCGGACTGTTCGGATTAGAGTTATGGCGTCCGCCGAATTTGCGCTTTCTGCCCTGTACATCCACACGGGTCACTTCAGGATAGCGGTGTGCCATCCATGCCGGATGCGCTCCAGTGCCTGTGGCCAGACATACATAGGTTCCATTCTTATATAGGCGGTCCATCAGTTCATCCAGTCCGGTGAAATCATATACGTCCTCAGACGGCTGAATAAGGGCCCATGAAAATACATTAATGGTCGCGACGTCGATTCCCGCCAGCTTGAACATCCGTTCATCCTCTGCCCAAACCGGGGCGTCCCATTGCTCGGGGTTGTAGTCTCCACCATACCAAATCTTCGGCAATTTATCGTTGATCACACATCGCACTTCCTTTATAGTATAAGTATATTCTTAGTTTAACCTTTAAACTTAGTGCGATAAATATAAAATTTTTGCCATCGGATATAATAATATGGTACTACAAAGAGGTGCTTCTCATTGTTAATGTCAGCCCCCCGCAGAATTGTATTTGCCCAGGAGAGCGGCCAGCAGCTGCCAATCACTCTGGATAGCATGGGGTACAATCCGTATCAGGAACAGGAACAGGTATCGCGGCCGGACGGCTATCATGTCTATCACTGGCTGCAGACGGCTGCGGGTGAAGGGATTATTCATTTCGAGAATAAAAAACTCACGCTTGCCGAAGGCAGCGGTGTGCTGCTGCTGCCGGGTACCCCGCACCGGTATGAATCCCTTTCCTCCCAGCCTTGGTGCACCTATTATCTCACTTTCGGCGGCAGCTCATCCCGGCACATCCTTGAGTCTTTAAGTATGCATTCTAATTCTTTCTACCGCTGGGAAAGTGAAGCACCGCTAACCCGCATGCTGCAGGAAATGCTTGACCGGTACGATGCAGCCGCAGACATGTTCAGCCTCGGCGTGTCCACCGATGCTTACCGCTTCCTGCTCACTCTCAGTAAATACGGACAGCTGCATAACAACACTGCAATTTCGCGAAACGTAGACAAGCTGCAGCCGCTCCTGAAATGGATGGACAGCCACTACGGTGATCCCCGCATCGGGCTGTATGACCTTGCTTCCCAGCTTGAGGTATCAGGCCGGTATCTCAACAGCCTGTTCCTGCAGACCTTCGGGCTATCTCCCTACGCCTATTTCGTCCGCTTACGCATCCGCAAGAGCAAGGAACTGCTCGTAAGCCAGCCGGACCTGACAGTAAAAGCGATCTCCCAGCTCGTCGGCTTCCGCGATGTCAGTCACTTTGTGGCCACCTTCCGCAAGCAGTCGGGGACGACGCCGGATCAGTTCCGGCGGCTGCACTGAATTCATGAGAACATACAAACAGCGGCACCCGGGTGATAATCCCCGGGTGCCGCTGTTTTCGTTTATGTGGACGGTTTGAGCCCAATGCCTGCCCCGTCTCTAATTACTAGCCGTTCCCCTGCCTTCAGCCGCCAGAATGTCTGTCCTGCATACCGCTTCCGGCAGATGCACCTTCAGCTCCTCCATGAACTCCCGGAAAGCACTCGTTATATACAGATCACGCCGCCGGATGAATACTGTCGGCACCTCGGCGTACCGCTCCGGAAACGGATAGCAGGAGATGCCTTCCGTAATATTCATCCGTCTGAAATAAGATACCGGCAGCACTGCATATCCTATGCCGGCCCTTACGCAGCCAAGCAAACCTTCCATGGTCCCGAACTCCATTACCTTCCCCAGCCGGAAGCCTTCTTCCCTGAGCCACTCCTCAAGCCTCGCCCGGTAGAGGCATTCTGCATTCAGTATCAGCAGCGTCTTATCATGGATCGAAGAGAGCCCCCGATAACCGATCGTATCTGGAATGACCAGTCCCAGCTGCTCGTGGATGACCAGCTCCTGTACGATCTCCGGATGTTCGACGGGCCCGTCCATGAACGCCCCGTGTACCACATGCTGCAGGACAGAATCGATCAGATCCGCCGCCCGTCCGATCTGCAGATGAACCTCGACATCCGGGTAACAGCCGCGGTAAGCGGACAGGATCGCAGGCAGCCGTACGGCAGCAGTCGTATCGGAGCCAACCGTAATGGTTCCCTTCGGAACCGGCGAATCAAGAACTGCCTGCTGTGCTTCCTCCAGCAGATTAAATATCCTAACCGTATATTCCATGAGCGTCTGTCCGGCTGAAGTCAAGGTGATGCCCCGGCTATGCCGGTAAAAAAGCGGAGTCCTCAGCTCCTGCTCCAGCTGCTGAATTCTCGCCGTCACATTCGACTGCACATAATTCAGGCTTTGGGCCGCTTTGGAAATGCTCCCTTCCTCGGCAACCGCCTGAAACACTTTAAGAAGTCCAATATCCATCATCCGCCCTCTCCCCCTCGGATCAGCCATCAGCCGCAGTGATGCCCTCCATCATTTCCCTTCATTATACAGGAACTGGTCCATGGAATATGATGAAAATATAAATCAAATTAATTTTAAGAATAAGCTTCCGAAGCGAGTTTTGCGAAGTACCTCAAGGAAGTCTATGCTATCAAAACTTTTAAGGAGTGAGTAAAGTGGAAAACAAACGCTGGAGCTTTAGAATTCCCGGAGACCCGGAAGGCAGCCTTAAGGATATCGATATCAGCGAAATCAAAAGTGTTTATGATTTGCTGGATCTCATGCGGAAGGACGAAGTTCAGACCACACCGCAGATACAGGCTTCAAGGCTGAATACCAAGCCGATGGCCAAGCTGATTCCCTTCATCTCACGTATGACGGATAAAAGACGCCATCCATCCGCATGATCCCGGTTACCCGGATGCTTCAGCCTTCTGTCCCGAGAATCTCTACGCCGTACGGGGCAAGCACAACCGGCCCTGAACGTACGGCTCCGGTCAGCTCACAGCGATAAGGCTTGTCCAGCTTCACCGTCTGCTCTGCCTTGCTGAGATTCAGCAGAAACAGGAAGCTGCCGTTCTCTCCGCTGCGGACCGTAGCCTGGACGCCCTCCGGCAGACCAGCAAAGCGCAGCAGGCCAAGCTTGTCTGCAAGCCCCGCCAGCAGCATGGACCAATAATTTTCTCCGGCATGGGTCCCGAAGTAATAGACCTGGCCTTTGCCGAAGCTGTTGACCGTGATCGCCGCAGTTCCCGCATAGAAATCATCGTTATACCAGGCGATGGGCTCTGCGGTAACCGGAGTGAGCAGGTCGCACCACTGGCTGCATTCGAAGGTATTGCCCTGCCCGTCCAGGAGGATATGCACATCCCCGCCAACCGGATCATATTCCTTGACCCACACTCCGGCTGCACGGCTCAGCATGCCAGGCAGCGGCTGCATCACACAAATATTATTGATATTCTTCACACCGCTGCGGTTTGTCAGAATCAAGGTACCGCCCTTAAGAGCAAAAGCTTCAAGCTGCGCAGCCAGCTCCTCACTTAACAGATAAAGGCTTGGTGCAATGACCAGCTTATATTTCTCCAGCGGCTCACCTGCCTGGATAACATCACATCCGATACCCAGCTTGGTCAGTACACGGTGATACTGCTTGATATTCTCGTAGTAATCCATTCCCTCGGCCTGCGGCTGGATGTCCAGCGCCGCCTTCTGTTCATGGGAATGAAGTATGGCCACCTCATGCTTAAGCTCCGTTCCCTTAAGCTTATCGGCTAACGCGTTTACTTCATAGCATAGCCGGCCGAACTCTGCAAACCTGCGGCCCGGCACATTGCTGTGGTCGATCAGGCCATGCCAGTACTGCTCTGCACCCGCAACCGCACTTCTCCAGCGGAAGTGGACCACGGTATCCGCTCCACGCGCGATGGCCTGCCAGGCATAAGCCCGGATAAAGCCGGGATACGGTGTGCGCCACATCGGCATCCAGCACCCGGGCGGACCGCTCAGCTGCTCCATGATCCAGAAATTCTTCCGCTTGATTCCCCTTGTCACATCCAGCGACAAGGCTCCGCTGTAGGGCGTCGTTGCCTGCTTGTTAGGAGAGGTATTCGGATAATAGTCAAATGATGCCACATCCAGCCCAGCGCCGACCGCATACATATCCAGCCGCTGGGGATAGCTGTGGAAGTTATGGGTGATGAAATGATCCGGACACTCCGCACGCAGCACATCAATCTGCGTCTGCTGGAACTTCACCACCGAATCCCACTGGAACCGCTGGAAGTCCAGCAGCAGCGAAGGATTCTGGAACGGAGATCCGCCATAAGGGACCGTCAGCTCCTGCCAGTCGCTGTATTCCCCGCTCCATACTACCGTTCCCCATTCTGCATTCACATGTTCGAGCGTCTTATACTTGTCCTGCACCCAGTCGCGGAAAGCCTCATTACATCTGTCACAGTGGCAGTCAATCATGCCGAATTCATTGTCAGTCTGCCAGCCGATGACCGCGGGATGACTGCTGTAATGACGGGCCAGCTTGTTGACAATCCGCGTGCCGTATTTCAGCAGTGACCCGCTATTGTAACAGCGGTGCCCGCGCACGCCGGGATGAAAGGTCTGTCCGTCTGCAAATACCGGCAGCACATCGGGATATCCTGTCGTTAGCCAGCGCGGAGGTGTTGCTGTAGGTGTTCCGATCACCACCTGCAGCCCATAGCGGTGCAGAGCATCAATCGCCCGGTCCAGCCAGGCAAAATCAAAGTTTCCTTCGACAGGCTCCAGCCGGCTCCAGGCGAACTCGGCCACCCGGACCACTTTCACTCCGGTCTCCTTCATTAATTGCATATCCGCTTCCCATAAGGATTCTTCCCAATGCTCCGGGTAATAATCGACACCGATTTGAACATTGCTGTAGCTGAGCATTTCCATCTCCCCTTCTCCCTTCCCGTATGCGCTCCATCTTACCAAAAAGGCGCCCCCGCCTCACATCAATAATGAGTTAGACGGGTAGCGCCCTGGCAAATCCACTTTATCCAATTACCGGTCCTTTAGAGGACTCTCTTTATGGTCACGGGATCTTTATTTCTTCAGCTTGTCCCAAGCCGCTTGCATAGAAGCTTCCCAGCCGGCTTCGTCGACTTTACCAGCAATCAGCTGCTGAATCGAGCTGGCGAATTCTTGGGTCACACCATCAGGGAATTTCGAAGCCTGCAGTCCGTATACTTTACCTTCTTTGACATAGTTCCATACATCAGCACCAAGAAGACCGATATCTTCAGGTGTTGCTGGAATAGTGGACAGGGCAGGGATGAATTTCCATTTTTTCACGATATACTCTTTACCCATGTCAGAAGTTACGAGCCAGTTCAGGAAAGTCTTAGCTTCTTCCTTCGAACCGGAATCCTTGTTAACGACCAGGTTAGCCGGAACGCCTACAGACAGCTTATCATTCATCGCAGCATCGTCGTTGATTGGCATAGGGAACATACCGATGTTCATGTCCGGAGTGATGCCGTCAACCAGAGTCTGTGCCCAGTTGCCTTCCTGCATCATAGCCGTTTCGCCATTAGCGAACATAGCCAGGTGAGTATTAGCATCTGTAGTCAAAGGATTTTTCTGTCCGTATTTTACAGTCAGGTTGAGCAGATTGCTCCAATCCTTAAATTTCTCGTTGCCCACGATTGTGGAAGTTCCTGCATTCAGTCCGCTGATGAACTCATCCACATTGTCTTGTTGCGCAAAAGCTACGCTGATGCCCTGGATACCCAGCAGCCACCATTCCTGATACGCGTTGCCGAAAGGAATAACATCGATCGCCTGCAGTTTTTTGGCAGCCTCTTCCAGCTCGGTGATTGTTTTTGGAGTTTCAGTGATACCTGCTTTTGCGAACAGGTCTTTGTTGTATACAAAACCGATACCTTCAAGGTTCATCGGCATACCGTAGGTTTTGCCGTCTTTGGTCATTGGCTCAGCGGCCAAAGGAATCAGATCCTTAACCCATGGCTGATCGGACAGGTCCTCCAGCTTGTCTGCCCAAAGATTCATTTCGGCATAACCGCCGTTACTGAAAATATCAGGAGCATCGCCGGAAGCGAATTTGGTTTTCAGGGCTGCTGCATAGTCTGCTCCGCCGCCGACAGTCTGGATGTCCAGCTTGATGTTTGGATATTCCTTTTCAAACTCTACTTTCAGCTCATTGAGGCCTTCAACGATTTCGGTTTTGAACTGGAAGATCTTAACCGTTTTCACTTCTCCGGAAGCAGCGTTGCCAGCGCTTCCATTTTGTGTGTTATTTGAAGCGGTGTTGTTGTTACCGCCACACGCCGCGAGTACGACAGACATCAGCATAACGCTGGACATCATCACTGCAGAACGTTTCTTCATCATTCTATTTTCCCCCTAGATAAGTTTAACTGCCTAAATATTATTTGGAACGTGGACTCCGTGAAGGTTAACCCTTCACCGAGCCCGCCGCTATTCCCTCAACAATGTAACGCTGCATGAACAGATAGAAAATTACAATAGGTGCTACGCCGATCGTAAGTGCCGGGAGCGCCATATCCCATTGCTTCGTATATTGGCCGAAGAACGAGAAGGTTGCCAGTGGAATGGTCCGCAGATTAGGTGCCTGAAGAATCAGAGACGGCAGCAGATAGTCATTCCAAATCCCAAGTGCATTCAGGACGATGGTTGTCATCAGCATCGGCTTCAGCAGTGGAAGCACAATCCGGAAGAACACCGTAATCGGATTACAGCCGTCGACTGTAGCCGCCTCTTCGATTTCAAGCGGTACCGATTTGATGAACCCGTGGAACAGGAAGATCGCCATCGGAATACTGAGGCCCAAGTTGGTGATCAAGAGACCCGGAATGGAGTTGTTCACACCCAGGACGTTTACAACCTTCAGGATCGGAATCATGATGGTCTGGAACGGTACCACCATTGCCGCCACGAACAGCAGCAGCAGGATCTTATTGAACTTCGTATCCGCACGGACCATCCGGTACGCAGCCATTGCGCTGAACAAAGAGATCAGGATGACACTGATTACCGTTACAATGAGGGAGTTGCGGAACGCTTCACCGAAGCGGGCCAGCTTCCAGGCATTGGAATAGTTGGACCACATGAATTCCTGCGGCCAGCTTGCCGCATTGCTGAGAATTTCGCCAAATGATTTCACGGAGTTCGCCAGCAGGAAATAAAACGGAGCGAGGAAGAGCAGGGCAAGCAGGATCATCAGCACTTCAATCCCGATATTCCATCTGCTTTTTGACTTTGCATTCATTAAGCCTCAACCTCCTTGCTCTTCGTTACACGGACCTGAATCATCGTGATTACCGCTACAATTACAAAGAACAGCAGCGCTTTTGCCGTACCCAGACCGTAACGGTTGTTCAGGAAGGCTTCATTATAAATGTTCATCGCTACAGATTCCGTTGATTTAAACGGTCCGCCTTTGGTCAGCGACAGGTTAAGGTCGAACATTTTGAACGACCAGGAAATGGCCAGGAACAAGCCGATAGTTACCGCAGGCATAATCAGCGGAACAACGATGTTGCGGAGCACCTGGAACGGCGAGGCGCCGTCGATGTCAGCAGCTTCAAGCACTTCCTTGGATACGTTGCTGAGCGAAGCGATGTAGATAACCATCAGATAACCGGAGGACTGCCAGACGAATACCATGATGATTGCCCAGAAGCCGGTCGTTGCATCACCAAGCCAAGGAAGATTAAAGAACGGCCAGCCTGTAGTTTCACCGAGAGTGGCAAAACCTTTGATAAAAATAAACTGCCATATAAAACCAAGCAGTAAGCCCCCGATAACATTCGGCATAAAGAAGATCGTACGGAGCATATTGCGTGTTTTCAGAGGTTTCGTCAACAGGTACGCCAGGAAAAAGCCGACCACGTTGGTCAAAACAACACCTAACAGAGTAAATCTAACGGTAAACCAGAACGATGACCAGAAGTCAGGGTCATTCGTGAAAATATTTTTGAAGTTATCAAATCCTACCCAGCTTACATTTCCCGATACTCCGTTCCAGTCGGTGAAGGAATAATACATCCCCATCAGAAATGGAATAATCATGACTACAGAGAAAAACAGAACTGCCGGACCAACGAAAAAAAGCTGTTGACCGAATTGGGACAACTTATGACCTCGCATGAATTGGCCCCCCCTTTCTTTTACTCACTCACTTGTTTATGATCTAAAGATATTATCCGTTTTTTTGCGGACCTCTTACACCTACGCAAGTGATCTTTCAGGTGTAAAATATTGATCGGATGTGACAAGAATCGATGAAATGGAACAATATCCGCACCAAACTGATCCTTTTTTTACTCCTTCCAACCTTGATTTGTATTATGGCGACGATGTATATCAGCTATTCATATACAACCCAGTCGCTGAGAACACGAGCCGTGGACGAGAACAAAAACCTGCTCTATCAAGGCTCCAAAAATATTAACAGCCTGATTCAGGAGGTCAACCGGCTGTCGCTGAGCGTATACTCCGATTCGGATTTTTACCGTCTGCTAGAAGCCGGTTATGATGACCTGTCTTCCGATATCGCAATCTATAATTCACTTAGTTACATCTCTACTTCGCTGCCCGACATCTCGCAGGTATACTTATACGGTGTCAAGGACGGCAAAGCCACGCTGATTACCGATAACACAACGCCCAAGCGCTGGCTGGTGAACATGCCGTATCTGGAATCCAACATTACTGGCAGTTCTCCGGTAAGTGTCCAGAGTACCCACATCAGCAATGCTTACGGGCTGAACCTGCCTTTGATCCAGTTCACGCCTGAGCCGGTCTTTACCTTACACCGCAGAATTGAGCTCATTCCTTCTTCGGAAGCACTCGGCTATCTGTCGATTGATGTCAAGCTGACGGCGCTTGCCGAAATTGTCGACCAGCTGTATGAGCAGGATCAGGAGAAGACCTATGTAGTGGACAGTGACGGTACACTGGTGTACGGCCAGGATGCCGATTCGCTCGGCAAGCCGCTGAATGCAGCATGGTACAGTAAGCAGATTGCTGCGAATGCTGGGGCTCAGGGTTATTTTGAGGAAGGCGGGTCTGTGTTCATTTATCAAAAGGTGGAAGGCACCGGCCTGAACTGGACGCTGGTCAAGCAGATCCCGGTGTCCTACCTGTTCCGCGAAGCGAAGGAAGCCGCAGGCATCAACCTGCTGCTCCTCTTCCTCCTAATGACCATGATTATTGCTCTAACCATCTTCATCTCTTTCCGGATCACTGCCCCGATCAAGCAGCTGACCCGGTACATGAATCAGGTACGGACCGGTAATCTGGAGGTGGAGATCAGCCCGGCGGGCAATGATGAGATCGGTGTGCTGACCGAGCATTTCCGCAGCATGATGGATACGATCAACAATCTGATTTTGCGGGAATACCGGCTGGAGCTGTCCAATAAAACCAATGAGCTAAGGGCACTGCAGTCGCAAATCAATCCGCATTTTCTCAACAACACCCTGCAGATTATCGGTACGCTTGCCCTTGAGATGAAAGTGCCGCAAATCTATGCCCTGCTGTCAGCGCTAGCCAAGATGATGCGTTACAGCATGTACAATGACGAGAAGATTGTCACTATTCAAAATGAACTGGAGCATGTCAAAGCTTACATCGAGCTGCAAAAGGAGCGTTTTGAAAATAAATTCAGTTTCCGCTACGATATGGAGGAGCCGCTGCTGAATGCGCTGATGCCCAAAATGATCCTCCAGCCGATTGTTGAAAATTACTTCAAGCACGGCTTCAATCTGTCGCGCAGTGATGGATCAATCGAGATTACGGCAGCCCGGCTGGCAACAGGAAGAATGGAAATCATGATTCGGAATAACGGCAACGTCATCCCTTTGGCAAAACTAGAAAAGCTCCGGCAGGAGCTGGAGCAGCCTGCTCCGCTCGACGTCACCGCCGTGAAGAGCAGTGACAGCAGGCGGGATGCGCCAGGCGCAGGAATCGGCCTTGGCAATGTACTCGCACGCCTGCGGCTTGTCTGCGGGGATGACGCTGCGCTGACAGTGGACAATCTGCCTGAGGGCGGGGTCCTGATAAGACTGGAAATTGAAATACTAACGGAGAGTGAACGGATATGAAGGCGCTGATTGTGGATGATGAAGCGAGAGTCAGAAAGGCGGTCCGGCTGCTGGTCGACTGGGACGCCCATCAGATCGATGAAATTCTGGAAGCGGGAAACGGCAATGAAGCCATTGAAGTGATCCGCGGGCAAAAGCCGGCTCTGGTGATCATGGATATGATGATGGAATCGGGGAGCGGCATTGAGCTGATGACCTGGGTGAATGAGTTTGCCGGGAATACGAAGTTTATTGTAGTCAGCGGGCATAATGATTTTGAGTTTGTACGCCAGACGGTCCGGCATGGAGGAATCGACTATATTCTCAAGCCCATTGAGGCGGATGCCATCAATACAGCCGTGTCCAAGGCGGTTGCCGCCTGGCGCTCAGAGGAAGAAGAACGCAGCCACCGGCAGCAGCAGAGCATCCGGCTGAATGAGATCAAACCGATCTACGGGGAACGGCTACTGTCGGCACTGATTGATGATCCCGTTACTTCTGAGACCTCCCTCCGCCGGCTTGTCGCTGAGAACGTCATTCCCGGTAATGCAGGGTCCTCCCGGCTAATTCTTGTACAGACCGATGCGGGCAATAATCAGCTGCTCAAAAGATTCGGCGGAGACAGCGAGCTGCTCTATTATGCCATCGTCAATATTTGCAATGAGTTCTTGCAGCCCCAGAAGAAAGGGATCGCTTTCCGCTACTGGGGAGGGCCGCCGGAAATCGCCATCCTGCTATGGGATGTCCAGGAATCGGTACTGGAGCTGATCAGCCGGATCAATCAAGGTATCTTCCGGACGCTGCAGTTCCGGATGCATTTTGGGATCAGCAGTGCGGGCAGCCTGCCAGGCCAGCTTGCACAGCAGCGATCGGAAGCTTTGGATGCCCTGATGCGGCGGAATCTGCTCCGGCATGAGGATTATTGCCACTTCGCTTCCTCTGCCGGAGAGCATAGCAAGGCTGAACAAGCAGCCGGAGCCGACGGCTCCAGGGCGATCTTCGCCCATGTCCAGGAGGACTGGAGGATGGCCGTTATCAGCGGGAATACAGAGGCCTTGTCCGCTGCAGCCCAGCACTGGATTGATGAGCTGAGCCGCGGGGGCGTGGTAACGCCGGAAATGCTGGGCTCCTGGAAAGCCGATGCCCTGCTGTTCCGCTCCCGGCTCGTACGCGAAGCGCTGGGCGGGGAAGCCGACAGTGCTCTGGCTGAACTGGAGCTGGCCGACCGGCACAATCCTGCTCCTTATGCCAATGGCTATTCCTTCTCGCTGTTCGCCTGGCGCGACTGGTCCTTCGCCTTGATGCAGCGCCTGTCGCAGGAGCTGTCGGCAAGGCAGATCAAGGAACGTAACCCGCTAACAGAAATCGTCAAATATATCGAGCAGAACTATCAGTCCGACCTGTCGCTGCAGGAGGTCGCCGGCAGATTCTATGTCAGCCGCGAATACGTCTCCCGCAAATTCAAGCAGGAATACGGCATTAATTTCTCCGACTACATCGGCAGCGTCAGAATCAATAAAGCTAAGCTGCTGCTGCAGAATCCGAACCTCAAGCTGTCACAAATCTCGGAAATGGTCGGCTTCCACGATGTGAAGTACTTCAGTAAAGTGTTCAAGAAGCAGGTCGGCAGCTCACCCAAGGACTATCGTACACAAATCCCGCTTTAACAGGCTATACGATTTTAATTTTCAAATGGGGCAATTGTCCATACACGAATGGGGGAAGGTGCATATCATGGGTTTGTAAGATGATAATGCGAAGGGGGTAAAGCAATGAGCGGTTGCGCAAATGTAGGTGGTATGATTACTTCTACTACTACAATCCTGGTGCTTTATATTCTGCTGGTGATCATTCTTAAAACATTCTAAGTGTTGTAAGCCTAAAAAAGTAGAGCCTGCAATTGCAGGCTCTACTGGGAATTACGTGTACAATAAAGTAATAACAAGCAATTCGAAAAGCACCAGGGCTAGAATCGCTTCATCGCTGCCCCCAAAGAAGGCGCGTTGTCCTCCATGACTCTGCACGCCCAAATATAACATCCCTCTATCACAGCCCAAAATTCTTCCCGTTACGACCTGACCGTCAATTGTCTGCACCCGGACGAATTGGTTTACATGTTGTCTACATATACCGTGTAAGTGATGTCTAACCGATTTCATGGTTTGAACATAATTTTGATCTGCCTGATACAGCACTTTCGGCTGCATTCCCACTTGAATACCCATTGCAGGCACACTACCCTTCTGTTAAAAGTAATACATAGTATGCCTAGCAAGCTTGTAGTGTTCTTTATCTATTTTTCCCGTACCAAGCCAGAAAAGCTTCTGCTACCGCCTTGCCGGCGTTCCCGTTCGGATGCGGATCAAACTCATTGCTCATGTATTCCGGTTTGATCCTGTGATCAGCCGGAGCCGGTACAGACAGTACTGCTGCAATGTCGAACACACGGTTCACACCAGCCGGAGGGTTAGTGAGAATCGTCTCATTCACCTTACGCCAGGATACTTCCCGTTCTTCTTCGAAATTGAACGGCGGCACGGTGCTGAGGATAATCTCTGCGTTGGTGTTCGCCTCTTTAATCTTCCCGATTATCGCCGTCAGGTCGCCGAGCAGTTCCTCTGCACTGCGCTTGCCGATATCCAGATCGTTGACCCCGAGTACAATCAGTACCTCATCGCCCTGCTTAGCCTTATTCAGCCACGCCCCGTCGGCAGCAACGTCATAAGCTCTGCCCCAGCCTGAACCGATATTCCACAGTCCGTAATCCGTCCCCAGACCTTCGGCGATCCGCGCCGCCCAATAGCTGTAGGCATCCTTCTCTGTCCGGACTCCCTGTGTGATCGAATCCCCCAGGAATACCAGCTTCTTCGCCACCTGCTTCTTGTATCCGATATAGCTTGGCATGACCAGCAGCTTGTCCGATTCGGCAAAGGTATCCGCAGATTCCTGCCCGGCCAGATTGCCGTCTGCATCATATGCGGACACGAGAATACCTTCCACGTTGAACGGGAAGGACTTGCCCGGCGCGGCTGTTCTAAGGGTCCAGGTAAAGACCAGATAATGACCTTCCGGCAAGTCCAGGCTGGCCTCGTCGCTCCAGAACATTTCACCTGCGGCGACATGCTTGCTGTTCTCTCCTGCAAAGGTAACCGGAACCTGCGAGCCTGGAGCTACCGCACCGTCCGGCACAAGTCCGCCGTCAGCGATGTACGCGGCTTCTATGCTCCACTCCCCGCCCGGTTCGCTGCCGCTGGCCTCCTGCCCCATATCCCAGGTGGAATCGACACTGTTGCTGTGCCAGAATTTCAGCGTCAAACTGCCGTTTTCCCGCAGGCGGATGTATGTCCGGTAGGTATGAGTGAACATCTCCGGCGCATTCATAATATAATTGGCCGCAGTGGACAGCGCCGTGGCCGAAGAGTAGTCCGCTTCGCTGAGCACTCCGTTGTTATTTTTAATAATCATAGTAATCAATTCTCCTGTCCTGATCCGCATTCATATAGATATTTTGTTTTTCTAAAAAAACTCCCTAATGAACCAGGGACAATGTGTCCCCGGCCATTAGAGAGTCTGATACTGACGGTATAACTTATTTCAATGTAATCGTGAACGATACGGTCTTGCTGCCGCCGTTAACTTGTACAGTTGTTTCATCCGCTTGCTCTGCACCATCTACGGAAGCGATAGCACCCAGATCCTTCACAGCAAATGTGAACGGTTTGCCGCTGCCTTCAGCAGTTACCTTAACGGTGCTGCCTGTGCGTTCAGCTGTCACTGTCAGTTCAGGAGCGCCGTTGATATCACGGACTGTTGCAGCTGTTGTAGCGCCGTCTTCCAGGGAGTACAGGCCGAATTTCACGCCGTCAGCAAAATCATAATCCGGACGGTTATCGACACTGCCTGTGGCCAGCAGCGAGTTCTGGCGTACGAACAGCGGAAGGCTGAAGAAGTCATGCTTTTCTTTGCGCCATGATCCGCCCACTACCGTTTCACCGTTCAGGAGGTGAGTCCAGCGTCCAGCCGGCAGATAGTATTTCACTTCGCCGTTTTCCTGGAAGATTGGAGCTACCAGCAGCTTGTCACCAAGCATGTACTGACGGTCAAGCACTTCGCAGGTAGGATCTTCAGGGAATTCCATGACCATGGCCCGCATCGAAGCCCAGCCCTGTTCATGCGCCTGTCCGGCCACATCATACAGGTAAGGCATCAGGCTGCATTTGAGCTTGGTGAAGAACCGGGTAACATCCACCGCTTCGTCATCGTAAGCCCAAGGCACACGGTACGAGGTGCTGCCGTGCAGACGGCTGTGGCTGGAGAGCAGGCCGAAGGCCAGCCAGCGTTTGAAGACATGCGCCGGAGCGGTATTTTCGAAGCCGCCGATATCATGGCTCCAGAAGCCGAAGCCGGACAGACCGAGCGACAAGCCGCCGCGCAGGCTTTCTGCCATGGACTCATAATCTGCGTAGCAGTCGCCGCCCCAGTGTACCGGGAACTGCTGCCCGCCGGCTGTGGCCGAACGTGCGAAGACAGCTGCTTCATTTTTGCCGAGCTTCTCTTCCAATACATCAAAGACCACTTTATTGTACAGCTGAGTGTAATAGTTATGCATTTTCTGCGGATCGGAGCCGTCGAAGTACACGACATCTGTAGGAATCCGTTCGCCGAAGTCTGTTTTGAAGCTGTCTACGCCCATATCCACCAGACCACGCAGGTATCCTGCATACCATTCACAAGCCGCAGGGTTCGTAAAGTCTACGAGTCCCATACCTGCCTGCCATAGATCGGTTTGATATACATCGCCGTTGGCTTTTTTGATCAGGTAGCCGTTCTTCTTGCCTTCTTCAAACAGCGGTGAACGCTGTCCGATATAGGAGTTGATCCAGACGCAGATTTTCAGTCCTTTTTCCTTCAGGCGTTTCAGCATGCCTACAGGGTCCGGGAATACGCGCTCGTCCCACTGGAAATCGGTCCATTGGTATTCACGCATCCAGAAGCAGTCGAAGTGGAAGACATGCAGCGGCAGATCGCGTTCAGCCATACCTTCAACGAAGGAGTTAACCGTTGCTTCATCATAGTCTGTAGTGAACGAAGTGGTCAGCCACAGGCCGAAGGTCCATGCCGGCGGAAGGGCAGGCTTGCCGGTTAGCGAAGTGTATTTGCTGATGACCTCTTTGATCGTAGGCCCTTCAATCACGAAATATTCCAGGCTCTCTCCAGCTACGCTGAATTGGGCTTTTTTCACTTTTTCCGAAGCGATTTCATAAGAAACCAGTTCAGGCTGGTTCACAAATACGCCGTAGCCTTTGCTGGTTACATAGAACGGAATGTTCTTGTACGCCTGCTCGGAGCTGGTGCCGCCGTCTTTATTCCAGATATCAACGACTTGGCCGTTCTTCACAAAAGCAGTGAAACGCTCGCCCAGACCATACACGAATTCGCCTACGCCGATATCCAGCTCCTCACGCATGAACGTGTTGCCGTCCTGGTCGGTGATATAGGCCATTGATTTGTAACCGCTGCCTGTAATGCGCTCGTCACCGCGGTAGAAATCCACGGACCATTGAGTGCCTTTATTGATAACCACACGGAGTCCGCCGCTGATCAGCACGGTTTGGGCTTCGTTTTCTTCAATCTGTACATGGTCGCCGGTTCCCTTGGTCAATTCAAAAGCCGGACCGCGGTCGATCACGCCGTCATTATGAATGATCTTCACACCCACTACACCAGGAAGCGGGGAATGGAATTTAACGGTAAGGAGCGTTGAGTTCAGTGTAGCTGCGCGTCCTGTAATTGGAGTTGTTTGAGTGACTGCTGTCAAACCCTCGGATGTTTTTTCTACTACATAGTTTTGTACTGCGCCATTGATGTTGATTCCGTCACGAACCAGCCAGAGGCCGTCTGTAAATTTCATGTGTGCACTTGCCACCTTTCAATTTGGTGTTTATAGTTGCATTATAACGATAATAAAACAACAAAACTAATAAAATATAGCTCGTTTATAACACTATTTTGACGTTTCAACTAAAGGAGGCCTAGGAATGGACCGCACGTCCCAGCGTTTGCTCAAAGAAGACCGCGTACATGGTGATGTTATGTTTCCGCTGGCTGCTTACTGGATCGAACTTCCGGCCGGAACGCATGTCCTGGATACGCACTGGCATGAGGAGGCCGAGTTCTTTTTGCTGCTGGAGGGAGAGATCCTGTTTCAGGTGGACACCGATTATTTTCCGCTCCGCGCAGGTGAAGCCGTCTTTATCGAATCCGGTGATATTCATGCCGCCTACGTCCTGAAGGAAGGCCCTTGCCGGTTCTGTGCGCTCGTCTTCCACCCTGACCTTCTGGCCAGCGCCCAGTACGATACGATCCAGCAGAATGTGATTCTTCCGCTTCAGGAGAAGCGCCAGAGCTTTCCCCGGCACATTACACCCGCTGTTCCCTGGCAGCAGGAGCTGCTGCACCACCTGGAGCGGATGATGGAAGCATATGCTAATAAAATGCCCGGATTCGAGGCCTTTATGAAAGGAACTTTGCTCATTATGCTCTCGCAGATTGCCACCCCGGACCGTTCCGTGAACCACAGCCAGTCGGAGAGCGCTGATACAACCAAGATCAACCGGCTGAAGAAGGTCATTCTGTATATTCAGGACAACTATCAGGAACCGATCCGCACCCGCGATCTGTCCGAACTGATTCCGATGAGCGAGGGCCAGTTCTGCCGCTTCTTCAAAGCCATGACCCGCAAGACGCCCGTCGATTATATCAACTCCTACCGTATCCGCCAGGCGGCCGATCTCCTGCAGCAGAGTGAACGTAAAATATCGGACATCGCACTGGAGGTCGGCTTTGACAACGTCAGCTATTTCATTAAGGTGTTCCGTAAGGCGATGAAATGCTCACCCTCGGAGTTCCGCAAAGGAGCCGCGCTGGGAGCCATGCAGGGGGCCGGGCAGGGTCAGCTGTATCCGTGAGAGGGCAATGAGAGTTTCCCGGTAACCCATGTCTGTTAACAAAAAAGGCAAACACCGCTCCTCTTCTTGGCTGCCGGTGTTTGCCTTACATACTTTAATCCCTTACCTTGCCGCGCTGCCAGCCTTACGGATTACCATGAAGCAGGTGCTGTCCGGCAAAGCCGTCTCATTGCCGTGCTCATCCATAATAACGACCCGTTCCTGAAGTGCCAGGGTATAGCCTTCCTGCAGATAGTGGCGGAACACCTCAATCTGCGCCTGCTCTCCCAGATGATCCCTGATAAACTTCACATACTGCTCAGGTGTAAAATAACCGAACTGCTCCTGGACCTCGTGGACGTAAGCTTCCTCACCCCATGTGTAGGTGTACAGAAATTCCATGGCATCGTTAACAGGCATAAGCACCTCCTGCTCACCGACCACCTCATACTGGATTTTGCGTCCGGCAAAATCCCCGGCATACCGTTCCAGCCATGCCAGTCCGCTCTGTTCCAGAAACCGGATTCTCCGCTGCAATGCCTCCGGTTCAGTCATGATCCCGTCCCGGATAATGATCTTACCGCCTTCGGCAAGTACCTCAAACGCGCTTACCAGCGCTGCGGCTACCGTCTCATGATTAAATTTCACGCCATTCATCGGCACATACGAATACAGCTCATGCAGAATGGACGAGAAAATCACCGTATCCACGCTGCCCGTCTCCACAAAATCCTTCAGGTTCAGCGCATCACCCTGCAGCACCTCCCAGCGGCGGCCTTCCCGCTGTTTACGCTGGCGCAGCGCTTCCACTACATTACTGGATATATCAATGCCGACCGGAGTGACAGCGGGCATCCGCTCTTCAATCAGATCAAGCAGCACACCGCCGCCTGGGCCGATATCCAGCACCTTGCTGCCGGTGACATAATCCAGCATAACAGCCTTATAATCAGCCGTATCGTTCATCTGGCTCAGGTAGCTATCCTCGTTATGGAAGCGGTCGAATGCGTCGCGCCGCAGATCGAACAAATCGAATAAGAGCAGCACCGCCCGCTCGTATAGCGCTGACTTCTCGGCCTCAATACAGAATTCAATCAGCTTCTCTGCTGCGGGGGAGAATTCAAAGTCAAAAAACACCGTATCCGGCAGATGTCTCTGCCGCCGCAGCCGGTGAATCAGATGGGGATTGCCGGAAGTGCTGTTTCCGGCGGTAATGTCCTGCCAGCTAAACTCAGACAGATACTTTTCGATAATCCGTTTCTTATATACGTTGATTTTTTTTACGCCTTTATAGTCATAGTAGATTGAATTCATGACGGCTTCAAAGCTGATATGGTTCAGGCCGCTGCTGGCGCTGCCCTGTGCGGCCAGCGCCAGCACTTTAAGAAATTGCTCCAGCGAAAACGTCTGCAGTGCCGACTCCACATACCAGAACGTTACCGGATGCATGGCTTCGAGCAATGCGGAATCCATGCCCTCCTGCTCCAGCCTGCTCCACTCCGCCGCGAAATCCTCACCCCGGGAGATTGGACCGGAGCGCATGCGGTGCAGCCGCTCCCTCATTGGCAATGGGGTATCCAGGCTTCCTGAAGCGATCACAGCTATCAGCTCCATCACCTCACTGCGAACCTCCTGCCACAGTACCGGCGAGACAGCGCCAATGATACAATGATTCAGCGCAAACAGCAGCCGCTCCAGCTCGTCGGAGGTCAGCAGCCCCTCCTCGACCAAACCGGCCAGCGGGCGGTTAACACTTGGCGGAACCTCGCCGCGGATCTGCTGGCCGAGGAGGCCATGCGTTTCAATCAGGCGGTGCACAATCAGAATCTTCTCCGCATGCGCTACACCCGCCGCCTTAAGCAGCGCCGCCTGAGGCCCGGAGGCTACAGCGGCTGCATTGCCTCCGGCATGCTGCCAGTACAGCTGCGCTGACCCTATATTATGGGCAAAGCAATTAATGCCTTCCTCCTGCCACTTCCGGCGCTGGCGGGAGGTCCCGCCTTTGGCCGTCTCCGACCAGACCAGCGTCTCTTCGGCTAATTCCTTAATCCAGTAGGACAACGGCAGACTATCCAGCAGCCGCAGACTCCGTTCCACATAGTCCAGCACGGGATTCCGATGGTCCAGCTCCCGCAGCGATTCCACGCGCTCCAGATTGACTATCGGCATTTCAGCCTGAACAATATATTTCAGCCACACAAGCTCCTCCTCAGGCAAATAATCCCCTTCACGGTATGCTTCAATAGCCTGCAACGATTTCAGCATCCTGCACCTCCTGGTATGATAATCTCTTGTTTGATTGGCGAATGTAGATAGGAACCTATTAGTACGTAAACCGTTATAGTACTTACTGGTGCTGGCAATCGCCTTTTCTGCGGATATCAGAAGTTTAAGCGTACAGCAATATTTAACTGCATTCTCTACAGTTAAATCAGGCGTTGCCTAGCCGAATTGTAGTTTAGTTGCAATTTCTAAAATTATATTTCTCTCAAACCACTGTAAACCTGCTTTTGTTGAATTTTAACTGCAGCAAATGCAATTAGTCGTACAGCAGGGCAAAATATTCTTAATTTAATTGTACGGAATCCAGTTACACGTATCCGGTAGCGTTCATCGGGCGGTTATAGGGGCTATAGCAGGATTTTTAGAGCATAAGATGGGTAGGGTGGGCAAAGCTATGAATGTTCATTACGCCATTTTGAGATAATGCGTCTTTTCGCGAGAACTACAGGTACCATACGCCAAATAGCAAGCTTCCGGCGGAGGCTTGCTATGGTTTGCTTTACGATTACAAACAGGGCTGCAGATGGCTTCGAATACTATCAGCTACCTCATTCTTCTACCTATTTCCGCTATTAACTACGGTTGCTACTGAATGTGACTGCTGCCAGCTGCAGCTCTGCTGGAATGTTCACCCGGCTGCCCTTGCTGCTGACAGCGACCTCATCTGCCTCCTGCCTACGTACCGAACCGCTGCCGGTACCCGCACTTGCGGCACAGCTCTTCTACAGCTTCCCTGCGGGAGAAGCCGTAGAACAGATTGTTGGCCCGCTCGCCCTCGACAATCTCGGAGAACGGCCGCTCATGGATGTTGCCGAGGTTGATTACCCCCTCGCCATCCAGACAGCACGGCACCACCGTGCCGTCCACCAGCACCGCCGCCTGGCTGCGCAACGCGTGGCAGAAGCCTTTGCCGTCATCCTCCGGCTCATGCAGTGCCGGCCATTTGAACTCGTGGTCCTGGTTCAGATAGATACGCGGCGCAATGCGGACGCCGCTGCCCGGAACGACCTTCTCCTCAATCTTGAAGTCCAGATTGAACGCCTCCTCCAGCACAGCCAGCGTCTCTCGGTTGCGGCTCCGCGTCAGATTGGTCTGGTTGTCCTCCGTCAGATTCCAGAGCCGGAAGGAGATGATGACCCCTTGCGCCGAAGCTTCCTGTACAAAAGAAATAATCTCCTTCAAATACCCCTCCCGGTTCTCCGAGCCTTCGTGCCCGTCAAAGCTGTGCAGGGAGAAGTTCATCTGGCGCAGCGCCGGCTTGCCGATAATTTTCGGCCCCGCCTTATGGATCAGCGTTCCGTTGGTCGTGATATTGACCTTGAAGCCTTTGGCATCTGCAATGTCCAGCAGCTCACCAATCTTCGGATGCAGCAGCGGCTCGCCCTTGACATGAAGATAGATATGATTACTGTGCGGCTTAATCTCATCAAGAATAGTGCTGAAGGTATCCGGCTTCATGAAGTTCTTCTGCCGCTCGGTTGGCGGGCAGAAGCTGCAAGCCAGGTTGCAGACGCTTGTAATCTCGATGTATACCTTTTTAAAAGTCTTCAAGTGCTGCTCCCCATTTCACTATATATCCGAGGCATAGCGGAGGCCGATCTGCCGTCTCGCTTCCTCCATGATCTCTGCTACCGCCAAGGAATTGGCGTGACTGTTGACAGTGCTCTCACGTTGTCCGTTTTTGAGCAGATTAATAAACTCATACGCTTCATAGTACATCGGCTCGAACACCTGCGGCAGGGTGAGCTCCTCCACCGTTCCGTCGCGGTATTGGATTTTGACCTGGTACGGCTGGTTGATCTTATCAATCACCATGGTCCCGTTCTCCCCCTGAATTTCTGCCGGCAGATAGGAATCGGTAATCTTGGAATGCATCACGACAGCATCCATATGCGGGTAGCGCATCACCATGCTGCCTTCGCCGTCCACCCCGGAAGAGAGCATAATGCCCGTAGCCTTTACCGAATCCGGTTTGCCGAATAGCGCCACCATCGGATACAGGCAGTAGATCCCCAGATCCATCAGTGAGCCGTTCGAATATTCCGGGTTAAAAGCATTCAGCACCGTTCCCTGCCGGTACGCATCGTATCTGGACGAGTACTGACAATAACTGGCGAAATAACGCCGTACCCTGCCCAGCTTATAAAGATTATCTTTAATTACGCCGAAATTCGGCATAAAGGTCGATTTCATCGCTTCCATTAGAAGCACATCATTGCTGCGCGCAGCCTCGATCATCTTCTGCAGCTCGCTGCTGTTGGAGGCAGCCGGTTTTTCGCACAGCACATGTTTGCCGTGATTCATGCAGATCAGCGCCTGCTCAGCATGCATCGAATTGGGACTTGCGATATACACGGCATCCACTTCTCCGCTGGACACCATATCCTCCAGATTGGTATAGATGGCGGCTCCCGCGTATTTGGCGGCAAAAGCAAGGCCCTTTTCCTCTGTACGGGAATATACCGCTGTCAGAATAAATTCCTCATTCTCCAGCCCGGCTTGAATAAAGCGGTCTGTAATCCAGTTGGTGCCTACGACCCCGAAACGAATTGTCATGAGTGATCCCGTCCTTTTTTTAAATATACGACTGATGCCGGATGATTATAAGTTCCTTCTTTTCCCGCGGACACGCTTCCGCTTCTTTGCTGCTCTCTACCTGCTATTTTCTCATTCCGTGATAGGTATGTCCACTTTTCAATCAGAATTTACGACAAATCCTGCAAGCCTATTTATGTGAAAAAAGTAACGATGTTCTGCGGGCCCCCCGCAGTTACAGGCTAACTCCAGCTATACGACCAAAAAGGCCTCCGTTCTTCTCGAGAAACGGGGCCTTTTGCGTGTACTTTCGTATAGGGTGCAGAAGCAGGTTCAAGCAGTGAACATCCCGGCGCTAGTTATCCGTAAAAAGCCTGCAGCTCGCGCACAATCGCCGCCTTGTCATGCTCCACAACCGTCATATGCTGCGGCATCTCGAACAATGCGGAAATTGGCGCCGGGAACTCCTGCTTGATCCCGGTCAGGGCAATCGCTTCATCGAACTTCGCAGGGTGCGCCGTAGCAAAAGTAACCGTCACTTCATCCGGTCCGCCAAAAGCCTCATATGCCGCGATCCCGCAGGCTGTATGCGGATCAAGCAGATAGCTGTATTCCTGCTCATATTTGCTGATTGTTTCGAGGCACTGCTCGTTCTTCACGCCAAGCGCGGCAAAATCAGCCTGCACCTGAGTGAACAGCTCGCCATCCACCGTAATTTTGCCCTCTGCCGCAAGCCCCGCCATATACTCCGAGAGCTTGACCGCATTCTCGTCCAGCAAATAATACAGATAGCGCTCAAAATTACTCGCCACCTGGATATCCATCGAAGGGCTGTATGTGCTCGTAAAGCCGCCTGGTTTGTATTCACCGGTCAGCACGAAGCGTTCGAGGATATTATTTTCATTCGTGGCAATGATCAGCTTGTTGATCGGCAGCCCCATCTTTTTGGCCAGGAAGCCGGAGAAAATATTGCCGAAGTTGCCCGAAGGCACGCTGATATTGATCTTCTTTCCACCGCTGTTCTCGATTTGCAGGTAAGCATAGAAATAATAAACCGTCTGGGCCAGAATACGCACGAAGTTGATCGAGTTGATCGCCCGCAGGTGATATTTGCCTTTGAAGTCCAGATCCGCGAACAGCTCCTTGATCACCTTCTGGCAATCATCGAAGTTGCCTTCGACGGACAGATTCAGCACATTGCTGTCATCCACAGTCGTCATTTGCAGCTCCTGTACCTTGCTCACCTTATTATGCGGATGCAGGATACAGATCTTGATGCCTGCTTTGCCGCGTACGCCCTGAATCGCCGCCGCACCGGTATCACCTGAGGTCGCCCCGAGAATATGGATAATCTCGCCCCGCACCTTGGCAATGTAGGAATACAGCTCGCCCATAAACTGCAGCGCCACATCCTTGAACGCGAACGTAGGTCCATGGAACAGCTCAAGCACGTATAAGGAATCATTCACTTTATGAAGAGGTGTCACCTCCGGCGCACGGAAATTGCCGTAGCTGGTGTACACCATTTCTTTGAGATCATCGTAAGGAATTTCATCGTTAGTATAATGGGAGAAAATCTCCAGAAACAGCTCCTGGAAGCTAAGCTTCCGCCATTCCTCCAGCGTGTCCGGGGAAATTACCGGGATCTGCACCGGAACCATCAGCCCGCCGTCATCCGCCAGCCCCATCAGAACTGTATCAATAAAGCCTCTAGCTTCCACATTTCCTCTTGTGCTTATATACTCCATACCTGTCTCATCCTCCTGAACCCCTCTTTATTTACCCTGTGTAGAACGTGAATACCATATATAGAATGTGAACTTAAGAATGTAAACTGAATTCATTCTTAAGTTCATCTTACATATTAACACGTTTAAGCGTTAAAGTCCGTTACTTCCGTGTCAACTTTGGTGAAAAAAATACGGCTGCCGTGCCTCACTTATGCTGAAGCTGCTTCCAGACGGTTTTGTTGCTGTACTGCTTCGCTACGCTGACATCCTCGCCGAACCATTCAGGGGCGGTGAAGCCCTCCGCTTCCTCCAGCGAATCAAATTCAACCTCGATCACCGTAAGCTCAAGCTGAGTGTAGACATCGATTTCGACCGTGGTGCCGTTCCATACGGCAGTAGTGCGGGTTTTGACCAGAGGCACGGCCTTCACGGCCTCAATCATCTGGTTATATAAACCTTCGGAGATGTCGTATTCGACCTCCTTCCGGCTGATGCCCTTGCCATCCTTGAAGGTGTGTGTGAAGGTAACCTCACCGGAATCCAGATCGGTTATTTTGCGCACCCGCAGCTCCTGCCCGTCCTCAATCGCCAGATACGTCTGGTCAATACTGTGCCGGGTAAGCACTTTGAGCTGTCCTCCCTCAATCAGCTGCTCCGGATATTCCGGCAGCAGAAACTTGCGTTCAATCTCCATCCCCATGCTGCTCGCTCTCTCCTCTTCGTACGGTCCGCTTATATTTTTATATTATTTATCATCATAGGGTCGTGTCATACGCAAGTCAATCGTAAAAGCGAAAAGCTTCGCCTGTATGATGTAGCTGCTGCATGAATGATCCCGTTCATCTGCTGAATGCTTTAACTGGCGCTGCATCGCTTTATCTGTCATAGCTCGTCCCCTCCCTGCATTACGTCCATTTTGGACGAGAAAAATCCATCACAAATGACCGGTGATAGTGCATTCTATTGCATTTTCTGCAGCAGATGAACCCTTTCGTTACCGGAAAACTGAAACTACTGCACTCTGTACAGCAGAATTGAGCAAAGAAGCCTCTTTACCTCCAAATCTTGATTTTCCATTGCACGAAATACAGCAGAATGCGATTTTCAGCCCAATATTGAGCATTCTATTGCAGAAAGTACAATCACTCCAAGAATTCATATCCATACATTCACATCCATAGGATAAGAACTCGTAAATCCCCGTATTAAAAAGGGCGCCCTCTCGGACACCCTTTCTACAGCATATTTGGTTACACTAAATCACTCTCTATTCTTCCCCAAGCGGGAACAGCAGCGGCACGACCTTGCCTGCGCCGACATCAATCAGTCCAAGGTCCGTAATCTTCAGCGCCGGGCTGACCGGCAGGGAATGCGTGCTGATCGACATGATCGGGTTGTAATGATCATAGCCCAGCGATTCCATCGCTGTCCGCAGCGCAAGCACGCGCTCCGCTGTCTCAGCCAGCGGCGCTTCGGTCAGAATGCCGCCGACCGGCAGCTCAAGCAGTGCAAGCACCTCGCCATCGCAGACGACGCAGAAGCCGCCTTGCGCGGCAATCACAGTATTGGCAGCAAGCACCATATCCTCGGCGTTATGGCCGACCACAAGCAGATTATGATTGTCGTGCGAATACGTGGTTGCAACTGCGCCGCGCTTAATCGTGTCGCCGCCGATCAGGCCGTAGGCACGGTTGCCGTTCTTGCCGTACCGCTCGAAGGTGGCGATCAGGCCGAAGCCGCTCTCCCGCCACTGCAGCAGGCCGTCTTTCACCCCGGCCTCCGCATGCTTCTCTTCGGTAAACGTGGACACGTTGTTGACCATCATCACGCGGGCACCATAGCGGCCGTCTGCAAGCTCCGCAGGCACCGCGAAGTCAGCGGCCGCTAGCGGCGTGAGCTGCACGCTCTGGTAGAAATGAGCCGGAAACCGCGGCTCCTGTTCTGCCTGCGGCAGCGGCTGCTTGCGGTCATAGACCTGGGCGCCCCGCTTGTAGACCGCCTCAATCGTGAAGCTGCTGAGGTCCGAGAGCAGCAGATAATCGGCGGTTTTGTTCGGCGCTATCACGCCGCGGTCGTCCAGCTTCATCCGCCGGGCTGGCGTGAACGTAGCCGCATAGACCGCGTCCTCCGGCGCCATACCCATAGCGATAGCCTTGCGGACCAGATGGTCCAGATGGCCGGTCGCTACCAGCGAATCGGTCATCACATCATCGGTCACGAAGCAGAAATGCTCGCTGACCGGATGATTAATCAGATAGTCCACTACATCCGGGGTCATCGATTTCTCCTGGATCTCGATGAACATCCCGGCTGCGATCCGCGCGGTCAGGCCTTCGATGCTCTGATGGGTATGATCGGAATCAATCCCGGCAAAGATCAGCTGATGCAGATCCAGGTCCAGCAGCTTGGGCGTATGGCCTTCAATGACAAGACCGGGATACTTGCTGCGGACATGCTGGAGGATCTGGTTGCTTTTAGAGTCCGGATCTCGGATCACATCGACGAAATTCATCACTTCACCCAGGCAGATCATCTGCTCTGTCTCCATCAGCTCATCGATATCGGCAATTTCAATCGAGCCGCCCGTTGTCTCCAGCGGCGTCGCCGGCACCGAGCTCGGAATCGCGTAGAACATGTCCACCTTACAGTCCCGGCTGGCCCGGATCATCTCATGGACCCCCTCTACACCAAATACATTAGCCATTTCATGCGGCTCGGGAACAATGGTCGTTACCCCGTGCTGCAGGACGCCGTAAGAGAAAGTCTCCGGAGTAATCATTGTGCTCTCAATATGCAGGTGGATATCGATTAGCCCGGGCACCAGATACTGCCCCTCTGCGTCAATCGTTTCTGCAGCAATGAATGTCTCCGCACCAAGCGGTCCTACATAGAGAAAACGCCCTTCCTTGACGGCAACATTCGCTGTCTCGAATCGTTTATAGTAACTGTTGTACACTTTAGCGTTCAGTATAAGTTGATCTGTAATCATCATGTCTGCTCCTTATGAAGCGCTACTGCACCAGCACCAGCTTCTCTTTTGGAAAATAAACCGTGACCTGCTGTCCTTGAATGAAAGGCTGCTCCATTTCCTGATTAACGGTGAATACACCGAGTTCCGTCTCCACCTGGTACTGATAGCTGCGGCCGAGATACGTGCTGATCTGCACTGTTCCGGGCAGTGTGTTACGGGTTGTACCAGGCTCAGGCATAGCAGCAAACAACTGCAGATCGTCAGGGCGGATAGCCCCGAGTAATCCGGTGTTGCCCAGCCCCTCCGGCCGTTTCGCCGCCAGGAACTTCAGCGCACCGCGGCTGAGCTCAATATCCGAACCTTCATCATTCCGTCCGTCAAAAGCAATAAAGTTCCCAAACCCGATAAACCGGGCCACAAATTCACTGGCCGGATATTTGAAGATCGCCGATGGCTTGTCGAGCTGCTCAATCTTGCCGTTGTTCATGACGGCCACCTGATCGGAGATCGAGAAGCATTCCTCCTGGTCATGGGAGACATAGACGGTCGTGATGCCCAGCTCCTGCTGGATGCGGCGGATTTCTACCCGCATGTTCACCCGCAGATTGGCATCGAGATTGCTCAGCGGCTCGTCGAACAATAGCAGATCCGGCTCAATGACGAGTGAGCGGGCGATTGCTACCCGCTGACGCTGTCCGCCGGAGAGGGCAGCCGGAAGTCTTTTCTCGAAGCCGCCCAGACTGACTGTCTCCAGCATCCGGGTCACACGCTTCTTCACCTCCGCCTCCTTCACCTTGCGCAGCCGGAGGCCGAACGCCACATTGTCATAGACCGACAGATGCGGAAACAGCGCATAGCTCTGGAACACGAAACCGAAATTCCGCTTTTCCACCGGAACCTTGGTGTAGTCCTTCCCGCCAAACATGAAATTGCCCGCTTGCGCATTCAGGAATCCGGCGATCAGCCGCAGCGTGGTTGTTTTGCCGCAGCCGCTGGGGCCGAGCAGCGAGAGGAGCTGCCCCTTTTCCAGCGACAGATTGAAATCCTCCAGTATTAGACGGTTGTCATACGCAACCGATACTTGCTCAAGACTTAAAAGTGACATTGCGTTAGGCCTCCGTATCATGTAATAGGCTATCGTTTGGTGAAATAAGCGAATCCCATCAGCCGCTCAATGATGAACATCAGCGCTGCCGTCAGCACCATGAGAATGACCGAAATCGCGGCAATCGTGGGATCGAAGTAATTTTGCACATAGGTCAGCATTTGAATCGGCAGGGTACTAATCCCCGGACCGGTCATGAATACGGATATATCCACGTTGTTGAACGATTCCAGAAAAGCGATCAGAATGGCCGCCAGAATCCCGGAACGGATATTAGGCAGCACCACTTTGAAGAACGTATACAATCTGGAAGCCCCCAGGCTCTGCGCCGCTTCTTCCACGGCGAAATCGAAATTCTCCAGACTCGAAGCGATCACCCGGATAATAAAAGGCAGCATAATCACCGTATGCCCGATCAGCAGTCCGGCGACAATCGGCAGCCCGTACACCACAATCAGATAGCGCAGCAGCGTGAAGCCCAGCACAATGCCGGGAATCAGCACCGGGGACAGGAAAATCGCATTCAGCGTATCCCGCCCGCGGAACCGGTAACGGCTCAGCGCGTAGGCCGCAGGCACACCCACCAGGAGCGCCAGCAGATTGCCGAGCAGCGAGATGATAATCGAGGTCTTGAAGGTCTCCATAAATGCGCTGACCTCGAAGATGTTCTGATACCATTTCAGTGAAAAGCCCTCAGGGGGGAATTTCAGGACGGTGCCCGGCTCAAAGGAAGTAATGGAAATGATGATGAGCGGACCCAGCAAAAATATAAAGACCAGCAGCGTGTACAGTGACAGCATGCGGTTCCCTTCCTTCATGTTCTCACCCCTTCGGATTTAAGCGGTTGGCCCAGGCATTCATCAGCCCCACCACCACAAATGTAATAACAATCATAATGACAGCGATAACCGAAGCGGCCTGCCAGTCATTCAGCGTCATCGCGTTCTGATACAGAAAGGTTGATACTACCCGTTCCTTACCGCCAAGCAGTGCTGGCGTGGTATACGCCGTGAGGCTGCCGACGAAGACCAGAATTCCGCCGATGATCAGCCCCGGCACCGTCAGCGGGAAGGTGATTTTGCGGAACGCGGCAAACGGGGAAGCACCCAGACTGCGTGCCGCCCGCACCAGCTCATGATCCAGATTCTCCATCACTCCAAGCAGAGTGATAATAATCAGCGGCAGGAACAGATGCACCAGACCGATCATCATGGCCGCAGGTGTATAGAGAATGTCCAGGGGCTTCGCGACCAGTCCGGTATTGACCAGAAAGGAATTAATCAGCCCTTTTTTGCCGAGAATAATCATCCAGCTGAAGGAGCGCACAACGGGACTGGTCAACAGCGGAAAGATCGACAGCGCCAGCAGAAGGCTCTTTTTGCGGGCGCTGGTCCGCGAGATATAATAAGCCGCCGGATACCCGAGCAGCATACAGACCAGCGTGGTCACAACACTTACCCGAAGCGTAGTCAGCAGGATGCGGTTAAAGTACCCGTCGCGGAAAAAATGCAGATACCCTTCCAGCGTCAGCCTCCCGTCCTGCACGAAAGTAGAGGCGATGGTCAGCGTAATCGGGACCAGCATGAAGGCCGCCAGGAACAAGAGGCCCGGCAGCAGCAGATATATGGCTCGTTTGTTCATTCTAATGACTTCCGTCCTTCTTCGGCTCTTAGGCTCTTGGTTCAAGCTTGTTCAAGCTATTAATGAAGCATTCCAGAAAAGCGGGCGCGTCCACCTCCAGGCAGACAGCGGCATTCGCAGGCTTACCCAGCCGGTTCTGGAAATCACAGACCGTCTGGCCGTCGCACAGCTCGCTGCGGGTCTCCACGTCTACATAGTAATCGTGCGCGGTGACGAACCCGCGGTTCAGCGCCACGCCAACTGCCAGCGGGTCATGCAGGGCACAAGCCTGCACACCGTTTCGTTCAAAGTACCGCGTGCGGTAGTCCGCAGTGCTTCCCTCCACATACTCACGGATTGCCGGAATCTGCAGCTTCTGTATATCATCTGCGCTTAGCAGCGCCCGGCGGGTAACATCCAGCCCGACCAGCGTCAGCCGGGGGAACCCGGCCGCCAGCACCAGCTTGGCCGCTTCCGGATCAACATACATGTTGTATTCCGCTGTCGGCGTAATATTGCCGAAGCCCTGTACGACGCCGCCCATTACAATGACCTCGGCGGCATACTGCGTAAGCTCCGGGCATTTGTGCAATGCACGCGCCAGATTGGTTAGCGGCGCAGTCATAATCAGCGTGATCTCGCCTGGCTGCTCCTGTAGCTGGCGGATCATGAAGTCTTCTGCCCGCTCTGCTTCTGCCTGCTTCGTTATCCGCATATCGCCCAGTGCACCGCCGATACCATCCGAACCGTGTACGCGATGCTCGAACATAGTATCGCGGACCAGCGGCTTGTCAGCTCCGCGGTAGACCGGAATCTGCCCGGATACGCCGAGCAGTTCGAGAATTTTGCAGGTGTTGAGGGTTGCCTGCTCCAGCGAGACATTGCCGCTAACCGTGGTGATTCCGACAATGTCGAGCTGCCCGCTCGTCACTGCCAGCATAATGGCCAGCGCATCATCCACTCCGGTATCTACATCCAGAATGACTTTTTTACGCCCCTTCATCCTTAGCCGCCAATCTCGCGGTTGAAGCGGTCGGTCCACTCCGTAATGTGTTCATTCACGAACGACATATCCAGCTTGCGCAGCTTGCTGATAACATCCGTTCCGTAAGTCACACCTGCCGCTTCTTCAGCTGTCAGCACCACCTTCGTGTTTACCGGGGAATCCACCTTGGCTTTGGCAGATGCTGTCTGCACTTCCTCGCTCAGCTGCCAGTTGATGAACTCTTCGGCAAGCTCTTTATTGTCGCTGCCTTTAACGACGTTAACAGTATTCATTACGGCATAGGCGCCGTCAGATGGTGCTACGAATTTGGCATCAGGCACAGCAGCCTGCAGATCCTTGAAGTACATTTCCATAATCGGGCCGCCGGCGATTTCCTCCTGGCCGAACATGTTCACATACTCGGAGGTCTGGCTGTAATATTTCACAACATTCTTGTCCAGCTCTTTCAGCTTTGTGAACGCAGTATCTTCATTGAAGTCCGCATTACCTGCTGCAAGAGAGGCCGCATCTACCACCATCGGACCTGCTGTAGCTGTAATTGCCGGCATCGCCAGGTTCTTATCGAACTTGGTCCACAGATCGCTCCAGGTCGTTACGTCACCTTGGGTGAGAGCCGGATTATAGGCAATTCCCAGTCGTCCGATCGTATACGCAGGGCCATATTCTGCACCCAGCGGCGCTTTGGCGATATCATAAATGTTCTGGATATTCGGGATCTTGCTGCTGTCGATCGTTTCGAACAGCCCTTCATTAATCGCCTGCTGCGCATAATAGTCGGACAGATACACCACATCCACATCGGAGCTGCCCTGGCGGATTTTGTTCAGGCGCTCGGCGTTGTTGCCGATTTCCACCACAATTTTCACATTGTGCTCTTTCTCAAACGGCGCATAGACCGATTCTTTGAAGAAATCTTCCGAGAATCCCCAGGTGGAAATCACCAACTCTGACGGTTCTCCCGCTGATGTAGCTTCCGGTGCAGCCGCATTATTAGTACTGGTGTTGTTCGTCGCAGTATTGTTTGCGCCGCAAGCGGCCAGCATTGAAGTCAGGGCCAGTGCAAGGCCGGTAGTCATGATCTTTTTCATTAGTAAATAACCTCCCGAATGTAGTCCTAATATGTGTACAAATCCAGCGTTCTTCCTGCAAATCCGGCATGTTCTGTCAGTCTCTTATCGAAGCAATCGGCAGCGTAAAACGGATCAGCAGCACCCCCTGTTGGTAATAAACATCTGATTCCCCTTATTTTTTCATAAAAAAAAGAAAAGCATTCTTGTAGGAACAAGAACACTTTTCTTTGTGTAAACAAAGCAAAAGAGCTACCCCGTTATAAAAGGACGGTCTTCGCTTAAGATAGATCAAAAGCAAAAATCCGCTAATATCATGTTTAAATTGTCAATCTCCGGCCAGTATCATGTTCGTAAAAGCCCACTGGGTCGGTGCATCGTAATCCCTGAGCAGAACCTCAAGCGTTAAGCCCATTTCTGCTTCAAGTCTTTCCTTGAATCTCTTCTTAAACAGCATCGACATCCGAAAATCCACTTCCTGCTTCAGCTCCGGCGCTTCGCCTTCAAGGGCAGCCGACCGGGGAGATCTGCGGTGCTTGGCGTGAAAGGTAATGACCCGCTGATCGACAGTTACGCGGAGCAAGGTCGTCCCGAAACCAAACAATTCCTTGGAGATCTCATTGTAGATCTGGCACATCTTCTTCTTCTGCTCGCTGTTTTCCAGTTCTGCCATGAAACCACCTTCGAAAACAGAATATCGTACAATCACATCGAGATTAATTGCTATTATACATAACTATCGTATTTCCAGCAAGAAAAAAGCTAAATCTAACATGAAAGTAACGCCAAACACGAACATTAACCGTTATGTTATTGTGGATTGATCAGGAAAAACCGTCCCCGTTTGCCCATAAAAGCCAGTAGTTTCAGCGCTCGGTCGCCATCTGACCGCATACGCCAGATTCAAAAGTACTTTTACACTTCATTTGACCAGATTGCCTGCGTGCGCTGAAATCAAAGGTACTTCTGCTTCTGATTTCACCATATTGTCCTCGTATAGCAAATTCAAAAACACTTAAGCTTCTTATTCCACCATATTGGCCACATGTGCTGAAATCAAAAGCACTTCTACCTTTAATTTCACCATATTGTCCTCGTCCAAAATAAAAGAAGCCAGGTTTCCCCGGCTTCCCTCATTCCCTGAGATGCTAATTATATTGTGCCTTCAGGTGGAAGCATCCGCTCACGTAGTCGCGCTGGATATCAGGCAGCGCTAGCCCGGCCTGCATCAGCCGGTCGCCGCCGAAGACCTCACCGCTATCCAGCACCGTATAATCGGTGTCCGGGTTGAGGCCACGGAGCTTCAGCGTCCGGCGTGCCGGGTAAGGCACAGCCATGACCCGGAAGTAATAGACCAATGCTTCGCTCTGATCGTCCGAGACGAACATCCAAGCCGTTTCATTACCCTCGAATGGGCTTTGCAGACGGTACAGGTTGCCCTGCTGCACAAGACTGCGGATTTCCTTGTAATTCGCTACCTGCTCTTTAACGAGCTCTTTCTCCTCGTCGGTGAATTTCGTCAGGTCAAGCTCATAGCCGAAGTTGCCGGACATGGCGACATCCCCGCGGAAGGACAGCGGCGTAACGCGGCCGACCTGATGATTCGGAACTGCGGAGACATGCGCGCCCATTGCGCTGACCGGATACACCAGACTGGTGCCGTACTGTATCTTCAGGCGTTCCGCCGCATCGGTGTCATCGCTCGTCCAGGTCTGCGGCATATAGTAGAGCATACCCGGGTCGAAACGTCCGCCGCCGCTGGAGCAGCTCTCGAACAGAATATGCGGGAAGTCCGCCGTCAGGCGATCAATCAGCTCGTACAGCCCGAGCACATAACGGTGGGCAGTTTCCCCCTGGCGCTCCGCCGGCAGTTCAGCCGAACCTATCTCCGTCAGGTTGCGGTTCATATCCCATTTGACATAGGCAATCGGCACCGTGGAGAAGATTTTGCTCAGTGCATTGTAAACGTACTCGCGCACTTCTGCGCGCGTAAGATCGAGCACCAGCTGCCAGCGGGCTTCGGTGCGGCGGCGTCCCGGCACATGGAGGCACCAGTCCGGATGGGCGCGGTACAAATCGCTATCTGGCGAGATCATTTCCGGCTCTACCCAAAGGCCGAACTGCATGCCCAGGTCGTTGACCCGCTTCGCCACATCGGCCAGTCCACCCGGCAGCTTGCGCAGATCCTCGGTCCAGTCGCCGAGCGAGGAGTTGTCAGCATCGCGCTTGCCGAACCAGCCATCATCAAGCACAAACAGCTCAATGCCCAGCTTCGAGCCTTCGGCGGCAATATCCACCAGCTTGTCGGCATTGAAATTGAAGTAGGTCGCTTCCCAGTTATTCACGAGGATTGGCCGTTCCTTATCACGGAATGTTCCTCTCACCAGGCGCGTACGGTACAGGCGGTGATACGTCCGCGACATGCCTCCGAGCCCTTCATTTGAGTAGACCATAACGACTTCGGGAGTCTGGAAGCGTTCGCCCGGAGCCAGACGCCAGGAGAAATCAAAAGGATTCAGACCCATGCACAGACGGGTATGTCCGAAGGCATCCACCTCGGCTTCAGCTGCGAATCCGCCGCTATAGACCAGTGAGAAGCCGTACACTTCGCCCTGGTGCTCGTCGGTACCCGGCTTAGCCAGTGCGGCGAACGGGTTGTGCTGATGGCTGCTCATTCCCCGGCGGGACTGCAGCGCCGTCGTGCCCTGTTCCAGCCGTCTGCGGGTCAGGTCCGCCTCCCGTGACCAGCCGCCGGAGAGATAGATCAGGTCAAACTGGCTGTCCTCCGGAAAATCAACGGAAGCGCTCAGTGCGCGCAGCAGATCGAGCTGCGCCCCGCCGTCATTGACGAATTCTACCGAGCGGGCAATAACGTCCGTGTCGCGGTAAACGGTATAACGCAAAATGACATTCAGCGACGCGTAATCATCGCGCAGCGTAATTTCCAGCGTATCCGCTTCTTCCGGGGACTCCACATACACGGACGGAAGTCCGGCAAGCTGCGGCTTGCCCGGCAGTACACGGTAACCGGTATAGTGCAGCTCAGTAATTCGCGTGCCGTCCTCCAGCTTGACCTGATAAGCCGGCACACGGTAATCCCCAGTACCGTACTGCGGGTATTCCTGCGGAAGCCGGTCCAGCGCAGTGCCCACCCCCAAATGCGGCAAGCCCTCCAGATTGCTGTCATGGCGCAGTTTTTTGCCCCAGTACACGTGCATCGGATAGTTATTAAAAAGACCGATAATATAACTCATACCCTTACTCTGTAAATGAAATGTCCCCTTGTCTTCCTGTACCCAAATGGCCATGGTCCGGTTCCTTCTCTCCTGAATATTGTTATATGTTCTTTAATGGCAGCGTGCAATTTGTTCAGCTACCCCTTATTCCGCCAGTTCCCGCGCGCAGTCCAAAATCAAAGGTACTATTCCCTCTATTTCCGCCATTTCGCCCGTGTAGCCCGGATTCAGAGGGATTTTTCCCTCTATTTCCACCAATCCACGCGCGCAGGCCGGATTCAGAGGGATTTTCCCCTCTATTTCCGCCAATCCCCACGCCTAGGCCCGATTCAAAGGGATTTTTCCCTCTATTTCTGCCAATCCCCTCGCCTAGGCCGGATTCAGAGGGATTTTTCCCTCTATTTCCGCTAGTTCGCCCAGAGATGCATACTGCTCTGTTCAGCCTCGGTCCAGGCGTATCAGGCTTCTTTCACATAATCAGCCATCGAGCGGACTTCAAGACCTTTTGGTGCAGCCGGGATAAAGTCCTGCTCTCCGCTGCCGCGCAGCGAGAATTGCACCGTCTTTGGCTCGCCCGGAAGCAGATCGAAGAAGTTGTCGGAGAAGATGCCTTCCTCTTCCGCCGTCAAATACACCCCTCTGGCCAGCACATCGCTGCTGACCGTGAAGCTTAGGCCGCCGCTGCCCGGAACCTCAGCCACTGTAAGTGCAGGCTGACTCAGCTTGATCTCTTTAGCCGCAGCGAAGTAATGCTCTTTCTGCTCCAGCAGGGAGCCCTCGGCCAGCAAAGAAGCTACCAGCACCACCTGCTTAGGATCATTGCCCTCCAGCAATTCGGCAGCAGGCACGGTGAATACCACCGCCGCCGAATCGGCAGCCAGCTGCACGGACTGATTCCATTCCTTCAGAACCGAACCGCTGAAATCATACAACCGGAGCACCAGCTCACTGGCCAGCGTTTCCCGCAGATCAGATACTGCATGCACCTGCAGGTTTACCCCGTCCATTTCCTCAATGGAGAGGAGGATATCCTTGAAGCTTTTGCGAGCGGTATATTGCAGTGCCTTCCAGCGGCCGTAGTAATCCATCCCTGCCCAGGAAGCTACGGGCCAGCAGTCGTTCATCTGCCAGTACAAGGTACCCATGCAGTACGGCTTGTTTCTCCGGTGGCTTTCAATCGCGACCCTCATGGCCTCCGCCTGAAGAATCTGGCTCATATACAGAAATGAGCTGAAATCCTTTGGCTCCGGCAGATAGATGTCCATATATTCTTTAATCAGCAGATTCCCGCGACCGTTCTTCTGGTGCGCCAGCATCACTTCCGATTCCAGCTCCATGTCAGCTTCCTCCGCATAGCTCAGCACCGATTTCAGCTCCGGGAAGGACTGGAAGCCGTATTCGCTCATGAAGCGGCCCACCTTGACGTTATAGTTCTCAAAAGGTTCAATACCGTGCCATACGCCCCAATAATGAATGTCCCCTTCGCCCGTAATCCGCGTCGAATGCTGGTCTATATTATTAGTACGTTCACGGAGCGGAGAGGACGGCCAGTAATCAACACCCGGATGATAGGCTGCTACCGCCTCCGGCAGAATGCGGTGGAAAATCTCTTCGTATGCTGCCCATAGCGTGTCGCGGATCTCAGAACTGAGCTTTTCCTTCCAGCCCCAGCCCATGTTCTCCTCGAAGTGGGCCCAGGCGGAGTCGATCTCATTGTTACCGCACCACAGTGCGATGCACGGATGATTGCGCAGCCGCTTCACATTATATTCCGCTTCCTTCCGCACACTCTCCAGGAACGCTTCATCCCCCGGATACATGCTGCAGGCAAACATGAAGTCCTGCCAGACCAGCAGGCCGTATTCATCGCACAAGCGGTAGAATTCCTTCTCCTCATAGAAGCCGCCGCCCCATACACGCAGCATGTTCATATTCGACTCTACGGCTGAGGCAATCTCATGACGGTAGCGGTCACTGGTAACCTCTGTGATGAAGCTGTCGTTTGGAATATGGTTCGCACCCTTTGCGAACACCGGTACACCGTTCAGCTCGAACTGGAACGAAGCACCCTTCGCATCAGGTTTGCGGATCAGCTTAATTTCCCGGAGGCCGGTAGTCACTTCGGCAGTATCTTGTACCGTACCGTTCTGCAGCAGCTCCACCTGGAATGAGGTTAATTCAGGCGCACCCAGTCCGTTACACCACCATAGACGCGGATGACCGATCACCAGCTCCAGTTCCACAGCTTGTATGCCGGCATCCAAAGTAACTGTCTGTGTCCACTCTTGGCCGTCTGCTGTAATCCGCAGCGTTCCTTCCCATACCTCAGGCGCATCCACTTCAACAATTGCCGTCAAACGAGCCTCTTCCTTCTTGATAACATCCTGACGGATATACACATCCGAAATCGCGGCAGCATTACGTCCCGTAAGCACCGCTTCACGCCAGATGCCGCTGGTCAGAAATCTCGGGCCCCAGTCCCAGCCGTAATGATAAGGCGCCTTGCGGGCAAACACGCTGATCCGCTTTTCCTCTAAACCGCCCAGCTCAGACTGGTCATTCGGTGCGGGCAGGTCATACCCGAGCTGTTCCAGCTTCGGCAGATCCTCCTTCACCACGGAGCGGAATTTCACCAGGATCTCATTGTCTCCGGTCCGCAGCAGACCTTTGACATCTACGGTCCAAGCCCGGAACATATTGTCTGCTGAAAGCGCATGCACATTGTTCACATACACATCGGCATACGTATCCAGCCCGGCAAAGGTCAGCTCCGTAACATTCAGATTCTGCCAGCCCTCGTCCAGCTGCAGAACCGTTCTGTACTCCCAGTCCTTCTTATCGATCCATTGCAGCTCATGCTCATTCTTTCCATAAAATGGCTGCGAAATCAGCCCATTGCGTAGCAGATCGGTATGCACCGTTCCCGGCACCACTGCCGGCAGCCATCCTTCATCCCCGCTAGCCCTAAATTCCCAATTCTTCAAATCAAGCTGTAATTGAGTCATGAGTCCTCCTAAAAGTTTTGTGAGCTTATGCATCCATGAGTCGCTTCGAACAAAACTCGCTTCGGAAGCATACGCTTAAAGTTTTGTGAGCTTATGCATCCATGAGTCGCTTCGAACAAAACTCGCTCCGGAAGCATACGCTTAAGTTTTGTGAGCCTACACCCTAATTCACCGGTTTGCGCCGCATCCTCAAAATAGCATGTGTACGCTTACTTTTCATTACATTCATTTTGGATTCATTGTATTTTGTTATAATATTGTTAGTGATATACCAATTATAATCCTAGAAAGAAAACAAATAAAGACAATAAATAATAATTGAATACATTTATCCATCCGGAAAATCGCGCTATAATGTTCATGTAAACGCTAACAATAACACGAAAAGGGGACAATGCAATGAGAAACAAGTTATTTTCGTTATGTTTTGTTATCATTATGGTTTTCTCTCTATCCCTGACAGGCTGTGGTTCGAACAACAATAATAATAATGCAGCCACAGCAACTGATGAGCCTGCAGCAACAACAGCGCCAGAGAGCACCGACGCAGCAGCAACCACTGAACCAGCAGCAGCCAGCGGATCTGACATCAGCGGCAAAATCATTTTCCTGACCAACAGAACCGACATGATCGGCAAAGAGTATGACGAATATTTAAAGCGCTTTAATGAGAAATATCCGAACATCAAGGTTGAATTTGAAGCTTCCCAAACCGACTACAACCAGCAGGCTAAGGTCAGAATGGCCAGCGGCGAGCTTCCCGACGTCATGTTCATTCCTAACATCCCTAACTCCGATCTGCCAAAATATTTCGCACCGCTGGACGATCTCGGCCTCACCGATAAAATTACATTTAAAGACTTCAAATCCTTCGAAGGCCAGCTGTACGGAATTACTACCGGTAACTCCACTACAGGAATTGTCTATAACAAAAAAGCCTTCGCCGATGCCGGCATCACCGAAATCCCTAAGACCTGGGATGAATTCCTCGCTGCCTGCGAAAAGCTGATAGCCGCCGGTGTAGTGCCGCTCGCTTCCAACTTCAAAGACAAATGGCCGCTTAACGACTGGGTATACTCCGTTCCCCGCATTATTGCCGGAAACCCTGATTTCCCGAATGAGAAGCTGAATACCGACACGCCTTTCACAATGGACAACGGCTACGGCAAATCGCTCAGCCTGCTTAGAGAGCTGAATGAAAAGGGCTATCTGGAAAAAGACATCAACTCCACCAACTGGGAACAATCGAAGAAGGACATCGCCTCCGGCAAATTCGCCATGTATTACCTGGGTAACTGGGTTATCAACCAGGTTATCGGCGCTGGCACCACTTCGGACAATGTAGGCTTCTTCCCGCTTCCTTATGACAACTCAGGCACACTTACAGCTCCGCTGAGCCCTGACTTCTTCTATGCTGTTGCTAAGAACAGCAAAAATGTAGACGCTGCCAAAGCCTTCGTAAAATGGATGATCGAAGATTCCGGATATGAGGATTTTGCCGGATTCATCTCTCCGCTGAAGGGCAAAGAATCCAATCTGACGCAGCTTAAAGAATTCCAGGCTACTGGTGTAGTTCTGCAAGAAGGTACAGTGGATGACGCTAAAGTAACTGAAATCACCAACAAAGCACAGCTCGACCTGCCGGCTATGGCTCAGGAGTTCGTCCTGGCTAAAGATCCGCAAACCGTCTTCGACAAATGGAACAAAGCATGGGCGAAAGCTAAAAAAGACCTCGGCTATTGATCCTATAAACACGCTGCACGGTAACTCCGCATAAACATCGGCGCGAAATGGATTATGCCTTCTCTGGATAATCCATTTTGTCGTCAATCTAAAGAGAGCTTTTTACGGAAGGAAGGCTGAGAAATGTTCGGAACATTATCCTATAACAAACAGAAGACCATTATTATTGTATCCTTTCTGCTGATTCCGCTGCTGCTGCTGGCAACGTTCACCTATTACCCGGCGATTAAGCTTGTTTACTACAGCTTCACCAACTGGGACGGTTACAGCCCCGAGAAGCCATGGGTCGGCCTGGACAATTACCGCGAGGTATTCAGCAATCCGGATATTTTCAAAGTATTCACCCATAACTTTGCCTACTTTGTGATGGGGATCGTCCAGAATATCGTCGCCATTTACTTCGCCGTCGTGCTAAGCAGCAAGCTGCGGGGCAAAAATGCCTTCCGGATTATGCTGTTCCTGCCTTACATTATGAACGGCGTCGCTGTAGCCTTTATGTTCGGCTATGTTTTTGACACCACTAACGGATCACTGAATCTGTTTTTAGACAACATCGGGCTGCACCACCTGGCCCAGACCAGCTGGCTCGGTACCGAAGGGCTGGTAAACTACTCCCTTGCCTCCACCGGCTTCTGGCGGTTTATGGGTTACAACATGGTTATATACATCGCCTCGTTACAGGCTATTCCGAAAGATATTTACGAAGCGGCCACAATCGACGGCGCAGGCTCCTTCCAGACCTTATGGAGAATTACGCTGCCGAATATGAAGCCTGTGATCCAGCTGAATCTGTTCCTGACGGTAACTGGCGCGCTTGAAGTCTTCGACCTGCCGTTCGTGCTGACGAAAGGCGGCCCTGCCGGTGCCAGTGAGACTTACGTGCAGAAAGTAGTCGATACGGCATTTGCTTTTAACAATTACGGCCTGGCCTCGGCAATGAGCATCATCCTGCTCTTCTTTGTCGTCATTGTGCTGCTGGTGCAGCAGCTGGTACTTAACCGGGGAGGAGACAAATAAACATGGCACATACCAAATTTCGTTTCGTAGATTTCTTCAAATACTTCACGCTGCTGATCGGGGTATTTGTCGTCCTTTTCCCTCCTTATGTGGTCATCGTTAATGCCTTTAAATCTACCGACGAGTTCAACTCCAGCAGTTCAATGGCTCTGCCCAAAAGCTTCCTGAACTTCGACAACTTTACCGCCGTCTTCCAGCGCGGAGGTCTCCTCAGCGGGTTCGGCAATGTCCTGGTCATCATTATAATTACATTGACCCTGAACATTCTGTTTGGCACAATGGTGGCATACGTGCTGGGCCGCTTCTCTTTTAAGCTGAAGCCGGTTGTATTCGGAGCTTATCTGGTAGCCACTATCATTCCGAGCATTACCACACAGGTCGCCACCTTCGGCATTATCAAAAGCATGGGCCTCTACAACACGCTCGGCGCTCCTATCGTGCTCTACATCGGCGCAGACGTTATCCAGATCATTCTGTACCTGCAGTTTATCCGCAACATTCCCTTTGACCTCGATGAGAGTGCCATGGTGGAAGGTGCATCCCTGTTTAAAATCTACCGTTCGATCATCTTCCCGCTTTTAACTCCGGCAACAGCTACGCTGGTGATTCTGAAGACGATCAGCATCTACAATGACATGTACATCCCTTACCTTTATATGCCCAAACAAAGCCTTGGCGTGGTCACCACCATTCTCATGCGCTTCCAGGGAGTCAATTCGGGCGAATGGAACCTGATCTGTGCCGCAATTCTGCTGATTCTGCTGCCGACAGTCATCCTGTACTTTTTCCTGCAGCGTTATATCTTTGAGGGGGTAACCAGCGGGGCCGTGAAATAGGGGGATGTACGGAAAGGAATACTACCGTGGTATCATACATCCTGAGAATCCCGCGCAGACTATGGCTGTTTCTCGCCAACCTGCCGATGGAGCGCAAGCTGATTGTCGTATTCGTCTTTCTTCTTTCTCTGCCGATTACTTATGTCAGCTACCTTTCCTCCCGCTCCACCTATAATTCGGTGCTGCAGAGCAGAACGAAGAGTGCCGGGCAGATGGCGGGCAGCGCTTCGGATACCATAGACAGGTATGTTGCTGATTTAAAAAGAAATACAGCGCTGCCGCTGTATAATACGGATGTTCAATTTTATCTGGAGCAGCAGTATGCCGACTGGGATAAGAACACCAGCATGTCGATGTTCCTAAGCTATTTGAACCATACGAAAGACGAGATCATTGCCGTATACTTAGTGGACAAATACGGTTCTGTCTTCTACGACAGAGCTCCCGGCATTAATGAACTGTTCCCCGCAGAGCGGATGAACGAGTGGCAGACCCTTACCAAGGGAGCCGGGGTAGCGCCTGTTGTCCAGGGACGGCATACGATCCGGGTGAACGCCGGCGGTCACCGCGAAGTCTTCAGTGTCCTGCGGACGATCACCTCGGTCAGCACGCTGAAGCCGATCGGTATGCTGGTCTTTGATATCGACATCAGCCTGTTCAAAGGCATTGCCGACCCGGTCAATACCGTCACCCAGGGCAATACCCTGATTGTGGACGATCAAGGACAGCTTATCTATGGCAGTTTAAATACAGATTCTCAGAGCCGTGTTCTGCAGCAGCATGATATCCCCCTGCTGCTGCAGAATACGGCTCAGCCGGAGGGGCATTTCCAGATTCACCTGGAGGGCCGGGATTATCTGGCAGTCTATACCGTGTCACCGAAAACCGGGTGGACGACCATGGTTACAATTCCGCTGGAAAAGATCCTTACCCCGGTGCAGAAGACCCGAAATACGCTGATATTGACGACTTTGGCGATTGTAGCCTTTGCTTTGGTTGTGGCGACGTTCATTTCCTATGCACTGACCAAACCGCTGAAATCGATGGTCCGCCTGATGAAGCAGGTGCAGCATGGCAATCTGGATGTCTGGCTTTCGCCCAAATATAACGATGAAATCGGAATGCTCGGCAGCCACTTCAACCGGATGATCATCCGGGTCAAGGATCTGCTCCAGGAAGTATCGCTTACGGAGAAACGCAAGCAAAAGGCCGATATGCGTGCTCTACAGAATCAGATCAACCCGCATTTTATTTACAACACGCTGGAATCCATCCGCATGCTGGCAGAGAGCAGTGACGATCCGCGTGTGGCCAGGCTGACTTATCTGCTCGGCCTGCAAATGCGTTACGGGATTGTCCGCAGCGATGAAATGGTAACAATCCGGCATGAGCTGGATCATGTGCGCAATTATCTGCATCTGCTGCAAATCCGCTTCCCGGATAAATTCAGCCTGAACATTGAAGTGCCGGAGGAATTCCTTCCGCTTCCGGTCATTAAGCTGGTCTTCCAGCCGATTGTCGAGAACGCCGTGTTTCACGGCCTGGAGCCTAAAGAGGGTCCGGGTTCAATCCATATTACCGCTTGGACTGAGGATGGCAAAAAAGTATTTTGCGTTGAGGATGATGGTGTAGGCATGGACGAGAGTACCCTGCGGCTGCTGAACAATAATCTGATGAACGGGGCCGACGGTGAAATGTTCGGCATCGGCCTGCGCAATGTAAATGAGCGGATCCGCCTGCATTACGGCAGCGCTTTCGGGCTGCGTGTATACAGCGAGCCTGGCCGGGGCACCCGCGTTATTCTAAGAATTGACGACCTCTCGGACGCCCGCGTTGAGGAATAATACTATATGAGCTGGACTATATAGTCAGGAAAGGGGATATCCGGATTGCTGCGTATTGTGATTGTAGATGATGAGGTTCTGATTCGCGAAGGCCTGGCCCGGATGATCAGCAAAGAGAGCCGCACCTTTTGTGTCGTCGGTACTTATCCGGACGGCAAGCATCTGCTGGATGAGCTGCCTTCCCTTCAGCTGGACGTTGTCATTACCGATATCCGTATGCCGCAGATCGACGGTCTGGAGCTGATCAAGCGGCTAAAAGCCAGCCACCCGCAGATCCGCACACTGCTGATGAGCGGATTCGTTGAATTCAATTATGCCCGGGAAGCCATCCGCAGCTCAGCCGTGGATTACCTGCTCAAGCCGATCAACAAAGAACAGCTCTTCGAAGTGCTTTATACCCTGGATCAGGAACGGAGGCTGCAGCGGGACAAAGAAGAACGCCAGCGCTCCGGGCTGCTGCTCTCCCTGCTGCATATCGAGGAGCCGTCTGCTGTTCTTTTAAACGGTCTGGGTTTGCCCCAGCCGTATTTTTCGCTCTATGTGCTAAAAGGGGGCACCCGGGAAACAGTCTGTGCCTATGCTGACCGTCTGCGGCAAGAGAAGGGCGCTCTATTTGACCTTCTGGAGATTCATAAAGGCATTCAGGTGTGGGCCCGTTATTCTCCGCAGCCGCTAACCCCTGAGGAGCAGCGCGATATCATGGATTATGTCAGTCCGGCTGGCAGGAATCAGCGCCTGCATATCGGGGCAAGCCGTTCCTATTCCGATCCGGCCAGGCTGAGAACCGCTTATCTCGAAGCCAAGCAAGCCTGTGATGCGGGAATTTATAATCCGCAGCCGCTGCATTATGCTACTATTGAGGAACTTAACGTTGCGGAGAAGTCTGCAGCAGATCCTTTCGCTCCCTTCCGGGAGCCGCTGATCCATGATCTGCAGATTCTGAGTATCGCCGGGGCGCAGGAGTGGATCCGCAAGATGTTCCGCGAGCTGGAAGCAGGGCAGGCCAATCCGGATCTGATTCTCCGCTCCCTCCAGCAGGTGGAGGAAACCGCCCGCAAAGAATTGCAGGAATTCGCAGCCGTCTACTGGAAAGAGACCCGCCCAAGGCTGGAGGAGCAGATCAAAGCCTGCATGAGCCTTGGCGAAATGGAAGAGCTGTTCACGACTCTTTTCTCCGCTGCACTGAATGAAATCCGCACTCACCGGCTGGAAATGTCCGGTACAGCAGTTGAAACGGTGAAGCGCTGGGTGTCGGCCAATTATAATCAGCATGCTGACCTCAATACGCTAGCGGGTATGGTATTTTTGACGCCAAGCTATCTCAGCAAATTGTTCAAGCAGGAGACCGGGCTCACCCTGACGGACTATATTATTGAAATCCGCATCCGCAAAGCCAAACACCTGCTTAAGAGTGCCCACGACCTAAAGGTACATGAAATCGGCACCGAAGTCGGCTATCCCGATCCCGCTTATTTTAACAAGCTGTTCAAGAAAGTTGTCGGCGTCACGCCGAACGAATACAAACGAATTTCCCTCGTATAAGGAGACCGATATTGTGCAGCCACAGTTCCCGGCATCACGGAATAATGATGAGATCCAGGTGTATGAAACTACAGAGCTTTATGGTGAAAAAGGACGCTTCCGCGTTCTCCAGTTTTCCGGTGATGCGATTCAGGGCGCGCTTGATCTGGAGCATCCGCGGCGTGTGGTCTTTGAATACCCGCGGGCAATGATTCATTTAATGGAATGCAATGAGCCCTATTTCCAGGATGTATTCCTGATCGGACACGGAGTCGGAACCATTGCCGGTTATTTTGCGGAGAAAAGCTTCAAGGTGGCAGAGGTGAATGCTGAGGTCGTAAACTATAGCAGAACCCACTTCGGATATAATCAGGACAACGTCATGATTGGTGATGGCCGGAGTCTGCTGGAGGGTGAGCAGAACGGGCGTTACGACTACATTCTGCTGGATGCCTTCACTGCCGCCGGAACCCCGCCGCATTTAACCTCCAGCGAGTTTTTCAGTCTCACCCGTTCCAAGCTCCATCCGCGCGGTTCGATTCTGATGAATCTGATGGGCAGAATTGAAAATGACCGGCTGATGAACGCCATCCATACTACGCTTAGTGAAGAATACCCCTATATCAAAGCTTTCGCGCTTCCTGCGGAAGGCTCTGCAGATATCCGCAACATTGTTATTATGGGCAGCGGCAAGCCGATCCGCTATCAAGCCCGGCAAATGGCCGGCTTCATTGAGGTCACCCTCGGTCAGGGCCATGTGATCAGAGACTGAACAGCGGAGCAGATCAACTGCTATATGTGGCTTGGACTCCCGGCCGGCGTCCCTTGATGAAAGAACATTTGCCAGCGCCCGTCTTGTTGCTTCCAAATCGAGCTTCGCAGCGTCGCTCCCCCCGTTTCTTCGTTCAGAATCCGGTAAGTAGTAAGAGCAGCCGTTTCAGACAACAGATGCAGTTCGAACCCGCTCAAGATCATCCGGACCTCGCCTGCCCCGTCCTCCCCCATTAAATCCTGCTTATACCACACCCTTCCCGAGCTTCCGAATTCAAAAAAATCATCCGCAAGCAGCTCGGACAGCTCCTCCGGACAGCTCCGTACCTCCGCGCTCAGCAGTTTTTCTTCCAGTTCGCAGATATGCCTTATGAGTACTGCTTCCTTTGTATCTTCCTTTTTGTCTTCCATAGTAACTTTCCCCTTTACCATAGACTTCCTGCTAGCATGGTGAACCGGATGAAAACCAGTTCGTCTCCCTCCCCTATCTCCATAGGTTCATGCAACCGGGTAAAGGCTTCCTCGCGCAAAAACACTTTATACAGCCCATCCTCAAACGCCAGGAGCGCAGCTTCCACCGCTTGTTCCAGCTCAGGCGGCTTGTTGTTATAGACCGTTCCGAAGCCAATCTTACCGCTGATTCCCCGCTCTCTGATTTCGCCTCTTGTCAGGTATGGAATAAGCTCACCCCTGCCCTGCTTATCCGCTAGCTCCTTCAACTGCAAGGCTACAATAGCCGTGATCAGCTCCTCCAGATTACCCGGAGTTTCCTGAAGGACAAGTTCCCGGCGTTCCAATACCGGCTTGCGCTTTCCTGAATTTTTGACAGTGACATACAGCAGCACAAGCATTCCTCCTCTGATTGGTTATACCATGCTGCTCCGGCATTGCCTCTTATAGTTCAGGAACTGAAGTATTCTTCCATGAGCTCAAAGTTCTGCTGCACAGTTCTACTCCCGTCATTTCCATTTCTATTTCTTCTCCTCTGCCGTCTACTACTCCTGCTTCCTGTATCTGCACGCCAAAATATCATACATTTCAGCTGCCCCTCGGCAATTCCAGGCTCGTTTCCCTTTTGTCCGCTTTTTTTGCTAAAATAGAAGAGTCGGCGCAGGCTTCGGCTTGAAAGCGCCAGTCACTGAAACGGAGGCATTACCTGTGGATTATATTATTCTGGACATCGAATTCAACGGCCGCAAATTTGCCAGCGAGCATCCTATGGAGGTCATTGAGATTGGAGCCGTCCGGTTAGACGCTTCATTGCAGCTTAAGGATGAGTTCTCCGCCTTAATCAAACCTATATATTTCTCTACCCTGAATTCGTTTATTAAGAAAAAAACCGGCATCCCCCAAGAGGACATCGACGTCGCTGACCGGTTCCCCAAAGTCATTACCGCGTTCCGGGCCTGGCTCGATCAAAGCCCTGACGGCGTGCTGCTCCTGACCTGGGGCGGCGAGGACATGAAGCGGATCATTCAGGACGTCCGGATGCACAAAATGGACGACGCCTACTGGATGGCGGCAACCTATTTTGATCTCCTCAAAGGGGTGCTGCGGGCACGTGGACTCAGCAATGACATCAGCGTTGAAGGTGCGATGGCGCTGTTTGGGCTTGAGCCCTCCGGCTCCGCCCACCGGGCGCTAGACGATGCCAAGATGACTGCGGAGATTTTCCGTGCAGTCTTCCCGGAGCTGGATTTTGAGCGGTCACAGCACTATGTGGACACCTTCTCCAATGCCAGAGAGCGCAAAACGGTCAAAATTGCGATCAAAGCCATGACCTCGCAAAAAATCGTTCCCACCTGGGAACTGGTAGCCGAGCACTACTTCCCGGGCGAAGACGCTTTGGCCGATCCCCGCAAAGCGGCGGAGCTGCAGGCCTATTTTGCAGCACAGCTAGGCAAGAAGTAATCTGCGTCTTTAGACGGTATGAACAGCGGCAGTTTTCCAGTTGGGGTATCCCCGCGGAGACTGCCGCTTTTTTGTGTCCTTTGCCTATCTGATAAAAAAGATGGTTACAATAAAAATAGCGTTTGACATTGCCGTTACGTGAAGGTGTAGAGTGGTTTTGTAAGCGCAGCTTACCGGCGGGATGTGCAGTCATGCAGAGGAATCAAACGCTGAAAATCTGTTACAGGAGGCAGTTATTATGGAATATACCGTACAGAAGCTGGGGGCGCTTGCGGGAATCAGCACACGGACGCTGCGTTATTACGATGAGTTCGGACTTCTGAGGCCTGCAAGAATTAACTCATCGGGATACCGTATTTACGGCCAGGCTGAAGTAGATCTGCTGCAGCAGATTCTGTTTTACCGTGAGCTCGGCCTAACCCTTGAGGCAATCAAGGAAATCGTAACCTCACCGTCCTTTGACGGCGCACAGGCTCTGCGGGAACACCATGAAAGGCTGCTTCAGCGGAGGAATCAGCTGGATGAGCTGATTGCAAACGTCGAGCAGACACTGGCCCAATCAGAAGGGAGAATGACCATGAGTAATGAAGAGAAATTCGCAGGCTTTAAGCAGAAGCTAATCGACGATAACGAGCAGAAATACGGACAAGAGGTCCGTGAGAAATACGGCGCGGAAGCTGTGGAGAAGTCAAACCGCAAGCTGAGCAATATGACGGAAGAGCAGTACACTGCCCTTCAGCAGCTCGAAGCAGACATGTTCGCGTCACTGGAGCAGGCGATGGAGGAAGGCGATTCTGCCAGCGAGCTGGCGCAAAAAGCCGCTGACCTGCACCGCCAGTGGCTCAGTTTCTATTGGGACACTTACACGAAAGAAGCCCATGCCGGAGTTGCCCAGATGTATGTGGATGACGAGCGGTTTACCGCTTACTACGACAAGGTCCGTCCCGGCATGGCCCAGTTTCTGAGGGATTCCGTTCATGTGTATACCGGGACTGGGCAAGAATAAAAATGATTTCAGGTTCAAGATTCACCTGTCCTTATTATAGGGCGTTCCTTACCATGAAGCAGCGGCAGCGGATATTCGCTGCCGCTCTATTTTATCTCCGCTTCCACCTCTTCCTCCATTTCTTTGTAGTATTGAATCTTGTCGGCAATCTTCCCGAGATTATCGCCAAGCTTCTGCATCTGCTGCTGGACCCTGCTCTGGTGGGCTTCCAGCATCAATCGTCTCTCATGGACAGTGGAGGGACCCTGGCTGCGCAGATCGGAATAACGCTTCATTTCCCGGATGGGGATATCCAGCTCCCTCAGAATGACCAGAAACTGTACCCAAGACACATCGGCCTCGGAATAGGCACGGTAGCCCTGTTCATTCCTGGACACGCCCTCCAGCATGCCTACCTTCTCGTAATACCGCAGCGTATGCGCTGATAGTCCCGTCAGGCGGGACATTTCCTGAATCGTAAGTAAGTTGTTCATGCTGAAATCATACCACAGCAAATGAACAGTTGCATTAGAGCGCGCTCTAAGCTGTACTCTGTGTGTAGAGCATAGAAATTCTATTAAACGGAGGTTTACTTATGACTACAGAACGTTATAATCGCGGTTGGGAAAAGCTGATGGAGGTGGACGGTACCGGAGGAGCCAAAGTGATTGAATCGCTGAAAGATATCTCTCCCGATTTGGGGCAATTTGTAATCGAGTTTGCTTTTGGCGATATTTATACCCGGGATGGGCTGGATTTGCGGCAGCGCCAACTTATCACTATCTCCTCACTCACTACTCTGGGCGGCTGCGAACCACAGCTTAACGTTCACATCAATGCCGCGCTTAATGTAGGACTCTCTCCTAAACAAATAGTGGAAGCCATCCTGCACTGCGCGCCTTACGCCGGATTTCCGCGTGTGCTGAATGCAACCTTTGTGGCTAAGGACGTATTTAAATCACGGGAAATTACGGTGCAGAATCAGCAAAAAGACAGCTCCGACTGACGGAGCTGTCTGTATTCTCCCGGTCCCTTCAAGGCCCAAGGCTCATAGGCTGCGGTGCAGCAGCTCCAGCACTCTGCGCAGCTCGGTTACCGCCACCTGGCCCGGAGCCGAAGGCTTGTGTGCTGCCCCAAAGGTCAGCGCCGAGCCGAAGATTTCTCCGGCCAGGCGGCTTATTACCCCTTCTCCGGCCATGGACATCGTAATGATGGGACGGTCTGCATATTGCTCCTGCATCTTATTCGTTGCTGCCAGCAGCGTCAGCACATCCCCCGGACTGCCCGGCATAACGGCAATTTTCGGCAGATCGCCTCCAAGCTCCTGTGCCCTGCATAGCCGGGAGACAATCTCCTCTTCGGACGGTGTTCCCTCAAAATCATGATTGGACAGGATTACGAATACCCCGCAGGCATGGGCAGCCGCAATTAAATCACGTACGACAGTCTCCTCGTTGAACAGTTCCACATCGATAATATCGACCCAGCCGCTCTCAGCGGCCGCCTTATTGAGCTGAATATAATATTCGGTGGAGATCTCCTTCTCCCCGCCTTCCTTCGCGCTGCGGAATGTGAAGATCAGCGGAATGTCCGGCAGAATGGACTGAATCCGCTCCAGCGCTTCCATAACCGCTGCGATATCCTCCACACCAGCATAAAAATCACTACGCCACTCCACTACATCCGGTGCGAGTGCTTTCAGCGCCTCGGCCTCTTTTTCCAGTTCAGCCAATGTTCCACTAACCAGCGGTACACAGATTTTAGGCATTCCTTCGCCCAGCGTTACATTTTTAACCGTTACAGTGCCGCTCACTATGTTCAGCTCCTTATGTATTTCAATATGCTTATAATTAACCTTAAGCTCCGGCCGATTCCTTGAGGAACTGTTCAACCTCCGCCAGCTGCGGCAGTGATGGAATCGCCCCGTGCTTGCCTACCGCCAGCGCACCGACAGCATTGGCGAAACGGACGGCTTCCGCAAGCGTCTTTCCGGAGGTCAGCTGATAGGCCAGCGCACCGTTAAAAGAGTCTCCGGCAGCAACCGTATCCACGGCTTGTACCGGAAATCCCGGGATGTGCAGGCTGCCGGCATCATTCACAATCAGCGCCCCTTTGGCACCGAGCGTAACAACAACATTCTCTACGCCTTTTTTCAGCAGAAGCCGCGCGGCCTGCCCGGCATCTTCGATGCTGTTCACGGCCATTCCCGAGAGTAGGCCCGCCTCCGTTTCATTGGGAGTCAGGTAGGCCACATGCTGTAACAACTCATCGTTAAGCGCGCGGGCCGGGGCCGGGTTGAGAATAACCGGGATCCCATAGCTATGCGCCATAGACGCAGCCTGTTCACACATCGGAAGATCCGTTTCCAGCTGCATGACCACCATTTCCGCCTGGCTGATAACCGGTGCCAATGCTGCGATATCCTCACGTCCCATTTCAAGATTCGCCCCAGGCACAACGATAATCCGGTTCTCCCCTTCTTCATCCACTACGATGGAAGCTACACCTGTAGCCCGGGTTTCACTCTGCCCGATATACTGCGTATGGACCCCCTCCTGCCGCATGACCTCAAGCAGTTCACGGCCAAATCCATCCTTGCCCACTCTGCCGATCATCGTCACCTCTGCGCCAAGACGGGCTGCGGCTACAGCCTGGTTAGCCCCTTTTCCGCCCGGAGACAAGGCAAAGGCCTGTCCAAACAAGGTCTCTCCGGCCTCAGGAGCCCGGCTTGTGCGCACGACCATGTCCATATTCAGGCTGCCGATTATCACGATTCCCAATCTTTTCACCATCCTAAACTTGTTACTCTCTATCTTACTCGGATTTCCCCGGATTAATCAAACGATGACGTGATCTATTTCTATCCTTATACGTTAAAAGACACGGCAGTATCTGCCGTGCCTTAGCGAATATTGAACTATACTAATCTTCGTAGATAACTACAGATTGGGATACCGGCTCCCATTTGACAGTAGCCTTCAAGGTTTCACTGACAAAGCGGACAGGCACCACGGTATTGCCCTTAACGATGGCTGGCGTCACCTGGAGAATGATTTCCTGACCGTTAACATATGCCGTCTTCTTATCGATAAACAGCTTCACGGTAGTCCCTTCCCGGGTCATGGTAACAGAGCGGTCCTTAGCGTTCCAGACCACCTCGGCCTGCAGGGCCTCCGCAATAGCCTTGAACGGTACTAATGTAGTTCCGGCTTTAAGAATTGGAGCAACTGCTGAGGTGGACTCTTCGCCGTTAACATACAGCTTTATCCCGTTTTGGCCGGTTTGTGCATACAGCTCGCCAAGCTTTTTGTATGAATTCAGATTCTTGACATTGGCCAGAATAGCTTCCTTCTGCACATACACTGCATCAGTTACACTTCCCCGCTCCTTCAGCATATCCGCAAGTGCCGACAGCGCAGCATCCTTATCTTGAATGGCCTCCAGCTCAGCTTTCATTTCCGGTGTCAGCTCAGTATTATATTTGGTCAACAACAGCCCCTCAATAACTGCTCCTGCCGGCTTGTCCTTCACATTTTCGATCGCATTCAGAAGCCCTTTATATCCATTGTGACCCTTGTTTTCATATGTAGCATATGTAACAGAAGTAACGCTTTCTTTAGCCTTTTCATTGCCCTTCTCTTTTTCCTTTTCTTTCGCTTTGTCGGCTGCAGGTGTTGCAGCAGGTGTCGCCGCAGGTTTCACAGCAGCTTCTTTAGTACTGTTACTGTTGCTGTTACCCTTTCCGTTACCGTTTTCAGATTTGGCCAGTGCCGCTCCCGACATCATGCTAATTGCCAAAACACAGCTTGCAAAGATACTAAGGAATTTTTTCATGTGTTCTGTTCCCCCTATGTTGTGATGTACTTCATCATATATTTCGGTTGCCGTCCTCAGCCTGATGAGTAAAAATGAATATTTAGGAGGTTTTACTCAGTCCGGAACTTGCGATACTCCCCTGGCACTAGCCAAGGATACCTACTTCGTGCAGACCCCGGCTTGCTGAATTTGTATGCTTTTCCTGGTCGAATTGTTTTTCAAACTTCGCTATGCTTTTGTTCTGCAAATGTGCTAGAATAGGTGTGCAATCGCTTCCAGGGAAAACTTCACCATTTTGAGCAAACGTTTGCACCTTAGATGTAGCTTACAGCAGCACCTGATTCCAATCTAATTCGTATTTAGGAGGCTTATCAAGTGAACCAGAACAAATTACCGTCTGTCGCTTATTTCAGCATGGAGTATGGCCTGCATTCCGACTTCAAAATGTATGCCGGCGGCCTGGGCATCCTTGCTGGAGATTACATCAAAGGTGCAAAGGACATTGGTGCCCCAATCATCCCTATCGGACTGAAATGGAAGCAAGGCTACACGGACCAGAAGATTGATGCGAATGGCAATCCCTATGACTCTTACCACAATTACGTCTATGATTTCCTTGAAGATACAGGGGTTAAGGTTACTGTAAAAGTCAGAAAAACCGATGTGGTCTGCAAAGTGTGGAAAACCGAGCAATTCGGCAACAGCCCGCTCTACCTGCTTGATACGGATATCCCGGAGAACAGTGATGCCTGGATTACCGGCCAGCTGTACGGCTGGTTTGGTGAAGAACGGATTGCACAGGAGATTGTGCTCGGCATTGGCGGGGTCAAGGCGATGCGTGCGCTGCAGATTCCGATCGATGTCTATCATTTCAATGAAGGCCATGCTGCGCTGGCTGCAATCGAGCTGATCCGCGAAAAAATGTCCGGCGGCAGCACCTTTGAAGAAGCGTGGAAAGCGACGCGCGAAGAAGTTGTGTTCACTACCCACACCCCGATAAAAGAAGGCAATGAGACCCACCCGCTAGACCGTCTGGAGTACATGAGTGCCTTTAACGGCTTAACCCGTGACCAAATGGAGCGGATCGGCGGTGAACCGTTCAACATGACCGTTGCCGGCCTGCGCCTGTCACGGATCTCCAATGCTGTTGCCCAGCTGCACGCCGATACCGCTAATAAAATGTGGAAAGAGGTTGCCGGAAGATCAGAAATCATCGGCATCACCAATGCCATTCATACTCCTACCTGGGTAGACGAACGGATAACCCGCGCCTTTGAGGAAGGCGGCGATCTGTGGGCTACACATACAGAGATCAAGAATGAACTGATCGGCTTTATTGAGGAGCGCTCCGGCATTGCCTTGAATCCCGACAATCTGCTGATCGGCTTCTCCCGCCGTGCTGCGCCTTACAAGCGCAGCGACCTGATTTTCTCCCAGCCGGAAGTGATCGAGCCTTACCTGAGAGACGGCAAAATCCAAATCGTCTTCTCCGGCAAAGCCCATCCGCTGGATGACAACGGCAAAAAAATTGTCAGCAATCTCGTCGCCATGATGAAGAAATATCCGAAGAGCGTAGTTTTCCTGGAAAACTACGACATGACGATCGGTGCACAGCTGACCCGCGGATCCGACATTTGGCTCAACAATCCGCGCAGACCGCTGGAAGCAAGCGGAACCTCCGGAATGAAGGCTGCGATGAACGGGGTGCTGAACTGCTCCATCCTGGACGGCTGGTGGCCGGAAGCCTGCATTGACGGGGAGAATGGCTGGCAGATTGGTGACGGTTTTGAAACTACTGATTTTGCAGTGCTTGACAAGCATGACAGCGACGCATTATATGATACACTCCTGAACCGGGTAGTCCCGACCTTTTATGAGAACCGTGATAAATGGGTAGAAATGATGCACAAGAGCATCGAAACTACCCGCACCGAATTCGCAAGCAAACGAATGCTGGATGAATATTACAGCAAAATGTACATCAAGGGTTAAGCAGGTATTAACGGTTAATTATACGCTCCTGATCACTCCATGATCTCTGGAGATCTATCTCATTCCTAGCCTCTCCTCCGCTTTAGCGGAGGGGAGGCTCTTTTATTACAGCACATTCTGCCTTCGGCTTTCTTTCTTCCCAATTATCCCGCCATGCGTATACCATGCTACCTAATTTTTCACCGCTAGTTGTCCCCATCATGAAATAATCTCCTTCCGCATATTGTTAATTAAAATGATTATAAAAAAGAATTGATTTTCATCAAATTTTTGTTATTATAGAACTTATACTAATTCTAAATTCAAATCCTATACCGAGGTGAGTGTATTCATGAGTCAAAGCAATAACAAACTTACAACAAGCTGGGGTGCCCCCGTAGGAGACAATCAGAATTCAATGACAGCAGGTTCCCGTGGACCCACATTGCTGCAGGATGTTCATCTGCTCGAGAAACTGGCCCATTTCAACAGAGAACGTGTTCCAGAGCGTGTCGTTCACGCTAAAGGGGCCGGTGCTCATGGATATTTTGAGGTTACACAGGATTTGTCCCAATATACCAAAGCGGCATTCTTGTCTGAAGTAGGCAAGCGCACACCTATGTTTATCCGCTTCTCGACTGTTGCCGGAGAGCTGGGTTCTGCCGATACTGTGCGCGATCCGCGCGGTTTTGCCGTTAAATTTTACACTGAGGAAGGCAATTATGATCTTGTCGGCAACAATACGCCGGTCTTCTTCATCCGCGATGCGATCAAGTTCCCGGATTTCATCCATACCCAGAAACGTCATCCGCAGACACACCTGAAGAATCCAAATGCTGTCTGGGACTTCTGGTCATTATCGCCCGAGTCGCTGCACCAGGTTACGATTCTGATGTCAGACCGTGGCATTCCCGCAACGCTCCGTCATATGCACGGCTTCGGAAGCCATACCTTTAAATGGGTCAATGCTGAAGGTAAAGCTGTTTGGGTTAAATATCATTTCAAAACAGAACAGGGTGTAAGAAACCTGGATGTCAACCTGGCCGCACAGCTTGCCGGTGAGAATCCGGATTATCATACCGAGGACTTATTCAACGCCATTGATAAAGGCGATTTCCCGGCATGGAGACTGTGTGTGCAAATTATGCCAGAGGAGGATGCGGATACGTACCGGTTCGATCCTTTTGACGTAACCAAGGTCTGGTCGCAGAAGGACTATCCGCTGATTGAGGTCGGCCATATGGTACTGGACCGTAATCCTGAGAACTATTTCGCAGAAGTCGAGCAGGCCACCTTCTCCCCAGGTTCGTTCGTGCCCGGAATTGAAGCTTCACCAGACAAAATGCTCCAGGGGCGTTTGTTCGCTTATGCCGATGCCCACCGTTACCGGGTAGGTGCCAACCACAACCAGCTGCCGATCAACCGGCCTGTCGCCGAGGTGAACAATAACCAGCGTGACGGTGCGATGAATTCCACCAGCAATGGCGGCGGGTCCGTCTACTACGAGCCTAACAGCTTTGGCGGAGCAACAGAATCTCCACAGCATAAGCCTGCAGCTTTTAAAGTTTCCGGCCAGGCAGACAGTGTGGCATACGATCACAACGATCATTATACACAAGCTGGTGATCTGTACCGTCTGCTGAGTGAAGAGGAACGTGCCCGGCTTGTGCAGAATATCGTAGGGGCCATGACGCCTGTGGAATACGATGAGATCAAAATCCGCCAGATCGGCCACTTCTATAAAGCTGATCCTGAATTCGGACAGCGTGTTGCTGCCGGACTTGGATTACCTGTACCTGCAGCTGAATAAAAGCTTTCAATAAAAATCCCCGGGCTAGGAGCCCGGGGATTTTTCGATTTTAGCCAACTTTACTGATAGAGCCCCACCCATTGCTCCAATTGAAGTTGAAGCTCCGCTCTGGCCGACAGTGGTTCGAGAATCTCCGCATTTGGGCCATATTGCAAAATCCATTTCATGAACTCACTGGCATTGTTAACGGTCACTTCGAACAGAAGACTGCCGTCCTGCTCATCGCTCATCCGTGGATGAACAAACAGCTCTTCTTCCTTAATATAGCGCGCCACCTCAGGAGAAAAGCGCACCTTGAACCTTATGTATTTATTCCCGCGGTTAATCGACCAGGTATGCTTCAAATAACTTCTAATATTAAACCCGTTTTTGTCAAAGCTTGAGTCCGTGACCTCAACCTGCTGAAACCGGCTCATACGGAATGTACGGATATCCCCCTTAACATGACAGTACCCAATAAGATAAAAACGCTGGTCACGCGGAATTAAATAATAGGGATCAATTTCACGTTCAGTTGTGGCATTGCGTGACTGCGAGTGATATATCGTCCGGATGCTCCGTTGATCCAGAATCGCTCCGATAATCGGCTGTAGAAAATTACGGCTTTCCTTGCGGTAAGCAGGTTTCCCCATTTGAATAATGTCCGCAATGTTCTCCAGAATTCCATTCTGCTTAGACTTTTCTTTCAGATGTGTGCCCATAACCTTGTCATAGGCGGTGTGAAAACCCGGAGGGATTTTGTCCGGATTCAGCACTGAGGGCAAAAGGGAAAAGGCTAATGCCTCCTGCTCAGAGAAATCCAGCGGATATTGATAAAACTTACCCAGGAACCTGTAGCCGGTCCCCCTGCCTTCATTCGTAACCGGGGCAAAATGGCTGATAATATCAAGATCCCTGTAAATCGTCCGGAGGGTCACGTCACATCTGAATGCAAGATCCTTGGCTGTGATTCCGGGATTAGACTGGATCGCGTTGATAATTTTGAAGATTCGAATTACTTTGTCTGTCATGCGGTATGCTCCTTGGCTTGTATTCAATGCGGATAATTATGTAAATATAATATATCAATATCCGGCATTCCCGCTGTCACCAAATACACGTCTTTCCTCAGGTCTCACTTATTTCTATCCATCCTTTTACCGGAAAACAAAAAAAGAGCTGCGGATAATCCACAGCTCTTGCTCTGTTTCGTAAGCGGGTGATGGGAATCGAACCCACGCTATTAGCTTGGAAGGCTAAAGTTCTACCATTGAACTACACCCGCAAAATATAAAATCGGGATGACACGATTTGAACATGCGACCCCCTGGTCCCAAACCAGGTGCTCTACCAAGCTGAGCTACATCCCGTAATACGGTAATCACACTTCAAAAAAATAAGTGGCGCGCCCTGAGAGATTCGAACTCCCGACCTTTTGATTCGTAGTCAAACGCTCTATCCAGCTGAGCTAAGGGCGCAAAATCTATATGGAGCGGACGACGGGAATCGAACCCGCGACCCTCGCCTTGGCAAGGCGATGCTCTACCGCTGAGCCACGTCCGCAAAAACATGGTGCGCGTGAAGGGACTTGAACCCCCACGTCGTGAAACGCCAGATCCTAAGTCTGGTGCGTCTGCCATTCCGCCACACGCGCACACTTTGTGAGAAAATGGTGAGCCATGAAGGACTCGAACCTTCGACACCCTGATTAAAAGTCAGGTGCTCTACCAACTGAGCTAATGGCTCTTATACATAATGGCTGGGGATATAGGAATCGAACCTATGAATGACGGAGTCAAAGTCCGTTGCCTTACCGCTTGGCTAATCCCCAATATTCATAATTAGCAAAACCTACGGAATCGGGTGGATACTCTATACTTCGAGATATAGGATGCACAATCCCTGATACCTTAATACCATTTAAAATGGCGGAACCGACGAGATTCGAACTCGCGATCTCCTGCGTGACAGGCAGGCATGTTAGGCCAACTACACCACGGTTCCAAAAAAGTAATTGCGGGGGCAGGATTTGAACCTGCGGCCTTCGGGTTATGAGCCCGACGAGCTACCGGGCTGCTCCACCCCGCGTCAGTAAGAAATATATATTCCCTTGCGGTCCCGGAATGTACCCGGAATCCTCTACGAAGCCTCGCTTCACTTTTGGGGAAATATTATGGTGGAGGCTGAGGGGTTCGAACCCCCGACCCTCTGCTTGTAAGGCAGATGCTCTCCCAGCTGAGCTAAGCCTCCATAATATGACTCGTATGGGATTCGAACCCATGTTACCTCCGTGAAAGGGAGGTGTCTTAACCCCTTGACCAACGAGCCATGCTGTAAAGAATAAAACAAAATCGAACGGAGAGAGGGATACTCTCATTTCAATCGAGATTGCGATGTAATGCTAACGAAGCTTATGCTTCAACGAACCACTGAGGATTCTCATCCCAATTCAGGGAAGTAAAGCTACGGAGAGAGAGGGATTCGAACCCTCGAGACGCTTGTGGCGCCTACACGATTTCCAATCGTGCTCCTTCGGCCAAACTCGGACACCTCTCCATATGGCTCCCCGAACAGGACTCGAACCTGTGACAACTCGATTAACAGTCGAGTGCTCTACCAACTGAGCTATCAGGGAAAATGGTGGGCCTTAGTGGACTCGAACCACCGACCTCACCCTTATCAGGGGTGCGCTCTAACCAGCTGAGCTAAAGGCCCTTCTATCTTATTAAAATATTAAGGGCAAAAAAAATACCACAGTGTTTGTGGTTGTCCGCTTGGCGGCGTCCTACTCTCCCAGGACCCTTCGGTCCAAGTACCATCGGCGCTGGAAGGCTTAACGGTCGTGTTCGGGATGGGTACGCGTGGAACCCTTCCGCTATCGCCACCAAACGGGCATTTACAGCGTAAATGCTTCAGGAACCTTAATTCCTGAAAACTGAATCCGAAACGAATCTGCATTCTTCGAAATTTGGATAAGCCCTCGACCGATTAGTATTGGTCAGCTCCATGCATTACTGCACTTCCACCTCCAACCTATCTACCTCGTCGTCTTCAAGGGGTCTTACTAATTGGGAAATCTCATCTTGAGGGGGGCTTCACGCTTAGATGCTTTCAGCGCTTATCCCGTCCGTACGTAGCTACCCAGCCATGCTTCTGGCGAAACAACTGGTGCACCAGCGGTACGTCCATCCCGGTCCTCTCGTACTAAGGACAGCTCCTCTCAAATTTCCTGCGCCCACGACAGATAGGGACCGAACTGTCTCACGACGTTCTGAACCCAGCTCGCGTACCGCTTTAATGGGCGAACAGCCCAACCCTTGGGACCTACTTCAGCCCCAGGATGCGATGAGCCGACATCGAGGTGCCAAACCTCCCCGTCGATGTGGACTCTTGGGGGAGATAAGCCTGTTATCCCCAGGGTAGCTTTTATCCGTTGAGCGATGGCCCTTCCATGCGGTACCACCGGATCACTAAGTCCGACTTTCGTCCCTGCTCGACTTGTAGGTCTCGCAGTCAAGCTCCCTTATGCCTTTGCACTCTTCGAATGATTTCCAACCATTCTGAGGGAACCTTTGAACGCCTCCGTTACTCTTTAGGAGGCGACCGCCCCAGTCAAACTGCCCGCCTGACACGGTCCCCGTACCCGTTTAGGGTACCAGGTTAGAACCTAGATACGATCAGGGTGGTATCCCAACGGCGCCTCCGCAGAAGCTTGCGCTCCTGCCTCTACGGCTCCCACCTATCCTGTACAGATCGTACCCAAATTCAATATCAAGCTGCAGTAAAGCTCCATGGGGTCTTTCCGTCTTGTCGCGGGTAACCTGCATCTTCACAGGTATTAAAATTTCACCGGATCTCTCGTTGAGACAGCGCCCAAGTCGTTACGCCATTCGTGCGGGTCAGAATTTACCTGACAAGGAATTTCGCTACCTTAGGACCGTTATAGTTACGGCCGCCGTTTACTGGGGCTTCGGTTCATAGCTTCGGATTGCTCCTAACCACTCCCCTTAACCTTCCAGCACCGGGCAGGCGTCAGCCCGTATACTTCGCCTTGCGGCTTCGCACAGACCTGTGTTTTTGCTAAACAGTCGCTTGGGCCTTTTCACTGCGGCCCCCTCGGGCTATTCACCCTACCGAGGCACCCCTTCTCCCGAAGTTACGGGGTCATTTTGCCGAGTTCCTTAACGAGAGTTCTTCCGCGCGCCTTAGAATTCTCTTCTCGCCTACCTGTGTCGGTTTGCGGTACGGGCACCTTCTCCTGGCTAGAGGCTTTTCTTGGCAGTGTGAGATCATGACCTTCGCTACTATAATTTTCGCTCCCCATCACAGCCCAGCCTTAACGATGTGCGGATTTGCCTACACACCAGCCTCACTGCTTAGACGGACATCCATCAGTCCGCGTCACTACCCTCCTGCGTCACCCCATCGCTCATAGCGGATTACGGTGGTACAGTAATTTCAAACTGTTGTCCTTCGACTACGCCTTTCGGCCTCGCCTTAGGTCCCGACTTACCCTGAGCGGACGAGCCTTCCTCAGGAAACCTTGGGCTTTCGGCGGATCAGATTCTCACTGATCTTTTCGTTACTCATACCGGCATTCTCACTTGTATGCTGTCCAGCGCTCCTTACGGTACACCTTCAACCCACATACAACGCTCCCCTACCCCAGATGCAAAGCATCTAGCCATAGCTTCGGTGGTGTGTTTAGCCCCGTTACATTTTCGGCGCAGAGTCACTCGACCAGTGAGCTATTACGCACTCTTTCAATGGTGGCTGCTTCTAAGCCAACATCCTGGTTGTCTGTGCAACTCCACATCCTTTCCCACTTAACACACACTTGGGGACCTTAGCTGATGGTCTGGGCTGTTTCCCTTTTGACAATGGATCTTAGCACTCACTGTCTGACTCCCGGCAAGAAGTTAATGGCATTCGGAGTTTGACTGAGCTTGGTAACCCTTGCGGGCCCCGCACCCAATCAGTGCTCTACCTCCACCACTCCATTCACCGAGGCTAGCCCTAAAGCTATTTCGGGGAGAACCAGCTATCTCCGAGTTCGATTGGAATTTCTCCGCTACCCCCACCTCATCCCCGTATTTTTCAACATACGTGGGTTCGGGCCTCCAGTGCGTGTTACCGCACCTTCACCCTGGACAGGGGTAGATCACACGGTTTCGGGTCTACGTCCACATACTAAATCGCCCTATTCAGACTCGCTTTCGCTGCGGCTCCGGCTTCTCACCTTAACCTTGCATGTTAAACGTAACTCGCCGGTTCATTCTACAAAAGGCACGCCATCACCCCTAAAACGGGCTCTGACTTTTTGTAAGCACACGGTTTCAGGTTCTATTTCACTCCCCTTCCGGGGTGCTTTTCACCTTTCCCTCACGGTACTGTTTCACTATCGGTCGCCAGGTAGTATTTAGCCTTAGCAGATGGTCCTGCTGGATTCATACGGGGTTTCACGTGCCCCGCACTACTCGGGATCCGTCTCGGAGAGAACACAGTTTAGGTTACAGGGCTTTTACCTCTATCGCGGGCCTTTCCAGACCTCTTCACCTACCATATTCCTTTGTAACTCCATGTGAGACGTCCCACAACCCCAAGGGGCAAGCCCCTTGGTTTAGGCTGTTCCGCGTTCGCTCGCCGCTACTGACGGAATCACTATTGTTTTCTCTTCCTCAGGGTACTTAGATGTTTCAGTTCCCCTGGTCTGCCTCTACACACCCTATGTATTCAGGTGTGAGTAACTGCGAATTACCACAGCTGGGTTTCCCCATTCGGACACCCCCGGATCAAAGCTTGCTTACAGCTCCCCGAGGCAGTTTCGTTGTTCGCCACGTCCTTCGTCGGCTCCTGGCGCCTAGGCATCCTCCGTGTGCTCTTATTAGCTTAACCTCGATTTTCTCCGGAGGAGAAATATCGGACCATTGAATAAATTCAAGATCTTCATTTCCTTCACAGAAAAATTCGTATCAACTAATAACTATTTCAACTTGCTTACACAAGTTTCAGCTAAAAGATGTTCTAAAACGCAAATTCGTTTCGGTATCCAGTTTTCAAGGATCAAGGTACTGCTGAGAGCTTAAACTCTCAAAACTGACCAACGAGTGAGTAACAGGCCTAAACCTGAGTTTTGGAAGCTGAGCTTCCGATTTGAATGTTTCCGTTGCAGGAAACGATTCTCCATAGAAAGGAGGTGATCCAGCCGCACCTTCCGATACGGCTACCTTGTTACGACTTCACCCCAATCATCTACCCCACCTTCGGCGGCTGGCTCCCTTGCGGGTTACCCCACCGACTTCGGGTGTTGTAAACTCTCGTGGTGTGACGGGCGGTGTGTACAAGACCCGGGAACGTATTCACCGCGGCATGCTGATCCGCGATTACTAGCAATTCCGACTTCATGCAGGCGAGTTGCAGCCTGCAATCCGAACTGAGACCGGCTTTGCTGGGATTGGCTCCACCTCGCGGTTTCGCTTCCCGTTGTACCGGCCATTGTAGTACGTGTGTAGCCCAGGTCATAAGGGGCATGATGATTTGACGTCATCCCCACCTTCCTCCGGTTTGTCACCGGCAGTCACTCTAGAGTGCCCAGCCTTACCTGCTGGCAACTAAAGTCAAGGGTTGCGCTCGTTGCGGGACTTAACCCAACATCTCACGACACGAGCTGACGACAACCATGCACCACCTGTCTCCTCTGTCCCGAAGGCCGCCTCTATCTCTAGAGGATTCAGAGGGATGTCAAGACCTGGTAAGGTTCTTCGCGTTGCTTCGAATTAAACCACATACTCCACTGCTTGTGCGGGTCCCCGTCAATTCCTTTGAGTTTCAGTCTTGCGACCGTACTCCCCAGGCGGAGTGCTTACTGTGTTAACTTCGGCACCAAGGGTATCGAAACCCCTAACACCTAGCACTCATCGTTTACGGCGTGGACTACCAGGGTATCTAATCCTGTTTGCTCCCCACGCTTTCGCGCCTCAGCGTCAGTTACAGCCCAGAAAGTCGCCTTCGCCACTGGTGTTCCTCCACATATCTACGCATTTCACCGCTACACGTGGAATTCCACTTTCCTCTTCTGTACTCAAGCCATCCAGTTTCCAGTGCGACCCCAGGTTGAGCCCAAGGTTTAAACACCAGACTTAAATAGCCGCCTGCGCGCGCTTTACGCCCAATAATTCCGGACAACGCTTGCCCCCTACGTATTACCGCGGCTGCTGGCACGTAGTTAGCCGGGGCTTTCTTCTCAGGTACCGTCACTCCGGTAGCAGTTACTCTACCGGACGTTCTTCCCTGGCAACAGAGCTTTACGATCCGAAAACCTTCATCACTCACGCGGCGTTGCTCCGTCAGGCTTTCGCCCATTGCGGAAGATTCCCTACTGCTGCCTCCCGTAGGAGTCTGGGCCGTGTCTCAGTCCCAGTGTGGCCGTTCACCCTCTCAGGTCGGCTACGCATCGTCGCCTTGGTGAGCCGTTACCTCACCAACTAGCTAATGCGCCGCAGGCCCATCCCTTAGTAGCAGATTGCTCCGCCTTTCATCCTCTTCTCATGAGAGAAAAGGAATTATCCGGTATTAGCTACCGTTTCCGGTAGTTATCCCAGTCTGAGGGGTAGGTTGCCTACGTGTTACTCACCCGTCCGCCGCTAAGCTTATCCCGAAGGATAAGCTCCGCTCGACTTGCATGTATTAGGCACGCCGCCAGCGTTCGTCCTGAGCCAGGATCAAACTCTCCAAATTGGTATTTAGAAAGAGCGATTGCTCATTTTGAAACATCTGACGAGAATTTGCATTCTCAAGATGAATTTCGAAAGCGTACAAGACGCTGTGAAAATCATCAGTTTTGGATCTCACCGAAGTGATTTCCGATACTCACTCGTTGTTCAGTTTTCAAAGATCAAGCTCGTTGTCAGTGCCGATCATCTCGTCACCAGCAACTCTTATAATATATCACATCCAGCCGTTCAATGCAAGCTCTTTTTTTAACTTCTTTTTCGAGCTCGGCGTTGATGTTTCGCGGCCAGAAATAGAATATATCATGCATAAGAAAACAATGCAAGCTTTTTTTAATCTGTATTATATTTCCCCATCCTTTACCGCCCAGTCAGCAACTTCAATAAGTAAACCTCCCCCCGGCAGAACAGCGCCGGGGGAGGTTTGGGTCTAGCAGATATGCTTAGAATTGAATGCCTAAGGTTGCAATTTCACATGCACCCAGTTTCAGAAGATGAATCGCACTGCCGGAATACGTTAGCGGATTCGTCCGTTCTTCAAGGATCCCGGTTCGGTACATCTGCTGATGATCAATACTAAGCTGTAGTTCTACTTCTACCGCCTGGCTGCTCATGTTGTACCAGCGCAACAGCAGATCACCGGACGATTCGTTCATTTTCATGGAAGAGAACGCTGCTTCCGGACCCTTCCAAGCCAGAGGGGAATATCCTGAGGCAAGCTCTCCAGTGTGAATGCCTGTCTGAAAGACTGTCCATGGAGCCTGGAACCGGTATGCTTCAGCATAGGCACCCGAAGTAATGCCATCTCCTGAATGCGGAATCAGCATTAATTCAGCAGTATGTTCCCCTTGGCATTGGGCTTCCGGTGTCGAGAACCAGCCCCAATCGCCCAACTCGCCTACACTGCGGAGCAGGGTGACCGCAATCGTATTGCGTCCGTCCTGCAGCACTTCATATTCGTTCAGCCCCTGATTGGCTACAGTCAGGCCTGCCTCTTCACTGCTGACATCCACAAAAGCCTGCTGATGCTGCGTGTTGCTCGGATTCAGCCATTCAGCCGCAGGCTCATTGTCCCGTTTGGCAATTTCGAACATGGAATCGGCATGATGCACCATAGTCTGCAGATCTGTAGGAAACAGCATCCGCACCCGGTGATCCTTGGCCTTATTATTGATCGTCGATTCAATGTGTACCCCATTGCCTTCACGCTCCAGCGAGATGACAGTACGAAGCTCTAGAATTACAGTCTCCCTGCTGCGCTGGGCTTTGCGCTCCGGATAATAGACCAGTGAGCGCTGCTCCTGATTCAGTGTGGCATCTGCTGAAGCGGGGATTTCCCATGCATGCTTAATCTCAATCGCTGCCCGGTAAGGTGTATCTTCGAGTACCGTAATGGCAGCATTAAGACCTTTAGTTGTCAGAGGAATTTCGCCATCCGGCTGTCTATACATATACTCGTTACCAATATCTCCGGTGTTCTCGTAGATGCCGAGATCACGGTATACCGCACCGCTCAGCTTATGATGAAGGCTGAAGGAGCCGTCCTCAGCAACTTCCACACGAAGAGCTGCATTTTCCAGCACATGTTCACCGTTAATGAGCGTGGAGGCGGCAGGAACAGCGGCTGCCTGCTGAACCACCCAAGCATAAGCACGCAGTCCGAGTGCCGGAACATCCGCCGCTTCGAAGGTGATTTTTACTCTGCGGCACATATACGGCTGGCGGAACCTGTCATCCGGCAGATCGTAGCCGAATTCCAGGCCCAGATCCTCCACGGTGCACGCAAGCACCTTCCCTCTGTCGTCCACCAGTACACGGCCGGAGAGGTCAAACTCCTGCATTCTGCGCGAGGTTTCCTCCAGACCGTAGCCTTCACGCAGGTATAAGCGGGCGGCATCCAGCTCGATACTAACGGTGCCCGTGCGGCTCCAGCCCGTGGTGTTCATCACCACCAAAGGAACCGCCTGGCCTCCTTCTGATAATTTTTCAAATAAAGAAGTATCTACAGCGTCAGTAATAAATCTGGCACTGTCTTCTATAATACTCTCCGCTACGTGGCGGCTTTTATCAAAACGAGTCACCATCTCGCGGTGAACCTCGTCCACGCTGCAGCCGCAGATGCTGTCATGCGGATGGTTCTGCATCAGCGTCTTCCAGGCGTAGGTGAACAGATGATGCGGATAGTCTTTGCCGATGAGGCCCGCGATGGAAGCGAGCGGCTCGGCTACTTTTTCCAGCAGGGTCTGGCCCTTCTGGTTCATCTGCTTCAGATAAACGCGCGCCGAGGCGGTGTTCACCAGTGTCCCCCAGCCGTCCGTCCGCTGGCTGCGCAGCTCGCCCGTTACTGAAGAAAGCTCCCGCTTCCCTTTCTCCAGATCGGCATTCAGCGCGTCCAGATAATCCGGGAAGTTCGAATGAACGAATTCCACCTCCGGGTACAAGGCTTGAGCCGTGGCAATCGCCTCCGGCAGGTCAAGCTGCAGCGGCTGATGGTCACAGCCATTCATGAACAGCAGCTCATCTGTGGAAGCATATTTTTCGGCATCGGCCAGTTTGCGGTCCCAGAATTCACGCGCAGCGGCTCCGTCCACAGGAATCTCATTTCCGTTAGAATACCAGTTGGCAAAAAGAATACCGAGAATCCGCGAGCCGTCCGGCCCTTCCCAGACCAGCTCAGAAAACGAGGACTCGTACCCCCCGTCAGATACGGTGTTATTGAAGCCTGTCGGTTTAACGCCTCTGCCGAAAAAGGCATTCTGAATGCCTGATTGGAGCATGAGCTGGGGTGTCTGTCCGACTAGACCGAAGGTATCGGGGAAATAGCCGATTTTGGTTGGCTTGCCGTATTTGCCGGCATCCTGATGGCCGATCTGCATATTGCGCACATTGGCCTCTCCGCTCGTCAGGAAAGCATCCTGCAGAATATACCACGGACCGATCAAAATCCGGCCATCCCGGATATGCTGCTCCAGCCGTTCTTTATTCTCAGGACGGACCTGCAGATAATCCTCCAAAATAATCGTCTGGCCATCCAGATAAAAGCTGCGGAAGGCCGTACTGTGATCCAATTTATCGAGTAGCGCATCCACCAGCTGCACCAGGCGGACGTGATGCTTCTCGTAAGGCAAGTACCATTCCCGGTCCCAGTGGGTGTGGGAAACGATATGCGCGGTTTTTTTGTTCATCATGGGTCCCATCTCTCCTTTGCTCAGCTTAGGCCTGTTGTAATGATAGTGTTGTCCGGTCTATAGATGGACTGCACCCGCCCCTGCTTATCCGCTGCAAACAGCACAGTGCGTTCTTTCTCCAGCCGGAAGCTGAAGCTTGCGCCGGTCTGCGGGTCTTTGACTTCAATATCAGCATCCCAGGCATATTCAGATACGAAGATATAAAGTGCTCCCTCGGCAAAATCCAGCTTACGCCCGTAGACTCCCGGGAGATCACCTCCGGTAATCCATTCGAGTCCGGATGTGATGCCAGTACACTCCACTGCATAGCGGTATAGTTCGACGATGGGTTCATCACGCTCATTCAGCTCCAGCGGCAGCGGGCACCAGATCAGGCGTCCATTGCCGAGCGGAATATCTAACACGGTATCCCCATTATCAGCAGGCTGGTGAACCCCGGAAGCTCTGTTTGTCCGGATCTCCTTGACCAGCTCTGCGATCCGCCGCTGCCCGAAAGAAACGGCAAAGGTTCTGGCGCCAAGCTTCATCCGCTCTTCGCGCCGCACATTGCTGAACTCACGCTTTCCAAGAATTCCCTCCAGGCGCTCCGACGGCTGCCAGTAAGAGCTCAGTCCCAGCGCTCCGGTCACGACCAGCACCGCTCCGGTTCGCTCCACAAAAGAAATTAGCTGTTTCATGGCGCTGTCATCCAGATTATGCGCACTAGGCAGCAGGATCAGCTTCGGCGGCTGGGCTTCCAGCGCTTCAAGACCATATTCTGAAACCCCGCGGAAAGGCAGACGCAGCTGATAGGACAGAATACGGGTCAGCCGGGTAGTGGCGTCATACGCCAGCTTCCGGTTTGAGAAGTCATTGGAATACGGGAAAATAACGGCGATATCCTCCAGCTTGCGCCCCTCAAACAAATGTCCGCTTTCCGCAATGAAACGTCCGAAATCATAGGATACATCGGCCTCGGGCTTCTCCGTGCCATCCGCACGCAGTGCACCAATCTGCGATTCATTGGCATTATCCATATAAAAATTGGTATTCCAGATCCACTGGACAGCACCCGCACCGCCCGCAGCAAAAGCATAAGCATACTTTCGTTCCAGGATAGAGCGGAGCTCTTCCTCAGATCTTTTGGCGCGTCCGTCCGGGGTTTCTACATACATAATTCCGGTTTCCTGGACGAGATTGGGTTTGTTCTCTGTTTTGGCAAAGATACTGCTCCACAGCAGATTATCGTTCAGCCACCAGGTATGGACTGTGGTGTAATCTACAGCTTCCCCATAAAAGAACGGCGAAGGTCTCTGCGCTCCCAGCGCTTCGTCCTGGCCTACGGTCACGAGATGGGCGGGGTTCAGCTCTTTGATGGCTCCGTACAGCTCCCGGGCCCAGACATTATGCATCTCCATCGAGAACAGGCAGTAATCGAGCCAGCGTGTTCCGCGTTTGCCGGAATGGATATCCTGGATGCTGAAATTAATCTCCGCCTGCTCGGGCGGCCGTGCTGAGGCGAAATCCGGCAGCTCCAGCGGCGTCATGTTCCAGCGTTCCTGAAGAAGGGCAATGCTGCCGTGACGCTGCTCCAGCCAGGCGGTGAATGCCTGCTGCTCGTAAATATCCCCTGCCGGGCTCGGGCCATCTGAAAAAATACGCGGCGGATCGAACATCGACGGCTCGTTGATCAGGTCCCAGTCCACATGTGTGGTGTGAACATGGCGGGAAACAATGGAGCGGATAAACCGCTTTTGTGCTTCCACGCTGCGCGGGTCCAGATACGGATTGCTGCCCTCCCAGCTCTCCGGTGTAAAGGAGAAAAAGGTGAAGGTAACTTGAAGATCATGCTTCCCCGCTGTCTGCAGAAAAGCATCGATGGCCCGCAGCACCTCTTCCGAGGCATGCCCGTCGACCTGCATGATATTGCGGTAGGCCGTCCAGATGCCGGTACGGATCCAGTTGATTCCGGCCTTCCTCATCTGGGCCATATCCCGGTCCCACACGGCGGCGTTCGGCAGGAAAAGAAACTTCCGCGCCACATCCGAGGTCATGTAGGTCATGCCTACAACCGGCAGCGGCTGCCCGTTCTTCCGGAAATAGTCCCGGCCGGCAGTGATAGGCTCCCCTTCTGCAAGCAGCTCGGCATCATAGCCCCAGAAACCCTGGCGCAATACGCGCAGTTCGCCGTCTTCCGCCTCAGCGGTGCAGTTCAAACGGTACAGGCCCGGCTCCAGCTCCACGGGTATAGGCAAGCGAAGAAAATTCATTTCGCTGCTTACGGTTATCTCGCAAGAGTGTTCATAGCATACGGAATCCGCTCCGTCCCGCTGCAGTGAGAAGTGAAGCTTCCAGCCTTCACTTCCGGTCCGGGCGCGGCTGAGCCGCTGGCTCTGCAGGCTGATAACCGGCCGTTCGCCCGCCTCATAAGAGGCGTAGTTCGGCTTCAGCCACAGCTCGGTGACGCCTTTGGCGGCAAAGGCCGCGCAGGCCGCCAGCAGTTCCCGGCCTGCATCGCTGCAGGCCTCAGGTGTAAGGCGCTGGCCGATGAAGATCCAGCGCCCGCCGGCGAAGGGACCGCCGGTATGCTCCCACAGCACAGCTGGGGCAGACACCTCACGGCCTTCGCCGGAGATGCCCTTCAGCAGCGGATAGATCCGGGTATCCATGGGGCCGCTGGCGCCCATTTGCTCCGGCAGATCGCTGCTTTTGGTCACATGGGGCACCAGATTCCAGGTGCCCGAAGGCTCGAGCAGCTGTTCGCGGCCTGCGAACAGCGGGATCTCCGCAAGCGCGGCATGCGCTTGCACCCGGCTGCCATCCACGCGCAGCGCTTCGTGGATATGCAGCTGGCGGTGGTAGGCGGTCTGCTCGACTTCCGCCAGCCACCCGCCCTGCTCCCGGCGCACCGGATGCTTGAACGGGGCGCCGCCGATGCTCAGCAGCCCGCCGCCGCGCTTCAGGTAGGCGACGATGGAGCCCCATGCCTCCTTGGGAAAGTAAGGGGCATGCAAGTTAATGAAGCATCCGCCGGGCCCGGCGGCATCCAGCGCCGCTGCGAGCTGATCCGCAGCGACAGCATGGACAGGAAGGGCGGATTGAACGCCGGGGACAGGCCGGGCATTATTAGCAGGATGGGCGGCATGGGCGGTATGATCTAACCCGCCCTGCTGCTTCGCCAGCTCCCGGAGCTGTCCGGCAGCACCAGAGTAGCCCGGGAACTGCGGGTCGCTGAACAGAATCACAGTGCCCGCACTCACAGCTGTCCGTCCTTCATCATCCGGTACACTAGCTGCGAGAACAGGCTGTTCGACCAGGCGAACCAGCTGCGGGTGAACACGGAAGGGTCGTCAGCATGGAAGCCTTCATGCATGAAGCCGGTATCTGCGTCGGTGCTCTCCAGGAGCTCGACCAGCTGCAGCTTTTCCTCCACAGATTCTGCAGTAATTCCCTGCATCGACAGGGCCATGTGCCAGATATAGTTCTTAGGTGTATGCGGGCTGCCGATGCCTTTGGCTGCTGTTCCTTCATAATAGAAAGGATTCTCTTTGCTGAGCGCAAACCGTCTGGTGTTCTGGTAGACCGGATCATCTGCCGTGGTATAGCCGAGATACGGGATGGAGATCAGCCCGGGGGTTCCGGCGTCATCCATCAGACAGTAATTGCCGAAGCCGTCTGTCTCGTAGGCGTAGATCGGACCAAATTCCGGATGGCGGTAAATACCATACAGCTTAATGCCGTGATCTACCTCGAATTCAAGCTCCTTCAGCTCTGCCAGCATATCCATGTCGCGGAAGACCCATTCGGCAAATTCCTGCATCTGGCGCAGGGCTACAACGGCAAACATATTGCCGGGAATGTTGTAGTGGAAATCACAGGCATCATCGCTGGAACGGAAGCCGGACCAGATCATCCCTGTATAGTTCACCGGCATGCCGAGCCCGCTGTTACGCAGTGAATCCTCAGGAATACCATTGTTGCGGGTAAAGCGGTACAGCGACTGCTCGAAGTGATGCTGCTCTCTTTTGAACAAATCGATAATGGTCCGCAGGGCAGCCTTGAATTCGGCATCGAAGAAATCGGTAAGCCCGGTTTCCTGCCAGTAGGTATAGGCGAGACGCACCACGAAGCACAGAGAATCAATCTCGAATTTGCGCTCCCAGACCCACGGTGACATCTCCGTAACGTCTGTGGTGTTCCAATGCCAGTCATTGGCATATTCATTAAACGCATTGGCGTAAGGATCGATGTGGATGTACTTAATATGACGTTTGATCAGTCCGCCGATGATGCGCTGGAGATCACGGTCATTTTTGGCCAGCGGCACGTAATGAATGACCTGCTCCACCGAATCGCGCAGCCAGGAAGCCGGGATGTCTCCGGTAATAACAAAGGTAGTGCCATCTTCCATCAGCTTCGTAGTCGTCTCCAGCGTATTGGGAAAACAGTTCTTAAACAGCTGCAGCAGCTTCGGACGGTGGGCCAGCTGCTCTTCCGCTTCCGCCAGCACCTCCTGTACAGCCCGGGGGAGCTCCAGCTTCGGCATCGGAATTTTGGGTAATCTGAATTGTTCCAAGGAAGACACACTCCTTATGTTCATGTAGGTTGAATTAGTCAGGGTAAAGATTAGACCTGGAGATTCCGTTAATCAGGTGAGTTGAACGGCATACAGGCGCCTGGTTAGGCTTCAGTAATGATTGAGCTTGCCGGAAATTTGGGCTTATTGGGCTTAATAGACTCATTAGGGCTTATTAGGCTTATTAGGCTTATTAGGCTTATTAGGCTTATTAGGCTTATTAGGCTCGTTGAGCCATAGGGCTAAGTGGAAAAACTCCGACTAATCTTAGCGATCAGCATAAGCAATCATTGCTAGCGGGAAAAAGTCCACTTAATCAGCCATGACGGCCGGATAAATGAAGCAATGTGCTGAGTTAGATGGAGATTTTCCCACTAAATGCTGCCCCGGGCAGAGTTTGAGCAAATTAGGTGGAGAAATTCCACCTGTGAGCCCTATATAGCGGCAGTAGCGTGCTAAGCGCCAACACTTCTGTGCATGTACAGTTATGGTTTCAAGCCAAGGCCAGCCAGCAGCTGTCCTTGGCAACTGTAATCTACAATGCTTGCTTGCCAGATACTGCGCACTATGCAGTCACCACGTCATCGGATATAGACAGTCTTAATCTCAAATGGAGCGAAATGCAGCTGAAATTGCCCTTCATGATGGGCAACAGCCTCCAGCTTCTCCTCCAGCGTATTGGATAGATATACTTCGCCAAAAGGCTGCTCCCAGCTGAGCTTCACGGTTTCGCGCCCGCCGGAGGATTCATAGAGGCGCAGAACGCTGCCCTGTCCATCCTCGGAGGGTTTGACGGTGTCCAGCACGACATGCTCTCCGCTGAAACCGATCAAGGATCCAGCAGGCGGCAGGTGACCGCTCTGCCCAACGGCTGCGATGACCGGCACCTCAAGATTCAGCTCTGCCGCCTTGCGCAGCGTGTGCGCACTCCGCCAGTCTCCAGTGTGCGGATAGAGCGAATAAGTGAATTCATGAATACCCTGGTCCGCTGTGGCATCAGGCCATTTCGGCGCGCGCAGCAGGGAGAGGCGCATCGTGCTGCCCTGAATGTCATAGCCGTATTTGCTGTCATTCAGCAGGCTTACACCATATCCGTGCTCGGATACATCGGCAAACCGGTGGCCGCACACCTCATACTGTGCCTGCTCCCAGCTGGTGTTGCGGTGGGTCGGACGCTCCAGCGCACCAAACGGAATCTCATAAGTCGCTTTATCTGCAATTACATCGACCGGGAAGCCGACCTTCAGCAGCTTATGGGCTTCATTCCAGTTCACCTGTGTTTTGAAGTCGATTCTACGGTCTTTCTTATATAAAATAAGATCCTGGATAATTTCCGACCCGCCCAGCTTCCAGCGGAAGTGGAGCACATCCTGCACCTTGCCGGAGTGCAGCACGTATTTCCCAGCCAGTTCAGCTTCGCCAGCAGGCTGTTCTTCATAACGGCTGTCGATGTCCCAGGCATCCCACAAAGTCGGACGGTCATGGAAAAAATGAAACCGGTTGGCCCGCCCGCCCGGCTGTACAATCTCGCGGCCGGCTGCTTTGTCGAACAGACTGGTGATTTCGCCCCGTTCGTTGAACATGAGGCGGTAATACGGTGTCTCCCAGCTGTCATCCAGCACAGGGGATTCCGTCACCGTTGCCGCCTCCAAGGCCGGGGCAGCAACGGCTGTATCCGGAGCTCCGCTTCTCAGCCAGATTGTCTTATAGCCCAGAGCCGGGATCAGCGGAACCTGAATGCGGAATGAAGGCTGGCCCGCTGCTGCAGGAGAGGAGACGATATCCAGCGGCAGCGAAAGGCCGGTGTCATCATACGCAGTCCAATTCAGATCTGCCGGTCCAGCGGCAGCGGATCCTGTTGTTATATAGGTTGAAGCTATATTTGCTAAATCAATTACAGCAACGGCATCCCGTGCCCAGCCCAGGCTGTTGAAGAGCACATAAGGAATCCCTTCACCTGCCGCAGCCACTTGGCCCGCCAGGGCCTCAAGCCCCGGCCGGAGTGCTGCCTCCCCGAGAGCGAACACCTCGCGGTATTCCTTCTCAGAGGTTTCATAGGCCTCGGTAATCGCCGACCCGGGGATAATATCATGAAACTGGTTCAGCAGGACCAGCTTCCAGCCTTTGTGCAGTCGGTTAATGCTGCTTCCCCGTTCCTCCGGCTTCATAAAGGAAGAGGCCACCGTCTGCCACAGCTCCGCCTCCCGGTACAGGATTTCCGCTTTGCGGTTGTTCCTTTTATTGCGGCCATGGGTGGTATAGGTGCCGCGGTGCAGCTCCAGATACAGGTCGCCGCGCCATTCGGGCAGCTTCGGCTGCCGCTCTTCAATGCCGGCGAAGAACCCGGCGGCATTGCTGAACGTGCCGGCCGGCTGGCCGACCATCAGCCCGGAACGGCGGATGTATTCCAGCATTTCGCGAGTCACGCCCCCGCCTCCGTCGCCATGGCCGTAGAGCAGCATCTGCTCGTTGTGTGTTTTTTTCTCGCGGAAGGATTGCCAGTGGTCGTGAACATCCTTAGGCAGCGTATTCTCGTTCACCCCATGGTTGAGATAGGACAGTATCGGGGTGCCGTCAATGCCGACCCAATGGAACAGATCATATGGGAACACATTGGTGTCATTCCAGCCCAGCTTCGTAGTCATGAAATACCGCACGCCGCCATGCCGCATAATCTGCGGAAGCGATGCACAGTAGCCGAAGGTATCCGGCAGCCATTCAATGTCAGAGGTTTGGCCGAATTCCTCCAGGTAAAACCGCTGGCCGTAGAGCATCTGGCGCATCAGCGATTCCCCGCTCGGGATGTTCAGATCCGGCTCCACCCACATGCCGCCGACCAGCTCCCAGCGGCCTTCGCGGATTCTCTCTTTGACCTTGGCGAACAAAACCGGATCATTCTCCTTGAGATATTCGAACAGCTGCGGCTGGCTCTGGGCGAAATGATATTCAGGAAATTCCTCCATTAAGGCATTCACCGTCGAGAAGGTGCGGCTGGTCTTCCGTACGGTCTCCCGCACAGGCCACAGCCAGGCAATGTCGATATGCGACTGGCCGACCATATGAATGGTGCCTTCCGCATTACCGCCGATTCCTGTAATATCAGTACGCAGCTTCTCCTCAAGCACGGAGACAGCACTTCCTTCACGTACCGCTGACTCCTCCAAATTCAGATATTCATCCATCACCCGGTACAAGGCTTCCAGCATCCGTATGCGGCGCATATCCTCTTCCGGCAGCAGCATGGCCGCATCGCGGACAATGACGGCGGTATACATCAGGCTCTGTACCGGCTCATTGATCAATACAAGCAAAGAGCGGATGGCCCGGATCGGCGGCTGGATGACCGCCTGCTGATTTAGGGGGTCCACCGGCTCCGGGACCGGATCGAACAATTCAATTTCCAGCTCCAGCGGTCTTCCGTCCGGGGATGCTTCAAGTGTGGCAAAGGTGTGGTTCCGGTCGAGGCCCTGGCGCGATTCTCCGTTAACCCGCAGCAAACCCTCGCCTCCCGACTCAAAAATCAGACCCGCACGCTTCCCTCTCCATTCCTGGGGAATATCCAGCGTACGGCGGAAAAAATACGTAGTTCCTTGTACACTCGGGAACAGGCTGAAATCCCCGCCTTCAGTATAAGGCCGCATTCCGTCATATTGACCCGGTACGGTATATACCGAAGCCTGGATGTCCCATTCCTCAAGCGTGTACTGCTCCAGCCATTGCCGCTCGGACAGCTCGCGGATAAATCTTCTAATCCGTTCCATGAGCACCCTCCATTACAACTAGTGCAGCTTCCAGCACATCATTCACATGGCCGCCCACCAGCACCTTGAATGCCCCCGGCTCTACGACAGGCTGATAGTCCGGGCCGATATACTGCAGCTGCTCCGCGCCAATTTCAAATTCCACGGTTTGTGTTTCTCCCGGAGCCAGCGTGATTTTACGGAAACCTTTGAGTTCCTTCGCTGGTCTTGATACCTTGCTGGCAACATCGGAGATATAGAGCTGAACGACTTCAGATCCTGCAAGCTCACCTGTGTTCTTTATCTGCACGGATACGGTTGCCGTTTCATCCGCTGTAATCTGCTCCGGCTCCACCTTGAGATCTGAGTAGCTGAAGCTTGTATAGCTTAGTCCATACCCGAACGGGTAGCGCGGCTGTGAATCGGCTTCAAGATATCTTTTGCCGCGTGAGCGCTTGCCGTTGTAGTACACCGGAAGCTGTCCGGCATCCTTCGGCCAGGAGACCGTAAGCTTGCCGGAAGGATTCACGTCTCCGAACAGAATATCGGCCACGGCATGGCCGCCCTCCTGTCCGGGATACCAGGCCTCCAGAATGGCATGGGCATGTTCCTCGATCCAAGGCTCGCTCACCGGACGGCCGTTGATATAGACGACAACCACCGGCTTGCCGAGCTGATGAATCTCCTTGAACAGTTCCAGCTGCACTCCTGAAAGGGCCAGCGAGATCCGGTCAATCCCTTCGCCGCAGTCCATATCGCTCCAGGAATGCTCTGTCACCTTCGACGCTCCGGTCTTCAGGTCAATGCTGTCTTCGCCGAAATCGCGGGCACTTGAGCCGCCGAGTACCATTACTACGGTCTCGGCCTGCGCAGCGCAGAACAGCGCAGCCTCGAAGCCTTCCCGGTCATCGCCTTTGATCCGGCAGCCGGGTGCGTACAGCACCCGCTCCGGACCAAGCTTGCTGCGCACGCCGTTCAGCACGGTTGCGATGCTCGACCGCGGCTGCGGCGAGGTATAATCGCCCAGTTGATTGTAGGGCGCATCGGCGTTCGGTCCGATCACGGCAATCTTGCCGGAACCGGAGCCGGGTGCCAGCGGCAGCGTTCCCCCCTCATTCTTGAGCAGAATGATGCTCTCAGCGGCCAGCTTCCGGGCAAGTGCCCGGTGCTCTGCGCAGCCGATAAACTTCTCCGCCGCTTCCGGGTCCGCATACGGCTGTTCGAACAGGCCGAGCCTGAATTTCAGCTCCAGCACCCGCTGCACGGCACGGTCCAGGACCTCCACGGCTAGCTTGCCGCTGCGAACGGCGTTCACCAGATGGCTGCCAAACATCACACCGGACATCTCCATATCGATCCCCGCCGTGATAGCCTGCACGGACGCATCCAAACCGTCTTCGGCGACATCATGACCTTCCGCCAGCATCTCGATGGCGCCGCAATCGGTGATGACCATACCGTCAAAGCCCCACGCTCCGCGGAGAATATCCTCCAGCAGTGCAGTATTCGTCGTGCAGGGAACGCCGTCGATCTCATTGTAGGCCGGCATAATGGACACCGCGCCCGCCTCCACTGCCTTCTTAAACGGCAGCAAATCCACCTCCAAAAGCTCGCGCCAGCCCATATGCACCGGACCGGCATTACGCCCGCCCTCAGAGCTGCCGTAGCCGGCGAAGTGCTTCAGCGTTGCGCCGACGCTTGCCTGGCTGCTCAGCGAATCCCCCTGCAGCCCCTCGACGGAGGCCACGGCCAGCTCGCTGATCAGATAGGCGTCCTCTCCAAAGCATTCTTCGGTGCGGCCCCAGCGGGGGTCGCGCACCACGTCGAGCACCGGCGAATACGTCACCGTTCCGCCCTGGCTGCGGGTCTCCAGCGCCACTGCCCGGCACATCTCCCGGTACAGATCGACATTCCACGAGCTGCCCAGCAACAGCGGAACCGGGAATACCGTAGCTCCAATTGCCATATGACCGTGCGAGCATTCTTCCCCTATCAGAACGGGAATGCCCAGGCGCGAGTTCTCAATGGCATAGCGCTGAATAGCATTCACAGCTTCCGCACCCTGACGCGGCGATAATCCGCCGGCCAGCGTCACACCGGTCCACGGATCGGCCCGAAGCATACCGTATAAAGCACCGATGCCTGTCTCGGCCACCTGGCGTTTAAAGTCTTTCGTAAGCGTAATAACACCATCTGTATGTTCATAGACCTGCCAGCCGAAGGGCTGAACCAGCTGCGCGGCCTTTTCTTCCAAGGTCATCAGTCCCAGTAAGTACTCCGCCCGTTCCTTGGCCGGTCTGCCTGGATCTTTGTATGTCATATTCTCCACTCCTCTCTGCTGAGGTCTTATTCTTTAACAGCCCCTACCGTAAGACCCTGGATGAAATAGCGCTGGAAGAAGGGATAGGCAAAAATAATCGGTCCGGTGGCCAGCACGACCATCGCCATCCGGGAGGTATCCTGCGGCATGGAGCGGAGCGCCTCCAGGCTGAGCGAGCTGTTGGTGGAGTTCTGCATAATAAACTGCATGCTGGTCTCGATCCGCATCAGCATGGACTGCAGCGGCACCAGATTCGGGTCATCGATATAGAGCAGCGCATTGAACCAGTCATTCCAGTAGCCCAAGGTACTGAACAGTGCAATCGTAGCGAGGCCCGGCAAGGATAACGGCAGCACAAGCGTCAGGAATATCCGGAACTCGCCTGCACCGTCGATTTTGCCGGACTCAATAATGGCATCGGGAACGCTGGTGCTGTAGAAGGTACGGAGGATCATAATATAAAAAGCATTCACGGCCAGCGGCATGATCAGCGCCCAGATCGTATCCTTCAGTCCCAGGAACTGGGTAACAATGATATAGGTCGGAACGAGCCCGCCGTTGAAGAGCATGGTGAAAAAGGCAAAGAAAGCGAAGAAATTGCGGTATCGGAAGCTTTTACGCGAAATGGCATAGGCATAAAAAGAAATAAACAGCAGGCTGATCAAAGTGCCGAGCACGGTGACGAGGATAGTTACCCCGTAAGAGCGCAGCAGCATATCCCCCGACTGGAACACATACTGGTACGCGCCCAGACTCCATTTGGCCGGAAGCAGACTGTAGCCGTCCCGGGCCAGTACCCCTTCATCGGTGAAGGAGATGATCACCACAAAGATAAAAGGGAAAACGCAGAGAAAGGCAAAGATACCGGCAAACAGGTTGAACAGCACATTCCAGGTTTTGGAGAGCTTATGAAAATCACGTTCTTTGCGGATTAAGGTGGACATTCGGATTCACTCCTTTCACTGATCTAGAATAAGGCGCTGTCCTTGTTAAATTTGCGCACGATATAGTTCGAGGTGATAACAAGCACGAAGCCGACAACGGATTGATACAAGCCCGCCGCAGTACTCATGCCGATCTCGCCTGTTGATTTCAGACCCTGGTAGACATAGGTATCGATAACATTCGTAACACTGTAGAGCGTCCCTGAATTGCGGGGCACCTGATAGAACAGTCCAAAGTCAGCGTAGAAAATTTTCCCGATGGCCAGCAGCGTCATAATGGTGATAATCGGGCTCAGCATCGGCAGCGTAATGTTCTTGATCTGCTGGAATTTGCCTGCACCGTCGATCATCGCCGCTTCATACAGCGATTTGTCGATACCCATAATAGCGGCCAGATAGACTACGCTGTTATAACCGAGCGCCTTCCACAGATACACGAGCACGAGGATGACCGGCCAGTATTTCTTCTCGGAATACCAGTTGACGGGTTCTGCCCCAAAATAGCTCAGGATCTGGTTCAGTACCCCACTCTCGGAGCTGAGAAAGCTGAAGGCAAAGTAGCCGACTACGACCCAGGACAGAAAATACGGCAGGAACATACCGGTCTGGTAGACCTTGGCCAGTTTTTTGTTGGCAATCTCTGCAAGCACAATCGCCATGACCACCGACAGCACCAGCCCCACCAGTATGAAAACAGCATTGTATAAGAGGGTGTTCCGGGTGATGATGTACGCGTCGTTGGTGGTGAACAGAAATTTAAAGTTATCCCAGCCCACCCACTTGCTGTTGATGATGCTTGCCCAGAAGCCTTCCCGGCTGTAGCGGTACTCCTTAAAGGCAATAACGGTACCCACCATCGGCAGATAGGAAAAGAAGAGGAACCACAGCGCGCCCGGTAGGACCATGAGCAGCATAACCTTGTCTTTGATGATGTTTCGGATGAATCCGCCAATCATTTTCACGTTGAGCCCTCCTAATCTGAACTGTAAAAGAAAAGACCGGGCATGAGGCTTGGCACCCGCCCGATCTTCTTTCAAGCAATGAGTTATTTATTGTTCGCGGCTTTCCAGGCGTCGATTTGGGTTTGTGCTTCTGCGATGATTTTGTCGAGTCCGGCAGCCTTGAATTTCTCGATCGCTTTTGGCAGATATTCTTCAGGATCTACAGTTCCTGTCATGAGCGGAGCCCAGAATTCTTCCTTGACGTTCTGCACTGCAGCGATTTCACTCGTTACCTTGGAGGTATCGAAGTTGAAGCCGAGCAGCGGCGCATTGATACCTGCTTCGTTAAACTTCTTGAATTGCTCCCATTTGTCTGCAGGGTCGCCTTCGTTCAGGTAGTTGATCATGATATTGCCCAGGGAGAAGGACGGCATATCATAGTTTTGCGCTTCCGGCAGATTCTTGATGGTGTTATCATTGATTTTCTCGTAATGCACGCCTTCAATCCCCGAGTCGATCAGGTTGCGCAGATAAGGGTCGGTATTCAGCAGGTTCAGGAACTCCATCGCTTTCTCCGGATACTCAGAGTTCGCCGAGATGGCCTGCATCGAGCCCATAACAGACCAGTTATAAATGTAGGATTCACCTGCCGGTGTAGAAACTACAGGGTAGCCGTAGCTGGCCGTCCACAGGTTATCAGCCATTGGCTGGGTTGTGGCCCGGTCCATAAACCATTTGCCGGCTTTGTAGAGGTCATCCACGGAGGTCGTTGTTGCTACTTCCGATGACAGATAACCTGCCTTGTAATATTTGTGTACGGTTTCAAGACTGGATTTGAGCTCTGGTGTTTCTAGAATGTTAACGATTTTGTAGTCTTTGGTGTCCAGGTAAACGGCCATCGGCATTTTTTCGATGATATAGTCAAAAGGCAATACCGGCATGTAATCCTTCACCATTGCATAAGGAGTAACGCCCGGTTCGTTTTCTTTGATCGTCTTGAGCAGGGGTTCAATACTTTCCAGCGTGGTTGCGCTATTGATATCCAGGTTGTACTTGTCCAGCAGCTCTTTGTTGAAGCGCCATACTTCCTGTGCCGGAAGCTCTTTGTTAGCCGGGATGGCGTAGTTGTGTCCGTCTACCTTGGAGCCTTCCAGGAATGCAGGGTCGATAGTATCCTTGATCCCCTTGCCGTATTCATCGATCAGGCTGTCGATTTCCATAAATGCGCCTTTGCGGGCATTCTGCACATAATCAAGCGCCCACGAGCTGGTAAACATAATGTCCATAGGTTCACCTGAAGCAACCTTCACCTGCATTTTTTGTGAATAGTCGCCGTAGTCGATCATGTTGACCTTCAGGGTTGCGTTGATCTTCTCTTTGGTGTATTTGTTGACTTCCTGTACGACCTTATCCAGGTCCTTCTGCGGAGCACCGATGGTGTACCAGATCAGCTCTACCGGCTTCTCCGAAGTGCCGCCTGTTCCTGAAGCGGAATCATTAGCCCCGGCATTGTCCGATCCGCCGCCGCATGCGCTAAGCAGTACCGAGAACGCCATCATTGATGTAAGTAACAGGGAAAACCGTTTGCTCTTCTTGTTCATTTGTTACTTCCCTCCCCTTTTATCACCTCGAAGCCGCAGGAGCATTACAATGTCTCTGTCGCCCTCTGCCCGTTCAAGGATTACCTTAACTTTAGTAGATGTAAGCATTCTCAGACAGAAGCTAAACTAAATAAATCATGTAGAAAATAAAGAAAAGAACTTGCCCGGCAAGCCGCCGCTACACAAGTCCTTTATATTCTGTGGGGGAAATGCCCATGTACTTTTTGAATTGCTTGTAGAAATATCCGGTCTCCCAGTAGCCAACATTCCGGGCAATTTCGTGAACCTTATACGGAGTTGTCCGCAGGAGCTCCTTGGCTTTCTCAATCCGGTAGCGGTTGATATATTCGGTGAACGTATCGCCCAGCTCCTTGCTGAACAGCTGCCCCAGATAGACCGGATGAATGTTGAACTGGGCGCCAAGTGTCTTCAGGGAAAGCTCATCGGCATAGGATTCATGAATAAAATTAAGCACCTGCTGGACCACCGGACTCTTCACATCGCGGATCAGAAGATCCACCGTAAGCGAAGCGGCTTCTTTGAGAATCGAGATCCATTCATGAATGGAGGCCGTCTCGCGGAGTCTGCGGAAGCCCTCCTGATACAGCTCCGGCTCTTCGCAGTGCCTGATTTCCTTCAGCTGCATTTTGAAGCGGATCATCCATTCCATCGAGAAATCCTGCAGCATCTCCGGGGTTACCCCCTCCATATGCCGCAGCTGCTCAAACCGCTCGTCAATCCACTGCAGCAGCGTCTCTTTATCCTTAGCCAGAATCAGCTTCTGCACCTGCTCCCAGTTCAGCGTGATCTCCCGCCCGTCTCCTTCGCTGCGGTGCTCAATCTCCTCATAACGGATCACATTCCGCTCCGGAAACAGCATGAAATACTCCTGCGCCTTCTTCGCCTGCGCGTAGCTCTCCGCTGCCCGTTCTTCCGTCTCCACGACGGTTCCGAGCGACAGGCGGAGCGGCTCAAAGGAAGACAATTGCTCCAGCAGCCGCTCATGACAGCGATCCGCCGCTTCCTTCCCGAGCTGATATTCGCTTAAGCCATGCAGCAGTACAATGTCTCCATCCATGTCCTGAAAAAGAACGACGGAGCCTTCGCCGCCAAGCGCATCTGCTGCCGCCGCCAACAGCTCACCGCCGGTACCGGCCTTCGGACGCAGCAGTGCCGCCAGCAGCAGCGGCTTATCAAGCTGTATGCGCAGCAGTTCTGAGCGCTCCCGGAATTCATTCGGCCCAATCTGGCCTCTCAGCCAGCGGTACATGATATTGTCCCTTAAGATGGAGATGCTGTGCGCATTCCGTTCATCTTCGACTCTGCTCATATGGAGCTTCTCCACCGTATTATTCAGCGTAGCCTTGAACTCCTCCAGATTGATCGGCTTCAACAGATAATTCTCGATGCCCAGGGTCATGCCTTCCTTAAGATAGCCGAACTCGTCATACCCGCTGAGGATAATGACCTTAAGGCCCGGCTGAAGCCCCCGGACGGCCCGGATCAGGTCAAGCCCGTTCATCATTGGCATCGAAATATCGGTGATCAGTATATCTGCACGCAGCGAGGACAGTGCCTCCAGTGCCTCCTGCCCGTTCTCCGCCCGGCCGACAATCTCCATGCCCATTCCGGCCCAATCAACGATGTCATACAGACCCTCGATAATAAAAGGCTCGTCATCTACAATAAACACCTTATACATAGGTTGGTTCCTCCTCACCCAAATCAGGGAAACATACCGTCACGGTTGTTCCAAGCCCGTCTGTACTCTCTACCTCAATTCCGTGCGGTTCCCCGTACAGCAGCTTCATCCGTTCGTGAATACTACGCAGACCGAAGGACTGCGAAGAACTGTCTGCATGCAGCAGATCCTGCTGAATCTGCTGCAGCCGCTCCTGCTGAATCCCCCGGCCGTTATCGGTAACGACGGCCCGCAGGATCCCGCCGTCCTTAACCACCTGAGCCCGGATATGATTGTCGCTGCGGTCTGTCCTCATCCCGTGGAGAATATAATTCTCGACGATAGGCTGCAGTGACATCTTGAGGACAACGCGCCCCTCCAGCTCCTTGGGGCATTGCAGCTCGTAGGAGAATTTATCCTTGTACCGGATGCGGAACAATTCAAGGTACAGCCGGCACGCCTCCAGCTCATCCTTCAAGGTATGCTTCGCCTTGGGATGAACATAGCTTTTGAACAGTACGGACAGGCTGTAGATCATTTCGCCCACATCCGCCGCCCCCTGGGATATCGCGCGCATGCGGATGACCTCCAGTGTGTTATAGAGGAAATGCGGATTGACCCTTGCCTCAAGCGCCGAAATTTCACTGTGCTTCTGTTTGATCTCCGCCTTGAATACACGGTCGATATACAGATTCAGCTCATCGAGCATATCGTTGAAGCTTTTGGATATTTGTCCGAGCTCATCTTCTTTGACATCGGTGATGCGGGCATTCAGGTCGCCATTCTTCACTTTGCGGGTAAAGCGGATAATGTTATGCGCCCGGGTAGCAAAATTGCTGATGAACAGTGACGGAGTAATCACAGCGAATAGAATACAGATCAGGCAGATGGTGATAATCATATTGCGCAGACCGCTGTACGTTGCAGCCAGCTCCTGCTCGGGAACCGCACTTAACACAGTAAAGCCGCCCTGGCTGTGGGTCAGCTTCGTGATCAGCATTCCGTTCACTTTTTCACCGTCAGCATAAATGGTATCAATCTGCTCCGGATAGGGATATTTCTTCCCGTAGAATGTCCCGGAGCTGTCAAACAGTACGTCATTATCTGCCGACAGCACAATAATATCGCCCTTGAAATCATCCCTGTAATCCCCCATGCTCTTCCAGATCTGCTCAGCATCATAGAAAACCAGCAGCTGCCCGATATTGCGCAGCGACAGCTTGTCATTAACCGGCACACGGATGGAGAACATCGGGGAATCGGCCAGGGAAATCGTTTTGCGCACCCAGATATTCGGAAGCGTCACACTGCTGGCCTCCTCCAGATACAAGGCATCCGGAACAAATGATTTTGCCGCATTGGTGGAAATAATATTAAAATTCTCCTGTTCATTAAAAGCATACAGCAGCTGCCGGGCAGAGCTGTAAAGCAGCACCCGGCGGATATCCGGATCATCCTCCATCTGGTTGCGGAAATACTGGACACTATCCGTAGTTGTGCTGCTCTCGTTAAGGTAACGGTCTAGTCTATAGGTGACATAGTCCTGATAAGGATGCTCCAGCAGATAAGAGGTGTTGGCCGCGAGTTCTTCATCCCGGTATACATCACGCATCATTGTCTGCACGGCATCGTATTTTTGCTGCATATAGTTATTGACGCTCTCAACTGTCCGTTTCTGAATCTCCAGCTGTCTCTGCACCACGGACTGTGACATTAAGAGAAACATCAGATAAGAGAACGTAATTGTCGTGACTACGGCAATAATGGAGAAGATCAGGATGATCTTCATGAACAGATTGTTCTTAAAATGCTTTCTGTATAAATTTCCCGGAAGCAGCATGATCCCCGTGTTCCTCCTAGTCTTCTGTCTCTCGTCATACACACTTCGGCATATATTTTACCGGATCGTCAAATTATATCACGCCCGGCATAAACGTCTGTGCTGTTCCTGCCGTTAAGTTCAACAATAAGCTATGCCCGCCTGTACATCACAGGGTAAAAACTAAAGCTTTACTGTACAAATTAAAGGTAAGCATAAGGCGGATAACCCCCGTACATCCCCAGGACTTGCTTAAGAGCGGACGGTGTCCATGCATCAAAATGATTCGGAATGGACATAATAACGTCAGTTCTGACTAGACTATGCACACAACCCGTTAGGAGGCAGACAGGTATGGACACGCACGAATTTGTGGAGAAGTTCCAGGAGAACCAGCGGAAGGCAGAGAAAAACAAACGTCGGGGCAAAGGCTCCCCGGAAGCAAGACTGGCTACTAAGCAGCACGGCACAAATAAATAAAACGAGGGCTAATAATTTACCACGTGAAACATTTACACCGTTAATTCCCGCTAAAAAAGCAGCAGCCTGTTCTGTGAATCCAGAACGGACTGCTGCTTTTCGGCTTCTACGATATGCACAAACCGCGGGTTACTTGCTCAATTTCGCTACGTTTACGGCTACCTTCTCCAGCTTTGCTTTGCTCAGGGACTGATCCGGCGAGCTGAGGGTCACATAGCGGTCATCCAGCTTGAAGGTCAGCATCGGGATATCCGAAGGCGTATACCATTTGGCGCTTGTTCCATTCGCCAGCTTCACCGTAGTTCCGTTATAGTCATACGAGTAATCCCGCGGAGAAACATTCACACGCATATGCTTGAACAGGAAGGACACACCGTCTTCACCGCCGCCCACACTTACGAAGCTGTCCCCGCTGATCATTTGTGCCGGTGCATAGGCCGTTTCAAAGCCCTGATAGTCTGCGAATGCTTTGGTGATCTGTTCTTTTTGTGCGGCAGTATAATTTATCGGAGCTAGGGTGATGGCGGAGCCGTTATCCGGTACCGGAGTTCCCGAACCGCTTCCAAGAACGACCTGATTGGCCGAAGCATTGAAGGTTACCGGTACATTCAGGGCATCCGCCAGTGCACGGACAGGCAGATAGGTAGTGTTGTTATAAGTAATGGGAGACAGTGTCTTGCCGTTGCCGTCCACCGGTGTATACGCTGCTCCGTTGACCTTGAAGCCGATGCTGTGATTCAGATAGGCGCTGATCTTCTGCAGATTGGTTCCTGCATAAACCCCGGCCGACCCTGTAACTGCCATTCCGAACACCATAGTTGCTATGATCATCTTTTTGCTTTTCATTGAATATCGTCTCCCTTGTGACCCAGTTTGTTGTTAGTGTTGTTCTTTGCTATAGATCAATTTAACCATGAACTTATTTCTAACTTGTATCCGGATTGTAAAGAAGCATTTCAAAGCCCCGCTATCTATAATTACCCTCTTTCTGCATCAAAGGGGAGGCTGACGTAATACAGCAACAGCCCGGGCCATCTCCAAAGGAGGATGGACCGGGCTGTTCTGGATAAGGCTCTGAATTAGCGGCTGCGGGAGACAGCAGTCTTATAGACTTCTGTATATAGAATTTCTCTGTATAATTGAAACTCACTTAGACGGATGGGCCGGGGATACGTCATAATGCGCAGCGGCAGATCAGGCTGTCCGGTACGCAGCGGGGGCTGGACGTAATCATAAGGATTCAGGTGGAAGCCCAGCCGCTCATAAAATCCGATTCTGCGCTGCTCCAGCTCTCCAGCCGGCGGCTCCACCTCCAGCAGCACCGGCTTGTCCGAACGGGCGAGATAGCTGTCCATCAGCTTAAAGCCGATTCCGCCGCCGCGCGTAGCCGGGTTCACGGCGATATGCTCCACAAAACGAAGCAGCGGAAATTCCCATGCTGCTAAGAAGCCCATGATCCGGCCGGAAGCCTCCTGCTCGGTAAAGATCCGGTAGCTGGGGTTGTCCAGCAAAGCCTTCTGGCCGCCGTAGCTTCTCATCTCACTGACAGGAAACGAGGCTTCCATAAGGGTATAGATTTCATCAAAGTCTGAAGGATGCATATAGGCCTCCTCATTTATTTCAGATTGGACAGCTCATTCGCCGTACTGGCAACATGCTCATACGCACGGCTCAGCTCCTGCATCGCCTGGCCCTGATGCTGCGAAAAGCCCATAATGTCCTGAATCGACCGGTCCATCTGCAGAATGGCCTGCTTCATCCCGGCCAGCTGGCTATGGATATTCTGCACTAGCGAATGGCTGTCATTAGCCAGCTTGCGGATTTCTGTCGCTACTACGCCGAAGCCCCGGCCTTGCTCGCCTGCCCGGGCCGCCTCAATCGCAGCATTAAGCCCCAGCATATGGGACTGATCGGCAATCCGTTTAACAGAAGACAAAATTTCAAAGCTGCTCTCGATATCACGCACCATCGCTTTGGAATGGCCAACCAGCTCGTCCAGACGCTCCGTCACGCCATGCGCTGAGCGGGTCACTTCTTCTGAGGTTGCGGTCATTTCCTGGACCAGGGAAGACAGCTCCTGTGCCCCGTCCTGAAGGGCAGAGGTACGGTGGGTGGACACCATGGCTGCAATAACGCCAACGACTGCCCCATTCTCGATAACCGGTACCGCTGAAGAAAGATAGGGTACTCCAAAGGCCTCCGCCCCCCGTTCTTCACGCTGCACCGTTCCAGTCTCAAAAGCTCTGTAGGAAACGGTTCCTTTGAATTTCTCCAGCGGAGCGCCTACTGGAACCCTAAGATCAATCTGCTGACCCGGGAGATAAGCCACCACCTTCTCGGTATCAGCCAGCACCATAGCAGCATCCTCCGGATACGTCAGCTGGATTACACTAAGCATGTCCTGCAATTGTTGAATTTTATTCACTAGCATGGGTCATCAACCGCCTGTTCCATAAATATATGATCTAAACTGATTATAGCACTCCGTTTTTTCAAAAAATGCCTTAATGTACTTGTAAAAATCCCCACTGCCGAACTAGTTAAAATCACGTTTAAACCGCATCTCTAGCGCTGCATAATAGGCTGGTGAAACAACCGGCTGCGCTCCCCGCAGAATCTCTTCCATGTAATACACGGGCGGAGCTGTCTCGGCCTGTTTGTTCACCACAACAAAAGTTACCGCCGCATGGCTTGTCCCGTCCCTAAGCTGCACAGGCACGACAGCAGGTCGGTATAAGCCCTCCGCCACACCTTCCCGCACATACAGATAATTCAGCAGACACTCCGGTGTTATCCGGTACACCTGACCTTCCGCTCTGCCGCCGGTTTCAACCAGATCGGCCCGTCCCCCATCGGCAAGAGGCAGGGTAAAGGCTACTTGAAAGCCCTCCGCCACACCGCAGCCCTCTACGCTGTTGAAATCGTCTTCTCTTCCGGCAAGCTGAATACGCCGCAAGTCCATGCAGCTCCCATAGGCAAAATAAAGCAGCTCCCCGCTATCCTTCAGCCGGTAAAGCTTCCAGTCTCCTTCCGGAATTGCGGCATATTGCTGCGTGTGCCTGTACACATAGACCCAGGCTTCGGTCACACCGGTGTCGGTTGTCACCTCTGTCACTACCCGCTCATAATCATTCCGCGTATCGCCGGGACCATAATACTCCTCCAGCTCATCAAGCTGCTGCAGCACTTCCGCTGTCACTTCGTAGAGTTCGCCGGCCACTGTGCCTTCCGTCTCCAGCAGAACCGGATAACCTGATCCCGTATCGGCCAGCGTTCCCTTTACTTGCGCCAGCAGTGAGAATAATCTGCTGTCCCCCAGCAAATCATGATACTGTTCGCCCTGCCGCAAGGTACCATACACAAATATTTTTTCCATAGTGGCATTCCTCCGCCTGCATAACGCTTTCCCTGCATTATACCAAAAGAGTCACAAAACCTTCTTTAAAGATATTGCTGTTTATTAGCATCTGGTACTAATATAACATGCTATACTATACATTAGTTGCAACCATCACGATTATATAGGAGAGGTACATTTGGACAATCAGCGCTTCATTGCACCTGAAATCTACAATCTGACTTCGGAAATGGAACAGCATCCTCCGGATAAGATTGCGCTTAAATGGCTTCATGAGAACGGAAACTTCGAGGAAATCACCTATGGTGAGCTGCTCAGCCAGGCCAACCGGCTTGCCGGAGGGCTTGCCGGTCTGGGACTTCATAAAGGCGACCGCGTGCTGGTCATGGTTCCGCGCCGTATCATCGCTTACGTCATCTATCTCGCCTGCCTAAAGCTGGGACTGGCCGTTATTCCTTCTTCCGAAATGCTGCGGGCCAAGGATTTGTCCTACCGCCTGCGGCATTCGGAGGCCAGAGCGGTCATTGTCTGGTCCGAGGTTACCGGCGAAGTCAATAAAATCACTGAAGATCTGCCGGCTCTCGACTACCGCCTGTCGGTATCCGGAAACAAGGACGAGCTTGAAGCCGGCTGGAGCGATCTGGAGAGCCTGATGGACGGACAGCCGGATTCCCGTCCGGCCCTGGCCACCAGCCGTGACGATATCGCCATCCTGGCGTATACCTCCGGCACAACCGGCAATCCGAAAGCTGTGGTACACACCCATGGCTGGGGTTATGCCCACCTGCGGATCGTTTCACCTCAATGGCTGGACATCCGCAAATCGGACACCGTATGGGCTACAGCAGCTCCGGGCTGGCAAAAATGGATCTGGAGCCCGTTCCTGACGGTGCTCGGCAACGGTGCCACCGGCTTTGTCTATAATGGTTCTTTTCATCCGGACCGTTATCTGCAGCTCCTGCAGGATCAAGGCATCCAGGTATTATGCTGCACGCCTACAGAATACCGCCTGATGGCTAAGACAGAAGGACTATCACGGTATGACCTGTCCAAGCTGCGCTGCGCCGTGTCCGCCGGTGAACCGCTCAACCTGGAAGTCATCAACACCTTCCAGCATCATTTTGATATTACGATCCGCGACGGCTACGGGCAAACAGAGAGCACGCTGATCATTGCTGCGCTGAAGGATGATCCGATCCGGATCGGCTCCATGGGCAAATCGATTGCCCCCGGCATCGCGGAGATCATTGATGATCAGGGGAATCCGGTTCCTCCGGGTGTAGTTGGAGATATCGCAGTGCACCTCAGCATGCCTGCCCTGTTCCAGAATTATTACAAAGACCCGGAACGTAAGGCGAATGCCTCGCACGGGGAGTATTTCGTTACCGGAGACCGGGCGCGTAAGGATGAGGACGGCTATTTCTGGTTCGAAGGCCGGGGCGACGATATTATCATCAGCTCAGGCTACACCATCGGCCCGTTTGAAGTGGAAGAAGCGCTGATGAAGCATGATCTCGTCAAGGAATGTGCCGTTGTTGCCAGTCCCGATGAGATCCGCGGTTCTATCGTCAAAGCCTTTGTCGTGCTGAAGGACGGCAAGGAAGGTTCCCCCGAGCTGGTTAAGGAGCTGCAAAGTCATGTCAAAGAGATGACTGCCCCTTACAAATATCCTCGCAAGATCGAATTTATCAATGATCTGCCGAAGACTGCATCCGGTAAAATACGCCGTGTAGAGCTGCGTGAGCAGGAAAAACGCGCTTCGCAAGAATAGTAGTTTCTGGCAGCAAAAAGCCCCCATTCTCCGCTTCACCATGGAGAATGGGGGCTTTGACGTATATGGTTCTTAAACTACATTAACGATCTATTCCGACCAATACTTTGCGCCCGGATTCAGCTCGGCACCGATCTCGCCTTCTTTGACCAGGTCGCAATCCAAATAACCTTCCTCATCCAGGAAATAGGCTTCCTGCTTGTAGAATTCACACAGCGTTTCCAGGAACTTCTCAGGCGAATCGTACATCACGACCAGATCGCCGTAGTCATGCAGCAGATCACAGATTACCTCCGCGCCGTCCTCTGAACGGTAGCAGCAGATGAAATCACTGCCATAGTTCGTCAGGAGCGGGAAAATCTGTCCGCCGCCAGTATGTCCCTTCTCCTCCAGAATGCCTGCCAGCACCTGCATTTCCTGTTCATATTCAGTGATATGAATGAGACGGTATCCCGGGATGAACTCGATCAGGCTCGGCTCCTCTTCCCCGCTGCTTGTTCCTGCAACATGGCTGTAGATCACCTTAAGAAGATCCGGGGCATCCGGTACCCGATCGGTGATTGCCGCGCTGCCGTTAGCGCAGATCCCCAGGCTGGCTGTATAGTTAGGACGTAATTGGGCGGAAAGCTCAAGGTACGTCTGAAATTGCGCAGAAAGCGGGTGTTCATTAGAATGGGTATACATGTTGTCATCCTTTACTTGATTAAATTAGGAAAGCGGACCAATGAGAACTTGTCCAGTCCCTGTCGATCCGCTTCTCTTGGATAAACTATTTAACCGCTGAAACCCACTGCTTCTTCAGCCAGTTGTCGAAATCTTCGCCCTTCTCGCCTTCATAAGCATCGTAGACATCAATCCGCATCTTCTTCAGCTTCTCCTTGAACTCTTCATAGGAATGGTCACGCGGGAGGCTTTTCTTGATGCGCAGCACGATCTTGGAGATCCCTCTGAACAGCTCAGCTTTGTTCTTGGACGGTACTTTTACATCTTCGCCGAATGCACTCAGCTTCTTGTACGCGGCTTCTTGTACAGTATATACAGGATCACTGATCATCAGACGGTTCAGGATATCAATGACTTGTTTGTGGTTCCAGTTACCCAGCTCTTCGACAGCCGCAAGACGCGCTCTCCAGTCCGCAGAACGGCCTGCAGCCTTCTTCAGCTCCTCATAATTCTCTGGCAGCTCTTGATTCAGTTCTTCATTATTCAAACGATACAATCCCCTTCTTGGTTAAATCTGCTGGTAGTGCAATTCTACCGTTTGCGCTCCCTGATTTCAATCTTTTGTCCAAATTTTAATACACCTTGAAAAAAACATCCTCAAGAATCGTCTTAGCCTTCCTCAGGCTGCGCTCATCCAGCTTCCGGAGCATTGCTGTAATCTCATGCAGCTCTGCGGAATCTCTGGCCGTAAAGGGTTCCGTATCCTCCGGCAGATGCTTCACCGCTGTGAATCTGGCGGCAATCGATTCCGGTTCAGTCCACGAAACCTCTGCCGTATCCTCAATCCCCTGAGTGAAAAACAGCAGTTCATTCTCGCTGTAACGCTCCAGGAACAGATGAATGCCGACATCCATTTGCTTGTGCAGCGCCTGATGCAGCGTGAAGATTTCCTGCCCGAGCGGCGTTGTGCGGAACAACACTTCTTTCTTATTGTCCGGCAGCAGCTCCGTACAGATAATCCCTCTATCGAGCAGTCTGCGGGTGATCTTGGATACGCTGCCTTTGGGGATCCCAAATTCTTTCGAAATGGAAGCACCGTTGACCGGCTCCAGCTGTCCGATGGCATCGATAACATGCAGCATCATCACGGTAGACTCCTTAAGAAACTCAATAACAGCGGGATTGGCGCAATTACGGATCATCCATTCCCGTTCCTCGTCATCATCATTTTGGAAGCGCCGCTGCAGCTTAGTGACGGCCTGCATCAGCCGGGCAATCAGCATCTCCTTCCCGGGATTTCCGGGTTTAGTATTAGTATTTCCGGAAGCATCAGGCATGCCGGTTCTCCTCACTTTCTGATAGGTCTCTCCTATTCACAGTGTAGCATTGAACCAACCGCAAATAAAGTTTCCAGGAAATATTATTGACATATAGGAAACCAGATTCTATTATTGTATCCAAGAAACATTTTTTATAATCCAAGAAACAATATTAGGAACGGAGACGATAGATATGAGAGTGGCTATAATTTTCGATCATCCTTATGGAGCCGGAGCATCGGACAATGTTCCCCATGCCCGCAGTTATTCGGCGGCTTTGCTGGCAGCAGTCATACGGGGGCTGAATACACAGCAGCATGAGATCGACCTTATGGATCTGCACGCCGACGGCTTTAACCCGGTTACTTCAGCGCAAGAGCTGTCTGCCTGGAGGCAGAAGACCACGCTGGATCCGCTAGCCGCCGATTATCAGAAACGCCTGATTGCCGCCGATCATATTATTTTTATTTTCCCCGTGTGGTGGGAGTCCATGCCTGCCCTGACCAAGGGATTCCTGGACAAAGTATTCGCCAAAGGCGTGCTGTACAACGAACCGAAGCCGGGACGCCCCTTTGTTCATTGTCTTCCAAATCTTCAAGGTGTATCGCTGCTGACCGTGATGAGTACCCCGGACAAGATCTACCGCTGGTATTTCGGGAATCCGGTAACCAAAATCCTTTTCCGCGGCACCTTCCGCAAGATGGGCTTCCACAAGCTGCGCTGGTACAACTACACAGGCATGGAAAGACGCAGCCCGGAACAACGCAGCCAATTCCTCGCCAAAACCGAGCAGCGGTTTGCGCGTTTGTAGACGGCATAACCGTTTGTATACAGATTGCCTTCAGACCTGAGGCCGGGGGCTAATCGGTATACCAGCGCGGAATGTTCCTGTGAAAAGCATCGTAGTCCTGAAAGGCCTGCCTGCCGCGGGCCATCATCCCTTGAATCTCATCTATGCCAAAGGGAATCGCCCATTTAATCGAAAAAAGCGAGCTGTAGGCCACGTACAATGCCTGTCTCCGCCAGAAGGCCTCCGGTGGTGATCCTGCAAAATAACCGTCCAGCTTACCCTTGGCAAAGGGGATACTCAGTTCCCGGTCAAAGAACTGGACTTTGTAGAACTCCTCTACATAATCACCAGTGTCCCAGCGGTTGAAATCAATAACACCGATCCCGCCCTCCGGGGTGTAAATGAGATTGCCAGCGTGGAAATCACCATGGTGCCAGACTTTCTCCACGTTATGAATAAGGCCGATATTCTCTTTCACATAATGAATGGCATGTTCATCGTCCTCCAGATGATACGGACAATCTTCATATTCCTTGATCCGCCTCAGCATCTTGGCCTGCATGGCCGTTTCCCAGCCGGACAGGTCGTTGCTGATTGGGATACTGTGTATCCTCTTTAAAATTCGGCCAGCCTCCATCCCCAGCTTATACTGTCCCTCGGGGGTAAGTGCGGTCAGACATTCCTCCAGCGGAACTCCCTCCACCCAAGTCAGCAGCATATACACTTGTTTCTCTTCACCTTCACCGCATGTTCCGAAACTGACCGCCTGCGACATCGGAAAATCCAGTTCATTAAACCGCTTAATGAGTGCAAATTCTTCCCGCTTGCGGGCAAAAGTATTCCCTGCCGACAGCCGGAGCAGCAGCTTGTTGCCTTCGTTATCCTCTATGTAAACCTTTTGATCATCCGACCAGCCCTTGAGTACCTGTTCAATCGTCCGCCATGTTTCCGCTCCCGGAATTCCTTGTATTCTTGGATCCGTCATGATTTCCCCCTCCTTATCCATCTCAATTATTAAGTTCCTATGCGATAAGCGGCGGAAAACCGGCCCGGCTCCATAACCAGAGCGGAGTATGTACATCAATCGGTGCCAGACCCGAACCTCTAAGCGCTGTCTCCCATGCTTCAGCTACATAATGTCTGTCTTCGGCAGTACCGTTTAGCACTCCTTCAGAGCAAATCCCCAGCTTCACGCTTGCCTGCAAAATATGCGTATCCGGAGCAATCGTAATCAGCTCACGCGACCTCCAGACAATCCCCGCATAGCTCTCCATCACATACAGCCAGTAATTGAAGATTTTTGGGCCGGACAGATAGGGAAAATCAGATTTGCGTTTATGCTGTATTATATTTTGCAGGATTGCAATGTCGGACTGTGCTGCATCGATTAAACCGGCTACATCGCCGTTTGCGGAGGAGCGGGCAATTCCCCCGGCGACCCGCTGCCAGATCACCGGATGCCGGTTAGGCTGTAAGGCTACGCGATGCAGCAGCAGTGCGGTTTGCAGTTCCACCGGATCACTGGCAGATGCAGCCTGCGGATCAAAAACCCACCGGGTACTCTTATCTATATAAGCTTTAGCCACCGCCTGCCAGAGGGCATAGGCATTCCTCTGATAATTAAGCGACATCGCCAGTGTCAGCACATTCGGCAGTTCAGCAGCCGGAACAATCCCGAGCAGCGCATCCTCCGGCATCACCTCCCCGCCCAGCAGCCCGTTAGCATGCATTTGCAGCAGTATCCGGATTTGTTCAAGAAATAGTTCGGTTCGCATATTCCCTCCGGGTGAAAAAATTAAAGTTCCAGTTGGCACCATTATATCCCATCGTCTATCATATTTTCTAACTATTACTATATTCAAATTGACAACATTCTGCTGCCGATGTTACGCTCTGTGTGCGTTCGTTCTTTAAATAGAACATACCTGCTCCATTCGTATCTAAATTCCAGTAAGGAGAGTCCCTATGACTGACCGGTATACCCTTGATAAAGGGAGCTTATCTAAGGAAATATTGCTTCTTCTTGCCTTTTTAACAACAGATTCTATTGATGAGCTGGCGCAGCGGAGCCCGGAGCGGTTCGCGGAGATTAACTGGGAGCAGTTTGTCCGGCTTACGCTGCATCACCGTGTGTACCCTTTCATATATCCCAAGCTTAGCCGGATGCAAAATAAACTTGTTCCTGCACTAGTCAGCGAACGTTTACAGCGGGAATACCGCAGAAATACAGTCCAGATGCTTCAGCTCAGCGGAGAGATGGGACGCATCGGCGGAGAGCTTGCCAAGTCGGGGATCCGGTCTCTTTTTCTAAAAGGCCCGGTGCTGGCAGAGGATCTGTACGGCGATATTTCGCTGCGCACCTCGCGCGACCTTGATTTCCTGGTGCCGATGAAGCAGCTTCACGAGGCAGAAGCACTGCTGCTCCGCCTGGGGTATGTGAAGGAGGAAGACTTCGAGAGTATTCTAGGTGACTGGAAGTGGCGGGAGCATCATACGACCTTCAATCATCAAGACAGCAAAATCAAAGTTGAAGTGCACTGGAGATTAAGTCCCGGTCCATCCACAGAGCCGGATTTCGACGAGCTATGGCAGCATGCGCGGACAAGTAAGCTAATGGGCCCGGAGGTGCATTATTTAGGCAGGGAGGATTTGTTCCTGTTCCTGGCGGCGCACGGTTCGCGGCATGGCTGGTCGCGCCTGCGATGGCTGCTTGATATCAGGCAGCTGCTGCTTCAGCAGCCGGATTATGCCGCACTTGCCAAGCTGCTGAAACGGTATAACTATGAAGCTGCCGCCGGGCAGACGCTGATCCTAGCTAGCGATTTGCTGGAAGCACCGGTTGACTCCAGGCTGTCTGCTCTGGCAGACAAACCGAAGGCCCGCCGACTGGCACAGCTTGCGTTATTTTATGTATCCCGGATGGTCAATCTGCACAATCCGCCGCTTGCGCCGGAAGTGAAGCGGCATTTCAAATATTATCAGCCGGCGATCCTAACGCCATGGCACCAGTTCCTGTACGTGGCCGGCTTCCTCTATCCGTATGCGGCGGATGCCAAAACTTTGCCGCTCCCGAAGCCGCTGCATGTACTCTACTTCCCGCTGCGCCCTTTCCTGTGGGCTTGGCGGAAGGTAACCGGCGCAGAAAAATAACCACTAAGGATCGCGGGATAGTACCGGCTGCATCCTGACACTGGATTTCGTGAATAGCACAGCTTCAAGAAGCCGAGCTAACCGGCTGCTCTGTTGCAACGCATGCCGGAACTGCTCGCCTATGGAGTTGAATAACACTTCTGTTGCATTGTGTACAGCAGATCCTGCCTTCCGCAAACCGTATCGCCGTTCTGTTGTATTTTGTACAGCTGATTCGCCCGTTTATGTGGATTTTGGCCAAAATTGCGCCTTACGACTGCATAAAATGCAATAGAATCACTTTCTGCTCCTTACCGAGGCAATTCTACTGCACAAAGTACAGTAGAATCAATTTTAATTTGGACTGCTGCTTTAACAGCAGCACAACCAAACAAGCAAAGCCCCTCCCGAACTTGGGAGGGGCTTTGCTTCGCTTGTATCCAGCGCTGATCCGCCTGAAGTAAATCACACTAACGGATTCGTGTTACATCGCCTCTTCCTGGCTGCTGAGCAGCCGGCTGAACATGCCGCCTTTGTCCGAGGCCAGGCCGCCGAATACGCCCTGCTGGATTACGCGGCCCTGGTCGATGACCAGAATCTGATCCGCGCCGCGGATCGTGGACAGGCGGTGGGCGATGACGATCAGCGTGACGGAGTGCTTCAGCCGGTCGAGCGCCTCCTGAATCCGCTTCTCGTTCTCGGTATCGAGTGCACTTGTCGCCTCATCCAGTACCAGGATGGACGGCTTGCGGATAATCGCCCGGGCCAGCACCAGCCGCTGCCGCTCGCCGCCGGATAAGCGGATGCCCCGGTCGCCGATCAGCGTGTCCAGCCCCTGCGGCAGCCTGCGGACAAAGTCGGCCGAAGAGGCAAACTCCAGTGCTTCCCACAGCTCTTCCTCGCTGGCATCCGGTTTGATCATCGTCAGATTATCCCGGATTGTGGCATTATACAGGAACGGGTCCTGCGCCACATAACCGATCGAGCGGCGGTAAGACAGCAGCCGTTCTCCCGTAATCGGCTTGCCGTCGGCCAGAATGTCGCCCGACTCGGGCTGCATCAGTCCCATGAGCAGATCAACGAGCGTGCTTTTTCCTGCGCCTGAGCGTCCGACAATGGCCGTCATCCGGTTAGCCGGAATCGTGACATTGACCCCCTGCAGCGAATAGTGCGGCTCCTGCGGCTGATAACGGAAATAGACATCTCTCGCTTCCAGGCTCTGCTTCAAGGTAATAGCCTTAACCGGCACTCCGGTTCCATCTGGAGTACCTTGTTCGGCAGCCTGCAGACATTCCTCCTCCAGCTGCTTCAATTGCTTGAAGGAAGGCAGCACGGAGGCGAGCTGTTCCATCAGCGACTGCAGCGTGGCAAAGGTCGGCCACAGCCGGGCAAATACAAGAATGACCAGCAGCAGATTCGGCCCTTCCGCGTGCAGAAAGCGGAAAGAAACGAAAATGAACACTGCAATCAGCAGTGTGGAGGACATTTTGTAGAGCAATTGGGAGTTTGAACGCAGACGTGTATAATCCAGCTGTTCGTTCTTCACCTCACCGGTAAATTCATGCAGCCAGTCCAGTCTGGATTGCTCCAGATTGTTGCTCTTGATATCCTTGATTCCGTTCAGCTGGTCGGAAATTCCGGCCAGATACATTTGGCCGAGCAGGGAACTGCGGCTGCCCAGCTTCTTGGCCTTGCGGATAAATCTGCGGGAGAATAAGGAAAGCAGCACCGCACAGACCAGTACAGCGAGGGTCATCTTCGGAGACAGCCAGAAGGCAAAAGCGATCTGTACCATAGTGAACAGCAGCGAGGTAAGAAACTGCAGGAAGCAGCTGATACCGGCAAGCACCCGCGCCATCTCCGTAGTCATGATATTGATCAGGTCTGAGGTGCGTTTCTTCAGGAAAAAGGACCACTCTGCCCGCAGCAGAGCACTATAAACTTCATATCGCAGCTGCCGGCTGTAGCTCTGCTGAATCTCCACGTTGCGGACTGCAACAAAACGCGAAATTAAATTCTGGCAGAGTACGATAAGGACGTATGCGCCGAGCACCAGCCCAAGTGCTGATGTCTGCGGCAGCTCCGATATGAACCCGAGCACAGGAAGATTGTACACAGCTCCTGTTCCGCCCAGCTGCAGCCCCGCCATGCCCAGCATCGGCACAAGCAGCAGAATTGCCGAGCTCTCCAGCAGGCCGCTGATCACCATGCCCAGCAGATTCAGATACAGCTTCACTCCGGACAAGCGCTGAAGCTGCCGGATATAATAGATTATTGCTTGCATGAGCACACCTCGATTACTCGGCTTGTATCACCTTCGCGAACTTCTCCACCACAACAAAACCCTTCATCACATCGTCACCGGAGACGTAATAAGACCCGCTGCGCAGCCAGGCATGAGCAATCATCCGGCCCTGCTTGTCTTTGGCGACGCCCATGTATAATGTGCTGTCAATTCCGCGTTTTTCAAGCATTTTGAGGCCTGCAACTGCCCTGACCATGCAGGTGCTTTTCCAGGGAGTCACTTTGCTCCCTACCCGGATGGCCCGGGTAATCTGGCGGATCTTCGGCGCATCGGCGGCCTTGGACACCTCAGCAGTTTCCTGCGACTGAGCCCCGAGCTGAGGCGCCGTTTTATCGAACGGGAACAGCAGCCGGATTCTCGCCAGGAACAGACGCCATAAGGCTTCCGGAAGCAGCGCTACAACGGCCCGGTCATTAAGCAACAGACGAAACCGCCGCATTGCTGTCATGACCCGCTGTCAATGGCAACCAGATCCTCAGCCAGCAGGCTTTGCACGAATTCGAATACGTCCTGTTCTGCTGTCTCTGCCGGAACATCGAACGTTTCCTGAATAACCTGCACAATCCGGTTAATGGAGACCGGCTCATCCAGAGCAGACCAGATTTCTCCGCCGACCTCACCCAGATTGTAATATTTGCCGTTCTTCACATTCAGCATGACCTTCTCGCCGTCCATATCGCTGGCGATATTGCCCGGACGCTTAACGAGCACTGTTTGAAGCGACAACACATCTGCTGTATTCATCGTTTATCTCTCCTCCATTTGTGGCTTAATCGTTTCAAAAATCAGCGAGGTCTGCTGAGGAGCACTAAAGCCCTGTTTCGGCCGGGTCAGCCGGTACATCGGCAGCCGGTTCACGAAGGATGCCAGCATGCCGAAATGCCATTCCCGGATCCCGATCCGGTCGACAATCGCCTTCTGGTAGGTATGATTGAATAATGTATGGAAACGCTCCATCCCATTGATGGGCTGCACGGTTACGGGGCCTTCCTCTTCAGACACCGCCAGTTCAAACACACCGGCAAGCGGCAGCGGCTCTGTCTGGAAGCGGTCATGCACCGGAACAGCAAACTTGGTTTCTCTTTCAAAAAGCGGACGGTAGAGGGACGAATTCATTCCCATATAGTCCAGGCTTTGCTGCCACAGCTTCTGCTGCGGATAACCTGGAACTGCAAGCGGCTGCCCTTCTTGCACCATAACGGGAATAACGTCGTCGCTGACCAGCAGATGTCCCTGATCCATCAAATACGAGGCGAGTGTCGATTTGCCCGCTCCTGAACGTCCAACAAGCGCATAAGCTTTGTTATCGAGTACTAACGCGCTGCCATGCAGCGGGAGAATCTTTTTCTGCATCAGCAGGACGCCCATGCAGCTCCCCAGGATATACAGCCGGACACAGTCCATATCTGCTCCAGCCGCAGGCGATACCGTAATCCTAATCCCGTCCTGAATTGAAAAAATAGCCGTATCCTTCGCTTCGAACATCACCTCGCTGCCCAGCATACCAAGACTTGGAGTCACCTTGGGAATCGCCTGCCAGCGCTCCGCAAGATCGCCGCGAATCACAGCCACGCTGCCGATCAATCCCGGCTCATCTGTAAGGGGAAGCTCCGGCAAGGGGAATTCACTGAATATTTGCAGGCCGAAGGCTTTATAAGCCAGGCCTTGAACGGTACTCGCCATCAGATTCCCTCCCTAAGCCAATTTGTCACCCGGAATAGTCCGGATGATGGAAATAGCCCTGATCCCCCTCCAGCAAGCACAGGGGGATGAGGGCCGCGCGAACCACAAAATTTTAGGAATAATGTACGATCTCATCCGGATCATCTTGGAAGGAGTCGGCAATAGCTATTCCGGGTCCAGCCATAGTCATCTTCACGTCGAGCACTTCCAAAGCAGGCTTGCTGTATTCCTTTTTCATGTTTGTCACCCCCTTTCAGGCGATCTTCATTAAGACAGACGCTTCAAGAAACGGTAAAAGACAAGTCCGCGTGTCAAAAGGCGAAAATCCGCATTAAAGATCAAGCTTGGTGCGGGCTCACTACCCAGCCGGTCCAAACATCCGGCGAGCCCGGCACTATTCAAATAGGCAGCTGCGCGGGCATCCTGAGTCATTTCCCGGAGCTCGCTCAGAAAGGCGCCCCACTGCGGAATCATCCGGTGGATACCATCCGCCCCCTGCACTCCGCGCCGCTTCCGGTTCAGCCTGACGTTATCCGGCAACCGGCCCGCCATCGCACGGCGGATCAGCGAGCGGTCTACCCCGTTCTGAACGTACTGTTCTTCCGGAACAGACAGGCAGAAACGGATGACTCGCAGATCATTCGTCGGATCCCGGTCCCATATCCGGTATTTAAGCGACAGCTTAGTGGCGACTGTTCCGTTAACATTCCAGATATGCGGCTGTTCGAAATGTTTCCTTCGGATATCATAGACAGTCGGCGAAGAAGCGCCCACGGGCCCATTGAATTCCCGGAGCCGTTCATGCACTTCCGTCCGCTTGGCGAAGCCGGGATCAATCAGCTCAGGGACCGTCTCCTGCTGGCGGGGCAGCAGTCTGCCTAGTGAAGGGAAAGCTTTTTTGCCGACAATCTGCAGCACCTTCCGGCGGTTCGCCTCCATGGACTGGGTATAGCCCTTGTTCTCACGATAAAAGGTAAGCCACCGGAATTCACGGATCAGCTTAGCCTGATAATCCAGAGCGGGTCCCCAGGAAATACTCCAGTTGCCTCTTTGTCCACTGAGCAGCACGCCTATGTCCTTCTGCTGTGCCTGCTCATAGATTCCCTTCAGCCAGTAGGAATTTTCGATAAATTTATACGGCATCTCCATGATATCCAGCCACTCATCAATCTCACTGTACGGGCTGCGTTCGGGAAAGTTCAGCAGACTGGGCTGAATGTTTCCTACATAATCGATCGTCTCCTGAATGTAGGGACGTTCATCAGCAACCCTTTTCCCGAGATTGAATCCGGCAAAGCCGTCTACAGGATAAGAACTGAACGTATAGAGTGGCCGGCCGCGGTGCCGGAGTTCTTCAGCTGCGAAGCTGACGACAGAGCCGGAATCCAGTCCGCCGCTTAAGTTAGCCCCTGCTGCCAAGTGGGTGCGAAGCCGGTCCTTCACTGCCCGTCCGAAGACTTCACGGAAAGCCTCTTCATATTCCCCATTGGAGCTAAGACGCAATTCCGGAGGCGCTAGCAGTGTGCAATAACGGGAGAAGGTGATGTTCCCTCCGGTTATGGAGATAGAATGTGAAGGAGGGAGCTGTTCGATCGACCGGTACACTGTCGAGAAGCAGTCCGTAGCATCTACTCTATTCGGAATCGCCAAAAATTCAGAAACCCATTGTTCGCTTAGTTCATTCCCCACACCCGCCAGCGACAGCAGCGGATGAATAACTGTGCAGAAAGTAAAGCTGCTCTGGGATCTGTGGAAATAAAGCGTCCGGTTGCCGGAGAAATCCCTTGCCCCAAACAGTTTATGCTGCCGCTCATCCCAGATCATAAATGCAAAATCACCCACCAGATATACCGGTGCCTGCTCCCCCCACTTCTCATAAGCCAGCAGGATCAGCAGACTATCGGGTATAGATTCCCTGTCTGGGGCGGGTACGCGCAGTGTATTTAATAATTCACTTCTATTATCAATGATCGCATCAGCTGTAATGGCCAGTTTCCGCTCGGGATCATAGTAAGGCAGTTGCTCATTTATAGATTGTGGTGTAATCCACTGTGACCGGCATCCGAGAAAAACACTCTTACTCTGCCAGCCCCTGGCATCGTCAGCCGGGTAACGGTTAAGCTGCTTCATCAAATCCGGTCCCTGCTCAGGGTCCAAATTATGCTGCTGTAGATGGTAGATACCGGCGATTGCACTCATAGGAAGGCCTCCACCTGTTGGTTCTTTATAAAGAACATTTCTTACTATATAAGATAACGCGCTTGCTGCTGAATGTGAATTACACCAAGGAGTAAATTTCGTTATCCTTTAGCGTATTGACCTGAGTGCACTTATGTGGTATACAGACAGGCCGAAATAGTCGTACAGATTTTTCTTCATGTACAGTCGTGTATTTTACATGATATGTTATTGTTAATATTTTTTAGGAGGCTGATTCTATGGAAAATGCTGTTGCCCATCCTATTCTGTTATCTTTTCCGGAAAGCTTCGAAAGTGAACGGCTCCTGATAAGGGCGCCCTTATGGGGAGACGGGGCTGCTGTGAATACAGCGGTACTGGAAAGCCTTGATGAACTGCGTCCCTGGATGCCTTGGGCCAGGCTGCTCCCTACGCCTGAACAAGCCGAAGCCATTATTAGAAAATCCCGACTGGAGTTCCTGGAGCGTAAAGACCTTAGACTCCTCCTGTTACACAAAACCTCCGGGGAACTCATAGGCAGCAGCGGCCTGCACCGGATTGACTGGCAGACGCGGAAATTTGAAATCGGCTATTGGGTCCGCTCCTCTTACAGCAGACAGGGCTATATCACGGAGGCGGTCCACGCGATTACGAATTATGCCGTTCAAGAGCTGCATGCGAACCGGATTGAAATCCGTTGCGACACACGCAATACGCCTAGCGCACGGGTTGCCGAACGTTCCGGCTTTACACTGGAAGGTATTCTGCGAAATGACAAATGTGATGTGGATGGCAAGCTGCGGGATACCATGATTTTTGCCAAGGTGCGGGGCGTGGAGTATTAATGCAGTACTTATGATGTGGCGTATTAATGCAGCACTTATAATAGAAGGAAAAATTCAGACAGAATCCCCGGGAGGTTAATTATGAGCTATAAAGGGTCTGACTTTTACGATAACGATGCTAATTTGGAGAAATACATAGAGCGCCGGAACTGGCAGGAAAATGCAAACGATACGCTGGAGAAACCCGTGATCTGTGAACTTATCGGAGATGTTACAGGCTTCAGCATTCTAGACTTAGGCTGCGGAGATGCCAAGTTCTCTAAGGATCTGTTTCATTTGGGCTGTGCGGAATATACCGGAATTGAAGGCTCGGGTAATATGGCGGAGCTTGCTTCGGAAATACTGGACGGGTCCCGGGGCAAAGTTATTCAGACTTCTATGGAGGAGTGGGAATATCCAGAGGACAGCTTTGATCTCGTAATCTCCCGGCTGGCTATTCATTATATCGAGGATATAAGCAGTCTGTTCCGGAACATTCACCGGACCTTGAAGCCGGGCGGAAAGCTTGTTTTCTCTGTAGAACACCCGGTTATTACATCAACCCTGCAAACTTCCGGGATGCGGACCAACTGGACCGTGGACAATTATTTTATGGAGGGCTACCGTGAGCAGCAATGGCTGGGCGGCACCGTCTACAAGTACCACCGCACCATTGAGAATTATTACAGCGCATTGCAGCAAGCGGGATTTGCCGTCCACAACTTAAGAGAGTCTAATCCCCAGCGCAAATATTTTATTAGTGAGGAAACCTATGAGCGAAGACGGCGGATCCCCTTGTTTTTGTTCTTGGCAGCTCAGAGCGTCATAAACTGACCGAATCGGGCCAGAAATTCTTCCTGTCTTTTGTAATCCGGCATAACACTTCCGAGCCGCCGCCAAAAGGACCGGTCATGATTCATATGCAGCAGATGGCACAGCTCATGGATAATCACATAATCAATAACCTCGGGCGGAGCCATCGCAAGCCGGTAATTGAAGGTCAGCTTCTTATCGCTGCTGCAGCTCCCCCACTTGGTCCGTGACTCTACGATCTCGAACGACTTCGGTTTTACCTTCAGTACGGCCTGATACCGGGGCATCCGCTCCGCCACTATTTTCTTCAGGCTGGCAAAATAGAACTTCTTCAGCTCCAGCTTCAGCGCCTCGGCATCCCGCTCACCGGTTGTAATCAGTTCATGCAGCGGGAACTCCTTGCCGAGGTACAGAAAGCTGCCCTCCTCCTGATATTCCTTCGCCTTGGGTACCTGCCGGGCCGCGGCCTGTTCGCGCAGCTTCTCCATAATCCATCCGCTGTGCCCCTGAACTGCACTTAGAATTACTTCTTCGGTTGTCCCCTTCGGAGCCTTCACGGTGATCCGGCCTGCTCCATCGATTTGCAGGGATATTTTTTTGCGTTTACTGTATTGGACACTTAGGGTAAAAGTTTGATCTTCGAGTTGAATCTGCATGGCCACCATCTTTTTCATATATATTGAGAAACAAGCTATTCGGACTAACTATAGCATGAATCTTAGGGTATAGCCCGCGTTACACAGCAAAACAGACCGCTCATGTCTCAAGCTGCGGTCTGCCGATATTGTTTGTTCACCGGTAGCTTAACGACAGAAGAACAGCTGCTACGTCGGCAAACTGCTCTTGGATAGTTTTATCCTATTCCACTTAATCCAGCTCCATCAGCTCTGGCACCTCAAATACTTGACGCAATTCAATCTCACCTTCCCCATCTCCTTGCGGATCTGGCATCCGCATGGCCCACTCGATGGCTTCTTCCCTTGACTTCACATCAATCAGAATGAACCCGGCAATTATTTCTTTCGATTCCGTAAATGGGCCATCCGTTACCACCGGCTTCTCCCCTGGTTTCGGAAACGAAAAGCGAATCCCATTTGAACTTGGATGAAGTCCCTTAGCCGCAACCCGCACGCCAGCCTTAACTAATTCCTCATTGTACTTCGTCATGGCTTCAATGAGCTCAGCGTTTGGAAGCTTTCCGGCTTCCGAATTCTTCGAGGCTTTGACAATCAACATATACAGCATAAATAACTCCTCCTTCTTTTTTAGAGGCGGAACCCTTATTAACCTCATTATAAATACAACGAACCGGTATCTTCAAAATCGACACATGATAATAATTGTTCCATAAAAAATACTCCCCATATACAGTAACAGGTTTTTATTATTTCACCTGCTAATATATGGGGAGCATATCATTTGGAGACACCCCTTCTCTTTACGGTACGCCCGGGGCGGGGGTAAAGGGCACTTTGAAGCCTTGGGCAATAATCTGCTCGCGTCCTCCGTGAGCATTAAGCCGCCGTACCTGATCTTTTTTGGCTTTCGAATTGATTTCCTGCGGGTCCAGCATTTCGGCAAGTTGCTCCTCAAAACGGCGGATGACATCTTCATACGAAGGATCGCCTGCGAGGTCCTCCAGTTCGTCCGGGTCATCCTTCAGGTTGAACAGCTGGGGCGGGTAATCCACATAATGAATGTATTTGTAGTGTTCATCCCGGAGCATATAGAACCCTGTAATGCTGCCGGCAGCATGGTATTCAGCGAACACAGTCCGGTTCGGTGCAACTTCTCCCCGGGCCAGCCTCAGCAGCGAAGTGCCCGGAAGATCGCTGTCCTCTTCTTTCAGTTGGACTCCGGCGGATTCTAATATGGTCGGGAAACAATCGACAAGAGACACATTATCCGTCACCGTTGTTCCTTTGGGCAGGTCTGCTCCGGCAATAATGAATGGGATACCCACGGCGCCTTCATACATCGTCGATTTGAACCAAAGGCCATGCTCGCCCATGGCATCCCCGTGGTCGGAGGTATAAATAATGCGTGTGGTTTTATCCAGGCCGCTCTCGCGCAAAGCGGACAACACTTCACCAATTTGGGCATCCATGAAGCTGCACAGTCCATAATAGGCGGCAATCGCTTTTCTGATGTCCGCTTCATCCAGTTCATCCGCCAATCCGCTTAACCTGCGGTACTCCTCAAGCACAAAATGCATAGGACGCTGATTCAGTCCGTATTGCTTCGGGAATATAACATCCTCAAGAGGATATAAGTCGTAATATTCCCGGGGGGCGATCAGCGGGAAATGCGGGCAGGCATAGGAGACAACCAGTACCCACGGCTTCCCGCTTGCAGAAGCTTCTTCCCTCAGATAGCTTACAGCCCTGCTGGTAACGGCACGGTCAAACTTGGTATAGGCAGACTCGCCAGGCCCGGCACCCAGTATCAGTTTGCGGGGGACAGTTTCCTTAATCGGTATCCCCGCTTCCCTGACCAGAGTGTAGAGATCTCCTACGCCATTCGATACATGCATAGGGAGCCGTTGGTCCGGGAAGCCGGTATCATCCGTCGTATTCCGGTAATGGAGTTTTCCAATTGTCGTGACCGGGACGCCCTGCTCGGTAAGACGGTGGCCCCAGCTGGCCTGCTCACCGGTATATGGCGCCGCATTATCCCAGGCCCCGATTGTATGGGGATAACGCCCGGTGGCCAAGCTTGCACGTGCCGGGACGCAGATCGGGCTGCTGGTGTAAGCGTTCGAGAAGAAGACCCCTTGCCGGGCAAGCTCATCCAGATTCGGAGTCTTTACTATGGGATGGCCGCTGCAGCCCAGCATATCGCGGTTGTGTTGATCGGACATGATAAACAGCAGGTTTTGTGGCTCGGAGCTCATAGCTGCACCTCCTTTATATAGCTGGCCGACATTACACAATTGCCGCCGCGTCAAGCTTTAGCTGCTTGGCACTGCCTCTATAATAGTTATGATAGAACAGATTCTGGGAGCGATCGGACAGCTCCAGGAGCAGGTCGGCCTTAAGTGTGCGTGCCTCATCTGATTTCCCGGATTCCCCGATCAGGAGATCAACAATATGCAGGGCGAGCTGCAGCTCCCCTTTGGCTTTTAAATTTTCGGCTTTGGCCAGTATCTTGGCACCATCGCCGATTAACTCCAGCACCGCTTGTCTTACCTGCTCCTGAGGTGCTGGTGCCAGATGAGTGGGATTACCGTTATACCAACCTGTATAGCGGCGGTAGATTCCGCGGATGACAAATTCTCTGGTCCCGTACACCTGCCTTAAAAAAGGACTTTGTTCCAAATGCTCCGGCAGCTGAATATTTAGTATAGCCGTCTCTTCGGATGAGCCTTTGTTAATATGGATGACCGTTTGTTCTTCAAGGAACCGGAGGGCATCCGAGGTATCACGAAGTGCTTTATTGATAATCCCCGGCTCCGTCAGGCTTGGCCCGTGTCCGGGAGCAATGATCCGCGGCTGCCAGGAGAGAACCCGGTCCAATGTCTCATACCATTCCCGTGCATAACGAAGGACCTTATTCGGATTCCCTACGTTAGGAAACGTCCAAATGATGAAATCTCCGATGTATACAACTCTGTCCTCGGGGATATAGACAATGGTAGCATCATCCGTCTCCCCCTTGGCATGTACAAGCCGGAAGGTCCGCCCGCCTAATTCAAAGGTATACTCTTTGTCATAAGCGATATCCGGGTATACATAGGAAGGCTTATCACCAGCAAAATCTACGGATTGAAATTGCAGCGTATTGATGGAGACGTGATGGTCGCGCAGCCTGGAATACCGGTCGAACCGCGGAGCCACATTCGTATGGCCGATTACGGTCGCCCCTTCCCGCTTGAAAACGGCAGCACCCCCGACATGATCCTCGTGTCCATGAGTATAGATCAGGTAACGGATCGGCAAATCGGTTAGTTTGCGGATTTCCGCCAGAACGGCCTCGCCTCCGGCGGCCGATACGGTAGAATCAATGACGACAACGCCCTCCCCGGTGATGACGAAGCCTGCATTGCCTAATCCGTAATTTATAGCGGAATAATAGCCGTCTCCCAGCTCAATCAGCTGAGAATCGCTTCCAGCAGACCAGTTTACTCTTCCTTTTGCTGTGTCATTGGTTACCACTTGTTGATTTTGTATATGTGACATGCCGCCACGCTCCTAATCTTGTCGTATTTTTGAGATGCAAATTAGCCTTTATAAGTATCCTGCCACTTCAGAAGCCGTTGTTCGAGCAGGCGGACAAAAGAGTCCGAGAGCTTACCGACGGCAGCGAACAAAAAGATGCCGATAAACACAACCTCAGTGCGCATAAAGGAGCGGGCATCCTGAATCAGGTACCCCACACCCTTCTCAGCACCCATGAGCTCTGCAGAGACCAGAACCATCCATGAGAAGCTGATCGAGAGCCGCAGGCCCAGCAGAAAATTGGGCATTGCCGCCGGAATGACCAGACGGAGCATTTGCTGAGCCCGGTTAAATTCCAGAACTTTGGCAACATCGAATAATTTGGCATCGACGTTCCGTACGCCAAGAAAGGTATTGATGTACAGAGGAAAGAACGAAGCCAGGGAAATGAGCAAGATTTTGGATACTTCGCCATACCCGAACCACAGTATAAATAAAGGCGTTATCGCGAGAATCGGGATGGCCCGAACCATTTGTATGGTCGGGTCCAGAATTTCCTCCGCTTTGTTGAACATCCCGACGAGCAGTCCGGTGATAAGCCCTGCGCTGCCGCCAAGCAGAAAACCTAACAGTGCACGCAATACGCTGACTTTCAGGTGGCTTTGCAGTTCTCCGGAAACAATCATGTTGTACAGCTCCTTCACGATTGCGCTAGGTGCCGGGAATAATGCAGGGTCTGCGTACTGATGTGTACTAAGAAACTGCCAGAGCCCCAGGATAAATAAAGGCAACAGGATTCCGAGAAAGAATCTTCTGCTTTTCCCCCGGGGTTTCCTCCAGCGTAAGCCGGCAGGCTGCTCCACCTTGCGTGTCAGCGCCCCGTCCGTTGTTGTCTGAATTGACATTCTTGATCATCCTTCCTAACCTCATCTGCGGATGGCAGAATTATAGCCTTATTTAGGGGATTAAATGGTCCAACCTTCTTCTTCCGGTTCCGAGTGTTCCAGTTGTTTCAATACCTCGTTCCGCAGTACCTGGAAGGCAGTGCCCGTCCGTGTTCTGGGATGCGAAAGGTCGACGGGAATATTCGCTTTAATTCTTCCCGGGCGGGGATCCAGAACAACCACCCGATGGGACAGGAACACAGCTTCATCAATATCGTGGGTTACAAACAGCATGGTTGTCCGGTTCTCTCTCCAAATATCCAGCAGGGCGTCCTGCATATGTTTTCTGGTGAATGCATCCAAAGCGCCAAAAGGTTCATCAAGCAGTAGAACTTTAGGATTACGGAGAAGCGCCCGTGCGATAGCTACACGTTGGGACATACCGCCTGACAACTGCTTCGGATAGGCTTTTTCAAATCCCTGCAGTCCCACCAGGCGGATAAGGTCCGCCACCTGGTTTCTTACGTCAGGACTACGCCAGGATAGCTCTGCGGCAATGTTTCTTTCTACGGTTAACCAGGGGAACAGCCGGTGCTCCTGAAAGATAAATCCCTTATCCTTAGAAGGCTTTATGCTTTTAGCCCCTTCCAGCAGCACCTCTCCCTGAACTTCCGTATCCAGTCCCGAGACAATTTTGAGCAGCGTGCTTTTTCCGCAACCGCTGGGCCCGATAATCGAGACGATTTCGCCTTCCTGTATCGTGAGCTGAATCCGGTCCAGTACATGGGCCGGTCCTTTGTCGGAATAAAAGGTTTTACTCACATTTTTGATTTCCAGCAATGGACTCTGTGTCATGGGTACCTCCTCTTGGCTAACCTTATAATATTGGTCTTATGGAGCAAGCGCCTTGGTTACGAAGGTGTTATTGACCGAGGAAGAATAATTGACTTTTTTCTTCAGGAATTTGGAATTATACAGATAGTCCGCCGATGCCTGCTGGGTAGAGATGATATCCTTCGTAATCGGTGACAGCTTCGCTTTTTGATTGGATAGAAGTGATTTGACTACGGCTTTGGGGATCTTTTTCTGATCGGCAAATAATTGGGCGGCCTCATCGACATGCGTGTTTTGCCAGTCCACGGCTTCTTTATACACCTTGAGAATTTCTGTAACGAGCTCAGGATTTGCCTTGGCAAAAGCATTTCTTGCGATGAGGGTAATTGGCGCCGGGATTGATTGCTCGGCACCTGCGATGCTGCGGGCTTTCTTTTGGAGGGTGAGCTGGGTGGTGTACGGATCAATTGTCGCCCAGGCATCGACCTTTCCGCCCTGGAATGCGGATTGGGCTTCCGGTAATGGCAGATTAACGATTTTCAGATCCTTTTCCTTGAGTCCGTTCTTTGCCAACACTTTGACGAGGAATACATGAGAGGTCGTTCCTTTAGCAAGTGCAACGGTTTTGCCCTTGAGGTCCTTTACGCTCTTGATTCCGCTATCCGGTGCGACCAGGATGGAATTCAGCCGGGATCCGTCACTGACAAGGCCAATGCTGGAAAAAGGCAGTCCGGCCGATAATCCCTGCAAAGCGGCTCCGTCGCCTAACACGGAGATATCGACTCTTTTGGCGGCGAGTGATTCGAGAATCGGGGGACCGCCGACAAATTCACTCCAGGATACGGTGGCGTTATGTTGTTTCAGTACATCATTTAACAGACCTTTTTCTTTGATGATGGAGAAAATATTTAAAGAGCCGTTAATAGCGATATTTACCTTAAGCTCTTTTTTAGCTGCATTTGCTTCGGGTGCCGAATGTGGAGCAATGGCTGCTCCAATCAGTGTGATAGCCGCAACAATAACAAATATGGATGTTCTAAGTCCTCTTCCGGATTTCATGGTATCATCCTTTCCTATCGTTTTATTAGTTTTCTGATCTGCATAGTAGGGTTTTGGCGAGAAAAAAACCAACAACTACGAAATTCAAAGGGTGCTCTGCTGATAACATTGCAGATAAACGCTTTGATTTCTCACAGAACAGTGCCTCCGCAGGGAGCGGAGATAGCCGTCTGCCTTCGATTGTTGATGGATTTGTCTCATTTCCGGTGGACCGGTCGATGGACGAGATGCGTGGAACTTTCACAAAATGATTCATGAGTCACTATGTTGAACTGATTGTAATCTGACAGGAACCTTCTGTCAATCCCTATAATTATTCTCGGCATTATTTAAGTGGCGGACAGCATCTTGATGATATGTTTGGAGGCTGACTCGGAAGACTGGGCATAGCCGCGGATCTCCCACATGCTGACACCTGTAAGCAGCGTAACCGTGAGCAGCGCGAGTTCGGCGGAATCGCCTGCGACGATAACCCCTTCCTGCTGCCCCTCTTCGATAATAGCGGCGAGCAAATACTGGTTGTCTATCATTCGTTTGTGAATATCCTGCTTTTTATCCTCGCCAAGAACATCAGAGGCCTGGGCTTGAAGCAAGACCCAATACGCTCTGCCGGAACGGGAGTCGGATAAATACTGCTCCGTGATCCAGCGGATTTTATCGATTGCATCTCCGGGAAGCGTCCGGGCGCTTGTAAGCAAATCCGTGTAGATTTGCTGTGATCGTTGAATGAGGGTTTCCAGAAGTTCTTCCTTGGATTGAAAATAATTGTATACATGGCCGTGACTGAGTCCGGCGAATTTGGCAATATCGCTCATTTTACAGGCTTCGATCCCGCGTTTGGTGAACATGGTGAAGGCTGCATCTATGATCTGTTTTCTTCTTTGCTTTCTTTGTAAAAGGTCTTTTTCAAGGTTTCGTGGTGACATGGTTGTCCCTCCATAGCAGCATGTTTTCCCTTGTATCATACGTGGTAGTATACCTTGTGATCAAGAACGCACACGGGAAGGAATCAATTTGTTGAACCTTCGTCGTGCACGATTACGCCGGTTGTGCTGTATTCCGGAATATTCAGGGACACATTGATCCGGAACCCCACATCGATCTCCTCTTCCCGGAAGCCGATAGTATAAGTAACAACGTAAGGGGTCTCGATGTACAACAGGGTGAGCTGGAGGGTGTGCTGATCCTGCCAGGCCGCAGAAGTGACTACCTCTTGCCGGTGCAGTGACAAATCTTTGTAGAAAACATCCTGCGCATGCAGCATTTCTGTATAACTGAACGGCAGCACGTTATCCCGCTCAACCCCATAGCTCAACTGAACCGTCAGCCGATTTCCCTGTATCTCCAATACGATCTCCCTCAGCCCATGAGGATTGTCAGCCAGGCGGTAACCTTTGCGGCCACAATAAAAAGCCGGGCTTGGAACGGGCTGAACCGGTGGAAGAGGATAAGTCCAAGCGGCTAATTTGTTTTGCAGTTCAAGCATATCTGTATGGTTATAAGCTTCCTCGCGGTCTAACCGGTCAATAATATATTCATAGATGAAATCTAGCAGTGTCTGCAGCTGCTGCATGCTCCCGAACGCGGCCGTTGCCGCTATAACAAGTTGTTCCTGGGGAGCAACCAGGCACAGCTGGCCAAAAGAACCGTCCCCTCTGTAGCAGCCCCTGCGGCACATGTGAAACTGATAACCGTATCCCTGGGCGGAATCGGTACGGTCTTTCGGGGCAGACAGGCGGTTATCGCTCTGTTCCGAGGTAGCTAAGGCGAGATAACGCTCAGATACGATTCTTTTTCCGGCGTACTCTCCTTTATTCAGCAGCATCTGGCCGAATTTGGCGATACTTTCGGTAGACAGGCTCAGGCCCATTCCTCCAGCCGTAATCCCCAACGGACAGGTTTCCCACACAGGTCTTGGGATCTCCAAAGGTTCAAACAAGCGCGGCTGCAAAAAATCAACCAGACTCTGGCCGGAAACCTGCTCAATAATCGCGGACAGCATATAAGTGCAGTGGGTACTGTATACATAATGACTTCCCGGCTCATGCGGAACCTCCTGCGCCAGAAAAGCCCGCACCCAGTCTTCTTCCTGCGCCACAGCGCCGTAAATATTATCGTGATGGCCTGCGTTCATCGACAGCAGATGGTGTACCGTCATCCGGGCCAGATTGGGTGAAATGTTCCCTGGAAGTTTCGCCGGAAAGAAGGATATGACGGTGTCCGCAAGCGTCAAAAGCCCTTCGTCAATGGCAATCCCAACTGCTATAGAGGTGATACTTTTGCTCAGAGAATACAGCAGCTGCGGCTGATCCAGACGATAAGGAGCCCGGGCAAATGCTGACGTAACCACCCCGTCCTGCAGCAGTATGAAGGTGTTGACGGCGAGAGCCGACTGTTCGATTTGCGAGAAGAAGTCCAGCAGTGTACGGCAAGATAGGCCGTGATCTTCGGGTAATCCTTTTAACAATTGCTGGTTGTGCATCCGGAGCTTGCTGACCGCAGCTTTCCACAGCTCTGCTTTTAGCTCTCCGGGAAAGCGGTATGTATCATACTTCAAGGCATATGGGTTGATTTCTACGGTTTTTCCTGCCTCTGCTTCCTTCTGGGCAAAGAAAGTGACTGCCTTAACTGGATTGGATGCGAAATCCTTTAGTAACATGTTCTGCAATTGATCCAGCAAGTGATGCTCATCTGCGACTTGTAATTTCAAAGCTCCTCCGGTTCTCTTGACTTGCGATTCGTAATTCCCGCAATGATCAATGACCTCCCAGCCCGGCCATTCAGACTGAATCCGGGTTTGAGCTGCCGCAAAATCTTTGGCATGCCAGATCTCGATCCTTTTTTGCGTAACGTCAATATGAAAGCCTGCAGCCGGAAAATCCTCCGTCCATTCGCTCAACGCTAAACTTCGGTAACCATATGACTTATTTATGCGGTTAATGAACGCGGGACCGCTCAACAGATAAGCTGCAAGCTCTTCGGCCAAAGGGAACAACAGCAGGTCATCATCGGCAAATTTCACACTTGCAACCAGGTCAACCCATTCCCTTGGTGATGAGGGAGCCAGAGTCATATCACCGGTATATGCTTCACGTTCCGCTAATAGTGCTTCTTGGGGATAGCCTACATAGGATGCAAGATCAACTATGCCTTCATAGGCCCAGGTGATCTCCCACCCCTGCCAGATACTTCCCATAAGCCTTAAAAAGAGGGTTCGCAGGGGGATATCCAGGAGAATATCTTCGCCGCCGTAAAATACCAGCTTCCTCTTCTCCAAATCTATTACTGCGCCGCCTTCCGCCCACACCTCATTCAGCCATCCCGGTCCGGATTCCACCGCCCGGGTCTGCCTTTCTATGAATGACAGAGCATACTCCGGCCCCCAGAATAAATCAGCCGGCAAAGTATTCGCACACCAGTGACTATAATACAACTCATAAGCCTGTTCTCTGACTATAATCAGATTCGCTCTTTGTCCCATGCTAAACTTCCCCTCTGCTAAGCAAACAGCGCGTACCGGTTAGGAACCGGCACGCGCAACTGAATTGCTGGTTGTATTTAGTTTATCATTCCGGGACAATTCCAGCTATTCCCTTAAGGCGTCGGCATGCCGCCGTTCGCATTCAGCGTTTCGCCGCTGATATAGCTGGATTCCTGACTGGCCAGGAACACGTAGGCCGGAGCCATTTCGGCCGGCTGGCCGGGACGGTTGAGCGGCGTTTTGGCGCCGAAGTCTTTCAGCGCCTCTACCGGCTGGCCGCCGCTCACCTGCAGCGGAGTCCATACCGGTCCGGGAGCCACCACATTCACGCGGATCCCCTTTTCGGCAACCTGCTGGGCAAGCGATTTACTGAAGGTGTTAATCGCTGCCTTGGTCGTTGCATAATCCAGCAGGATCGGTGCAGGCGTATAGGCCTGAATGGAAGAAGTGTTGATAATGGTGCTGCCCGGCTTCATATGCTTAATCGCTGCCTTACAGAGCCAGAACAGCGAGTAGACATTGGTCTTGAAGGTGGCATCGAATTGTTCTGTTGTCAGATCAGCAATATCCGGCACAAATTGCTGCATGCCCGCGATATTCGCCAGAATATCGATCCCGCCGAGCTGCTCCACAGCGGCAGCAATCAGCTGCTCACAGTACTGCTCGTCCTTGAGATCACCCGGCATCGCAACTGCCTTACGTCCGGCATCCTCCACAAGCTTCACTACTTCCCTTGCATCGGCTTCTTCCTCCGGCATATACGCCAGCAATACATCCGCTCCTTCACGGGCAAAAGCTATCGCCACCGCACGGCCAATCCCGCTGTCTGCTCCAGTGACCACCGCTTTGCGTCCGGTGAGCCGCCCGCTGCCGCGATAGGTCTCCGCACCGTCATCCGGCTTCGGATGCATCGCGGTTTCCAGTCCCGGGGCTGGCTGCTGCTGCTGATATTCCGGTGTTGCTTTGGGATATTGGGTCGCAGGGTCTTGAACCTTATATTGATCGCTCATTGTACATTCCTCCTCTGTGAATTTCCATTGGGTGATGACCATGGCACCATAAACATCAAAACACTTAGACTCTTTTTATGTAACCATAATTCCCGATGCTAAACAGCAACCGGGCCGCCCCTTTACGAAGGGACGGCCCGGTTGTGCTTAAACGGCTCCAGCTTAAAATGATCCTATTTCCTAAATAATTTATGTACACAGCTACTTGCTGACGCAGTTTCTGCCCTTCTTCTTCGCCCGGTACAATGCGGTATCGGCCGCTTTCATGACTGCATCCGGTGTTTTGCTTTTCTCATTCTTTTGGGCAATCCCGATGCTGATCGTGATATAGATTTGTTTCCCTGCTCCCCCGCTGCGCGATTTTGATTTACGTTTAGCCTTCCCTTTGCCACGGCTCTGCCCCCGTACTGTGAACCCGCGCTTCGCGACCTTCTCTCTTAGCTCTTCCAGATGCGGCATAGCCTCCTGGATGCTTTTGCCCGGGAATAGAATGGTGAACTCCTCCCCGCCATAGCGGAAGGCTCTGCCGCCCCCGGTCACGTCCTTAACAATCGAAGCCACCAGCTTCAGCACTTCATCTCCGGTATCGTGGCCATAGGTGTCATTGAATTTTTTGAAATGGTCAATGTCCAGCATCGCAATCGCATAGTTCATGCCCAACTTCAGCATGTCCTGCTTCAATGCCCGCCTGGAAGGCAGGCCGGTAAGCTCATCCGAGAAAGCCATGGCATACGAGTCTTGAATAATCGAGGTGATCAGAATGATGCCTGACATTGTCCACAGCAAGGCGTAGGCGACTGGATCATGATCCAGCTGCAGCACGTAGAGCATCCCCAGCAGCACCGCCATAAAAGCAACATCCTGTGAAGACCTGTAAGACATTTGCCGGATCAGCAGCCGGATAAATGTGATTATGAAGATCATCAGGGACAGCTGGGACAAAGGCGTCACCCCCTGCAAATTCACAGGCAGCAGTTCCATCTGCAGCCGCTCCAGTAGACCGCGCCTCTCCGGGAGCATCGCCCAGACGGCAGCCGCCGCCTCTGCCGCAATCAATCCCAGCCGGATCAATCCCCATAAGCTGAATATCCCACGCTCCTTGAAGAAGGAAAAGATCAAAATATTCACCGGTAGCAGTACACACAGAATAACGTACAGATCAGGTAGCACCATGGCTGCGCCCGTTCCCGGAAGCTCCGGTAAATACTGCAGCGAAGCTGCAGCCAGCGTAAAAATAACCATCAGGAAAAACTCCCGGCTGCGGTTAAATTTCCAGGCGAGGACACCCCCGGTCAGAAAGACGGCGTAGGGTGCCAGCTTCAGCAAATCCAGCTGCGGACCGGACAAGGCCTGTACGTTCTTATAAGCCAGATAAGCCAATACCATTAACAATAAGGGCAATACGATCATGGAAGCTGCTTTGATTAACTTGTTCAATGTGGTTTAAATCCTCCGTGTGGGTGTCTGCTATCCGTTATCCTTTCACAGGAATCGTATAAAACATCCGGGATCCATTGCTGTTGGTGTACCAGATAACCTTGCCGCCGCTGACCACCGGATTGCATTCAGACAGTGTAAAATATTTGATACTCTGAATATCCCCGGCAGCTTTGCCGCTTCCATCGGTAAACACATATTTCACATCACCGGGATGATTTTCTTTATCGAACTCCTGCCACAGCACCATCATTTGATCATCTGCTATCCGGACAAGCTTAGGAATGGACGCTATCCGGTCCGTGCCCACATATTTAGCCAGTGTAATCGTATGAACGGAGGCGCTGTTCAAGCTGCTTTTGGGCAACACGCTCAGAATGATATCCCGCTGATCCGTCTCCAGACCCACCATCTCATAAGAGGTATATTCGCTGACCAAAGAATGGTCAATCGAATTCATGGCAGCAATATAGCTGCTTGAGGACATTTCGAACCCGCCAATAGAAACCCCGGTCGTATTCGCTCCGGTTTTACCCGGGATATCGAACAAATCCACCTCGCTGTAACTCGTTCCGGTTCCTTTATGTAGAACAACCGAACGGGGATAAGCATCCCCATGATCCACAAGCACCTGTTCACCGCCGTCAAACAGCACGTATTGATCAAAAGAGTGGCTCACATGATTTTTCTGGAAGCGCCCCAGATCATTGGTTACAGTCATGCTTGAGGTATTCACGATAATTGTAAGCTGGGATTGATGGTTCAGCTTGTCCTCTGTGGTGTATCTTGTACGCGAGGTATGGAATACCAGAGTGTCCCCTGAGTCAGCCATTCTTCCGGACCCGGCGTCAAAAGGACCCACTGTATAGCTCTGACCGCCCGTAATAGAGACACTGCTGATTCTGTTGAAGCTTTTATCGTATTTAACAATGCGGATCACTTCTTTACTGTCGTTCTCTTCCCGGTTCTCTTGTCCATAAGCAATATAATTATATTGTTCACCGCTATAAAAGCCGCCGAACAGCGGGAGCTCGTAAGCAATCTTTTGCGTTGCAGTTCGTTCGTAGTTTGCATTGTACGTGTCAATTGTGACCTCTTTGCCCGCTTCTACGACACTTACCGAACCGTCTGAGTTATTGACAAGGTACGACGACACTGTACTTTTCCATCTTGGAAAATCAGAGGACTCGGCATTATCCACCGCTTCACCGGATGCTTGGGTACGATAGGCATTGTCCGGTGTTCTGGAGAACATCACCAGCCGGTTCAGCTGACTGTCATACTCCAGCTCGAATGGAATTTTGCCGGCCAAATCTCTTAATTGAAAGTAATTGCTCCCCTCAATATTGTAGGCCTTAATAGACTGCAGCACTCCGTCGATCATCACCTTGGAGGTGGACAGCGCGGCAGCATAAGCTCTGCTCCGGCTAAAATACATACTGTCTTCCGTCCCTTGAGGCGTATAGGCTCTTCCTGTTACGATTTCAATGGCCTTATTCTCCTGATTCCAGGTGATATCGAACTGGCTCGGGGTTCCCGAGAAATTCCGGGCCAGATCCCGCAGATTGAAATAATTGCTGCCCGCGATATTGAAGCCGTTAGAGCTCTTTTCTTCCCCCTCAAAATAGGTACTGCTCCCGGTCACCGTGGCCTTCACCGTGTTACTTGCATAAGTAGCGGTGCCAAAGGCCGGTGTTACCATCAACAGCACCAGCAACAGACCAAAAATCCTTTTCATTGATGTTTCCCCCATTAAATGCGATATGTACAGCAAGCAATATTAACGTGCGCCTGTTATTACTTATCGGCAATTGTGCTTCGCTGGTTGAATTATTAATGCACGCTGCGGGTCAGAAAAAGACCCCTATCTAACTTGGTAGATAGAGGTGTATAATCAATCACCTGCCAAAACTTCGTTTTGGAACAATAAGGCTCGTTCAGAAGCCGGCAAGTGCCTCCTCAATTAATCCGCTGAGCTCTCCTGCACCATCACTACCCTCACTTAAATCTACAAAATACACCTGAACCGAAACACCGTCCTTGCTTCTATATATGATTGGATCTTTTATCTCCGCAACCTCTGTTGTCCAAGGATATACGAGAATTACAGTTTGAGCAGTGTATTTCTTATGATAAGCATAGGCCTGATACATGTCAGATTGCGAGATCCCATGATTCCCATCCGGTGTAAGCATCTTCCACTTGGTATCCAGTACAACCGTACCCTGAGCACAGGTAACTACGATATCCGGTTTTAGCAGGAAGCGCTGCCCGGGCTCATCATAAAGATGGTACAGCCGGTGCTGTGTCATCAGCGAATACTTGGGGTGAGCCAGATTTTTCTTCAATTGTCCGGCAAGATAGCTTTCGAAAACCTTCTCCATAGGAAACAATAGAGCATATGCTACCCCGCTTCCTATAAACGGCGTAAAGCTGTTTCTGTACAGAAACACTCGGCACCACTGCAGAATTGTTGCATATTCACTCATATTCCGATCGTCTGTGACTTTGGCAAAGTCCTGATTGTAATCTGTCGAGAACTCTACGGACTCAAATGCAGCTGACAGGGTGTACAGGTCCTTCTGTAGTTTTCTGCTTGAGCAGACTTTCTGCAGAAATTTGATCGTTGATTTAATCAATCTGTTCTCCGAACGATCTGCACTGAATACATCATATTCGATGTAAAAGCGCTCCTTGTGCACCGCATTTAGCCGGATATGTTCAGCAAACTTGAGTTTGCCTTTATAGAAATACTCGTTATCCTCGTGTTCGGTATACGCGGATTTCAATCCCCGTTTGACCAGATTATAGGCTTCTTCAACGAACATCCGGATGAAAATATCAAGAATACTGTATTTCTCTTGGTTCAGACTGGAGACATTAAAATGCTTAAAAGGCATCCGCAGGAGGGATTTCAGCATTTTCAGGAAAACCTGTTTGGTTTCACTCTCAGAGCTCTCCGCATTCCGTGAATATAGTTTAGGCAGGATCTCAATCTGTGCACCACTATTCATGGTGATTACACCTACATAGTTACGGGCGCTGATAACTTTGCCGATCCCTCTTTTGCTCGTTACCACCATCAGCTCTAATGGATCCGTATCTGACACCTGTCGATTGGACAACACAAACTGCTCCAGACAGTCAAAAATAGGTTCAGGCATATAATGAAGGTTCGGGAGCTTCACATCCGGATTCTTGGTGAACGAGTCATATTCTTTAATGGTATATTTCGTCCGGTTTATCATAGGGAGCTGCGACTGTATATTTTGCGGTAGGCTTGGGCATTTTCAAACGCTTCTTCATTAAGCATGTAGCCTGCTTCGTCATCAAACTCAAAACCGTTCATATCCCCAAACAGCTCCGTTATATCCGTCTTTTTGGCCAGAATAAACTGTTCACTCTCAGGTTTGTTATTGTCACCAAGTACGAGCCGGATCTTGTCATAGTCTTCATAAAAGTACTCCTGCAGCAGCGGGATAATTGTATTGCGGAAAATGTGAGCCAGATCATCCAGAGCAGAGTGATTGTTTAATGACATAAAGTAAGCATGCCCGATCATATGCTCCCTGTCATATAGTACCTCGATACGACGATTCATCATTTCCAGCATGGCGGACAACTCAATGACCTCACTGCCAACCTGTATACTAACAAGCACTTCCGGACACGGCATCATTTCCGCAAAATGAAAACGGCGGCGCAGCGCAGTGTCCAGCCTGGCAATCGAACGGTCAGCAGTGTTCATTGTGGCAAGCAGATAGACATTGCCCGGAACACCGAACACTTCTTGTGAGTAAGGCAGCCTCAATCTGATTTCTTCTGCTTGTCCAATACGTTTGGACGGCTCAATCAGTGTAATTAACTCCCCGAGAATTTTCGAGATATTGCCGCGGTTGATTTCATCGATAATAAACACGTAATTGTTTGCATTCTCCTGAATTGCTGTACTATGAACATTGCTATTAGCTTTTAGCATGACCAGCACATCCGCAAGCGTGATTCTGTTCAGCCTGTATACTGAGCCCAGTGTCATAACCTTATTTCCATTGAGCGCATAAATATCCTCCCGGATATCTTTGGCAAGCCATTTTACATTGCGGGAACGTTTGTAGTCCTCCATTTGATTGAGCCATTCATATTCACCTGTAACGACACCGATGGCATCAATAGTTTTTTCATCGTGGAGAATCAGGACAATATCACCGATCACCATCTCGCTCATGAACCGGGACAGGATCGTCGCTCCGCCATATTCTCTGAAGTCTGTCTCATCTGTAATCCGTTCTCCGTAAGAGTCCCACCCGATCCGGATTCTATCATTATCAAAGCAATCCTGTTTCACATCACTTTGACCTGAACCGCCGAGTGAAACCTTCCATATGACTGGTTCTTTACGAATTCCGTACGTATTACTGTCCTGAATAACTGGAGTCTGCGCTTTTTCACAGAATTGTTTAAATACTCCCGGTTTTATCTCGTACGCAACATTATCGCCAATCTGACCTGTCTCGTCACCCTGCTGAATCTTCGGCTTAATCCCTTCAATAAACTCCTCATAGCCATAGGATTGATGGAATGTTGTGAACTCAATAAGCCCTTTATCTTTGTAAGAACGGTAGCGTTCCTGGATTACTTCATAACCTCTGGTTCTTACTTCATACATAATGTTATGTAAGGGCTTGTTCTCAATGATTGCGACTGCATATGTGACCGTATTGTAGGTTTTGCCTGTGCCTGGAGGGCCATATAAAATGATATTTTTATCAAGGAGTGCAGTAGGCAGTCCTGCAGCAGCTGTAAATACTATAGGCGTGCTCGTTATCGAATAGTTCAAAGGATTTCCATCGGCATCACCAACCGGTTCATTCCCCTTTTCCTGTTCACGCAAGAAATCCTCATAGTACTCAAGAGCATATTGAAAAGCTTTATTGCCAGCCTTGATGTTAATCTCTTCGAAATTCTCCGCCCTTTCCATACGCTGTCTAATCTCATGAAAATAATTAGCTGAAGTAATCCCGTAAACATCTGTATTCTCCAGTTCAATTCCTGAAAGTCTGGCAGGTGCGGTCGATAATGATGAGGCGTACGAATTTACTGTATTTTCGGAATATAGTTCCCCATTTGATTTTCTCTTCTGCTTTAACCAGTAGATGTATTGTTGCTTGTTAAGCTTGGATAAATCACTCATTAGGTTAGCTCCTATACAATAAGATAGAGTCGCTTTGTTCTTCCAGATATCAGTATGAAAGTCCACTTTGAAGACCATGATAGTATATAACTTTGGATCAAAATACCATTATTTCATATTATTAATTCACTTTAGATGTCTCGCGCAGGCTCAGTTTCCTTTATCTCAAACAAAAAAGCCGCGGCACCTATCCGCAGCTTCTCCTGTATGAATCCCGTTCTATGCTTTTCTGACAAACTCCGATTTCAGCTTCATAGCGCCAAAGCCGTCAATTTTGCAGTCGATGTCATGATCGCCTTCAACCAGCCGTATGTTCTTCACCTTTGTACCGATCTTCAGCACCGAGGAGCTTCCCTTGACCTTCAAATCCTTAATGATGGTTACAGAGTCTCCGTCGCTTAGGACATTGCCGTTGGCATCCTTCACAACCTTAAGGTCTTCACTGTTCCCGTTCTCTGCACCGGCAGTCCACTCATGCCCGCATTCCGGACAAACCAGCTGCGCTCCGTCCTCATAAGTGTACACTGAGCTGCATTGCGGACAATTCGGCAATTCATTCATTATTCATTTCTCCATTCGCACTTAGGTTCCTTGTTGCGGTCACGGCAACCCTCTTATTCTAGCACATATGTAAAAGCTGAATATATGAATATTTGAAATATAGCGAGTATACCTGACCAGATCCCTGTTAATCTCCCGTAGCATCCAGCCCCGTCAAAAGCTCGGCATACAAGGATTTGACTTCAAGCGAGGGGCTTATGCCGATCTCCGCACGCAGGGTCTCCGCAAATTGCGAATACTGCCGGGTCAGCGCCTCTTTATTCTTCAATTGGGCGGAAGCCGTCAGCAGCAGCATTAGCGATTCCTCATCCAGCTCATTGCGGGAGAGCAGCTTCATCAAAAGCCGGGTGGCGGCACCGGCCTCTCCTCTATCCAGCAAAGCGGCACATAGACGCCGGGTAAAGCGGGTATACATCTGTGACATCCGCTCAATCTCATTCCAGGCCCAGGCAAACACCTGATCACCGAACAAATCTCCCATGAACAGCTGTTCCAGCTCTATTGCAGCATCAATATTTGTGTCATTGATTACGGCCATTCTCCGGCAGCCTTCCTCAAAGGCCAGCACATCTACCCGGACCCCGCTAAGATTCAGCCCGTAATGCTGATTCTCGGAATGCAGACTCTTTTTTAAGCCATAGGTGTCCAGCAGCTTCCGCAACTGATAGATCGTTGTGTTGAGATAGATTTCGGCATTTTTTTGCGGCAGCCCGTCAAAGATATCCTCGATCAGCCTGCTTCTGGAGACAAGCCTGCCTTTATGGATCAGGAGGTAGGCAAAGACCTCTGCACTTTTTTTGGATTTCCATTTCGTCTTGATTCCCTGTGTACTGTGAATTTCAATCCCGCCCAGGCAGCTGACCAGCACTTCAGGATTCTGCTTCTCCGGAGCTCCTTCTGCCGCATTCTCCAGACGGAATTGTGTAACCGCCCGTTGTACGGTATGGGCAAGCCTCTCCTGTACTACCGGTTTGACGATATAGTCAAAGGCATATACTTCAAAAGCAGGCAGCGCATATTCCTTATGGGAAGTAATGAAGACTAGCTTCGTACCTTTGCCGCTCTCCCGCAGCCGCTGTGCAAATTCCAGCCCGTTCTCACGGGGCATGCTGATATCGACGAAGATCAGATCCACCTCATGATGGGTCAAATACGTATAAGCGGCAGCTGTATCCGCAAATATACCGGCGATTTCAACCTCTGCCATTTTGGCAAGCATCCGCTTCAGGATTAAGTGCATGGCCTTCTCATCATCGATAATGATCACTTTCATACCATCCTGCCTCCTGACACAAACGCGGGAACCGGCGGGAGCGGAAGGGAGAAATAGAAGGTGCTCCCCTCCGAAGGTATGCTGTCAAACCAGATTTCGCCCCCGTTCAGGCGGACAAATTCCCTGCATAGCGATAACCCCAGGCCAATCCCTCGCTCTCCCTCCGTTCCCAGTAAAGAGACCGGGTACTCGTCCTGCAGCAGCGTATCGGCTTGTTCCCGGGCGATTCCTTCCCCCGTATCCTTTACAGAGACTACTATCATCGTATCCTTCTGCTCTGCCTTCAAAGAGATGCTTCCTCCAACCGTTGTAAATTTAATGGCATTCGTCAAAAGATTACGGATAATCAGATCGAGCATCTCTTTATCAGCATACACATAGGTCCCTTCCGGAATCTCGGAAATCAGACGGATCTGTTTACTGCCGCTGCGGACGGATAACAGCCGTAAATTCCATTCCACCGACAGAGCCAAGTCCCTTTCAAGCGGCTGAAGCAGAAGCCCTCCGGTCTGGGTATGGAAAAATTCCAGCAGGCTTTCCACCAGGGCAAACGTATTGCGGATCTGCTGCCCCATCTCATCGACAACCTCCGTCCGGCTCTCTCCGAGCTCCTGCATTTCTTCCTCCAGCAGCTCCATCAGGTTGACGAGCACCGCTATCGGATCACGGATGTCATGGGCAACCACACTGAACATTCTGTCTTTGAACGTGTTCAGTTCACTAAGCTGTCTGGCATTATCATGCAGTCTTTCCTCTGTGCGCACACTGTCAGTTACATCGCTTAAAAGCAGCATTTTCCCGACAGGCTTATGGCTGTTATTCCGGATATAAGACAGCTTGACATGATAGAATTTGTCTCCGGAGCGGTTTGAGAGCTGAAGCTTGCTTATAGTGGAAGGCTCTTGCCTCATAAGCTCCAATAAAAGGGGAGAGTCAGTGAATATCTCGGAGGCCGTTTTACCGATACTCCTGCTGTTTAATCCGTCAATGACCTCTGCCGCCGAGCGGTTGAAGCTTGTAAGAATATGATCAAGGTCAAAGACAATGACGGCTTCCTGCATGGAGCCGAATACCTGCTGAAGCGCCAGGGGAGCGAGCCGCAGCATATTAAACTGATAAATTCCCCAGATATAAAAAATACCCGAAATCAAAAAACCGAACGGTGAAATATCAACCGGCATATAGACCAGCCCGCTCAGATACACGAGGGTGAAGCCGTAAGGCCCCCAGGAGCCGATGATTATGAGCGCGACCGGTATCCTCATCCGGGGAGCGGACCTGATAAACATTTGCACCAAAAATACCATTCCAATTACAAAGAAGCTATAGGAATAGAACACATGCAGCGCATACAACGGCCCTTTCACGAGCGTAACCAGCGGGAAGCCTTCCGTGTAATTCAGGGTCATGCTCTTATAGAACAAGTGATGCCACTCATTAGTGTTGTGGGCTATAAAGGTAATTACCGGGACAATCATCAGCAGCAGAACATTTCTCCGGTTTACCCAGGTCTGCCGCCCTGTATATTGAAGCACCATAATAAACCACAGCACTGTCCCGAAAGGAATTCCGATATATTCAATCCGCAGCCAAAAACGGATATGCTCCAAAGAGGTACTGAGAATCTCAAAAGCATAACCAAAGCTGTAAAAGGACCCGGTCAGCATGCCAAGACCGTAGCTGATCGCGATCGGCAGGCTTCTTCTCTTCCAGCAAAGATAAGCCAAAACCAGTGAACAGCAGGTCGCTGCCATCAGCAGTGCAAACAAATACAAATTATAGCTCATCCAGGGCTGACCTCTTTCAGGAATAAATCGGGAATCTATGCCTCCTATGTTAACAGATCGACCTGGGGTAGAGTAACTAAAATTTAAATTTTTTCGACAAAAAAAGCCAACTTTCGCCATTATAGGCGAAGCCGGCTTGCAATTGTATAGAGACGCCGCTTCAGGCGCCTGTATGAATGTCTGTTTGTGCTTATTTCAGAGTTTCCAAAAGAGCCTTGAGCTCCGGATTAAGCTGCAGTACGTGCAGAACAATCGTCAAAGCTTCTGCGCGGGATGCCTGCTTGGCCGGAAGAAACTCTCCACTGCCGGCACCGCTGATAATCCCTGCAGCTGCCGCCTGCCGGATCTCATCCTGGTTCCATGTGTTTCCGATATCCTGGAAAGTAGCGGCTGCCGGGACATCAACACCGCTCATATCAACGATCTTAGCAATGACCGCGATAATCTCTGCACGGCTGATTTCGGCATTCGGCTTGAACGTGCCATTCTGGTAACCGGAGACAAGACCTTTTTCCTTCAGGGATGAAATCGCTGCTTCCGCCCAATGTCCGGAAATATCGCTTAATGTGCTGCTGCTTCCGCTGCGTGGCAATTCGAACACCCTGGCAATGACAGCAGCAAACTCTGCACGGGTCATACCGGCATCCGGATGGAATCCTCCATCCTCATAACCTTGGACAATCCCCAGCTTCACGAAGGTTTCTACCGTCAAGTCCGCCCAATGGGTGGAGATGTCTGTGAATGACACCGGAGATGGATTGGCGTTAGCCAATTCTACTTTTTGGTTGAAGCCTGACAGTACCGTTTCAAGCTGAACTACATTATTGGCAAATTTAGCAGCGCCACCGGCAGCCGGTGCGGCTGAAGCTGTCGGCGAAGGGGCTGCAGATTGTGTTGCGGACGGGCTGGCGGACGGTGTTGCCGCAGGCGTACCGCCGCTATTCGAGCTGGACGCTACAACCTCAATAGCTGTCGTGCCATATACACCTGAACCGTCTGCTGCTGCAGCTTTAACAGTAACCATACCTGCAGAGATTCCTGTTAACAATCCGCTTGCACTAATTGTAGCTGTACCAGTTCCGTTCTCTATAGACCATACAATGCTCTGGTTCGTTGCATCCGCTGGAACAACAGCCTGATTCAATTGAATGAAATGCCCCACGGTTACCGGAGAAACGCCGGATATTGTGATCGCTGAAACCGCGATAGAGACAGGTGTCGGCGCTACTGTCGGGGTCGCGGCCGGCGCATCCGTTGGCGCCTCCGTCGGCGCTACCGTCGGGGTCGCGGCTGGAGCATCGGTTGGCGCCTCGGTCGGCGCTACCGTCGGGGTCGCGGCAGGAGCATCGGTTGGCGCCTCGGTCGGCGCTACCGTCGGGGTCGCGGCAGGGGCATCAGTCGGCGCCTCGGTCGGTGCTACTGTCGGTGCTACTGTCGGGGTCGCGGCCGGAGCATCGGTTGGCGCCTCGGTCGGCGCTACTGTCGGGGTCGCGGCCGGTGCTTCAGTTGGCGCCTCGGTCGGAGCAGCAGTAATGGTAACCTCCACACTGCCTGTTACGCCGGTGCCGTCAGTAGCTGTGGCTGTAACCATTACTGTACCTGGTTCTCCTGCAGTAAGCTCACCACTTGTCTCATCAATTACCGCCGAACCCGTTCCGTTACCCACAGACCAGATGACACCCGGATTGATGGCATCTGCCGGCAATACCTCAGCGCTCATGGACAAGGTTTCACCGGTTTGTACAGAATACACCTCTCCGGTGCTGCTCACCGAAATGCCGGTTACCTTATGGAATACATTATCGGCAAGCAGTTTCGCACCAGAATAGAGTGAAATCGGTGTCTTAATATCCACGGTATCCGATTTGATCAGGAAGGTTACCTTCCCATCCACCGTGAAGGAGGAGAAGCCCTCTCTGGACTCTGTACTCTTGAAAGGTATAGTGTCATAGGGGTCCGTATTATAGAAAATCAGATTCCGGTCTGCAGCATGGGCAAATATCTCCGTCTGTCCGTCAACAAGCTCGTCATTTGTTCCGTAGACTGCAAAGGTTACGTTGATATATCCCGGATACGCGCTGTCCGCCACAGCCGGTGCCTGAAACAATGCAACGTGATCTGCGGCTAATACCGGTTTGTGGGCTGCAAATCCGCTCACATTGACAGTAGAGGAGCCATACGATAAGACTGGAACCCAGCTTACCACATTGTCCGTCGTGTATCCGCCAACAATCGTTTTGCCGGGATCCGTGTTGACCGCAATAGAGCCTGTCCCTGTATCATCCGGCACTTGGATCACACTTCCGTCTGAATATCTTAAGAATAAATGCTCCGAAGCATCCGGTTTGTCGCTTGGCAGGTTAACGGTGACTAAGTTTGTACTAACCACACAGCCGCTTAACAACATGATAACCAGAGTTGAGACCAAGCCCAGTTTCCCTAATGAAGACTTTTTCATTTGTCCTGTTCATCCCTTCAATTTCTCAATGCTTATATTTTAAATAATTATAGCTTCCTTCAATGACAAGATAATGACAAACTTCGACAAGTAGTGACCACATTACAACCGATTGACAGAATAAAGTAGCCCGCTGGACCAATCGAGCAACATACCAAGAGCCAGATTGACCTATCTATGTGGAATGAAAGGTTTTTCTACCTCCTATACAACAAAAAAACAGCTGCTTCAATGGACCTTGAAGCAGCTGTCTCTCTAATAAACGTCTTAGTTCACAAATCCGGTATATTGCAGCAGCCGTGTCAGCATCACAGCGGCCTGTGCCCGGCTGGCTTTGGCTGAAGGAACAAAGGTTGCTGAGGTCATACCTGTGATGATCTTCGCCTCTACAGCCTGGGCTACAGCAGCCTGTGCCCAGCTGCCGATTGCAGCTTTGTCTGTGAAACCTGCCAGCAGTTCATCCGGATTACCTGCAGCACCGCTTGCCTTCCCAGCAGCGCCGATGGCTCTCGAGATCATGACCGCCATTTGTTCGCGGGTAATCGTCTCAGTTGGTCTAAAGCTATGGTCCTGGAAGCCATCCACCAGCTTGGCCTGCACAGCAGCACCGATGGAACCGGCGTACCAGTCGCCTTCTTTGACATCTGTGAACGCCGCCGAGGCAGCATCCGGTGTCAGCCCCAGCGAACGGACCAGCAGAGCTGCAAATTCAGCTCTTGTAATGCTGCTGTCCGGAGTAAATTCACTGGATGTGGAACCATTTACAATCAGCTTGGACGCCAGCAGCTCGATATCCGCCCGGGCCCAGTGTTTGCTGATATCACCGAACGTACGGCTCGCGGTAAGCACCGTATAAATGCTGTTGCCGTTCCGCTTGAAGGTTACCTTTGTGGAGCCGTTTGCCTGCTTGTTAAATACAGCCGGCACGAAGGAAAACTGACCAGTGGAATCATCGTACAGAACGACTGTTGCGCGGGTCTTATCGACCGGAGCCGTAATCACCATACTCCGCTCCAGATAAGTGGAGCCAAAATGGTTCAGCTCAATCGTTGTACCGTTCCCGGAGGCTGTAACCGAAAAGTCAATTGCAGCTCCGGTCTGGGAAGCAGCAATTCCCTGCGCGTCACGCTGAATCTTGCTGTTCAGGTCTGACGCTGCCGGAGAAATATTCACCTGAATACTTAAGTCTGCCGTTGCTGTGCTTAAGCTCTGCGCAATCGCCGCAAAATTGAGCACGCTGAGCGGCAGTGAATATTCCCCGTCGTTGGTTTGCAGGGAGATAATCGTATTCGGCGCATTCAAGGCTGCAGCTGCCAGTACAGAAGCCGGAAGCTTAAACTGAACCCCTTCACCGGCTGGATTATTATAAGCTACAAAAACAATCGGTGCTGCTCCATGATTATCCTGCTTCGCCGCAGCTGTTAGAGCCTCCGCCAGAGCCGCAGCGTCTTGAGTAACGGTAGCCGTTACCACACCATTCGCTGATACTGCAGATACCGCTGTATTCTTGCCCGTGTCCACTTTGACCGGCACCGCATTCGTTGCCGGTGGAGTTATGGGGGTTCCCGGTGTGGTGATTGTTCCGGTAGTCACGCCACCGCTGCCGACAGTGATAGTGCCTGTACCGTTACCTGTACCGTTACCTGTACCGTTACCTGTACCACTGCCTGATCCACTGCCTGTTCCATTTCCTGTATCCGTTCCTCCGCCGGTTTCACCGCCCGGATCGGTTCCGCCACCGCTGCCGGTTCCGCCACCATTTCCGGTACCGTTCCCATCGCCGCTCCCAGTACCCGTAGCTGCCGCTTTTACAATCAAATCGGCTGTAGCTACCTGATTGCCTTGTCCGGCTGTCACCTTATATGTTCCGGCTGCTTCAGCTTTCCCCAAGGTGAAGGTGCTGCTGAACTGTCCGCCGCTGACCTGAACGATATCATAGAAGACCGTGCTTTTTACCGGACGCAGCACTTGGATAATCACTTCGTCCAGCGTCGATGTGCCTGTAATCACCACAGTACCGCCAGTCTCTACAGAAGCTACCGGATTTAACGTAACCGCCGCGCTGGCTGCAAATACCGCAGCAGGTACAAGCGATATACACAGCGCTACGATCAGCGTCATACTTAACATGCGTAACTTCACTTTGACATTCCCCCGCTTTCTTCCGATTCTAGTCATTATTATTTTTGTTAGTCTCAGTATTAAGAATGGCCTGATCCAGCTCAAGCTGAGTCTTAACGGTAGCCAGGTTCAGTCCAAGATCCGTATAGTTACTACTGTACTTGCTCACCACATACGCTTTTACTGTATAATTCGGATTCGTATCCGCATCGCTGACATTGAAGCTGGCAGAATAGCTGCCTGTGTTTACTTTTAGATTCGCAGCAACGATACTCACCGGCGTAGAGCCGTCGAACAGCTCGAAGATTACTGTCTGGTTCCCCATCACATACTCCTGGTAGGCATTGTTGAATATATTAATGCTTGCCGAAATTCCATTGTCTACAGTCACTGCCGGTGCAGTCATATAGAACACTTCTGAAGATTTATAGGTATACCCTTCAAAATATTGGCTGCTGTAGCCTTCAGCGTCTACCATAACCTCATAATCATGTCCTGTCTGGAAAACACCCTTTGCAAAGGTCAGCTTTCCTTCACTGAGCGAATACTCCGAGCTGTCCAATTGTCTGTATACATCAATAGTATTGTCGTACACCCGGATCACTCTCACATGCTCTCTCCAGGCTGCATTATCTGCATATGTGAACTCACTTGCTGTATTGCTGAAGAAATACCCGGTAATGTCAGGCGTATTATAAGCAATCTCCTGTTCAACTTCCCCGTTACGGATCATATCGTAGGTATCGCTTACTGCATCCGCAGCGATTTTAACTCGGACTGAACCATTCTGCTTCGCTTCATGAAAGACCATGTTGATGGTGTTCTCATGAACGTATACAACATCCTGCGCATCCAGAGCTTTATAAGTTACACCGTGATCTGTAGAAATAGTAATATACTCATTCAAACGGGATACTCCATCCACAAGCGTCCGATCCACAAGCGCTGTATTGGAATTAAACTGCAGGCTGAGGTAACGGCCGCTATGGGAGAAATACCCGCCGTTTAAAGTAATTCCCGAGTTCTGCTGCGGATACAGCCAATTCGTATTGATATAATCCGTCAGCACATTACCGGCGGCATCCTGGAAATGATTAGGGTAAATATAGAAGTAGTACTGAGACCCTGTGAGCGGCGCTGCGAAATGCAGGGTTGCTACCTTTGCCGTAAAGGTTACCGCTGTATCCGACGGAAGAGCATATTGCCAATTGTAGGTATTAGGGTTGTACCACTGCACATTCTGCAGGAAGCTTGCTACATCCGCTCTTGCATTGAATACATCTTCATTAAAGACAAAATTCAGCTCCTGTTTATCATTCGAAAGATAGTAGTACAAGAACTTAGGCGCTGTAGTATCCGCAGGAGCCGGGTCGAGGTCGGAAGCATCTGCTTCAATTAGAGCCGTAGCCTGAGCATCATTTTGAATGTTTCCGTAAACATCCTTCAGAGCGCCGCCATTGATTACAACTTGACTGTCAGTTCCGGACAGCGCTTCTGCAAAATGGATCGTCAGCTTCCCGGAATCAATGGACACGGTATCTTGGGCGACTAATCCCTTCCAGCTGTCATTCGTTCCTTTTACCAGATAGATATAGTTCTTCAGCGAATCGCCGGAGTTATCAAATACATCTTTATCAAAAGTGATCGTTACATCATGATTGCCCCCGCTGACCGAAGCGCTTTGAATGACCGGCGGACTCACCTGCAGATTCATTTCTTCATTCAGGTTGCCTGCTGCATCCTTCAGTGTGCCGGCAGCAATGCGAATCACGGTATGGCTTCCCAGAATAACCTTCATGTTGTTGTCATAATTCAGGTAGATTTGTCTGGAGCCGTTCTGGTACACCGAGGCTTGCTGCGCTGTAACAGGCACGAAATTCTTCCCATCCGCTGCTACGCCCAATTGACCGGCCAGGTAAGCCTGGGCCTGCTCTTCATCTGCGCCATCCGGAGCATTGATCGTGAAATCCTCATCAAAGTTCAGGTACACGGAGCGCCCTTGATTGGAGGTAGAGCCGGTATATGCAGGAGGAGTGATGTCCAGTGCAGAGATATTGTTAACCGTGATGTCAGTATCCGAAGGAACCTCGTCCTCATTCATCACAGCGCCGGCAGCAACATTGATGCTGTTAGATGAACCTGTGAGCGCGGTATTCAAGGTTATAACAAGTTCGCCGTCAGCGTTCATACTAATCTCATTACCTGCGTTATCGGCAGAAAGGTCTACAAAAGAGCCGGAACCCGAACGTTCAATTTGAATGTCCGACTTTAAATCAGCCAGATCAGTAGCCGGAATCGCATAAGTATTAAAAGTTACGGTGATTGCGGTATTGCTGCTGCCTACTTCAGCCGTTGCCGAAGTTACCGGTGAAATAAGGGGTGTGGCCTGACTCTTGCCGGGTGATACAGTAAAAACTGTAGTAGCCGTAATAATGACCGCCATCATCTTGGATATCGTTTGCATGAAGCCCGGCTTGCTTTTTGTATTGCTTCCTACCATCTGAATACCTCACTCCTAAAATTTTATTATTTAAAAACGTTACTAAAGACCAGTATATATACCTCCAATGACAAGAAAATGACAAACTTCGACACAACAAAAAGAACCCTCATCCTTCGAGGGTCCTAGTTACTATCATCGCAGAATACAGCCTTCCATTTTTTTGAATGTCTGCTGGTTAATTATAGTAAAATGATCTATGTGAGACTATACCCGGCTGATGAGAGGAGCTCTATAATGAAAGCGCAGTTTGAAGCAAGGCTTGAATTATTCGCCCAGAATACACAGACCATCAAGAAGGCTTTTGCCTGGAAAAGCGGGCAGATCAACCGTTTGGCTGCCCTGCTGTACACAGCAGAGAATAAAGTGGTGGATGTAGATGCCATCCGCGGGAGCAGTGACTTGATCAAGAGCACAACCGGCCCCTTTTCAACCTTCAGAGGTAACCTGTCCGTCTGTATCGCGGCACTGCTGTCGCTTTCAGACGGCAAGGAAGCCCTGCTGGCAGACACCCTTGCCGTGTATGACCTGCTGAAGGGACTGAAATTCCGGGCCTCGGATTATCTTGTGGTCGCTGCCTACCAGATCGCCGCCCATAAGACCCCGGATCAATATCAGCGGACGGCAGACAGAGCACGGCATTTCTACGACAGCATGAAGGCGAACCACCGTTTTCTCACCGGACAGGACGACTATATCTTCGCGGCTATGCTCGCGCTGTCAGATCTTGAGCCGGAACGTGGTGCAGCCCGGATGGAACAGCTCTATGCTGAACTGAAGCCGGAATTCCTGTCGGGCAACAGCGTGCAGGCGCTGACGCAGGTACTGGTGCTTGGTGAAGATACTCCGGAAGCGGCGGCCCGTGTCCTCGCCCTGCGGGATGCTTTCCGCAGCCGGAACATCCGGCTTGATAAAGAATATACCCTCTCGTCACTGGGTGTATTGTCGTTACTGCCTATCGGCTTTGAAACAATCGTGCAGGACATTTCGGATACCTATGATTCGCTTCGGACCAAAAAAGGCTTCGGCAGTTGGTCTATTACCAAGCAGGAGCTGCTGCTGCTTTCGGCTGCACTGGTTGCCTATAAGCAGATCGATGAGTTGAAAAACGGTGTTTTAACGACGGCGCTTTCCACCAGCCTGACCAATATTGTTATCGCCCAGCAGACAGCTATTGCCGTAGCCGCCACGTCCTCGGCTGCCGCTGCCTCATCCTCTTCCAATTAATAATTTTTGCAGGTCTGCCGCATAACAAAGGACTGTGCCAGCCCGGTCAAAGTTGGCACAGTCCTATTGGCTTGTTCAAACGTCATCCCTGCAGAAAAGGATTATGTTCAGCAATACTCGTTATGCGCTGGAATGTATCCTGCTTTACAGGCACACCGCCGCTGCGCTGAAGCAGCCTCCATCTGAGAACAGCCAGCGCTTCATATATCTTAAGCTTTTCCGGCCCAATATTATATCGCTGTAAGTAGGCGGAACGAAACGCTGCTGCATACGGCTCTGAAATATATACGCTCAGCAGAACAACGCTCCAGGCAAAATCATACCCTGGATCACCTGTCTGCCCGTTCGTCCAATCTATGACCGTATAGCGTCCGTTCTTCTCTACAATATTGTTCATATGGAAGTCGCCGTGTATTATGCTTTCCTGCTTCATTTGAGCCTTCTGAACAAGGGGAATCAATAACCGGGAGATATCGGCGTACTCTTCTACCCCCGGGAAAAAGTACTTCATAAAATCATTGGCAGGCAGATGTGTCCCCTGCAAATCTTCTACTTTGATCTGATGCAGCTTCGCCAGCATATCCGCAAGCACCGCCAGCTTCCGTGCATTCACTTTTTTCACGGGCGTCCCGTCAAAGGTCGTTAACAGCACCTGATCCCCGTTAGTATCTATTCCCCAGCCCAGAGGCTCTGAGACGGCTATCCCCCGTTCAAACAGTTCCTTCAATAGAAGAAACTGAGTGCGGATATCCGGCCGGGAGCTTTTGTTCCAGAGTTTCAGCACGAAGCTTTCCCGCCCGGATACGATCTTCATCACCTCAGCCTCAAACCCTTGATCCAAGGTCTGTATGACAAGCCCGTCCTGCTCCTCCAGGAGTTTCTCCAGCAGCCCGCTTCTCCCGATCCAGTCCACCTTGCCTAAGAGGCTTCCCATTTAGGACTCCTTCCATATTTAGCGTTTATTTATCTCCCGGAAGGTTAATCAATCGCATACCCAAGTGTCAGCCTAAATCCGTCCAATTCGTAGCCGATTTGAGTATAGAGCCGGATGGCTTTTTTATTGGTCCCATATGTCCCCAGGGTGGCGATGGTTTTGCCCTGATCCTTCAGGTATTCCAGCGCGGTGCAGAGGAGGTTCCGGGCGATCCCTTGTTTCTGCCATTCCGGAATGACGAATACATTTTCCGTTGCACTATGACCTTCAGCAATTCTCCAGGTTGAGGTGTTGCCCAGGAACTGGTCACCGCTAAACGCGCAGAAGTTCGTCATTTCCTCTGCCCCCTGCATCCAGGCCAGCTGGTTCATGCTCCAGGCCACACCGTCGAAGGAGGCGAGCTCTGCCTGATGATATTGTTCGCGGGCTTCGTTGTTATCCAGCACATAGGGGCGTATCTGCACCCCCTCAGGCAAAGGATACTGTGGAATCACCCGGCTCAGATCATATTTGAATACGACAATGGTATCGTAAACCGTAAACCCGCGTTTCAGGTAATAGTTCTGCTCCGGGAGGTCATCCGTATCCGTATATTGGGCTATCACGATCCGCTTATCCGGGTGCTGTGCCTTGATCTCTTTGGCGCGGACAATCATCGCATCCAGTAAGGCGTCTTTGATCTCCTCATCCTCATCCTCATCCCCATCAGCAAACTTGATTTCACTGATTAGATAGCGGACAAAGCCCTGATCCTCATCATGCCCTTCCGCATCAAACGTATCATGGAGCATGAGATGGGCAACGGCCACCACTTCCTCATCTTTTACAGCCAGGAACATATTTCTCTTATCCAGATCCCCGTGATACAGATAGAGCATTTTGAGCACAAAACCGAATTTCTCGAGCTTCTCTTCCTCTCCATCCCGCACATTTCGGATCACAAACTCTTTTATCAACAAACATCGTCTCCTATCTGCCATACGGAATATTGCCGTACAGACAGCTCAATTGGTATTTTTACCATTTTAATACTGAATACGCTCTCTTAAATATGCAAGGGAAACTTTATTTATAAATATTCTCCACATGGTGTTCATGCGGAAACTTTGCGATTATGGTGATATGGCGGAATTCCGTCTGAATTTATACTGGGATTTATAAGCCGGGCAGGTGTATAGTAACCAGTTCAAGCGATTGTAACAAGAAATCTTCACAGCAGCGGGTGGCGGCCGCTTAATGTGTTATAATCACTTTGATTTATTCACTCTTCGCCAGCAAGAGTGTAAGAACACACAGAAACAGGTGATCAAATGTTCGAGCTTAAATGGCTGTGGCAGAACCTCAAGGGGAACCGCACGAGGTATATTGTGGCACTCTGCCTCTCGGTGGTAGGCTCAGCGCTTACTATCGTGAATCCGTACATCAGTCAGCGCATTGTCGATACGTTTATAGCCGGCGATAATGCAGTGCAGAATCTGACAGAGGAACGTGGGCTTCTGATTGCGCTTTGTCTGGGCATGATCGGCTTTTCCCTGCTGCGTACCGGTCTTGCTTATCTGACAACCATGCAGTACGAGCGCTCCTCGCAAAACATGATGTACAACATCCGTATTTATCTGTACAACAAAATTCAGGGACAGGACAGGGAGTATTACGACCATAACCGCACCGGTGATCTTATGACCAAGATGACTGGCGATCTGGACATGGTCCGGCACTCGATGGCATGGATTTTCAAAACAATCATCGAATCACTGACAATTTTTGCTGCTGCCGTCATCTATTTCTTCACGATTGATGCGGAGCTGACGCTGTGGATGCTGATTCTTTCGCCGCCTATTTTTATTGTGGCCTACATATTTGCGCGGCGCGTCCGCCCGATGTATATCGATCTGCGCGAGCGGCTGTCCCAGCTGAACACAACTACACAGGAGAATATCTCCGGCAACCGGGTCGTCAAGGCGTTCGCCCGCGAGGAATTCGAAATTGAGAAATTCACAGACAAGAATGTTAACTATTCGGTTGCCAATAAGAAAGCCGCACTCGTCTGGCTCGATTATTTCCCTTACCTGGAGACCTTCGCTCAAGGCTTCAACGTTATTCTGATGATAGCCGGCGGACTTTATCTGATGGACGGCCGGATTACCTTTGGTGAATTCGCAGCCTTCTCTTCACTCATCTGGGCCATTTCGAACCCGATGCGCAATATCGGTATTATCATTAATGATATCCAGCGTTTTTTTGCCAGTCTATCCAAAATCGTCGATATTTACTATGCCCGGCCGGCGATCGTAAATGAGCACAATCCCGTTGATAAACGCCGTTATGAGGGACGTATAGAGTTTCAGAATGTCAGCTTCAAATACGACAGTGCCGTCGTCCTGGACGATGTCAGCTTTACGGTGGAGCCTGGTGAAACCGTAGCCATTATGGGCTCGACAGGTGCGGGCAAAACAACCATCATCAATCTGATCCCCCGGTTCTACGATGTAACTTCAGGACGTGTGCTTGTGGATGGCGTTGATGTGCGGGAGCTGGAGCTTGATGAGCTGCGGGGCAATATCGGCATGGCCACCCAGGATGTGCTCTTATTCTCCGATACGATTGACGGAAACATCGCTTATGGTGATCCTGAGCTTCCGGAGGAAGAGGTGATGGATTACGCCCGGCTCGCAGCGGCCCATGAATTCATTACCAAAATGCCCGAAGGCTACGATACGGTTGTCGGGGAACGCGGTGTCGGCCTGTCAGGCGGGCAAAAGCAGCGTATTGCACTGGCGCGGGCGATGGCCGTCCACCGTCCGATCCTGATTCTGGACGATACGACCTCTGCGGTCGATCTGGAGACAGAGGAGCATATTCAGCGCAGTCTTCGCGAGCTGGAATACCCTTGCACGAAGATCATTATTGCGCAGCGGGTATCCACAACCTGTGAAGCGGACCGTATCCTGATCCTGGACCACGGCCGTCTGATCGAGGAAGGCACCCACGCCGAGCTTCTGGCGAAGCGGGGTTATTATTACGACGTGTTTATGCTGCAGAACGAGGGCATTGGAAGGCAGGTGAGCCAGCATGGCAAGGAATAAATTCGACGTCGACGAAAATCTGGAATCTCCATTTAATATCAAACATTTCCGGCGTGCAATGGTGTACATCAAACGGAAGCAGAAACCGATGATTATTGCATTCATTCTGAGCGCCTTATCCGCCGCCATTTCGCTGTCAGCCCCGCTGATTATGCAGCATGTCGTTGATGTAACCATTCCGGCAAAAGCGAAGCTTGCGCTGGTCGGCTGGTCGGTGCTGATGCTGCTGACCATCGTGGTCAGCGTCATTCTGGCGACCATCCGTTCACGCATTATGACGAGCGTCGGGCAGGACATTATCTTTGACATCCGTACGGATTTGTTCAAGCATCTGCAGGAACTGCCCTTCAAATATTATGACGACCGTCCGCAGGGCAAAATCCTCATCAGGGTTGTTAACTACGTCAACTCGGTTTCCGATGTGCTGTCCAACGGCATTATCAACTTCATTCTGGAAATCGTGAATCTGATCTTTATTGCCGCCTTCATGTTCGCCGTTGATGTCCGGCTCTCCTTCGTTACGCTGGCCGGACTCCCTGTATTCCTCGGCATCATGCTGCTGATCAAAACCCGGCAGCGCCGGGCATGGCAGGCGGTATCCAATAAGAGCTCCAACCTGAATGCCTACCTGCAGGAGAGCATCAGCGGGATCGGCGTGACCCAGATGTTCTCACGGGAACAGCGCAATGAAGGCATCTTCACCCGTCTGGCCGGCAATTTCCGGACAGAATGGATGCGGGCCCTGCGTTTTAACGCGCTGATCCCGTTCTCTGTCGACAATCTGGCAACGATCGTCACAACACTGATTTTCTTGGTAGGCCTGCTCACGCTGAGCCCACAAGATGTCACCTTCGGCGTCATTCTGGCCATGAGTACCTATGCAGCCCGCTTCTGGCAGCCGATCCTGAATCTTTCGAACCTGTATAACAACTTCATTAATGCTGTTGCCTATCTGGAGCGTATCTTCGAAACGCTGGATGAACCGGTTACGGTAAGCGATATCCCGGGTGCGGAGGAGCTGCTGCCTGTCCGGGGCCAGGTGACCTTCGACGACGTAACCTTTGCCTATGATCCTGGACTGAACATCCTGGAGAATATCTCCTTTAACGTCCAGGCAGGTGAGAGCATTGCCCTTGTCGGACCGACAGGCGCAGGCAAAACTACGGTCGTCAACCTGATCTCCCGCTTCTATAATCTTACCGGCGGCAGCATCCTGATTGACGGCCAGGATATCTCACAGGTCACCATGAAGTCCTTACGCAGCCAGATGGGAATCATGCTGCAGGACAGCTTTATCTTCTCCGGGACGATCCTGGACAATATCCGTTACGGCAAACTCGATGCGACCGAGGAAGAGGTTATCGCTGCGGCCAAGACCGTTTGCGCGGACGAATTCATCCGCGAGTTCGAGCACGGGTATATGACGGAGGTTAATGAGCGCGGCTCCAAGCTCTCGCAAGGCCAACGGCAGCTCATCTCCTTCGCCAGAACGCTGCTCGCTGACCCGCGTATTCTGATTCTGGACGAAGCCACCTCCTCCATCGACGCCAAGACCGAGCGGCTGCTGCAGAAGGGCCTTAACGAACTGCTTAAGGGACGTACCTCGTTCATTATCGCGCACCGCCTGTCCACCGTGAAGAACTGCGACCGCATTATGTATGTGTCGAACAAAGGTATCGCGGAAAGCGGCTCCCATGATGAGCTGATCGCAAGCCGCGGCCTTTACTACCGGCTTTACACGGCGCAGAAAATGGAAGCTTAAACAAGAAAACCCCCTGCATCCGCGGAAGTCTACTCCGCAAATGCAGGGGGTTTTTATTGCCTCTGCTACAGAAAGTCTGCACGTGCCGGTGTAAAGGCATCCAGCAGGATGCCGTCATCCTCCAGCGGAATACAGCCATGCAGTACATTGGATGGAAAATGGATGCTGTCGCCTACTTTGACGATCTGTATATCCTTCGTTACCCCATCATCAATCATGAACTGAAAACTGCCCTTCATCACATACGTGATCTGCTCATGTACATGCTTGTGGAGAGGAATTTCTCCCTTTTGGGCTTTGGCGAACATCACCTTGGCATACATCATCTGTTCACTATGTGCCAGTACCTTACGGGTAGTGTTACTATCAACGGTAACCGTCTGAATCTCTTTGTCTTTAAAAAACATGTATGATTCCTCCTATAAAGAATTACATTAAACTAATGATTTTTAAATAAATCGATTTAGTTAAAACCAGCGAAAAATGGCCCAGAGAATTGCCGACAGCGATGTGAAATCCGGATCCGCGAAGGTAACCCCTTCAGCTCCCAGGTAATTGAACAGCGGCAAAGTAAGCGCAGGCAGCAGACAGAGCAGGAATCCGTTGAGACAGCTGGAAATGACAGCACCTCTGAAACCACCGCTGGAATTGCCGAAGATCGCCGCGGCACCGCCGGCCAGGAAGCAGGCCATGATTCCAGGGACAATAACAGGCAGGCCAACCAGCGGGAAGATGAAGACACAAGCTACGCCGGTAAAGAAGCTGACCAGGAAGCCCACCAGCGCGGAATTCGGCGCTTTGTCGAACAGGACCAGTACATCCACACCGGGGATTGCTCCTGGAGCGAATACCTGGGAGAAGCCTTTGAATGCCGGTACAATTTCCGTAGTGAACAGCTTAACACCCGCTTTTGCGATATACAAGCCTGCAGCGAAGATAGCCGCCTGTTCAAGGATGAACACGATGTATTCTTTGCCATCTGCCAGCTCACTGACAAAGTCAGCACCGGCTACAAGCCCCGATACCAGCAGCAGCACCAGCATCGTTAAGGTAGTTGCCACATTCGGATCCCGCAAAAAGCTGATGCGGTCATTGATTTTCACATTCTCAGTATCATTGTTTTTGTTGCCGAACACTTTGCCGAGGTATGTACCGATGATGTAAGAAGTCATGGAAGCATGAGCGATTGTATATTCATCGGACTTGATGATATTTCTGCTGGCATTCCGGAGCAGGTACGGGAACACTGCCATATAGCTTCCGATTACCAGAGAACCGACAATGATTGTAACCAGCGAGTTCATGCCCAGACCTTTCATGACAGCTGTAGCAGCAAAGCTCATGAACAGAATCAGATGCAGAGAGAGATAAATGTATTTGAATTTCGTCAGACGTGCAAGCAAAATATTAAGAATCATGGAAAAGAGTAGAATAAGCGCAGCATCCGCACCGATCTGATCAATGGTCAGCGCCATAATCGCCTCATTACTCGGTACAACACCTTTGAGATTGAAGGCATAGGAGAATATTTTACTGAAGTTCGTGAGCACGCCCCCGAGAATTCCGCCGCCGACTTTGATCATCGTGAAGCCCATGAAAGACAGCGTTGTTCCGGTGATGACTTCGGGCAATTTTTTCTTCTGGAACAGAAGTCCGAGGAGTGTAACAATCGCAATAATAATTGAAGGTTCCTTGATGATACTCATAAACATATCCATGCGGGTTCCCAACTTCTTTCTGATAATTATAGTTTTTCTTTACTTACTAAATCGATTTAGTAAAACTTCAAAAAAATTTTCCCGCTACGACCGGGAGTTAACAATGACTGTTTCTCAGGAATTGTGAACTAAATCACAATCAATCCGATAATGAATGGCTTAAATTCGTACTCTTCCCCCCTTCTTCAGATTCAACGTTATCACCCAGCTAAAAGGTACTTTCAGGAATGCAAGGGTATTTCTGACTCGAATCATAGGATCATTATATCGTGTAATTTTCTTTTTGCAATAGAAAAATAAAACGGTTACACAAATTACACAAAAAAAGCTTATTTTCTCTTTGGATACAAAGAAAAGAAAATAAGCTCTGATTTATTTTCACACCTTTTCTTTATCTTTCATGCTCAATTTGTGGACAGATTCTCTATGGTTAATCGCCGGATCCAGCCTGATGATATCGGCTCTTCCGTCCGGCCCCTGTTCCTTTTGATCAATTTTGTCCAGCAGCAGCCGGGCACTTCTTTTTCCCATTTCAAAGCTGGGCTGGGATATCGTAGTGATGGGCGGGGTATAAAAGGACGCAAAGGATACATCATCGATCCCGATCAAAGAGAAATCATCCGGTATGGTTAGTTGATTCTTTTTAGCATAGATCAGCACCTGCTCCAGAATCATATCATTAGTCGCAACAATGGACGTTGGCTGAGGATCCATATGGAACAGCTCGTCAATCAGACCCGGCAATTGATCCAGCCTGCCGCTCTTGATATAGCCTTCGTTCACCGCCAGCCCGTATGTATCCAGCGTCTTTCTGTAACCAGAGAGCCGCTCACTCCGTGTGGTAATCGTCTTTTTGCCTAACGGAAAGGTAATGATGCCAATGCGGGTATGGTTATGCCGGATGAATGTTTCTACCGCCAGCTCACTTGCTTTTTCGTTATTCAGCAGCACCGTGTCCACACTGATATCATTGACTTTTCTGTCCACAAATACGAAGGGATACCCGTTCTTAATTAGCGAAGCATACAGCTTCTTGTTCTCTTCCGTCGGAAAAATGATCAGTCCGTCCACCTGCCGCGCAATCATCGACTGGACATATTCCTTCTCTTTGAGGGGATCATCATCCGTGTTGCAGACAATGACCTGAATTCCCTTCAGCTGGCACTCGTCTTCAATGGCACGCACAACTTCTGTAGTGAATCTTGATAAAATGGTAGAAGAAATGACACCTACAATGTATGTTTTTTTATGCTTGAGACTGCGGGCCACCTCATTGGGGATATAGCCCAGTTCCTCAATCGCCTGCTCAATTTTTTTCTTAGTATCTGCACTCATATAATTGTATCTCTTGCTCAGAAACTGCGAAACCGTGCTTTTAGATACCCCTGCAAGCTCGGCAACTTCCTTCATCGTGACTCCCATGATTCTTCCCCCTAGAACACTATCCGTTACTGTATTATATACCTTCTTTCAGGGGGAAGAAAATATGTTTACCTTTCCTAGACTTTATTGTCCGCCGTCCGTTCCCTGGCCGCTGCTTCTTCTCCCGCCGCCGTTCATGCCGGGAAAGCCGCCGCCATCCATGCCCCGGCCGCCCTTGAAGCCCTGGCCCCCGTTCCCCCTTGAACCGGAATCGGTACTTGATATCTTCTGGGCGGTGATGGCATCGCAGGAGACGAGCACCATGGAACAGCTTAGCACGGCTATGATCAAAGCAAGATATCGTTTGGTCCCCATCGCCTATTCCCCCCTTTCCGGGTATAAATCATTTATCTCGTGAAATATCGTCTCATCATATATTCGTATACGTCCTTGAAACCCATGTAGGACAACACAATCAGCATCGGGTACACCGGATAAATATAGCGGGATTTGATTTCCCACAGGAGATAGAATCCAATAAATCCAAGAACCACTAGAATGACAGGGTTCTCCTCAAACCTTCCGGCTCTGATTCCGCCAATCAGACGGACGAGGATACAGCCGTACATCAGGAAGTTCAGGACATACAGCACCCACAGAAGTCCGCTTCTGTAATTGGAGTCACCCTTGAACAAATCTGTAGCAGCATTCGTGTAACTGTAGCTGTCCATAACCGCCCCAACCATTCTTCCTCTGCTGCCGGATGATCCGTCATTTCCAAGCCCGTATCGTTCAACCTGATAGGTTCCTTCCGTCCAGGTCCAGATGATCTTCTTATAATACATTTTCACCAAATCGCCTAGGCTCGCCCCGGAGAGCTTATTGCTGATCTCCTCTTTAAACAGCTCCGTACTTACAGCCTTATTATAGTTTGCATCCTGCTGATAGATACTATAGCTCTCCCGGTTGTCCCAGAAGCCGAAGGTCTCCAGGTTGATCCCCATATTCAGCCACATATAGACCGGCGCAGAGTTCGCGTTAACCGGTTCATCCACGACATTCGCCGCCTGCAGCACTGCATTCTGAGTCCAGTTTGGAACATTAAATACGATAGCCGTGAGGAACAACGCGGTTAAGCCCTTCTTCACTCCGATCGTACGTATGCTGAACAACAGGCTAAGGAGGATCGTAATCAGAAAAATAACGCCGATACTCCGGAAGTAGTTCCCGATGGCCAGCAACATTGCTGCGAAGATAATATCCTTGAGCGATCTTCTTTTGATAAATTTCACGGCAAAATATAAAGCGCTCGTCAGAAAGGCCGTAGCAATCACATCGTTATAGATGAAATTGCTCATCAACAAGGAAGGGATATAGGTTGCGGCAAAAATTAAGATCCCATAGTCCTGTTCTTTGGAATTGAGTTGTTTATACAGCAGGTAGATCATTAGCGATGTAACGAGTGTAAACAGGATATTGAAGATTTTGATGGTCAGGTAATTGTCCGGGAATGCTAGGAGCAGCATTTTTAAGTACAGGACGGTCGAGAAATTAAACGGAAACATATGCAGATAACCGCTCGTGTCAAAAGATGAATAATCCCCCCGGTACAGCATATCAAGTGCCAGTGACAGCACTGTCTGCGAATCATCCGTCGGCAGGCGGGGGAACAGGAAGATGAGCGCGAGCTGAATCGCAAAGGAGCACAGCAGTACAACTGGAATGACGATTTTTCTGCGGAATTTATTAAGCTTCAGACCTATTTTGTACAGCGCCACGCTTAGTGCCAGCACTACCGCAATCACCAGAATAAAAAGACCCAGCTCCTGCTTCTCCAGCACCGGCGTATCTCCATACACGAAATAGCTATACTTCGCCCTGATAAAAAAGGAGGACACGATAAACAGTCCTATGAATAACGCAAGTATGACATACATTGATTTTTGAATTCCCCGTACCATGAAATACCTCCTCCAGCACAATCGAAAGCCCTTAATCTATCCATCCTCCGATTTATAAAACGTATTATAACTACCCAACCTGAAGATCAAATGAATGCCAGTGTGAACTGGACATACAGCTGTCACAGCCATATGTTATAACTAAATCAAGATCAGGAGGGAGTGCGTGTCATGGCAAGCTATGAATACACATCCAAACAGAATTTAACGGAAACCATCCATACCCTTTACCTGTTGCTGGACGCCGAATTTGCAGAAATCAATGACAATCACAAAGATTTGCGGATACCCGAAGTGGATCGGACACCCGCCGAGATGATCGCCTATCAGCTGGGCTGGCTTCATTTGGTGATGGGTTGGGACAAGGCGGAGCTTGAAGGGCATAGTGTATGTATGCCGTCTCCGCTCTACCAATGGAACCAGCTTGGCGGACTGTATCAATCTTTTTACACAGAGTATGCCGCATATTCACTAGCTGAACTCCGGGAATTATTCCGGCAGGCGGAGCAGCAGTGGCTGGCTTGGATCGGGACATTAACCGAAGAAGAATTATTTACCCAAGGCATCCGCGGGTGGACCGGCAGCAAGGACAACTGGCCGATGGTCCGCTGGATTCACATCAATTCGGCAGCGCCGTTTAAGAGCTTCCGGGCAAAAATTAGAAAGTGGAAAAAGCACCTATCTTCCAGGAACAATATGGTAGAATATTGAAAACAGATGATAATGGAGCTGGTTAAGTGTTCACGGAGAGCGACTATGTAATCATTGCGCAAGAAGCGTTGAAGAAATACGATTTGGGGATCACTGAGCTGGTCTACCTGGGTAAAAGCGATAGTGTAACCTTTCGGGTTAACTCTTCTCATGAGAACTCGGGTTATCTTCTTAAGCTTCACTACTCAGATAGCGCAAACAGAACCAAAGACGTCATCGAATCAGAGCTCCACTGGCTGGAAGCTTTATCTAATGATACAGACCTAATCGTCCCTGCACCTGTAAGAAACGGGGATCATGAATTGATTACCGTTATCTCATACGGAACAGAAGAATCTTTGAACGTCACCTGCTACCGCTGGGTCGATGGCGAAGTCCTGGATAGAGAACCGACAGTCCAAGAGGTGTCTAAGCTGGCTCTCTTAATGTCTGCGCTACATCAACACTCAATGCAATGGGAGATTCCGGAAGGTTTTGTCCGTCCGGTCTATCATGTGGAGAGTTTAATGTCCTCACTAGCACAATTACATAAACAAATCTCCAGCGGCTTGCTCACCGATGAACAATTCACTTTGCTCGAATCCACAGCCCGCAGAATTACAGAAGTTATAGGACAGCAGCCATTAACGCCAGAGCATTGGGGAATCATCCATTCCGATCTTCATGAGAGTAATTATGTGTTTCATCACCAAGACCCCAGACCGATTGATTTCTCCGCCTGCGGTTACGGGTTTTACCTGTTTGATATTGCGGAGACCTTCCTGCATCTCCTGCCCGACAACCGGAAAGCATTCATCTCTGCTTATAAGCAGCACCACCAGCTGCCGGCAGACTATGTGAACCTGCTCGAGAGCTATTTCATATGGGCTATTCTCAGAAACTTTGCCTTCCTCTCTGTAAATCCGCTGGAGCATGAAGATTTGTCCCGCACCATCCCCTATGTTATCGGGCACTATTGCCAGAAATATCTTAACGGGGAGCCCTTCTTGCTTAACTAACATTTGATTCAGGAGAATACCAAAGGGAGCTGAAGAACAATGAATGTCACCCCCACACTTCACTTTTCCGGACAATGCGAAGAAGCAATCAGCTTGTACCAGAAGGCTTTTGACCTAAAAACCAGTTTCATCTTGCATTACACCGATGCGGACCCGAGCGACTGGAACGTCAGCTTAACAACAGAACAGCAAGCGTATGTATATCATTCGGAGGGTTATATCGGCGGACAGCGTTTCATGCTTGCGGATGAAATCGGGCCGGATGCACCTAAGAGCAACTCTCTATTCCTTACGGTGACTTTTGAAACTGCGGATCAGGTAAAACAGGCTTACGAAGTTCTAACGGACGGAGGCAGCATCATTCATCCCTTGCGCAGCACGACCTACAGTTCCTGTATGGCTTCAGTCGTGGATAAGTTTGGCTTCCGCTGGGGGCTGATGACGGAGCAAACGGAGAGATAGGGGCCGCGGAGAATTAATGGGGAGAGGGCGCACTTGGCCCTCTTTATTAGATTTTGGCCAGTTCATCCAGAACAGCAGGACGCTTGTTATATTGCTCCGCTAACTGGGCTATAGGTCATATTTGCTGCTACTTAGAAAGCGGTACAAATACAGAAGCACAATTGGCCTGCCGGAACCGGGCGATCACGTGCCTGCTCCAGTCACGCTGGTATTCGGGATGCGTAGACAGGAACAGCTCATCCAGATGATTAAACGCTACATCATATGGAATGCCCGGGTTATCGCCATTTACTTCGAGCTGGGTAATGTGCAGATAGATGCCGCCTGGCAAAGTGATCTTCTCCACACAATCCGGAAGCGAATCAAAGGTACTGACTCTTGTGCCAAAACAGGAGTTGATCTTCCCTTCCTGATCGCTGTTCGTCGGAAACCCGTAATAATCATGGAGATAGTATTTAGCCGCCTCTGTGGCAAACACCTGATCTTGAACCTTAAAATATTTCGAAATCACAAAATCCTCAGAATCGGGCGGTGTTACGCTACAGGCGATTTTCATCTCCGGCAAAGCAACCACCTTACAGCGAATAGAGGCAAAACGTTCTGCGGTATTCTCCGGAATTAGGACAGGCTCATATTTGGTGAGGATATCCCCCGAGTCATCATATGTATTGAATCCAAGCCCGGCGGGGTTATAGACATAGCTGGTGTCATGGCGGAATTCGCCGACGAAGTATTCATCCGCATGCATGCGTTCGCCATAGCCGATCCGTCCGTCCTGCTGAGTTTCGTTGATCAGAACTTTGGCATAACGGCAGGCGGGTACTGTAAGCGTCTCCGTATATTCCGGCAGACATTCCGGCAGCCCCTCAAAGCTGCTCACCTCATATCCAACAACCACTTTGTAATTCCCGTCGCCTTTCACCTCTGTTCTGACCGTGACAATATCTCTGCCTTTGATGTGCTGGCTGATAATGCCGGAGAGTAACGCTATATCGCCCTCTGAGATCAGTTTTTTCGTATAAAAGTAGTCATTCAGCGTGCAGCTCGCATGCTCAAAACCATAATAACCGCCGTATCCCCGGCTTTCATAGGTAAGCGGCAGGGCAATGCCAACAATGTTCATCTCTGGTCTGTCCACAATTGTGCAATATTCAGTGACCTGTTCTACGAATACTTCACTTGGAAGCTCCATCTGGTTCATCTCCTCGACCATTCTCAGGATTACCGGTTTTACTTGGGGGCTGTAACCTTCAGATGCTTGCTCCGGCATTGCTTGCCTTCTTAGATTCATTACATTCCAGCTCCTTTCATAGCTCTACTTTACCGAAAATAATGTCACCGGTATTATCGGTTTTTAACATGTTTCATCCGGATCCATACTTTCATCTGTATCTTCTCCGGTTCATGCCTGCCGCCTGTCTCATACGTTGTAAAAGCAGTCCCGTTGTCCCTGCTCCATCCGTTCTCGCTGATATAGCGGTCCAACAGCTCCTCGAGCACCCCGCTGTCACTGCTGCCGCTGCTCTCAAGTACTGCATAGCTGCCTTCGGCAACCCGCAGAATCTCCAGCCCGCTATTCAGCGGAAGCTCCAGCGCCTGTTCAATCCTTACTCCGCAGGTGCAGTCCGTACCGCTCCGGGCTACATAAAACTCCCTCACAGTTCTTATAGCCTCAGGCTTAACCAGCAAAAGGTAATTCATTACCGCTGCAGAAGCCGCTTCCTCTGCCTGCTCCCCGCTTTGGGAGGATACCAGGAACAGTAAGCCTGCACAGAATTCCCTGCTGATCTTGTTGTAATCCGTCCGCCTCTTCACCGGTAAATACAAAATGAGCTTTTTCACTTCACCGCCTTTATAGATGTACTCTTCAAAATAACTCTCGGCAGCCTGCATGAACATGCTGGTTCTCAGCCAATTCATATACAGATAATTCCAGGCCAGCCCAATCTCCGTCTCATCATTGATAACGCTCGTTTTGGCGAAGGTCTGCCGGATTTCCGGATGGATAGCAGCTCCTTGAAAAATACTGCGTTTTAGCTCACTCAGCACGATAAGGTCATACTCTACAGCGAGCTCATAACAAAATAATCCGTCCTGCTGCTGTCCGTTTCTGCCAAAAATTCTGCCTATGTATCCGGGTAAAAGTTCGTGCAGCGCACGTAGTGCCCGCTGTTCCATGCCGCATAGCTTGGGATCATAGAAGTTGGTGTGTATGGTCGTGGGGATCGTTTCTGCAGTAACGGTTACCGGCCTTACCGGTTCGCTGCCGAATCTGGGGAAGAAGTAGCAGGTTTCACTCTTACGGTATTCTAATGGAGTCATTGCGGTGGCTGATTTTACGTATTTGCATAAGGCCTGCTGGGAGCTGTAACCGCAAGCATATGCAATCTCGGCGAGTGGGAGCTCCGAACATTTAATCAGACCGAGTGCGCTCGACAGCCGGCGTTTGCGGATGTATTCCTTAACCGAATGACCGGTATAGGTGTAACAATCCCGATACAGCTGCATCAGGGATGTGAATCCGGCCTGTGCGGCCAGCTCCAGATCAATGTCGCCTTGTAAATGTTCCTCTATGAACGCTATGGATTTTGTGAACCTGACGGCTTTGTCCATTACGATCCTCCAAAAGGGTGAGATGAAGCGGCCGGGCAGCCTCCAGCCATTGGAGACCCCGGCATCCGTTCCTTCCTATTTCCACAGAGGTTATGGAAAATCCTTCCTGACTATCAGCTTGACGCGCTAGAATACTTCCGCAGGCTGCGGTTGAAAAAAATCGTCGCACACACGAACAGAACAATCATCAGAATAAACCCTGCCATCAGCATGAAAGGCTGCGCGTTTTGGACAAGAGCTTCGGCCGGAACGGCAACAATAAAACCGACCGGCAGTACCCATAGCAGAAACAAACGAATCGAACGCGGATAGATACCTAAAGGGTACCTTCCTGCCTGCAGAAAGTCCTCCATGATCCACAGCACGTAAGTGCCTCTGTACCAGAAAGCGAGGGAACTCAAAATCAGCATGATGGAGTACAGGATGCCCAGTGAAACAAGCAGCGCAAGCATAAACAAGGCAATAGCCAATACGCCGATTTCCTGGTCCATGCCGTTTAACGCAAAAATAATAACACCAGCGGCAACGGCAATATGCATGACTGACCAAATCTACCATTCCCTTACGCTGACATAATATTGTGTGGATATGGACTTCAGTAAGGTGTAATCAAACGTTCCATTTTCAATTTCGCCGTCCAAGCCCCCAAGCTTGTTCATGCTAGGACCAATCACAATATTTTTCACGGCTTGCACCAGCATATAAACGCCGAGTACGGCCAACGTTTCCGTCATCGTCCAGCCGTTAAGGACCTCATTGTTGACGTACAGAATATAGATACCTCCAATACCGCCCGCCAGACTTAAACCTGCGCTTAAAAAATTCATGAAGAAATTCATCCGGTACGCCGATTCATTCTGAAATGCCGCTTGAATGAAGATGACAATTAGTTTGAAATATCTCATGTCAGCCTCCCACTGCCGAATATTTTTTTTGACCGTAGCGGTTGATAACGTAATGCACAAGCATTAGAACAGCCGCCCAGATCAGCTGCATCATAAAGCCCTGAGTCAACTCCCGGCTTGACAGCGTTCCCATTAACGCTTCGACCGGGAAGGAAATCATGTAACGGTAGGGCAATATGTAGGTGAGATGGCTAAGCTTATCCGGAAACAGGGCAAGCGGAGCCACCTGTCCGCCAAAGAGAAAGATGAAGGTCTCGTTGACATTCAACAGAGCACCTGATTGCTGCGTCCAAAAAGCAAGAAGCGATAGGATATAGGCGAGCAGAAATCGAATCAGTAGTGCAAGTGCCAGCGCCGCCAGGCCCGCAGCCAGGTGTGTGAACGTAAAGCTGACCTGTACACCGAATAATAAGCCCGCTACCACAACAACAGCGGCGACAAACGGAACACACACTATTTTGACTGCCGCCTCCTGTCCGATTGCCCCATAAATTAGCGGCAAGGGGCGCAGCAACGCAGAGGATATTGAACCATTGTGTATGGCTTGAGCTGTTGACCAATGTGTCGTCGGATACGTCATCTGATTGATGAGGATAAGGCACAGGTAGTACAAAACAAAGGCATTTCTGTCGTACCCTCCGATGGTGCCCGATGACGCTGCCGTCGCCCAAACCATCATATAGATGATTGGCCCTGTCATCCAGCCAACGGCAAGCGTCCAGAAGAAGGCCTTTTCCGACAGAAAGCTGAAGAGCTGCCCCCGAATCATAGCCATTCCGCCACGGATATTCATACGGTAATCCCCTCCGCGTATATTTTATCAATCACCGATTCGACCGGGGGATCCGCGATGCCAAAATCAATCAGGGCATACCTGCTCATCAGCATTGCACTTGCTTTTACCGCCTCCTCTTTGTTCACCCGAAGCGTATACTCATTGCCATTATTTTCGATCAATTCTGCCGGAATCCCGCCCGTCTGAAGGCTTTCCCCGCACAGCCGCGGATTCTCTTCCTCAAGCGTCAGCCGGATTACCCGGAACGGCGTGAGCTTATCCGTCAGGCTGGACAGCTTGCCGTCATAGATCAGGTTCCCGCTGTTGATTAACAGGACTCTGGAGCAAAGAGAGGTGATATCCGACATATAATGACTGGTTAGAATAACCGTTGTACCATATTTCTGATTATATTCCTTCATATATTGCCTCAGCCTTAATTGCATCGTTACGTCCATCCCCAGCGTCGGCTCATCCAGATACAAAATTTCCGGCTTATGCAGAAGGGAAATAATAAACTCACACTTTGAACGTTCACCAAGCGAGAGGTTGCGTGCACGTTTGTTCATGAGGTCTCCCACATCGAACATTTCGGTGAGCTCCCCCAGATGCTTTTTGAAATCCTCTGCTGAGACCCCGTAGATCTCTTTGAAAATGTACATCGTATCATATACGGTGTTATTCCACTGCAACTGACTGCGATTTCCCATAAGCATGCTGATTTTTTTGAGATATTGGGAATTCCGCTGCCATGGGGTGAAACCCGCCGCCGTGACTTCGCCCGATGTGGGGTAGAGCAGTCCGGACAGCATTTTGAGTGTTGTAGTCTTGCCCGCCCCATTCGGTCCGATGAAACCCACCATCTCCCCGCGCTCTATGGTAAAGCTCACATCATCAACCGCTTTGACCTCGCTGAATTGTGGACGAATTAGACTGCGGACGGCCGAACGAAGTCCAGCCTTCCTGACTGGGACACGATAGGTTTTCGATAAATGTTGTACTTGGATATGATACGCCATAAGCTCCCCCTCCTTCTGATGTGAGGAGTGTAACATTCCGGGGGAAGGGTGGTGTATAGTTGGAAGGTTATGTTTGATAGCTACTTATCCATACGATATAATGAATCCAGATTTCTTCCAGGAGGGTAATGGGGTATGGCGGAGCAGTGGGGACATTTCGAAATGATTCTAGAATCTGCTATGAGCAGGAGAGGAATCGGCAGCGGCAGGCTGGCCCAGCTTGCACAGGTTCAGAGAAGCCAGCTTCAGCTGTACATCACCAATGAGATTAAGCGGCCGGATCTTGGGGTGCTGGCCAGAATCTGCACAGCTCTCGGATGTGAAATTGGGGAGGTAATGAAGTATATTCCGCCCGAAGCCCCCGCGAAGCCAAAACCGCTCCTCAAACAAGGGGCAGATCTCCTTTATACGACCGGGCAAATCGCACAGGAACTGGGCGTACACCCCAATACGATCAGATTTTATGAACAAATCGGGCTGCTCTCACCGGTAGAGCGCTCGAACAACCACTATCGTCAATTTACACACCGGCATCTTGCGCAGCTTCGGATTTGCAGATTAATCTTTGGCACCCCCTTTACCAACCGCACCTTACGAAATACTGCTTTTTCGGTATTAACCGCGCTTAAACCCTGGGACGTACAGCTCGCTTTAACCCATGCAACAGCCTATCAGCATCTTCTGGAGAATGAATATGCCTCAGCGCTGGAAACCGCATCACTGCTCAAGAACTGGACCGAAAAAAGGCAGCTGCCGTCCACAGGAAATGTATATACTCACAAGGAAGCAGCCTCTTTGCTGGGGGTCACACCGGAAGTATTACGCAACTGGGAGCGCAACGGGCTGATCGATATTCCACGCGAGCGTAACCAGGCCCGGGTCTACGGGGATAGCGAACTGGCACGGCTCCGCATTATCTATATGCTCAGGCAAAATCATTACAGCATAGCCGCGATCCAGCGCAGCCTGCTCTTTTTCGACAGCGGCAACAGCGCCGGGGCCATCCTTGCACTCAACCAGCCCACAGCGGATTCCGAAATTGAATTTATCAGTGCAGGCGATCATTGGCTGGAGACCCTTGGTCATTTGTCTATAAGCGCCAACAAAATAAAACAAATTGTCATGGAGCTACAATAGAAGGCTCCAACTGTACACCACCCTGTATGAAAGGATACATCTGCTGTCGTGGCTAATCTATTACCGTCCAAATATCTAACGCAAGTGAGCGAAGCTCAATGTTTGGATGATTTCTATATAATTTTAATAGGCGGGTACAATCCGGGCTCCACAACAACTCGCTCCCTGCAACTTCTAGCAAGGATAGTCCAAGCCATTGAGCTTCGTAACTGCCTTGAGACCATAATACCTCTACAATTCCCAATAGCGTCTCCGGAATCCAATACCCCTTGCTGTCATTTAGATTTTGCGCAATCTGCATATAGGCATTGTCCAAAAGACGCCGCTGATTGGAGACACAATTCACAATAGTATTCAAGTAAACAACGGATTCCGCTACATGGGTCCAATCGATGGAAGCTACATACAACTTCATTACAGGCTGCATTAATGTCTCATCCGGTGCCAGACAGTCAATAATCCCCTTATACAAAGGCACAAGGTTTACGCGTGTGTTCTTCGGCAGTGCTGCCAGTTTGTCTGCAAATTTCAACAGGCGTTGCCGGTGAGGCAAATCTCTTTTGGCATTGGCATTCCAATCCTCTCTTACTGTGACACTGGCCAAGCTCTTGAACACACCTATTACCAGCTCATTGACTACACCATCACGGCATATTTCGGTTAGCGTATTCATTGCAGTATTCCATCTGGAGCTATCTGCCAAATCCACGATAAACTTCGCTGTGGCCTCTGCGATGACCCCTTCATTTCCATTAGACCAGCGGATCATACTGTTCAGGGCAAGCCTTCCGGTATCCGGGTCGGTATGACCTGCAATCTTAATAATTAGTTCCAAATATCTTGATCTATAGTCTGCGGGAAGCTCATTCGGCTGTTGGAATAATATACTTTTTGCAATATCACTCTGTGAGGAAGAAGCCATTCTGCTTAAAATCTCCCAGGCGCGTTCATCATCTAACAGCTGTCTCGCTGCGTGCCCTATGGCAATGATTACGTCCTTATGTGCATTTGGTTTTTCGATCTCATTCATCAATACCGGTATGCTGTCACTGCTTCTATAAGCACCGAGTAGCCGAATCGCTTCTTTTCTGACTGTGATTTTCAGCTTGTCGCGGTCTAACAGTTCTTTAAGCACGGAAGCCAATACGGCCGGATTCACTCTGCGGATGCATCTTGGGATGGAGTACATGGCCACACGGGCTCTGTCTCCATCCAAATTCGCCATTAGAACAAGAAGTGCCTTTTCGGGCTCCTCCAATAACGAATGTGCATAAAGAGCTGCTTCTACTATAGCTATGTTCTCATCTTCCAAGAACTCTGCCAGCTTATCTGTGCTGAGTTCAGGCATTGCTGCCATTACCTTTATCGCTGTAGAGCGCTCCTGTAAACTTCGTTTGGCATCGGAAGCAACTCTTTCAATCAGAGACCGGAAGGACTCTTGCTGACGCGGCAGCCACCTGCTAAACCCATCTGCAGCCGGCACCATATAAATGGTTTTCCCCGTTAAAAATTTGCCTTTAATAGCAGCTCCCGAAATAAACGGATCCAGCCACTCCTGGCGTTTAAGATGTATATGACGGAACACTTCAAATATGGTGATAAAAGATTTGTCCAGGGTTAATAGTTCTCTTACTCTTTCATCCCTTGTTGCAGGAGAAGCAAGCCAATATCTTGCCGCCCGTGCTGAGGTAGCTGCTGTTTTCGCCTTTACCGCTTCCTTTAGCAAGTCCTGAAGCTTTGAGATGCCATAGCCCCTTTTGCCAAAAGAGTTCGCCAGGCTGAACAGCAAATTGTATTCTTCTCTGCGATTGGACGCGGCCGCCAGCGGATAAATCTCTTCAAACAAACGTTCTTCTATCCCCCGGGGGAAATTGTCCTGTAAGGACGGCAGGGTAAGCTGCCCGCTCTGCTTGGCTAACTTTACGATCGTGCTTAAAGCAAACTTAAAGATCCCGCTTCCGGGATTCCCTGCATTAAACCGCATGATTACAAATGCTAGTGCCTGAGTGGCAGACCTTGTAGCATATGAAGTATCTCTGGCCTCCACGACACTATCAACAAGAACAGTAAGGTCTTCTACATTCTCATCCGTAAACATAGACGCAGGAGTGCCAGTTAGCTCTGTCATTACCGCACAACGTACCGGGTCCTGATCATTTTTGATGCGTCCCAGAAAGACTAGAGTCTCATCCATACCCTGTCTTGATAACGCAGTACTCTTAATCAGCTGTACGAGTGCCATTGCACGTTCGTCTGCATTAGATGCATATGCGGCTTTTTCCAGGGGCTCTCTAGAATGATGAATAGAACGGCAGGCAGTAATCCTAATCGTTTTTTCCCGGTTATCATAGATTTCACGCAGACCAAGCATTCGGGTGGCTTCCTGATCGCGCACAACATGCGGCAGCTGCTGCAGTAACCGTTCCGGAAAAATACGCTCTTGACGCTTATCCTCTTCATATACCGCCTCGAAAATCACTTTACGGCTTGAAGGAGCGATACTGTCCAGTAATTTCGCCAGATGGACGGGAGTATCTGCAAGTAATTTGGCTATTTCTATCCACTGAGCGATAGAAAAGTATTTTTTTCTATTTAATATGCCTTCCGGCACCCCATGAGAAAGCAGACTGCTTCGTGACTCCTGCCGGGTTAGCAGCCTGTATACGGCATCCGGATTTACGCGGACTAAAGTGCCCAGATGTTTCCTCAGTTCAGGATGGATGACCCCCATCGGTCCATGATTCATAGCACATTCGAGCACCAAATCCGGCTTTGCCTTGCATAAAGCTTCGATTGCAGAAGCAAACCTCCACCAGACAGCTCCCTTTTCCCTAGGGGATGTACCTTCTAAAGTCGTTCTGAAATACGCTGCAACCACATCCAGATGACGGCTGGCCAACTTACCCCAATTTCCAACAGCATATCCAATATCGGTAAGCCATTTACTGACTGTTTCCTGATGACATGCAGGCAGTAAAATGGAGGCCTCCGCCGCCCCCCACCGGGCGTATACAACAGGCAGCAGCCGCTCCGCCAATTCCTGACGGTTAACAAATGAAATATTGCGCAGCAATTTACGGCGGCCTTCCTGTGATAAATCCGGGAGTTCACGTTCAATCTCAATATTTGAAGCCACTTTGGCTAGAAGACCAGCAGCCTGATGTCGAATAGTAGCCTTAGGATGCTTTAATGCTGACACAATGATGTTGGCATTCTGTGTGGCAATAGCGCCAATTATGGCAAGCTGAGCCTCGTAGACTCCCCCCTTCAGTAACGAAGCGAGCAATTCCGGGTACTCGGCTGATTTCATATGATTACGGCCCAGCATGGCCACCGTACGGATTCTGTCTGAATGTCCCAGTGAATCTAATTCTTTGAGTAAACTCTTTTTATCTAATAGATCTTTTTTGAACATCATAAGTCCCCGCCTTCACCAGTTCTAATTTATCCAATCAGCTTTTATTCTCCATCTGCCAATCCATCCCCTTTAAAAATCTAAAATTTTACATACCAAAAAGCCCAAGCCTCCGCAGGACAGCCGCAGGCTTGAGCTTGTTTATAACCTAATACCCGAGCAAGTCCTTCGTCTTCTGGAAAATTTCATTGGCCATCTCTGTATACCGCGTGCTGCCGTTCGCTTCTACCTGAGCCGTATACTGATTCCAGTTGTCGAAGCTCTCCTGACCGGTGATGAACTTCAGGGTCATCGTCTTGACGTAATCCATCAGCGGTGTGGAGATCAGCTTCATCTGTTCGCTCTCCTCAGGCGTTGCCATGATCGGCGGTACCAGCTTGCGCGTCTCCCGTGTGGTCTGGACCCTGTTCACGAAATCCTTCTCACCGTCGGTCATCTTCGACATTTTCAGTTTCTCAGAGCCCCCATAGGCGAACACGCCTCCTGCGAAGCCGTAATCCACATTCAGCTGTTTGGCAGCTCCCTCATTCATACCGTTGTAATAGATATCCGGATTAAGCACGATGTTGCCGGCTGCATCCTTAGTATAGGTCTCACCTTCTACGCCCCACAGGCTGAGCGTCTGACCTTCGTTGGAATACCATAACCAGTCGATGAAACGAAGCATTTTGATAAAACCTTCTTCACCCAGATCATCGAGCGCATTCTGGCTGATCATGATGCCGTTCTCAAGACGGGAGGTCTCGACCTGAAGTTTACCTTTCGGGCCGCCCGGCTGTGTAATCATATAGAGCTCGCTATCCGGAACCTGCATCTTACTCTTGAAATCCGCCAGCACCTGATAGATTCCGCTGATCACATAAGTATCGCCTTTGAAGAACTTCGCCTGGGCCGCATCATCTTCCTGTGTGAAGGATTCGGGATCCATAATGCCATCAGTAATTAACTTATTGAAATAACCCAGATAGTTTTTGAAATCCTCCGACGCATCGGCAAAAACGAACTGCTGTTTATCATGGTCAAAATTCAGACCGTTAGACAGCCCCCAGCCGCCGGTAACCCCATATTGAACAGCAGCAATATTCAGCGCAGATTCTCCCTTGAACTGATCAGAGATCACGTAATTACTGCCCGTGTAATCCTTGACCTTTTTCATAGCTTCATAAAAATCCTCGTACGTCCAGTTCCCCTGCTGTCCCTCAACGTCCACACCTGCTGCTTCAAAAACATCCTTACGGATGATGTAGGAATAGCCGCCGCCTGCGATCTCCCACATGCCCGGAAGCACATAATATTTCCCGTCTTCCTTCAGCTTGGCCTTCAGATCCTCCTCCATCCCCCAATCCTGCACAGCCTTCATATAGTTCGGCATGTACTGCACCCAATCACTGACAGGTACAATTTGGCCTGTGGACACGAAAGCGGATTCATCATACGTCTTAGGAATAATATATGGGGCATCCCCACTGTTCACCAGCAGCGACTTTTGATTCTCGTATTCTGTTCTTGCCGTAATGGACAGATCGAAGGTCACGTTCGTTTTTTCCTGAATCGCACTCCAGAGCCGCCAGTCCTTGTTATACGGGTAATTCTCATGGTCGCTGTACATCATGGAGTAGGATACCGGCTCGTTGGAGTGGAATGTCTGGTCTGCACCGAAGGTGTAATCTGCCGCCTCAGCTGTTGCTGTCGTGTTGTTAGCTGCATCGTTTGATGCTGCTGGGGTATTGTTTCCCGAAGCACCATTATTTCCGGACGAGCATGCGGTCATTAGCACGAGCATGGATGTCAGCAATACCATCACACTTGATTTTCTGACTCTCATAGTTTGCCTCCCTTTTTAGATAGAGCTATATATAACGGAAATGGACGCTGGCCCGCTTCCGGTTATACCGTTTATCCCTTGACGGCCCCGATCATCATTCCCTGTACGAAGTACTTTTGCACGAAGGGATAGATGCAGATGATAGGCAACGAAGTGAGTACCATCGCCGTCGATTTGATGCTTGCGGCAATTTGGCTGGTCTGATCGGAGGATGCACCGATTTCTGTCGGACTGACGGCGTTGTCGATAATTTGCTTCAGGTACAGGGCGACCGGCCATTTCTCCTTAGACTGCAGATAGAGCGATGGTCCGAACCAGTTGTTCCACATACCTACCATGACGAACAACATAATGGTTACCAGAATAGGCTTCGATAACGGAAGAATGATTCTCGTAAAAATCCCGAACACACCCAGACCATCGACACGTCCCGCCTCTTCCAATTCATAAGGCAGGCTGGCAAAGAACGTCTTCATCAGAATGACATTGAAGGCGCTGATCGCCCCCGGAATGACAATCGCCCAGATCGTGTCTCTTAGTTCCAGTGTCTTCGCAATCAGGATGTAGTTGGGGATGAGCCCCCCGCCAAAATACATCGTAAACAGCACGAACGGGATGAAAAACTTATTGAGCCGCAGCTTATCTTTGGACAGGGGATAGGACATGACCGCTGTCGCCGCGACGGAGATAAACGTGCCGGTCACGGAATACACAATCGTATTCCAGTAGTAATGGAAGAAGTCAGGCTTGCTTAAGATGACCTCATAGGTCTTGGTCGTAAATACAACCGGAAATAGCGTCACCTTGCCGGCATAGATGGCAGCTTCCGAACTGAAGGACTGTGCTACAAGATAAACAAACGGATACAAGGTGAAGATGACAATCAGCGTCATGAATAAACCGTTTACAATGGTAAACATACTGAAGGATGCACTTCTCTTCACAGGGACGGCTCCTTTCTACCACAGGCTGGATTTTGTAGTTTTTTTCGATACAGTGTTGGCGATCGTCACCAGAACTAGTCCAATAATGCCTTCGAACAAGCCCACGGCTGTCGCATAGCTGAAGTTCCCTCCAGTGATCCCCATCCGGTACACATAGGTGGAGACGACGTCGGCCGTTTCATAGGTTAACGGGTTGTACAGCAGCAGGATTTTCTCAAAATTGGAACTCAGAATGCTGCCGATATCCAGAATCAGGAGCACCATAATCGTTGGCAGAATACCCGGAATCGTGACATGCATGGCGAGCCGCATCCGGTTCGCGCCATCAATCTTAGCTGCTTCATAAAGTGAGGTATTGATGCCGGTCATCGCTGCCAAATACAGAATCGTTCCCCAGCCCAGGCTTTGCCAGACGCCGGAGGTGACATAGATCACCGGAAACCATTCCGGCAAGGAGATGAACGAAATCTTCTCTGCTCCGATAGAGGTCAATAGACTGTTCACCGGCCCCGTTAGGGAAACCACCTCTTTTACCATCCCGGCTACAATGACCATGGATATGAAGTGGGGAAGATAGGATACGGTCTGCACGAACTTCTTCCACTTAATCATCCGTATCTCATTCAGCAGCAATGCGAACAAAAGAGTGACCGGGAATTTAACCACCAGGTAACTCACGCTCAGGGTAAGATCATTGAAGAATGCTCTCCAGAACGTCGGGTCCTTCATGAACATCTCGAAGTATGTAAATCCCACCCATTCTGATCCGAAAATATTAGGCCCGCCTCTGTACTTCCGGAAAGCAATAATGTTCCCGGCCATCGGTGCATACTTGAAAATAATAAAATAGATTACCGGAATGACAAGAAACGAATACAGCTTCCATTCTTGCTTCACATGCTTCCAAAGCGGGATTGTATCTGCATGCTTAAGCCGGGCGGGGCTTGCATGCTTGGCTTTTACCGGAACTGCCATGTCATCATCACTTCCTTACGATTAATTCACACTAATGATGTAACCGTTTACTATAAATGAGGTATTAGCGCTGCAGGTGGATGTTTACCGCGCCGCCTGCTCCATCAATGTACCCGGAGCCGCTCCAGGTCAGCAATGTTCAATAACAGAAATGATGTACGATACCCGGCAAATGGCGGTGGACATCTTGAACCGGATGAACTTTTTTGCAAATATGCGGTTTAAAAAGCAAAAACAGATGGCCTCCGAAGATTCGGAAGCCATCTGTTTATTGGATCATTTTGTATTTGCCCGGTGTAATCCCCTCATACTTCTTGAACACCCGGATAAAAGCATGACTGCTGGCGAAACCAACTCTGGCCGCCGTCTCATCAATGCTTGCCCCCTGCAGCAGCAGCACCTTAGCGGCTTCTATGCGCGTCTGGCTGATGAAATCGTGCAGTCCGGTCTGCCCTGTCTGCTCGCGGAACAACCGGGAGACATACTGCGGCGTCAACCGGAAATGATCTCCTATCAAGGACACGCTTAGTTCCTTATCGGCATAGTTCTCCTGTACAAAGGCGATAACCTTCTCACCAATCCCCGCATTCGTCTGCAGGCTTGACTTGCTGCGAAGCGCCTCGCATACCCGGTCGAAGAGTCCGAGAATTTCCTGCTCAAATTCCAGCTTCGTTGAACATGATAACAGCCGCTTGAGCGGCTTCCATTCATCCCAGGCAATCCCTGTCTGCTGCTGGTCAGGAATTGCCTTGATCAGGGTTGTCGCTACATCAAGCAGAATACACTTCGCGATTTCATGCGATCTTTCTTTTTGGAAGGCTTGCTCGATGATGTCCAGGATCATCTCTCTTGCTTTACCGAATTCATCAGCCTTTAGGAAATTGATCAGCATCATCTGGTCGTTGACCGTGAAGAAATAGCTGCTGCTCTCCCCCGGCTTGATGCTTCCGTACCAGATCAGCTTCCCTTCGCCCCGCACAATGCAGTACTCCTGGGCTTCCAGTGCCTGAAGAAAGGCCAGATGTACACCCTCCAAGCCTGTCTGCAGCTCACTCCCCGCTGTAGTGAAGCAGAGCTTATACCGGAGCGCAATGAATTCATTGGCCTTGGTCAGATCTGCCTCGATGTCGTCTTTCCAATGCTCATTGCCCTGTGGATCAATATTCACGACCGCCGCGAGCATACCGTCAACATCGGTGAAATGAATCGGCGACCGGTTGCCGATCACATCAGCCACGATATTAGACACAATAAACTGTGATAAGGCCAGATCATGGGGCCCTGCTCCGCCGCTGTCAATATAAAACAGCAATACTGCGAATTGATCAGCCGGCCAAGCGAACTTGTACGTTTTGGCCAGCTCCGTTAACGGAACATTCCGGTCAGCCTGTCCCTTCAGCAGTCTTCCCAAATAGTAATTCTGCAGCACCCGCAGCTGCTGATCATGCTTGCTATGGATATCATCCCGTTCGCGGATTGTCTCCAGCACACTGCGGCGGATAAACGTATATTCGTCCAAATATTTAGCGGTGCCCTGCGCCGGATTCCGGGAAAAGACGCTAACCAATTCTTTTACCGGATTGTAGTTTTTGCGGGCGAAATAATAGATAACCGCGCTGCCGATCGCAAAGCACAGCAGCAGCCCCAGCATATTCATCGTCTGAATCCCTCCGGCCTGCTCCCAGAAAACCTCGGTCGGAAACACACTGATGTACTTCCAGCCAGTCGTATCGGAGGATTCGATTGTGATCATCGATTTGACACCCTGGAATGTGCCGGTAAAGGTACCTGTCCCCCGATCGTTCCACTCCTGGTAGGCTGACGGTTCAATCATCGGTTCTCCGGCATTCTGAATCATGATCTGACCCTTCGTATCCATAATGAATACCTGGCCCCGCTCGATCCAATCGATGTTCGACAGGATCGTTGTCAGCTTCTCAACATTGAGCGGTATGATAAGCGCGCCGGCCAGATCGGCAGTCGTCTGGATCGGTAAGGAACGGACATAGAACGGTGTATAGGTAACCTTCTGATCCTGGTTTTTGAGCGGAAGCAGCATATACTCCCCCGGATGATGCCGGTTTAACAGCGCTTGCCAATCCTCATACGCAAACGTGTCCGTCTGCAGCTTCATCTCATAAAAAGACTGTTCCTTTATATACGTTTCACTGGAAAGAACCGATTGTAGAGGCTTCGAATACAGGTTAATCTCCTTAATGAAATTGTTCGCGGAGGTCATTTTGTTCAGTTCCTGCTTAAGTCTGTAAATCCTGTAAGCGCTCTCCTTTGTCGATGAAGAAAGAAGTGCTTTAACCTCCGAATGAACGGCCAGTTGTGCCGCCAGACTCTCTGTCTGCAGCAGCTCGCTGTCCACGATATATCTTACCTGCTGGAGCATTGCTCCGCTTGCCAGCTTAATTTCATTTTTTACAATGCCCCTGGTTTGGCCATAAATAATTACACTCAGAATAACAGGTATGCACAGAATCACCGCATACGATAGAATTAAGCGAAAAACCACGCTTTGTGTGAAGTGACCCCTTTCCAAATTCAAATGCCCTCCCCCTCATTCCCTTTTTTGTACATTTACCATCATATATGAAATCTATAGAGGCTTCCTATGTACAAATTGAAACCTGCATGTACAGTTTGTGTACTTGCCGGGGATTCTTTGATTTTACAGGAACAACAGCAGGAGACGAATTTCTTAGCACCAAGGCAGGATTATCACATTACTCACTGCGGAGCACACGGAACCCCTGATCAGGACCTATGCCGCTTCCCTCAAACTTCCCTCGGAAAGCGGACTCGTTATTATTGACGCCGCCAATCCAGCCCCCGCCCTTCACAACCCGGTAAGCACCTCCTGTACTATCCGAATCCCCGTACCAGTTCCAGCACCATTCCCTTACATTCCCTGACATATCGTAAAGCCCCAGCTCGTTTGGCTTCTTGATGCCGGCAGATTTGGTTGCATTATTGTTGTTTTCTATGATGGGCCAGTTCCATTCTCCGGATAAATATTGATCCCCGGCATTTCTCCAATACCAGGCGACTTCATCGGCATTGTTGCTTCCGCTGTAGGTGTAGCTCTTGCTCAACTGGCCTCCGCCTGCAGCATATTCCCACTCCGCTTCTGTCGGCAGCCGGTAACCATTCACTCCCTCGTTGACCGTTACTGTCCACTTTATATTATCGTTGCTGCTCTTATTCTCCGGATCTTGTGTATCCTTGTCTATATTGTAGTAAGGTTCCAGACCTTCTTGTATACTCCGGCGGTTACAGTACTCCACTGCGTCATACCAGCTTACCATTTCTACTGGCAGATTACCGCCTTGGAAGTGGGACGGGTTACTCCCCATGACTTCTATCCACTCTTGCTGAGTTACCTCATATGGGCTGATATAAAAATCGGCCAGGTTTACATTTTTCCCATAGTAATTGGACTTGGTGTTTATAAAGCTCCCGCCCTGGACGAATACCAGGTTATCCTTGGATTCAGGCTTTTCGTTCTTATCAGGCTCTGCCTGCGAACAAGCGGTGATAACGCCTATGACGGCTATGATAAAGAAAATCAATAATTTTCTCATGGATAGATCCCCTTTAAGCAGAATGGAAAAGGTTAATATATTAGGCCCCCGGCTGTGTGGCCGGCAGGCCCTGGTCATATCAATGAAACTGTCTGCTGCCCTGCTGGCAGCTGAACGGTTACCACACCGTTACGTTAGAACTCCCGCTGCTTTGATATCCCTCGGTCGCCAGCACCTGGTAAGACCAGCTGCTGCCCAAATTCATCCCGTAATTCTTCCATGCGTTCACGTGGTTGCCAAAAGTGATGGCAACGTTACTTCCGGTCGCTCTTTTCGACTGCCGTACACTCCAGAACTGGGTGAAGGTTGCTGTTCCGTCAATGGAAGGGGCGTTGGTTCGTGTGGCTGTATAAATATCGTATGTGCCTCCATCACTGGTCACGGTCCCTTTATAGGTTCCGGTAGGTCTGTAAGTACCCCAGCTATCCACAACGTAGTATTCGATCAGGGAGTTTCTTGTCCATCCATAGAGAGTCAAATACCCGTTGCCGGATGGTGCCCAGACGCCTGCATTATAGTTGATGGTTCTAGTAGGTGATCCGGTAGTCCAGCCTTTACCAACAACAAAATTCCCGGTATTTGACCAATTCACACTGTAGTTTCCGCCAGATCCGTTCGTAGCATTTACTGTCCCGCCGCCATCGGTCCAATTTTGCCAATAGTCTGTCGCTGCACTTGAAGTTGCTGCAAACAAGCTGAAACTCATTGAAGCTGCAAATAAGGCCGTTAATAATTTCTTATTAAATTTAAACATACCCTTACCTCCTAAAATGTTTTGTTGTTGGTTACTGCTTACCTGTACACTACTTACCGGGTGTTGCCACTTACTGCTCATAACTTACTGATCTACTTCCAAAAACCTGCTTCCGCCTCCTTTCCGAGTAAATTATAATTCGTAAGCGCTTACAATACAGTTAGCAAATTAAAGATTTAATCCCAATTTTTATAGAAGTTGTCCATCTAATTGGATAAAGCCCAAAATAAAAAACCGTCCTGTGAAAGGACGGCTCTACATAAGAGCAGCAAACCGGAATGCTGGAAAATCTCTATTTACAGCTTGAACAATCTATGAAAAGACTGACCGCCACATTCTTTGTCATGATTATGGGCATCTCTCTGGTGTTTGGCCTTAGGACACCGGCTAATCCTGGCATCGTAAGCTATGGGGGCAGCTACCCTAATAGGCTCATCGTAAACAGCACCATTACTTTTAATTAATTCGAGTGGATGTCCGTATCCATACTACTTGCCCGTTTGTTGTATAAACACATAGGTGCTCTCACTCGACAACTCATCAGCATAACCAAACTCTAGTCCGGTAAAGCTCTTAATCTCCTCCACATGCCGGATTTGCCGTTCGGCCATGAAGCGGACCATTTCACCTCTGGCCATCTTGGCGAACGTCGCTTTTTCAACCACCTTGCCGCCGATTTCCTGCCCGAACACACAAGTAACCATCCGGACATCTTCGCCCAGATAAGGGGAGATACATTTGCTGTATTCCTTGGAGGCTAAATTCAGAATGCACTTACTCTCCGAGAAAAGCTGATCCGCCAGCCTTCTGTTCCAAAACCCATAGAGCGAACTGAAGCCGGGCCCGGCCAGCTTAGCCTGCATTTCCAGTCTATAGGGAACAACCCCGTCAAACGGCCGGAGCATCCCGTAGAACCCGGACAATATCCGCAAATGCTCCTGCAGGTATTCCAGCTCGTCCATTTGCAGCACACCTGGTGCCATATATTGATATTGAATTCCTTCGTAGGAAAAAAGCGCCGGTGTCAGGTTCCGGGTTAGCTCCATATCCCGAATCCGCTCAAGATTCAGCGTGGCGATAGCATCATTGCATTTCCATATGGCTTTTAGTTCCTCGTAGCTCATTTGTTGTAAAGCGGCCAGCAGCGTCTCCGATTCGCTTAGAAATTGCGGCATCTGGCGCTCCGTAAAGATATCTGTGTCTGTCTTCATCTTTTTGGCAGGCGAAATAATGATTCTCATGATACTCCCTTTTCTACTCCCCCACGGGGATAATAAATGTCTTCTTATCCTATCACATTTTCACTCTCATCGGCTTCTATTCATCATTACCAGCAGAGAGAGGCTCACCGCAAAAAGCTCAAGCCTGGGGCATACAGCCGCGGGCTTGAGCTTTTCAATAGTTATTATAGAGATTGACTTTGAGATCTTATTATTTAGGGTTTGACCGTGACTCCTGCTATTCACCGATTGTAGTAATCACCGTATCATACGGGGCCAGCTCCAGCGTCTGCTGGCCGTACTCCGTCTCAACGGAGGTCTTCTGCGGCTCAGCGCTGTTGTTAATCACGACTAGCATCTTGCTCTCCGGATAATAAGCGCACTCTGTGTAGAGGTTATCCGTGATGTACTTGTTGTCATTCAGCTCATTACCCGCATAACGGATCAGGTTCAGCAGCAGTCTGGTATTCTCCAGATTGAATTCGAACGAAGGAAGGTAGATTCCCTTGCCTTTCCCGAAGGCATTCGTGGACAGTGTAACTCTGCCGCCGGCTTGCTGTACTACTGATGCCGCTCCATCGGTAAGATAGATCCCCTGCTTGGCTTCAATGCTTGCGCCTTCAGGCAACAGGCCGAGCTCATCCTTAGCTTCAAAAGCCCATCTGCCATGGACGACTCTGGCGCCGGTATCCTCATCCACACCAAGAACATGGGCCATTCTGAAGTAGGTGTCATAGCCTTCAACGGCGGAAGGCTGATTAACCCCGATGAACGTGCCGCCTTCGTATACCCATTTGGTCAGAAGGTCTACAACCTTGCTGTCCTTCCAGTGCCTACCGCCGCTCCAGGCTGAACCCGCTGCACCGGCATTGATCACTACATCTACGTTCTGCAGGACTCCTTGACGGATATCCTCGAAGTCAATAAACTGCACTTCCACCGGCGACCCGGATAAGGCTTCATTGATATGAATCAGGTCATGCATGAATGTTTCATGGAAATGGCCGGACAGCGTCCACGATCTCAGCTTGCCCCAGCTGTGCAGAACCGCTACCTTGGTCTTCACCTGATACGGCTTGCCCTGGTGATGCAGCTCCTTGATCTCCCTGAATTCATCAGCAATCTTCTCGATATAGTCGCAGAAATCCGGATAAGGCTCGACCAGGTGCAGGTACCCGCCCAGTCCGATCCGGTCAATCGGCTCGCGGAGCAGTGCGCGCCGGATGTTGATCCAGTATTTCTTGGCATCCAGGGTAGGGTCCCCGCCCTCCATAAAGGTAGGCGCACCGCCCAGCCCCACCGGGAACAAATAAGGATGCAGCCGGATCTCATGCGTATCCACTTTTACCCCTGAGCACATCCGTGCTTCATAGCCGGAGAATACGCATTTGATCATCCCGTCGAAGCCAAACTCTCCGAACCGGTCATTATAAGGCTCCATACCGACCCAGCTGTCATCGTAGAAAACATACGCCAGCTTGCCGTGGTTATGTACAATGTCAATGAGCTGCTTGCTGAAGCCGATCACAAAGTCATTAATAAAAGCCATCCAGTCGAGCTTATGCTGCTCCGCTGGAATATGACTGACACGGTATTTCCCGCCGTTTACGAAGTCCTCAGCCGTCAGCGGGTAGCCATATTTTTTGGCGAACAAATCTAGCGCTCTGGCACTCACCGTAAAATCATAGGAGCCCCAGTCCGAGAACAGATGGCGGTTGCGCTCACTGCTGCCCCAGATCCAGGCGAAATTATAGAATAGCGAGGTAAAGCGGACAACGGTAGTTTCCTTATGCTCAGCGCACCATTTCTCCATCCAGTCCAGCATGTACGCCTGCGTATCCGGATACATGGGATCTATCTGCATCAGATGCTCTTTGTCCCAGTTATTCGTGGTGTGGTTGTACATGGAGATCTCTTCCCAGATCCGGTAGGCCATGAAGCTGACTGTGTATTTATGCCAAGGCGTAATTCCGGTCAGGACCACATTCCCCGATTCGCGGTCATAATTCCATTGTTCTCTCGGAACCTCTTCTCCGGTCGTCCGGTCGGTAACCTGCCAGTATTTGAACGCTTCTTTGGAATCATTGACTCTGAACTGTTCCGCGAAGAAATCCTCCATCAGATAGACGGATAAGTAATCCTGCACCGCTACCTTCGGATTGGTGATCAGAAAACACTGCTGCAGTTTATCCAAATTCTGCGATGCCCACTCATTGTGATCTCTGATGATACAGATCGTAGAATAGATCCCGTATCCTGCATTAATAATTTCATCGGACAACTTCGTGCCGTCACTGTCACGGATAACATCGGCACCCCAGCGTTCCGCCAGTTCCAGGGTCAGTGCTTCATAACCGGATTCACCCGGCAGGGTAAAAGCGCCCTTAGTCGGTTTGGCCAACCTGTTCCCCTCCTATTTAATCATATCGGACAGAAAAGCAAGCGCTAAGCCTTGTCCCCAGCCCTGAATCCAGTCTTTCGGAATGTTGCGGTAGCCTTCGCGGTCCTTCATCACAGCAGTTCCGCCCGATACACCCAGTACCCGTCCATCTTCGCTGATATTCTCCAGGATGCCACCCAGCGCTTTCTGCACATATTTCGTATGCAGCGGATTGCCGTTATTGATCATGGCCGCGGCAATCCCGCAGGAGGCAGATACCTCTTCATAAGATTCCTCGTCATCCAGCACCGTCCGCCAAAGGCCGTTCTCTGTCTGCACCAGCTTCAGCGCCGCCAGCTGATCACGCAGGGAACACTCCACATCCATACACTGCGGATACAGATACCAGTCCTTCAGCAGTGGTTTGACCTGCGACATGGTATAAGCGCCCCAGGCATTGGCTCTGCCCCAGTACAATCCGGACATGTGATCCTGCTTCACATTGTTGTAGCCGTGGAACCAGAAGCCGGTGCTAGGGTCCTGCAGGTATTTGATATGCCAGTAATACTGATTGAGGGCATCCTGGATCATCGCCTGATCATTCAGCTTGCTTCCGACACGCAGCAGGAAAAATGCCGCCATAAACAGCGTATCCGCCCAAGCCTGCTCCGGAAAATCATTCGCGACAGATACGGTATGCTGCAGCACATTGTCTCCGAACCTCAGCGCATGATTCTGGAGATAATCCACCTTGCTCATCACAATATCCCAATATTTCTGGTTGCCGGTCTCTTCGTACAGCGTAATCAGCACATGGCCCATAGCACAGGTATTGACTGTCCAGTCCGGCAGGCCCAGCTCGATATATTCATCCGCCCACTGGATAAGCATATTCAGGTAATCTTTATTCCCTGTAGTCTTATAGGCTCTGGAAACTCCATAATAAGCAACGCCGCAAGGCCAGTCCCACGTTAAGTCCATAGCTAATGTTTTGCGGGTAACCTTGTCAATGACCTGTAAAATCTGTTCTCTGTCATAATCCAATTGAAGCATTCTTATTCCCCTCTCGTCCGCACACGCCCCCAAAGGCGATTGAGAGCCGTCCGTCTTATTGTAAACGCTTTATAGTTTCTATTGTAAGCAGTATAATGGTATACATCTAGGCACATTCGCAGCAAAACTGCGCAATTTCGACTATTTATCCAATCCAATTTATATAGTTGAAATTTTACCTATTGTTCACCTATAATCAACTCAAATTCTCGTCATGGGAAGAGGAGCAGCCGAACATGCCCAGTAAAAAGAAACCCGTCATCGAGTACCGCCACTACAGCCTGCCGATCAATTTCCCTGTCCTGCTGTTAAGCGGGGAGCGCTGGAGGATTTCGGATATCAAAAGCGAGCATCTGCATTTCCATAACCATTTGGAGATTGGCATTTGCTATTCAGATGGCGGCATTATGGAGATCAAAGGAGAAGCCGTCCCTTTTAAAGCCGGAGATGTCACCGTTCTTCCCAGATATCTTCCCCATACCACGTACAGCTCGCCCGGTACCGCCAGTCTGTGGTCCTATCTTTTTTTCTCGCCGGAGGAGCTGTTTCAACCCTCTCTTAAAAGCGCTTACAACAGCTTCGAGCCGAACCTGTGGCGGATACAGGGAAAGAACTGTATTTTGAACAAGGAGCAATACCCAAAGGTCCATTCTCTCGCTACCTCGGTCGTAGAGGAGTTGAAGCAGCAGAATCCATACTATCAGGAAAGTGCCTACGGCTTATTGCTGTCTCTCTATATAGAGCTCCTTAGAATCCATTCCACGAACGAAACGCTGACTGAACAAGATACCGAGCATCATCTAAAAGGGGATTTTGTCATCTCTCCGGCGCTGGAGTATATCACCAAAAACTACATGGCCCCCATCACCATCGATTACCTGGCCGAGCTATGCCACTTAAGCACCACCCATTTCCGCAGAAAATTCCATGAAATCATGGGCACGGCGCCTCTCGATTTCCTGAGCAGCACCCGGATTGAGGAGGCCTGTAAGCAGCTTAAAAGCACGGATGCTTCCATTCTTTCGATCTCCGAGCAGGCAGGTTTTCATTCCATCTCCAGCTTCAACCGCAGCTTCTCCCGGCTTATGGGCACATCGCCCAAGGAATGGCGTAAAGGCGCGCAATCTGAAGCGCAATCGGCGAAGGCATCGATTTTGGAGTTTACGGGATGGGTGTGAGGCACAAAAAGAAATAGACCGCCCCTGGTCAAAGGAGACGGTCTATTTCTGCCTAAATCCTATATCAAGCCTCCGCTATTAAAAGCGGCTGTTGTAAACGGAGAAAGTCGTGTTAGCGCACGGCTCTCTTTGCATTGTACACTGTTTCTGAGTCGAGTAATTACAAAATTTCCGTACTAAGCGTAAAGCCCTCGATCACAACATCCTCGTCAACCTCGATCATAATGCAGCGTTTCCCCTGATAATTCACCTGCTTCAAATACCGCAGATCCTGCGGGCTGACGGAAATGGTTGCCACCTTGGTCTCGATCTTAATCGACTTGGTCGTAAATTTCGGAATCACGCTGCTTGCCTTCATTTCGTAGTTCCGGTCGTCGATGACCGTTTCGAAGGCCTGCTCCACCTTTTCAGCCGTCACATTCTCTACGCCGCTCACCTTCAGGACGCGTTCCACATCCTTGAAATCCAGCGTAGGCGGCTCTTCCTCCCCTGCGGCATCTTCGATAACCTGCTGGATCTGCTCATACACCTGGGCAATAGTCGTCGTATCGAGCTGTTCACCGGCCAATTCCTTCACGATGTCCTCGAAATAGGCTCTCTCTTCCAGCGCTGTTACTGATGTCTCTGCATTCAAGACCTGCTCAATGAAGTGCGGGTCCGGAAAATTAGATTTTCCCGTGCAATATAGAATGCGGTTCACATCCGAATAGTTGTCCGTCACACTCGGATAAAAGAACCCCTGCTCCGGCGAGCTGAGCTTAACAATGGGATCGACGATAACATTATACTTGAACTCCCGCTCCACATAATCGAACATGAGGTTTTTACGCTGCTGTTCCGTAGAATTCACGCTGCACAGGATAAACTGATGCGCAAACGTCTCGTTCTTCTCACTCTCTTCCGCTTCATCATTTCTGGCCTTAGTCGGCCGGTGATACTGCCCGCGGACGAAGGTAATCACTGTGTCCTTTTCATATTTGGTATCGGCCAACATCTTATCCACCAGCATCAGCATCAGGTCCTGCCATTCCTCCGGATCACCTGTCACCAGGCCTTGGTGAAGCATGACCTTTGTCGGCTCCTCAGCTTCCTCCTGAAACTTCAGCTCGAACAGCTTATGGTCAAGCTCGCCAGTCAGCAGTTTTTTGAAGTTGCCCATATAGAGCTCCTGCTTCTCTCTGTCCACCATACCAAACGGCAGGCGCTCCCAATGATAAACCTCGCTGCTGTCCTTCATAATATAGACGTTAAGGATATCGTATAGGCTCAGCAAATCATGATCCAGCTTAAACTGCTTGCGTATGTGCGCTACTTCTTTTTTATTCATAATGGATTCGGGGCTCCTTCAATAAGTTATGACTCTATCCAGTATAAAGGATGGGGACGAATTTATCTAAGTATCTTGCAGCGTAAAAAATACCCATAGCAGATCGCTACGGGTATTCACTGGGGAGCATTTCTCCAGGTTTAAGAGAGTGCAGAAGTTCATCGTCTAACTACTCAGCTGTTGTAGGAGCCGGGGTATTTCATAATATTCATCGTGTTATATTGTATATTCAGATAGAAACTCCCTTGGGGTGTTGTAAAATACAGATTCAAACCCTCTTGTTCATAGGGCCCGCAATCTGCCTGGAAATTCCCTTCACTGTCTAAGGTTACAGTTGCACCTTCCAGCATTTTTCGGGGCTGTTTCTGTGTCTGCACACGCACTTTGAGCGTCTGGCCGGCAAATTGTGTGAATTTCCCTTTAACGGTAAGTGTATGATCTTCCTTGAATTTCGCAAAGAAGGTCCGGTCTTCGAGCGTAACCGGCTCGGCATACACTTGCTTAGGAGGAAGCGCCGGCAAACTTGAAGCTGGCGTTGCACTAACCGGACGCCCCCGAAGTTCACTCAGCTTGGGCCGCAAATACTGGAGGATCTGTGCAGCCTCAGCACGGGTAATCCATTTCTCCCCTTGATAGCCTGCCAGTGAAAGCTCTGTTTCACATTGTACATAATCCTTACCAAGCACAAGCTTCACAGCATCATTGCCTTTGACATTCAGCCCGTCTGCGGCAGCGATAATCTCTGCGATTTTTAACCGGGTGATCCGGCTATCCCTTGCACTCAGATTGGATAAACCATTAAGCGGGAAATTGCGGTCCTTGGCGATCAGGTAGGCCGCGTCAGCCCAATGCTTTATTTTAGCAGGCTTATAAGCATCAATATTGACATTATATGCCCTTAGCAGCATGGTCCAGAATTCAGCCTCGCTTACTGCGGCCTCAGGTTTGAAAAGTCCCTTTCCGGCTTCAGACATGACGCCTGCCCGAAGCGCCCATTCTATGGCCGGCAGCGCCTTGTTCCCCGTAATGTCCGTCAGCTTAGCCGGGTCAGCCGCAGGGTAGACTTTTGTTTTGAATTTGGGATACACCTTTACTTTTACTTGTGAAGATACGGCCCCGGAGGATGCAGTAAGGAGATAATCTCCTGATTTGGCCCCCGCGATAGCCCCGGTGGAGGAAACCGTGAGGCCGTTACTTTTGTTAACAGTATATTTAACCTCACTGCCCGGCAGCAACTCTGATGTTCCATCATCATATCCGCCTTCAATCTGAAGCTGGAATCCACCGCCTTCATTGATCACGATTTCCTTATAGACCGGGATCAGCTCCGTTAGAACATGCCCTTTTCCGGTTGTGAACGACCATACTTTCTTGAGGGTATCCGCAGAGTCTTCTACCTGATATTCCAGAGATACAGTGTACCCGTAATACCCCTTCAATACAGTTTTGGGAAAAAGATACAGATCATCTCCCTTCACTTCTTCATAAAAAGGAATCTCCGTTCCCTTCTCATCGGTTATTACCGCTGTATGCGAAGTCATATTCTTAACGGTATTGGCAGATATAATATAACCCGAGTGTTCGGCTGCAAACTGGCTAAGCGGATCGGGAATTTCGCCTCCATAGAACCCGACAGGAACACCGGTCTGCTGATCGTAGGGGTACACTGTAATCCCCACCTGCTGGCTTTTGCCGGGACCTCCGGCATCCAGAACTGTCGTCCCCTGAGCCAATCCAATTCCGATCTCAGTATAGCTGGGATCTAGAATAATGGAACGGTGATAGGCCGTATTGAGCCAGCTTTGAATCGCTGCTACACTGCTGTTTTGACCAAAATGCATCACTTCTCCGGAAGCATACCCCAGTGAACCTGAGACCCAGCCAGCCGCCTTCATCCGTTCCAAGGACGACTTCCCCGTATATCCGGGCTTTCCCGCAATTTCGGAGTGGGCGCTTAATCCCGGAAGGTCTGCTTGATTGGCATTATAAAATTCAGCATGCGCTATAGCCGCTTTGGTAATGGCTGCATTCAATTTAACAGGCGGAACACCAGCGCGGGTGCGCACCTCGTTGAGGAAGTTCAGACCTTCCAGCTGATCTGAAGTATACCCCGCTTCCCCACTAGCTGCATCTGCTGCAACAGTAAGACTGCTTCCATTCCATAACCCTGTACTTATAATTCCGGTGAGCAGGACGAAGAGCAAGACACGCTGCAACAAGCGCATACGCTGGCTGGGAACCGCCTGACTTCGTCTTTTTCTGACATTTAGCATGATTATCCCCCTTTTTATAACTATAGTCATTCGACGATTTTCAATATTTTTCCTTTAATTTAATCTTTGAAATATAATGAGGCGATAAGGAAACCGCACAGTATTACTTGGAGCAGCTGAATTTAAAATACGGAGCCGAGAAGCGCTGGGCGATATTCGAAGAGAAATATAAAGCAATTTTTGCTGAGTACTGAATTGGAATGGGCTACCGGTAAACAGACAAAAGAAGTAACCATGACTAGGCAAAAGAAATAGAGGGGCTTAGGGCCCCTCTTTATTATTTCCTTACCAAAATCCCCTCTACCTCCGACGCAGGCATAGGTTTATAGAAGTAATACCCTTGGATCTCATCGCATTTATAGGTGTTAAAGAACTCAACCTGCGATGCGGTTTCCACCCCTTCGGCAATTACCTGAAGCTCCAGGTTTTTGGCGAGCTGAATGATCGTTTTTGCTATGGCTTCATCCTTGTTCCCTGTGGAAATACCGCGTACAAACTGCATGTCAATTTTGATCCGGTCTACAGGCAATGTCTTTAATCGGCTTAAGGAAGAGTATCCGGACCCGAAATCATCAATGGAAATGTTCACTCCCAGTGCCTTCAACTCATGAAGCACATGGACAATATCGTCTTCCCCGTCAGCTGCAGCACTTTCAGTGATTTCCAATTCAAGATATTTTGCTTCGAGGCCCGTTTCATTTAATATGCCGCCAACAATGCTAAGCAGATTCCGCTCCTGGAACTGCACAACCGATAGGTTCACTGCCATGCGAATGGACGGTAGCCCCATCACCTGCCACTCCTTAATCTGCCGGCATGCTGTCTCGAGAACCCACTGGCCAATCGGGATAATCAGCCCGGTCTGCTCTGCCAGGGGGATAAAGGTCGCCGGTGAAATCATTCCTAACTCCGGGTTATTCCAACGGATCAAGGCTTCAAGCCCCACGATTTCCCGGGTTGAAACACTCACTTGCGGCTGATAGTACAGCACGAATTCATTTCTTTCCAGTGCCCTGTACAGGCTGTTTGTCAGCTGCGTTTTTTGGAGCACCTTTTCTTTCATGGCTGGTGAGCATAAGGTGTACTGGTTCTTGCCCTTTTCCTTCGAGGCGTACATCGCCAGATCGGCATTCTTAATCAATTCCTCTGTACTTTCGCCGTCTGTTGGATATACTGCAATCCCTGCACTGGCGGTAATGAAAAATTCCTGGCCTTTGACAATGACGGGTTGAATGATCGACCTCATCATTTCTCCGGCAATCTTCCTAATATCCTCTACCCGGTCTATTCCTGTGAGCTTGATCAAAAATTCATCCCCGCCAAAACGTGACACCATATCATGTTCCCGCAAACAACCGGATAGTCTGGCTGCCACTTGTTGCAGCATCTCATCTCCACCCAGGTGGCCTATGGTGTCATTAACGGATTTGAAAGAATCCAGATCAATGAAAAGCACACCAATGAGATTGCCGGTTCCCCTGGCTAGATGGATCGCTTGTTCCAGCTGTTTTTTAAACAAGGCGTGGTTAGGAAATCCTGTCAAAGCGTCATAATACGCCATGTAGCTGATCTCTTTTTCAGCCTCCACTTTTACAAGCGCATCTGTCAATAAGTTGGCCAGGATTCTCAGCAGTTCCTGATGATTAGCCCCTAAGGATTTCACCGCCTTGACGGATGCAAAGAACAGAATCCCCATAATGTTGCCTTTATTTCTTACCGTAATGGAGATCAGCGACTTCATCTGATGAGACTTGAACGTCTCAATTTCCGCTCCGGCTTCTGGCGGCAGCATGTCCACGTCTATTACATTTACCAGATCACTGTTTAGCATCTCGTTCATCCACCATGGAAATGCATCGCCGGTCAGCTTAGGAATCATGTCCATCGCGGATTCAACGCCTTCATTGCACCATTCATACATCTTTTGATGTTCAGTTAAATGAACGAAAAAAGTCCGGTCTACCTGAAAGTGCCTTCCGCTCAGCTCTAACAGTTCATTGATTTTTTCATCCAGGTTGGATTCGGTAACCTTAACAAAATCACCGGACATTTGAGAAACCATCTTCTGAAACCTGATTTGTGCTTCATTTTCCTCAAGACGCTGAAGGTATACCCGGTTGACAAAATAGGCCAGCCAGAGGGTGATGCCTAAGATACCAATCCGAGCAAGATGATCCGACCCATCCACCTGGACCATTGTTTTCGGTATTTTCACCCAAATATAGATTTGCGTAATCAGAATTGAAACGCCTATCCACAAGATCATCAGCCGCTTATTGAAAAGAACGGAGAGCATCACAATAATAAAAGGCGCCGCCCATACGGTAATACTTGCCGAATCTATAAAGTTAACCGCGATCAGAAGGATGGACGCTAACATAATAAGAATGAACATGTATTCTTTATAATCTGCTTTAATGGGCAGAAATTTAATAATGGTTAGCAGTGCCCCTATAGCAAAAAAGAAAAAACTGAACAATAAAACAGCGTGGAAATGAGGGACTTTCTGGTTAAAAAAATACTGTGCCGCGAAATTCAGCATCCCTCCAATGATATACACGAAAGACATGATTTTTATAAATCTGTCCATGTTGACTTCACTCAATATCTTCCCCGGTTCAGCCTGGTCACTTTTTTTCATCCCCATGAGCCCATACCGTTTAATGGCATAGAAAATCGCTGTTGTAGGCAAAAGTAGAATAATAGGTGCCACTTGGATGACTTTATAGGATGTATATGTATTTATAATCACATCTGTCAGGGTTGCCAATATCGTAGCTATGGTACATGAAGATATCAACAGATAAGCCAGTTTTTTCTTTAAAGGGTCTTCCGTCTTTCTCCCCCAAGCCCAGAGCAGCAACAATACCCCAAGGATAAAACTAACGTAATACAGGTTGAAATATACATTCGCCCAGTCGTTCACTGAAACATTAGCCCAACCCATTGCAGTATTCACCAGCTTGTAATGTCCCCTGGCGGTATCACTATAACCAAACACAAAAACGTTCACCACCACTGGCAGGTACAGTAGCACATAAATCCATTTGGTTTTTAGAATTTTATTTCGCTCCGTCAGAATGAGACAAGAATGCAGCAGTAAGCTGTATAAGGTTCCCCAACCGACTGATGTCAATCTTCGCCAAAAGATAGCAGTTTCATAGTCCGGCGCTGAATTAGCAATAGAAAAACAAAATGCCCATACAGAAACAGATAGAAATACTGCTGAAAAGACCCTATTTAAACTGTTTCTAGTGTTGATGGATAGCGTGTATATTCCCAAAATAAAATAAATAGCAAACGCAATAAAAAAAACTAAAGAAAAAATAGATGTTAATGACAAAATTGGCCCCTCCATTTATCCCCTGCAGATCATGCTTGCCAGAGAGAAACCTTTAGTATTATGGCTACATCTATATTTCGGTAAAAAAACGACTTCCTATTAATATCAAATGAGCATCAGACTGGTGAATACTAGTGAGTAATTCACAGTTATTCCCACTCTCACACAACCGGTAAGTTTCATGATAAACTATGCTAAATATAATCGCCTTAACATAGTAAAGCAGCTATGCATCAACATAGTAAAGCGACTGGGCTTAGTTATATTTCCATATTGATACCGGAGGGAATACATGAACGCATTATTGCTCAAGTGGAACCAAGTAAGCCTAGTACAACGAATTTTTATAGGGATCATAGCTGGTATTGTCCTGGCTTTAGCGATACCTAATGCAACAGGGATTGCCATTTTCGGCTCCTTGTTTGTATCCGCCTTAAAGGCCGTTGCCCCCGTATTGGTCCTGCTCTTAGTAATGACAGCTATCTCCCAGCACAAAAAAGGCCGCCAAACGAATATGAAGTCCATTCTTGCTCTGTATGGTATTAGTACATTTTTAGCGGGATTGCTTGCGGTTATTGCCAGTTTTGTATTTCCGGTGACCTTGTCGCTGGTAACGGGAGCGAATGACCTGACTCCACCTGATGGGATTGTCGAAGTGCTTAAGACGTTGCTATTCAACGTTGTCGACAACCCGGTAAGCGCCCTTATGAATGCTAATTATATCGGAATCCTGACTTGGGCTATCGTTCTTGGAATGGCTTTGAAAAATGCAAACGATAGTACCAAAAACTTGCTTACGAATTTCTCGGATGCTGTCTCACAAATCGTCAAATGGGTGATCAGCCTGGCACCTCTGGGCATCATGGGCCTTGTGTTTGATTCCATTACAGCCAACGGGCTTTCATCCCTGCAGGATTACGGCAAACTGCTTCTTGTTCTTATTGGATGTATGCTACTTATGGCGCTTGTGGTGAATCCATTAATCGTCTATCTGAATATTCGCAGAAATCCTTATCCGCTTGTTCTTCATTGCCTGAAGGAAAGCGGGATTACCGCCTTCTTCACCCGCAGCTCTGCTGCTAACATTCCTGTCAACATGAGCTTATGTGAAGAAATGAAGCTGGATAAAGATACGTATTCGGTATCCATTCCATTAGGGGCTACAATTAATATGGCGGGTGCAGCGGTTACGATTGCTGTCTTGACCCTCGCTGCTGTCCATACCGTTGGCATTGAGGTGGATTTTGGTACGGCGCTGATCCTAAGTATCTTATCGGCTGTAGCTGCTGCAGGTGCCTCCGGTGTTGCCGGCGGGTCGCTCTTATTAATTCCTCTGGCATGCAGTATCTTCGGCATTCCGAATGATATAGCGATTCAGGTCGTTGGCGTAGGTTTTATTATTGGTGTATTGCAGGACTCTTGTGAAACGGCCCTTAATTCATCTTCCGACTTACTCTTCACAGCAACAGCCGAATATGCAAAGAAACGTAAAGAAGGCAAAAAAATCGAGATTCTCACGAGAAAAAGTGCATAAGAACTAAGATCAACAAAAACGCCCGAAAGACCCTGTTCATTCAGGGATCTCTCGGGCGTTCATCTTATGATTGACTATGCATATACGGGATACAGCCGGTTATGATCAGAGCTTTGGGCCGTGACTTCAAAATTAATGGCCCATTCCTCCACCGCCGCCCATTCCGCCCCGGCCTCCGCCGCCACCGCCGCGTGATACCGTGATTTCAGTGATTTGTTCGCCATTGACTGTGACAGTCCCGCCGTTCAATTGAGCTGTACCATCCGCATCAAAGGCGGAAGTGGCTTCTACGTTAATGGTTCCTCCATTAATCGAGATATCACCGTTGGCATCAAAAGCGTCCGTATCCCCGCTGCCCATAGTTACTTTAATCGTACCGCCATTGACAACAATCGATGTATCCTCAGTAACTTTCGGTGTGGCGTTGATGCCGTCATCACTCGCATACAAGGTGATCTGGCCGTCATTCACGATGATATTATTTGCCTCGATACCTTCTACAGCAGTCTCAATGGCAATGGTGCCGCCATCAATTTGCACAAGGTTGTTGGCCGTGACGGCATCGTCGGCAGCGTTGATATTTAATGTGCCGCCTTCAATGTAGATATTCCCAAGAGTCGCATCATCAGCATTTTCGCTATGCAGGGCATCCTTATCCGTATCGATTGTAACTGTTCCATCATTGATCAGAATGGCATCATTGGCCTCTATTGCATCCGCTGCTGACTGAATGGTATACACGCCTCCAGTGATTTTGAGATCATCCTTGGAAGAGATACCATTGCCTTGACTTGATACAATATCTAAGGTGCCGGTTCCATTCAGGGTTATATCTGCTTTTGAGAAAATGACCGCATCCAGATTGGTCTCCCCATCCGCTACATAAGTTCCGGATACCTCCATGTGGTTCTCACTGTCCGTGGATGTAACGAATACTTTATCCGCTGCCTTCACATAAATGGCAGGTGAATCATCATTCGTGATACTGACACCATCAAGGACGATCTGAACCTTTGCATCATCGGGCGCATCAACCGTTACCGTTACATTTTCTACATCACCGCTTAGGACATATACGCCTTCCTCACTCAGTGTCACATCCTGATTGCTTACCAATTTCATTTGTTTTGCCGCAGTAAGATCTGCCGTCTGTTCTAAATCCCGGTCACTGAACAATTCTGCTGTGTCTTGAACGGAAGTTTGTGCCGTTGACGTTTCTGACGTTGACGATGTTGCTGTGTCTGCTGACGGTGCGCTTGACGATACTGCATGACTTGCTGTTTGCGTAGCTGCAACCGCAACCTCGCTGCTGACCTCTGCCTTAGAGCATCCTGCGATGGATACGGCTAGTAATGCGGCCAAAGTAACGACACTTATGCTTTTGATCTTGTTGGTTTTCATTAATAAACACTCCTTGTATTATCAGTTGAAATTATTGTTTAGAAAAAGGTATTGCTTGATTTAGATAAATCTTAACGCAGAATACTTAAACCAAACTTAAATGACCAATCAAAACAAAACATTCTAGTTGTACATTGTTTGTTCACATTTACTAGCAGGCTCTTTAACGATATTATAAGAACATACCAACTAGATTCTAATGCGTAGATGATACCAAGAGAAGGGAAGCGTTAGAATGAGCGAAAACAAACTCACCATCACTGCCATATGTGGAAGTCTTCGTGAAGGTTCTTTCAATAGAAGAGTGTTAAAGGCTATGGAAAAGCTTGCGCCAAAGCATTGGGAGATTCAACACGTTGACTTATCGATGATTCCACTTTTTAATTCGGACATCGAAAGCCAAGGCGACCCCCAGTCCGTTGCCGAATTTAAAGAAAGCATTCGTCAAGCGGACGGTGTACTGATTGTCACCCCTGAATACAACATGGGAATCCCGGGCGTTTTGAAAAACGCCTTAGACTGGGCTTCGCGTCCGGGTAAAAGCTCAGTGCTGATAGAAAAACCTTTTGCGATAGCAGGTGCTACTCCGGGCGGTGGGGGGACAGCTCAGTCACAAGCCCAGGTAAGGCAGACATTGCTTGCCATGAATGCCTATACGATGCCGGGTCCGAAGGTTCTCATCGGCAGCGTTCACGAAAAAATGAATGAAACCACCGGAGAATTAGACGACGAATCAACGCTTCGCCATTTGGAAAGATTTCTGACTGCTTTCGAAGAATGGATCTTGGTCTTTAAACAAACTCAAAAGTGAAAGATGTGAAAAATAATGACTAAGCAGAAGTTATACTACGGTAAAGATATCGAGGTAATGTTTAATTCGGAGGTATGCACTCATTCCGGTTATTGCGTAAAGGGCCTCCCTGGTGTTTTTGATTTAAGCAAACGGCCTTGGATTAATCCCGATGCTAACACTGCGGAGGCAATTGCCCGGCAGATTGACACATGTCCAAGCGGAGCACTGACGTATAGACGTCTGGACGATGAATATTCAACACAGAAAGAGGGATGAACATGCATATTGTAGATCATCAACCTGCTAATAAAAGATTTCTTATTCGAGATAACGGTACTGCTGCTGCGGTAATGACGTATGTAATCTCAAGTCCGGAGCTTTACATTATTGATCACACCTTAGTCGAAAATGCTTACCGGGGACAAGGGCTTGGCGATAAGCTTCTCAAAGCTATGGTGGAATACGCGCGGGAAAACGGTATTAAGATTATCCCCTTATGCCCGTTTGCCAAGGGACGATTCGAACGTATCTCCGAATACGCAGATGTTCTCAATAAATAATCACTAATCATATGGTTATGACAATAATAAGAGAGAAGAGCCTGAGGGTACGAGATTTCTTCGTCCCCCTCAGGCTCTTCTCCTATCTTTCAATCGATTATTAACCCCAATATTGCAGAGCAATCTGTTGTCCTTGGTTAATCTTCGCCCACTGTTCAGCTTCCGTTAATTCATTGCCGCCATCGCAGGACGCAAACCCGCATTGATGAGATAGCAATAACCGGTCCTTATCAATAATTTTTGAAGCTTCGTCCAGCATTTGAACTACACGGGCCTCATCGTCTAGCGTACTCGTTTTGGAAGACAACAAGCCAAGTACAATTTCCGTCTCCGGCTTATCCTTGAACACTGCAAGCGCCTCAAGGGAGCCTGCACGGTCATCATCCCATTCCAGGAAAAAGCGGTCGTATTTCAGCTGCTTCAGGAACAGATTCGCAATCTTCGCATAGGAGCCGCCGCCCATATTACGGGAATCATAGTTACCGCGGCAGTTATGCGTCCACATTTTGAGGCCTAAGCTATGCCCGTAATCAATGATGGTGTTGTTAATATCAATGAATTCTGCAGCCAGCGCCTGGACTTCCTCTTGATTGATGTTCTCGCCGGTATATGGAGAGTTCGGGTTATCATCGGCAAACAGCTCCCATAAGCAATCGTCGGATTGCAGGATTTGTCCTCCGGCAGCAGCGAATTCCCCGACGAAATCCTTATAAGCCTTAACCAGACCGTCTTTAAGCTCATATCTGTCCTTATAAACAGCCTCTGTGCCGCCAATGTTATCCGACCAGGATAGCTCCCCAAAAATGTGGGATGGAGAAGGCACGCACAGCTTGGTTTCCCGGTCGCCTGCAAGAGCTTGAAGCTTTTTATAGGCATCAATAAAATGATGGTTCGTTCCGCCCAATTCACCTGTAATACGCAGACCAATATCTTTTCTGGTCTCGTATTTCGATGTTCCATCTGTATCTCTGAAGAAATACCCATGATCCGCAATATAGCGCTCAATCCCCTGGAAGCCCCAGACAAAGTCCAGATGCCACATCGATTTGGAATATTCCCCATCTGTAAGAACGGACAAGCCATTGTTAATTTCTTTATCGACTACAGCCTGGATCGCATCCGCTTCACACTGCTCATACCCCTGAAAGTCCTGGTAAAAAGGATACTGGATATCATCCCGATGCTCAATCTGATGTTTATATTCTAATAAATCCGCCGGACGCAGCAGGCTGCCTACGATTTGAAATCTATTGCACATAATAATTCCTCCTCAATCTATCGCATATCTTGCTATTGCTTAGATTCTAGCATGGAGGAATGTTATCTAGATAACACTTAAAAGTGATATCTGGTTATAGGTAAAAGGTATAGTGAAGGTCACAGGCTTAGATAATTTACAAAAATGCACCAAAATAAAACTCCAGCGCTTCCTGAGAAAAGCCGTCATCCCCCTGCCACTCCGCCATAGAGTTGTAATCAGAACTCCCGCCTCTGCCCTTACGGGGTGTATCACGCGGTACCAGTAGTCCGGCATAGCCCCATATCTCCATCATCACATCCCGTTCATTCTTACTGGAGGGAACCACGTCCTTCCACCGCTTCTCCAGCATCCGTGCACTTTCATGGTCCGCACAATCCCGAATCGCTTCTAGCATTCCTGAGAGTAAGGCTACATCCTCGGCGGTACTCTCGAAATGTTCCTCCTTACTGAATAATTCGAGATCCAGCCAGCAATATAAAAGCCAGTTCAGGCGAATCCCGCCCCATTTGACCCGTTCGAAATTTAGCACATTTAGATCCTCATTTATATAGTCCCTATCTGACATCAGTCCGTGAAAATCACAATCCCCGCAGTTGCTGTAATTTGCCCGGACTGAACTACGCTGCTCATAGGTATGCACAGGTAAACCGGAAGTCAGGGCCCAGCTTGAAAGGGCACTCCGCAAATGGACTTTTTTCGTCGACAGACTGTGCAGGAACGCAGCAGCTACCCGCTCCTTGGTGATCGTTTGATGCAGTTCATGCAACCGACGGATGATCTCGTCATGAGTAATGGTCACAGGATCGAACATCAGCCCTTTGCTTTTGGCATAGTCAAAATCCTCCCCGGCAAAGGGTGCCGGAGTGCCCTTCCAGCCGGCAGAAGTCCAGAAGGTGTTCATTAGGATTTTTTTAGCTTTTTGATCCATTGGTTCACTTCCTTTAAACATTCAATAAGTAATCATGGTAATGTTCGCAATCATCCGTCTCTATGGTACATTATCTCCAAATATTCTAGAGATTTAGTTCTATAGATTCTCTGCAATCACCTGCTTGTTAGACGCTTATGGCAATGGTATGCAGATAGAATAAAAACAGAAAAAAGACGCACAGCCGACTCAGCCGAAACGTCTAATTGAGGCGAATTATCACGAATCGCCAAGTATTCAATATTTTCCATTCATGGTATAATCGCAGAAGCGATAGAAAGGCTTATATGGGCGGCCGGCTAATCTCCCGGAAGGGAGGTGACGCCAGTGGAGGTATACCAAGCATTGACGCTAATGATTTCGTTTGCGACTCTGGTTGTGTTGATTCTATCTTTCCACAAAAAGAAATAGGCCGCCCCGGTCAAAGGATGCGGTCCTATTTCAATGGATAACCTTTTAAGCCTCCGCCCTTAAAAGCGGCTATTGCGCAGAGAGTCGTGTTACCAGCACGGCTCTCTTTGCCATTGTACGCTGTTTCTGAGTTCATTATACCATGATGACAATGTTTTACAACTCATAACACAACTATGCTCTCACCTTCTTCATTCTATATATTCCATTCTAAATATTCCGAACCTCCACAACCTTCCCCAGATCCACATACTGCTCATGATCCAGCTTCACCTGCACTCTGCCCTTACGGCGCTTCTCACGCCATTCCCGCAGCGCTTCCTCCGTTTCCAGACGGAGCTCAGCAATCTCCAAGGCCCGGTCAAGGATGTATTTACTGGTATAGAGCACCGTATAGATCCCTTGCCCTCCAAGTGCGATTGGAGCAGCCAGCCGCTTCCATTCCTCAACCGTAAATCGCACATACAGATCTTCTTCCGTACCTGGGCGACAAGGGACTTCCTTAATCTCCTTACGCCGCACTATCTTCCAATCCGCTACCTTCCCTACCCAGTGAATGCCTGTTTCTGCGGGATCCGTAAACTTATTCCTGGACTGGCACATTGCTACGTATTCGAGCTGAGTGAGGATCTTTACATCTGAGAGGTTCTTTAACGGCACATGGTAAAAAGAATGCTTAAGCGCCACTTCCACCTGCCCGGGTCCGCGAACAGAACCGACAAGCACATTTTTACCCGCAAGCTGATTGGCATAGTATTCTTTCGTGCCTCGTGGACGTGTGGAGCGCTCAAAAGCTTTTTCCGGACTATCCTGGATAATCTCATCCAAGAATTGCTCCACCAGGCTTGTGGAATTTGGCAGGAACGGCAAGGCGCCGATATTCAATAGATCGATGCTTTTATAAAAATGGTGTGCCTTGTACCGCTCCTCATCCGGATAGGGGAACAACACGTACGCGCCAAACATACTTCGCTCATATTCTCCCGATCCCTTTTCCTGGTACACAATCGCGTCACGATAGCGATGCATCGTGTTGATATCATCCTCTTCAGGCCCAGGCTGTCCATATTTCTGATGATAGGAAGTGCCCTCATAGGCCGGGTTTAAGCGGTATTTCGCATCAAAAACATACTTATACTCTTTGACTCTGCCAGCATCCTTCTTCTTCAGTGTCAGTACATTATCCGGCCTTTGACTGAGCGTCGGGGTCTTATCCGAGCCGGGAATCGTATTATAGTACAGGATGAACTGCTCCCCATTGACTGGATTCTCGTAGACCATCTTAGCGCTCTGCGAGCGATCCAGCGTAACAAAGATACCGTTCCGGTTCACCTTAATAATATCCTGCTTCACCAGCTTATACTTCTGCCCCAGGAGCTGATTCAGCTTGAGGAAGCACCAATACTCATAGAGCTGAGCAACATCCTTCATCGATAAGCGGAACAGGTCGCCTTGGATAGACAGGCCCTTAAGCAGCATCAGATAACAGCGATAGACCTCGCGGTATCCGGGGGCCATCTGCAGCACAAGCGTAACAGACATCTGCTTCAGCACTCCAGCCTCACGCAAGAAATCCATCTTGAGCACTCGCTCTAGCTGGGTGAGCATGGCGTCTAACCTTTTAATCAGTAATGGATCTGGGGTTCGGCTATTCTGCTTCCAGCGACCCTTGAGTTCTTTCAGCTTCCCATGAATACGTTCTAGCATCCAGCGGATAAACCGGTTCTCATTCGTATCATAGGCGAGCCGTTTACGCGTCTCTATTAAATGTGTGGCTGTGTAATTTCGGCTGCCGATTGTTAAGAATCCATGGTCCGTATCTTCTCTTAAACGTTCGGGATGCTTCGCGAGCTCACGGATATTCTCTCTTCCTGCCTTTTTGACCCGGTTGGCATCCACTAGCCGGCGATCCTGGAGCAGCGCATAATTAGGATTCTTGTTAATCCGCTCGACCGCATCCAAGAGCTGTCTAAAGACATGCTGTAATATGGTGAAGAACTCCGTCAGGCTCTGATGCTGCGTCTCCCGCAGGCCTGTGAGTTGGTAGGTTCGGCGCAGGAAATCGAAGGCCAAATTATAAATCTGCGCGTTCACTTCATTCAGGATATTCTGGTAATCCAGCTTGTAATCCATCTTCGAGGGAAAAATCTCCATCTCTACTCGCAGTACAGTCTGTCCCTTACTTCGGACCTCCCACTCCGTCAACCCAACCTCATTCCCAAAATTCAGAACACCCGCAAGAATCGATTCACCTAGAGGCTTAACCGCCTGCCGCAGCAGCACATTCTCATGATAAAAGGAAAGGCTATCCGCGCTCTTATTCTGGATAACCAGTTCATACGATTGTGTCTCATAAAAGCATGGAAAAACAGACTCCCCCGGCTGCCAGTCCACCATCCCACTGATCTCAGGTGAAAAGACTTTAATTTGCACATTACCTAGCCGTTCGGAGCAATCAAGCCCAAGCTGTGTATTCACCCACTCCTGACTAGAAGAACGATGAAGCTGCAAGGTCTCTACCGTAGGATGATAAGGCCGTCCTTGGAGAAAAAGCGTAAAAAGCTCCGTTTCTACACGGAGCAACTCCACCGTCCCATTAAGAGATCCAGAATGAGGTAAATCCATCTTCCTCCAGCCTCCTGAGCATAAATGCCAATTTACGGGCACTTTGTGGATGTTTGGCCACAGGCGGAGTTTTGCCAGTAGCCCATTTCAAATAGAGAGGAGCAGCGTCCTCCATGAGGTCATCAATATCTACCGTCACGCCAGCTCCATTACCAATAGCACCTTTAATCAAGTTCAACAGGACTCGGCGAACCGAGGAATGGCTCCCTTGGATGCGTGGCAGTATCTTTTGCAGCAGCTGCCAGTCAAAAGCTTCTTCCTCACTCATCAGCTTGTACCGATCGTTATAAATCATATAGAAGCAAATCGCATCCCGCACCCGGAAGCCCACATTAGCATGAATATCCTCAAGCAAGGCGTTGATCTTAACCAATCGCTCAGTCGTCCGGACAACGAGCTCTTTATTGACATCATAAGCATCTACAAGCTGCAAATAATCGGAGCGTAGAAAAAGATGATTCAGCTCCGCAGCATCAGGACCCTCATTAGCCTCTACCTGCTCACTCTGATCTGGATACTGCTGCAGATTGATGTAATTGAACTCCAGGGTGTTGGCGCGGTCGAGCACTTTTTTGCTAAAAGGATGTGTCGTCTCGTCCATATTCACCGTCCCGATCAGGAACACATTCTCCGCGATGCCAAGGCCACCATAGGTTTGTTGGTCCTCAGGCGTATCCAGCAAGGTAGGAGAGATAAGGTCCTGCGTCTGAATCGCCCCCTCCCGCCACTCCTGCGTCTCCAGCACACTAAGCATATCACTGAAATAATGCTCTACCCGGGCCAAATTCATCTCATCCAAGCAGATAAAATAAGGCTTATGCCGATTCTCCGGCTGCCGCGCATCCACTAATACCTTCGTAATGGGACCCGGCTGGAACCTGCCCGACAGATCCTTATACCCCAGCAGATCCGCAGGATCACTCCAATCCGGCCGCACCGGAATCAAGCTAAACTGCCCATTATCCCGCGTCGCCCCCATTGCCTCCGCAAACAGCTTCACCAGCCGCGTTTTCCCCGTGCCTGAGATGCCTGCCAGAATGACAAACGGTTTGGCTTTTAGCGAGAGGTAGAAGTTTTCAATTAGATGCTCAGGGAAAAAGAAGCCTTGGCGGCGGATGTGGGCTTGGATTTGGTGGAGAATGCTTGTTACTTGCTCGTCCTTCAGAGGTTCGGCTGCCTGTGGTAATAATTCCACTTCCTCGTCGTTGGCTTCTTCATCCGTAGAAGACACTGTTTCCACATATAAGCGGTAATCTTCTATCACATTCCCAAGGTCTTGAATAAGCTGCTCATCGTTCGGGACACTTCCTCGCTCATACTTAATATAAGCAACAGTAGATACCTGATAGTCTTGTCCTAGACCACTATTCACCAGACGAATATTCTCATCTTTATTCATATTAGAAAGAGTAAGAAGCTCCCGAATCTCTTGCGTCCGGTTTCGTAAAAAAGCATAGCCTTCTTTACGCCCCTTCTGTTGGATAGGCACAGTCACCCCTTGGTTAAACGTAAGATACACCGCGCTCATATCCTCAGCAAACAGATACACAACATATTCCCCATGCTGGGTCGTTTCTGTTATTCGTTTATCCAGGATAGCCAGCCAAGGAACCGTTGCCCAATTGCCTTGACCAACCGAGCCTTGTACCTTGTATTGCTCATCTATGAAGGGTAATGCTTTTAGTTCAGATGGAAGTGTCCTACGGAACAAAGTACCTAAAGCGTGCTCTGCAAAGGTTTCATTTTTAGCAGTACCATACTCAGCCATAATTCTCTCCAGATAGCTTTGTAAGGAGAATCGCTGCAAGGCTGCGTTGTATGAGTCGAGTTCCTCGTTAGCAATTTGCTCTAGCTGTGAGAGCTCCTCTTCCCCTAGCTGTCTTTGGATCTGGCTATGAAAGCCTATGGTGTTATCTTCTGAATTAACAAACAGAATATGTGAGAGGGCATTAATAGGACTGTTAATGATATCCTTCAGCTGGCTTTTCGGAGCATCCTTCCATAGCTCTCGCCCTGGGGGCTGATCTACCCGGTGTCCTCTTTCTTGTTTAGCTAAGAAATAGTTAAGGAATCGCTCCTTCACTCGGTCATACGAGACACGATCTTGACTAGTGGCTCTTAACTCTTCTATTAAGGATAAGATCAGGACCATTTTATAGGATTTTTGCTTACGCTTGAAAATCTGTGTGATTGCTTCTGGTAATGGCATGGAGTCCTCCAAGGTGGTTAACGATTTTTAGTAGTCGATGTAATTTTCTCTATATGGAGCTTGCGGATCTCTGAGTCTGTAACGTTAGCCTGAATCAGTTGATCATAAATAGATTGAACCTGCACTTGAGAAAATAATTGCTCTGGGCTCTCCGACTTTAATCGGAGCAATTTTCTGGAGATAAATTCACTCAACTCCACATCGTAAATGACAAGCTCGTCGGATTTAATTTGCCGGAGCTCTGGATCTATGCTAAAGCGGCATCTCATCGTAAATGAAATAATCGATACAGATTTCACTTTAGGAATATCCTTTAGAAGGCTCTCAACGGCCTTTATATGGCCATAGTTCTGCTTGAGCGGATTATACATCTTGTAACGGTTGCTCACTGACCATTGTTGATCCGTTCGCCCACCTTTTATTTCTCCATTGTAGTTTTTGGTCTCAATGATGAATAAGCAATACGGGGAAATAACAACATGATCAATCTGAGCGTAGCCTGTTCGAGATTTGGGATTAGGGAGTAACAGATCGCTTAGCGATTTACATTCCTTAGGTAGCTGGTCCAGTTGGATATTGATTTTATGCTCGCCCAGCTCACCAATTCTTGTGGCAGCCACCTTCGGCTTCCCCTTGGCAGTTGGTGCTCTACGCACAGGCTGGGGTGGCTCAGTATCTGACTTCTTGAAGATAGACCATAGCGCTTTAAACATAGTAGAACCTCTCATCGTCTGGATTTACAATATGTATGGTTATTCGACAATATAGGAATGTATCCCTTCCAATCATATACATAAGAAAAAGACTGTCGCCTGGACAGTCCAAATATAAAGTATGTGTATGCTTAGAATTCGCCGTCTAATCCGAGAGAACAGAAGGGGCAGTAAAGGCATTGGCAAGCTGCATACCATCCTTTAATCCTTGGAGATAAAGACGTTCATATAAAACGGAGAGCTTCAGTTGAAGCTTATCCTCCCAGGCTTCAAATTCAGGCATACGTGCAATGTCCATGGAGTCAAAGAGAGCCTGAAATGCCTTATTCTCTTCTTCAAAAACAAGTCTGGGCTCGGATTGGTATTCGATCTGTGCGGTCACTTCATTTAATCTGCCTTGCATCGTTTGTACAAACCATGCCGGAAAGCTCACCACATCTCCTCCATCAAAGAAGTTTAAACGACAAACCTCTGATTGCCTGTCCTTTTCTTGATACATCTGAATAATAAGTTCATCTACCTTACGACTCTGAGACTGAACCGCTTCATTCCCGCTGAGCGGAACTCCCTCCTCAAGCGATCTTTGTCCAAGGTCATTCAGCTTGCGCTTTTCCTCCTCATATTTCTGACTCAAATGCTGCATTACAACCCCTCCCTCCTGGAAAAGCTATATCTGTAGACGATGTACAGAAATTTTAATGCGGTTATCGGTTTATTTTATTTTAATTCGATATTCGCATTAAAACAACAGTTACCTCGCATACAATTTGGTTAAATTGTGAGGTGACCCGGAAATGAAGCATCGCAAAGAACCCCCAGGTGACAAAAACATCATCGGGACCCGTGTTGTAGCTATTCGAAAAGCTAAGCGAATGAAGCAAAAGGATTTCCTTGCCAGGTTGCAAACCTTCGGGTTAGATATTAGCCCGACTAGTTTGTCTCGTTTAGAAGGTCAGTATAGGCTTGTGCAGGATTATGAGGTGGTTGCTATAGCGAAGGCGCTGGAGGTTTCTGTTGGGGAGTTGTTGGGGGAAACTAAGTGTATGAATGACTTTGAGTAAGTACGACGCTGGAAGTATTTTAAATCAACATATATATAGGAATATTATATTGCTCCTTAATATTTGTTTTTATAAAGACAACACCAAAAGCCCGAGGAGCTACTAACTCGACTCACTCGGCTAATGGTTTGCTTAGGTACTTCTATTTTCATACTGACATACGGTAGTAAAAGATAAAGTTAGTTGACAATATTTATTTCTTCACCCACCGACTCTTCAAACCAAGCACTAAGTTCTCGATATAACTCTTCCGAACCAATTATGTTGCCATTTTCAATATCGGGGAACAATTGAATATATATAAGTGGTTGCTCATCTTGAAATACATTTGCATCATCATCCTTACTATATAAACAGATAACTCGATGAACTACGGTACTCCGTTTGTTTCTAGGAGTTGTGTTTTGACCAGCAAAAAAAATATTTAAATATTTTGAGAGCTGTGTAAAAACCTCATTTGTGTAAGCTTCATTATAAAGTGATCTATATTTACGATGCTTGGCATCCATAGCTACGCAAGACAATAGTATAGGTACATCGCTTTTTCTATAAAGATCAAGGCGGATGTCCGGTTGGATTATTTGTCGAGAGAAAAATTGATCCTTAGTGCGTAAGGCATCCTCTCTAAGATCCACAACTCTGTCATACCAAGCATGAATAATATATTTATCATTTTCCAGTGTCAAACAGGTACCAGAACGAAGATCTCTTAATTGATCCAAAGGAACTTGTAAGGAGACCTGAAATCCCATCCTTTTAACAAGTTCTACAACTTGAAAGTACACAAACTGTTCATACACTTTCCAAGTTGGTTTAAGCACGCGTACAATATGCTTGGCCGATTCTTGCCCAAGTAACACTCTGCGCCCCTCTTCAACCCATTGGCTGATATCGCGGTAATGTTTCTCCTTTAACTGTGGCTTTTGTTGTCCATCTTGTATATTTTTCAAATCTGTAGAAGCTAAGATATAAATTATGCGACCAATCATATGTTGGACAACATCATGCCACCTAGATAGCACCCCTACCTCTCGCTGTGTCCTGGAAATTTCATCAGCTAATCGATATATTCGCCTGCTCATCGCACTACGCGCTTCATAAGAAATATCACGTGCATTAAAATATCGCTGTTTGTGCATTTCGCTGGCTCGTTTATCCTCTTCCTTTTTAGCCATAGTAGTTAAAGCCTGTGTCAAGTCCACTTCTATAGCGCCACTAACATTCAATAGTTCGCTTTTCCAAGTAAGCAACACATGCTTTATCCAACGATTGGCAGGCAAATCTATGATTAAACGTTTACGCTTGTTGAAATTTGTTGTATTACCTTTTACCTGATTCATCCGCAAACTTTTTTGATCTTGCTTACCTTGAAATGCCTCTGCTTTGTAGATTGTTTCAATAGTTGAAAGCAGATTTCTCTCTATCTGCATCAAACTGGAAGACAAGAAATCCTTATCGTTAATTAGCCGCAATACATAATCATAGTAGGACTTCATTTTTAATATTTCGTGTTCTTGACTAGTGGAAGTTTGTGTGAATATCAGATCGTAAATCATGCCATCAATCTCTTGCTCTAGCAAGTGATGCATATGCTGCACCTGTTCTTGTGACAAGTGAATCGGAGAAACCATAAGACCAGCACTATACACTTCTTGACCAACGTGTACCTCTAAAAAGTATACGCCTAAACGCCAAGGAAATTCATCTCCCGTATGAGGCATGAATAAATATTCGTTATGATCTCTAGTTGTTTCAGCAACAGTTAATCTTTTTTGTTTACCGAACTCATCATATGTGCTTGATTCTATTATTACCTTGGTATCTTTTGGTAGTTCTTCATTTTTGGCATACAACCGAATGCCCAACGGGATGTTTTCTTTTACAGATATAAAATAAGATACTGAAGCGGGTGTATGTTGAGAACTCCAAAAATACTGAGCTTGCTGAGTATGTCTTGAAGTAGAATTTGTAAAAAACTCCAAAACAAAAGGTAGGTCGGTGGCATTATATTGCATAGCCGTTCCTTGTCAGCTCCTTAGCTTTCTGCTTTAAAAAGGCAAGGGAGAATTTAAACTTATCTTCCCCTTCTCCCTCTTCCATTAAAAGACGACCAATATAACCCATGTGATAACGATTTTCAGCGTCACAATAGCCGATTAAATCCTGTATTTGTTCTCGATGACCCCGGATTTTAGTCAGAATCCGCTGCTTTACTTGATAATCAAACGCAGTATGTCGAGTAATCAATGCATTACCGTCTGCATCAGTGGGTGTATTGGCTAAATATTTCTCAATGCCTTTATATATACGAAAACTTACTCCTAATTGCGAATCGTATTCTCTCATAAGATCATGTAAACGATCCAATAATAAGATCTCGTGTTCCTCCATGGCAACATTTACTTTGATCCATTCCTGATTATAGATTTTACGATTAACTCCCCCTGACATATTAGTGGCTTCAACGTTTTCTTCCTTGGGAACTGATGCTTCCCCAAAAGTCAGCTTTTCTAAAAAAATTACATTCGTACGATCTAGCATGCGGTTAGAAAAGTCCTTGGTAGTTTCATCGAAGTTAGCGGTTCCCACAAACAGAACATTATCACGAACAGGAATACATCCTTTAGCAAAAGATTTATTGTAGCAAATAGATCCTTGGCTGTAGACACGCAATTCCCGCTGATCCTTTGGTAACTCCAATAGCGAAATAAAGGGTGCAAAATAATGTTCAACTTGTCCTAAGTTCATTTCATCGAATAAAACCATGAAAAGCTCGTCTGGATACTGACTAGCTCGCTCCAGAAAGGATGTCAGTCCAGTTTCACTTTCCATAAATAGTCCTAGTTGAGGATTTAGATAACCCAAAATATCTGCCGGTTCAGTATATGATGGAGAGATGGGAACATATAGAAGATTTTCATCTTTTTTCAGCTTCAATGCATCAGCATATAATAGCGCAAGCCGAGTTTTCCCTGTGCCGCTCATTCCGCCAATTACAGCTATTCCACCTGTCTTTAACGAGGTATGGAAATTAATAAGATCTTCTTCGGGATAGACTAACTCGGCATCTTGCGCTAATTGTTTTAATCGTGTGATAAACTCCATTTCAGTTAAGTTAATAGGCATTTCAAATGAGGCTTTTTGCTTTTTATCTTCTTTTTTAATCTGTTCCTGCTGGAACAACGATACACCTCGTTTTTCAAATAAGTCTCTCAATTCAATAGAGTAATTATCCGTTATAAAGCCCAGTTCCCTGTATGCACATCTCAATTTTCCCCAAAAATCTTCCAAATCAGTCAAAGCAAGTTTTTTAATACCTTTTGGCTGTAGGGCATAATAAGTTGTCACATTGACTTCGCTGCCCTTTAAACTATCAGGATCTGATATATGATACAAGTATCCATCACATAAGATAAACTCCGGTGTCTCCAAAAGACTAGGATAATCGGGAAGAGTAATTGGAGCTCCTTCTAACAAAGCTTTCTCAAAACGAACCGCAGGTACTCCTTTTTTCACTTGTGGGATCGGGAGATAATAATTTGATTCCTGCTTATCTTCAGAAACCATAACAATATCAAAATTATAGTGAAAGGGATGATTTGGATTATCATGGCGGTGGTTAAGTTTTGGCTTTATAAGAATTAGCTTCCCTTCCAGATGTTCTCTTAGAAATGAAACTTTATCCTGCTGTTCATAATATTTAATAGTTTGTAAGTAACGTCCATTCCGATCATCAAAAGAGACATAACACTCTTTTTGATGTTTACCAATTATATCTTTAATAGGCCTTGGTTCCTCGTTTAACGATTGTAAGTAAAACACTATATCATTTTCATTACGTTGGCTGCGTGTTACACTCTTTCGCTCAATGCCTAGACCGGGTATATATTGAGGTTCACTATCATCTGCTAACCTCGCAAGAATGTAACAACTGCTTAATTCTCGCATTACCTTCGGATTAATCATCCCTTACTCCTCCGTCTCACTGTCTTTGTATAATGTTGCGTATCCTAAAATGAGTCCAATATCATCGGTGAATTCTTCGTAAGAAATCTCATGATTAGTAAAAAATCGCCTTAACTCCATCCATTCTTTTGTATTTGTAAAATGATTACGATCCACAAACCATATTTTATTCTTCATTTCATCTGGTTGTTTAATTTGTTGCAGCAAGTAGGATTTCGAAAAAATCATGCCTTTAAATAATCGTTGCAGTCTTAAATCTGGATATTCCGTAATTATTCTCGCTTGACTAGTTCGTGGTAAAAAGGTTTCCCAAAATTCTTGATACTCCGCTAACTCAAAGACCTGATGGGTAAGTTTGGTGACTTTATAACTTAAACTTTGTATTGTTATAAGGTTTTCTGCAGTATTCTCTTCTGCCTTATTTAAAAGCCTTTTCAAATTTTCAATAGTTAAATGCGCATTAGCCTTATCCTTTTCAATTTCTCGTACCATCTGCTCAATGAAGCTAACCCTATCCTGAGTATCTGCGTTCCTCTTCTCTTCCTCATAAAGTAGCATCTTAAGCTCTTCGACCTTTTCTGACGTCGCCACTGTTTCTTGTTGAACAACGAGATAGACCTGCATATAATAGGCGTAGACACTATAAGCCAGATCTGGATATGTCGGAAGCAAAGCCAACTGTCCTAAAAACTTCTCCTCACCTTGTAGTTTATTTACAAACAAGATTTTTAAAGTCGTATCGTTCTTCTCCTTTAAAGCCTCTATTATTGAATCGTATTTGCTCTTAAGTCCAGCTTGTATCACGTAAGCTTCATATTGCTCTAATGTAGGCAATGGGGCCTGGTTATTCAACAAATTAAGCAGTTTCTTCTCGTCAGCTGCATAAACACCTAATAAGAGATCGGTTTTACTTCGGGCATTTTTTACTAACACATCATAATAAGTTATATACGTTTCATGAAACTGATCATATAATAATGACAATTTTTGATAGGGCCGCAACTTATCATCAGACAAGAGAGCTATCATAAACATATCAAAGTCATCTGTCGCTAACTCATTGCGTTCTTTCCTAGCGTCAGCAGACAGCTCTTCAAAAAAAATATCAATCGGAATTATATTGGGGTCTTTTTTCATCCGCCCTTTCTTCCCAATACCACTTCGAAGTGCAGATCTTACAAGACTTCGGATCTGTTCGACCGGTCTACTAGCAAGACTACTTATTCGAAATCCATCTATTGACAGATTTAAAACCTTACAAATATGTACTAAATCACTCTTTACCAGGATATCTGGAAGCCACTCGCTTTCATGCATGTTCTTACCTCCTTATTTTAAGTTTACCAACATCGATTGAACTAGACAATAATATAAAATCCTGCGATTATAACATTTCTTTAGTAAGAATGGCCTAACTTACTACCCAATGAGGACGATCTATAATCCTCATTAATTATGTTCTTATCACATAAAAAAGAGAATCAGCTTGCTGGAGTCAAGTTTCCCCGCATTCATCCGATCCTCATTTTATTCAGATCACTGATATCAATTAGTCCTACCCCGAAATCACCGCCGAACCTTGTACAGCCAATCGCCTTTGCAAGTACGCCTTTAAATGAGGATCGACACAGTAGATATAGCATCCCTTCGTTCCCCGGGTCATTAACGTCCTGTAGGTGTTTCGGATAATTTGATCGGCCATTCGGAGCGCCTCGTCCTTATCTTTCTTATACAAGGTCTTGAAGCCAGAAAGAGACTTATCCGTTTTCGCACGTTTGAACGGATCGGTGACGATACGGTTATTTTCAAAACGCATATCTTCGCCAATGATAACTCCGACATAGTCAAATTCAAGTCCCTGTGAGGTATGTATGCAGCCCACTTGTTCGATGGATTCAGGGTCGATCGCCCAGGTCGTCGTATTGCTAAGGTTCCAGCTCATGAAAAATTGATAGCGATCTAATTGAATGTCATGGACGCCAGGATTGTTCTTTCCATCACTCTTCCAATCCCAGCAGTATCCGGCAAGCATTCGGGCCTTGTTATTGATCTGATTCTTGCTGAAGATTTCGTCCCGTAATTCTTTCGGGTCATCATAGAGCCGAATTTCATAGTCGAAATCGAAACCATCCGCGTTGGCCGTTTCACGGATATCGAGTACATCATCGAGCCATGCCAAATATCCATCTGATCCATTGCACCTGAATTGAGAAGCCAATGTTAACTCGGTAATATCAGCATCCATTTGCTTCGCATACCGTCTAATCTGCTCTTTGCTGCCAACATCGTGCATCGCGATCTTCTGATATTCATCGATAAAAAATACAGAAAACCGGGCAGCGCGGATAATCTCCATGGTTTGATTAATCCCTTTATTCTTGAACAGACCCGACTTTTCATTTAAGCGATGCGCCTCGTCAACAATCAAGCAATCGAATTCATTGGGCAATGCTTCATAGTAAACGCCTGATCCCTTAAACAAGTTATCAATGAACGATTTCTTCAGGTTTTGCTGCAGCTTCTTCATGTACACGGCACGAGGTGCGCTATTCTTGGTTACATATTGGCAGACTAGTTCTCGCGCAGTAAGTTCTACCAAAAGATTAATTCCGAGGACCGACTTACCGGTCCCTGGACCCCCTTCAACAATCAAAACCTGTTTCTTTCCTGACTGGGCTTGCTTCGCCAATCTTAACGCTTCCTCATATACGACCTTCTGATCATCAATCATGATGAATTCCTGATTTCCCTGTAGCATGCTGACGAGTGAGTCCTGAAGCGATTTAGAGGGCTTGATTTTGCCATGCTCAATGAGGTAAAGTGATTTGCTTCTATCAGTTTTTTTAATGAAGGTCGAAATAAATCCTCTTAGCTTTAGAGCATCTCCCTTGGAGAAGATCGGAGCTTCCTCAATATATTGATCATAGACTGGGTGCAGTAGAGGGTCGTTATCGGTCTGTATATAGTTATGTAGGTAAGCACAAGGATAAAGTTGGACCTCTTCGTTCTGTACGGTCTCGTTATATTCGCTAATCAATTTGGCATAAGACCATGCCTGATAAGAAGGATGCTGCGTTTTAGTCTTTGTCCGATTAAAATGGGTTTTGACAAGGCCATCCGCATCTTCAACCGTTTCAACACTTGTCCATTGCTTTAGCTCAATAATGACAACGGAGTATTCATCCTCCTCATTCAAGCCTGTAATCATGAAGTCGACTCTTCTCGAGGTCGCTGGAATTTTATACTCGATTGCGATTCCTACGTCATCCGGAATGGTCGATGTGTTCAATACTTTATAAAGGTAGTTCATGGAATTGTTCCATGCATTAATCTCACCCATGGAAACTCTGCCGACTTTTTGCACGTACTGATTATGAATCTTTACCGCAATGGTGTCCTCGGTCACATCATTCATAAATTGCTGCTTGGTCGATTCATAAATAATCATGGTGTTCTCCCCTATTCGTTACTGCCGCGTACTTTTTTGCGAACTTCCCTTGGAGCTGGATATCGGATATTTCTCTGCATTTTTGTTTATTTTCTGAAGGATGGCATCCTTTACGTCGATCTTCAAATCATGAGCGAGTGTTAGCGTGTAGATGAGAATATCGGCGATTTCGTCCTGCATGTCTGAATAATGTTGCTCTATAGCTTGCTGGCTGTTCTTCCATTGGAAGAGCTCCAGCAATTCGCTAGACTCTAACGAGATAGAGAGAGCCAGATCTTTAGGATCATGGAATTGCTTCCAATCTCTTTCGTCCCGGAATTGAATAATTTTTTCAATTAATTCGTTCATTTGTACCCCCGTCATGTTGATTCAAATTTCAATCTCTAACACGTGCTCTGCACAAAATAATGATAGCCCAATACTCAATGTAAATCCATAAAATTCCTATAGTTCCTCTACGGCGGGAAACACTGTTCAGCTATAGCGGACAGCTTGCGCCTTACCCCAATACAAAAAAAGACCCCGCCTTTGCTGAGTCCTCATCCAACCATTTATATCTCCGTATCTCCACCTGTAATCATAGAATAATTTATTGATTAGCTTCCATTCCCCTGTCGTAAACAGTTGTGGATTGTCAACAGTTTACAAGGCATCACTTCGTGTATACAAAAAAGGTGGTGTTGTCTATAACAAAGATCATATCAGTTGACTATTTCTTTTCAAAATATAGTAGAATATACATGTTACGAGCGGAGATAAAACAAGCGATTAAGTTCACTAATTGTCGCAGGAGTGATGCTAGGGCAAAAAGCGATAGAGATAGACATCCATCTGATTAATTACTTAAAATTTAAGGAGAAATTTATGAAGAAAAATTTAAAATCAAAATCATTATCCCTCCTATCTACGGTTGCTGTACTCAGCACCCTAGTACCACAAGCACATGCAGCGGAATCATTGACCGATATCTCAAACAGCTATGCCAAAGATGCCATTCTTGAGCTAGTCGAAAAAGGAATTATCAATGGTACAGGTAACGGTAAATTCAATCCGACAGGCAATATCCAACGACAAGATTTTGCTATCATACTGGCAAAGACTCTCAATCTGGATCTAAGTAATCCTCCAAAGTCACCTTCCTTCACAGACGTCCCGGCAAGCAGTTATGCCTTTTCAGCTGTAGAAGCTGCTGTTAAAGCAGGCCTGTTTAAAGGTATGGGAAATAGAATATTTGGTATCAATCAAAGCCTCAGCCGTGAACAAATGGCTGTGATTTTTGTGAACGCTCTAGGTATTGATAGTGCCGGAAAAGGAAATGATTTGAAATTTTCTGATGCTGATTCCATTGCCAGTTGGGCTAAGGATGCCGTTGGAGCTGCCGTTGAATTAGGACTCATGCAGGGAAACCCCGATGGCACCTTCAACCCGGTTAATATAGCAAGCCGTCAGGATGTAGCTATTGTCGCTTCTAAGTTTTTAACAGAAAAGACTAAGATTGATGAACAAAAGCCCACGCCACCTGTATCACCAACACCAACACCAACACCAACACCTACACCTACACCAACACCAACACCAACACCTACATCTTCACCTACATCTACATCTACACCTACATATACACCTACACAACCCACAGAAGTTCCTCAAAATACAATAGATCAAGCAGCAGCCAACCAGGTAAAAGGCCAAATTGCTGCCTTGCCTGCAAAAGCAGAAATCACCCTGGCCAACAAAACAGCTGTAGTTAAAGCACGTACTGATTTTGATGCTTTAACACCAGCCCAGAAAACCCTGGTAGGAGACATTTCCAGATTAACGGATGCAGAGGCAGCGATTGTTGCGTTGGAAACTCAAGCGGCACTAGACCTTGAAGCAGCCAACCAGGTGAAAGGCCAAATTGCTGCCTTGCCTGCAAAAGCAGAAATCACCCTGGCTAACAAAACAGCTGTAGTGAAAGCACGTACTGATTTTGATGCTTTAACACCCGCCCAGAAAACTCTGGTAGGAGATATTTCCAGATTAACGGATGCAGAGGCAGCTATTGTTGCGCTGGAAACTCAAGCGGCACTAGACCTTGCAGCAGCCAACCAGGTGAAAGGCCAAATTGCTGCCTTGCCAGCAAAAGCAGAAATAACCCTGGCCAGCAAAACAGCTGTAGTTAAAGCACGTACTGATTTTGATGCTTTAACACCCGCCCAGAAAACCCTGGTAGGAGATATTTCCAGACTGACGGATGCAGAGGCAGCTATTGTTGCGCTGGAAACTCAAGCGGCACTAGACCTTGCAGCAGCCAACCAGGTGAAAAGCCAAATTGCCGCCTTGCCTGCAAAAGCAGAAATCACCCTGGCCAACAAAACAGCTGTCGTTAAAGCACGTACTGATTTTGAGGCTTTAACACCCGCCCAGAAAACCCTGGTAGGGGATATTTCCAGACTGACAGATGCAGAGTCGGCTATTGTTGCGCTGGAAACTCAAGCCGCACTAGACCTTGAAGCAGCCAACCAGGTGAAAGGCCTAATTACTGCCTTGCCTGCTAAAGCAGAAATCACCCTGACCAACAAAACTGCTGTAGTGAAAGCACGTACTGATTTTGAGGCTTTAACACCCGCCCAGAAAATTCTGGTAGGAGATATCTCCAGATTAACGGATGCAGAAGCAGCTATTGTTGCGCTGGAGACTCAAGCGTCACTAGACCTTGCAACAGCCAACCAGGTGAAAGGCCAAATTGCCGCCTTGCCTGCAAAAGCAGATATCACCCTGGACAACAAAACAGCTGTAGTGAAAGCACGTACGGATTTTGATGCTTTAACACCAGCTCAGAAAATTCTGGTAGGAGATATATCCAGATTAACGGATGCAGAGTCGGCTATTCTTGCGCTGGAAACTCAAGCGGCACTAGACCTTGAAGCAGCCAACCAGGTGAAAGACCTAATTGCTGCCTTACCTGCAAAAGCAGAAATCACCCTGGCCAACAAAACCGCTGTAGTTAAAGCACGCACTGATTTTGACGCTTTAACACCCGCCCAGAAAATTCTGGTAGGGGATATTTCCAGACTGACAGATGCAGAGTCGGCTATTGTTGCGCTGGAAACTCAAGCGGCACTAGACCTTGAAGCAGCCAACCAGGTGAAAAGCCAAATCGCCGCCTTGCCTGCAAAAGCAGAAATCACCCTGGATAACAAAACAGCTGTAGTGAAAGCACGTACTGATTTTGATGCTTTAACTCCAGCCCAGAAAACTCTGGTAGGAGATATTTCCAGATTAACAGATGCAGAGGCAGCTATTGTTGCGCTGGAAACTCAAGCGGCACTAGACCTTGAAGCAGCCAACCAGGTAAAAGACCAAATTGCTGCCCTGCCTGCAAAAGCAGAAATCACCCTGGCCCATAAAACTGCTGTAGTTAAAGCACGTACTGATTTTGATGCGTTAACAGCAGCCCAGAAAACTCTGGTAGGGGATATTTCCAGATTAACAGATGCAGAGGCAGCTATTGTTGCGCTGGAAACTCAAGCGGCACTAGACCTTGCAGCAGCCAACCAGGTGAAAAGCCAAATTGCCGCCTTGCCTGCAAAAGCAGAAATTACCCTGGCCAACAAAACCGCTGTAGTTAAGGCACGTATGGATTTTAATCACTTAACACCACCACAGAAGACGCTGGTAGGGGATATTTCCAGATTAACGGATGCAGAGGCAGCGATTATTGGGCTGGAATTAGTAGCAACAGCCAAAGGAAATTTAAAGGTAATATACAATGGAACCGATGACCAAGTCACATTGCCAAGCATTCAAGATGGCGCCGCTGTTACCTGGGCATTAAAAGATTCTATGCAATCTTCAATTGTAGATATTTCGACGGGGAATATTACTCGTGCAGCGTTAACAGCTGATACTGACGTAGTGCTCATAGCGACAATTACCTCAGCAACCATTTCTGATACAAAAGAAATTACCATCCATGTTCAAGCCGAGAATAATGAACCACAGACTATTACAAGTAAAGCTATAACAAATTTCGACTTCTCAGTCACCTATGCTACTCAAGCTAGGAAAGAAAGCAAAAAGATAACCTCAACAGATTTCCAAAGTAATCCGAAACATTTCACTATTAGTGATGGAACCATTACAATACCCGTTGACCTAACCTGGAATATTCCGTTGAATGGATTTACTTCAGGACAGGTAGTAGGCTCAGCGATAGATAGTTTTATCCAAGACTACTGTAATGCACATGGAATAGACTTAGGGAAACGGACATTGGCTGGAATGGGATTTAATGACACATTCTTTATATCCACTTTTAAGACTGGATCAGATGCTTCTGTTACATTAGGTGGGAATGACTGGTCATTTTTCTTTGATAGTAACTATTACACCGGCACAGACGAAGATCATACCAAGAACCGTACGTTTACAGTTAATGATGGCACAAACACAGCAACTATTTTGTTAGAATGGGAATATTACGATATGGAAGACTTGGTTAATGATCTAAATTATCAACTAGCTTCAGTGTCTGCGACAGCAATAAAAGTAAATGAGACACAATTCAAAATTGTCGCAAACTCTGCAGCGATAAATTTAACCATTGCCGGAACAGATAAAAGTCAGTTCTTCGAAAATTAGAGGTCACGCAATTATTGTACGGCGCAGATTTAAGTTCTGCGCCTTTTTATCATTTGGCGATATCATTTAACCCTTCATTGGATGGAATTCATCAACTCATAGAAATATTTAGGTTCATGACTCTTATTAAGACTATACCAGGCATCTAATGTTTGTGAAGAAAACACCCCCATAGCTTTCAAGACTTGAACAGAAAATTCTAGCGGAGCTATTCCAGATGCTGTGATCAGTGTTCCATCAGTTACAGCAGACTCCATTTTGAAATACGTTTCGCCTGTATAAGCGGGACAGATCATTTTAAGGTATTCCAGATCATTGCTTGTATGCGGACGTGAATTCAGCAATCCTGCCTGGGCAAGTCCCATTGTAGCACCACAAATCGCTGCAACCAATGTACCTTCCTGTAAGCACCTCTCTACGATTGTTAAAATGGGCTCATGAATGGTTTCTGTCCATGTCTCTCCACCGGGTAAAATCAATGTATCTGTGCTTTCAATGCTGCACTCATCCAGTTTGATGTCAGGCAGTATTGTTAGTCCACCCATTGTAGTTACAGGTGTTTTATCAATTCCCACGGTAACTATTTTTGATGGGGCCAGCCCTTTTTTATAATATCTTCCCGTGTTCAGTTCGGCTGTTAAGTAACCTATTTCCCAGTCTGCCATTGTGTCAAAGACATACAGATATACCGTATTATTCATTGATAACTCCTCCTTCAGTGATTACCACCATAATAAAACAGCTCCACTGACATCCGCTGTCAGTGAAGCTGTTAAAGCTGATAATATTTCATTAACTCCGACGTAGTAGCAACGAGCCTTTCTTTTAAACTCTGCGGCTCTATTACGCGAATCGATTTCCCATAGGGTAGAAGAAAATTAGGGACATACCTGTGAATGGACTCCTTCTCAAGTAAAAAGATGGCCTGACCAGCTGTCCGCTCTTTCAGATGATGCCCCAGAAACCAGTGCATACACAGGTCGTCCAAAGCATCCGCCGTGCCTTCTATCCTTAAAGAAATTATTCCTTGCTCACCTGCTACATCAGGCAGCAGATTCTGCAGGAAGCATTCACGGGCCGAAAAAGCTTCGGAACGCTTAAACGTCAGCGGCGTACGCTTGATTGTCAGAATCCGGTCTGCCCGAAAGCTGCGAATCTCATTTCTCAAGTGGCAAAATGCAACTGTGTACCATCTGTTATTCCAGTAGACCATTCCATACGGGTCAATTACCCTGCTTTTGGGATGTTCTTCACGGCTTGTGCGGTACTCCATTTCTACAGAGTATTCATTGGCTACGGCTTGTTCCAATTCCTCAAGCACCGGCTGGATAGAAGAAGGCCCCATACGGTTTATGACCTCAAAGCCGGCTAAATGGCGGCTAAGGATATTTTCCTGCTCCTGATTCGAATACATTTTTAATTTTGATACCGCATTGTCCAATGCCTCACTCATAGGGGATCCGGCCTCTTTGGCAAAAAGAGCAGCATGAAGGAGCGCTTTCTTTTCTTCCATATCAAATAGTAGAGGTGCTCTGATCATATTACTGAGCAAGCTATACCCGCCGTTATGACCAGAATCGGAGATGATAGGCACTCCACTGGCACATAGTGCATCGATATACCGGTACACTGTCCGTATATTAATTTCGAGCTTCTCAGCGATCTGCTTCGCAGTTATTTTCACGCCGGAGTTCAGCATCCATAGGATGGCCAGCATATTATCTTTTTTCGGCATCACATAAGCCCTCATTTGTTATGAAATCTGCTAGAAATAGTTTACCTCACAACGTCCCCCGCCGCAGTTCATAAAAATACCGCACAACCGGATGCTTCAGCTCCATCTTCTGAGCCATGCTCAAAATCCGTTTTTTCCCCACTCGTTTGTCCACCAAAGCCAGAACATTCATCAAAATATCATCGCTCTCTAGGCTTTCCTCTATAGGTGTAGTCAGAAACTTGTTAGCTTGGGCGTTAAAATTCGATTTGCTTAATGCAGCCTGGGCTGACATAAGATCTTTGGCATGCTCTGTGCTTTTGTGGCTTCTAGCCATTACGATAAGCCGATCCTCCGGCACCGGCCCCTTGGTACCTGCTCTGACTGCTTCAATGTCGTCATTGGTGATGAGAATTTGAATGTCTGGATCATTCTTGATTTGGAGCTCGGTCTGATACCATCTGATAGGGTTCGTTTTATCACTCATGTTGAGTATGTTCTTTTTATCTACCGAGATATAACAAATCCCTGATTTATCAGGCAGATAACGGTAACCCGGTGCGCGGTATTCTACCCTTCCATGTAACGCAGGACTGAGAAAGCCCTCCAGTTGTTGCTTTAGTTTACTCCAGGACATGTAATCCCCCTTTATATAAAATAGCGGACAGGCTTGCTTTCGGCCCCCCCAACGCTAACGCACAAAAAAAAGCGATGGACACCTTCCACCGCCGTCTGATCTTCTCTCTACTTTAATTATACTGCGATTTACGATGGATTTACAGACTACACTTTTGCCGGTTTGCCCACTATACTAGTGTGTACCAATCGCAAAGAAGAGGTGGATCTATATGAATAACCCAAAAGATGTGCTGGATAACGGCCCTTTTTTACACGGTACGAAAGCAGAGCTGAAGATTGGAGATTTGTTAGAACCTCAACACTTATCTAATTACCAGAATAAAAAATCCAATTATATCTATTTCACGGCCACGTTAGAGGCTGCCAAATGGGGTGCCGAATTAGCAGCTTCTGAAACCAAAGAAAGGATTTATATGGTTGAGCCCTTAGGCGAGTTTGAAAATGACCCGAACGTAACGGACAAAAGATTCCCCGGAAACCCGACACGTTCTTATAGATCCAAATCTCCACTCAAAATCATAGCGGAATTAGGATCATGGGAAAGACACTCCGAAGAACAAATTAATCATATGGTGGAATCTATAAAAATGCTGCATGAACAAGGGAAATTTGTAATTTACGATTGATCCTTACGTTCCTCGTCATCCTGCACCTTGCTTGCAAACTCATCAAGCAGCGCACGCACTTCTTTTGTGGACTTGGTGTTCATCAAGGTATTTCTTAATTCACTTGCCCCGCGGAAACCGCGGACATAGATTTTGAAGAATCGTTGAAGGGGGCTGAAGGCACGTGGTGCCTGTCCTGCGTATTGATCATAGAGATCCAGATGCAGCCGCAGCAGATCAAGCAACTCCTCACTACTGTGCTCCTTCGGCTCCTGCTCAAAAGCAAACGGATTATGAAAAATACCGCGTCCGATCATAATCCCATCCACACCGTACTCTTCAGCGAGCCTCAGGCCGGTCTGACGGTCAGGGATATCCCCGTTAATGGTCAGCAGGGTATGTGGTGCCACCTCATCACGAAGCTTCTTAATCTCCGGAATCAGCTCCCAGTGGGCATCTACTTTGCTCATTTCCTCTCTTGTGCGCAGATGAATGGACAGATTCACAATGTCTTGCTGCAAAATATGGGTCAACCAGCCGCGCCATTCGTCGATGTCTGTGAAACCGAGCCTTGTTTTTACACTGACGGGGAGTCCCCCGGCTTTGGCCGCCTGGATGATCTCCGCTGCGAGTTCGGGACGGCAGATCAGGCCGCTCCCCTTCCCGTTCTCTGCTACATTCGCTACAGGACAACCCATATTAATATCGATGCCTTTGAAGCCTTCCTTCGCCATTCCGATGCTCATCTGACGGAAGTATTCCGGCTTGTCTCCCCAGATATGCGCTACAATCGGCTGTTCATCCTCTGTAAACGTCAGACGGCCGCGCACTGCATGGTGCCCCTCCGGGTGACAATAACTCTCTGAATTCGCAAACTCCGTAAAAAATACATCCGGTCTGCCCGCTTCACTTACGACATGGCGAAAAACAACATCCGTCACATCCTCCATGGGCGCCAGTATGAAAAATGGCCGTGGTAAGTCACGCCAAAAATTGTTTGTCATATCAATAACCTCTCTATAGATACCGGGACACTCTTTATCCCGAAATAGTAAACTAACCTGTTCATAACGAGTATATCATAACCCAAAGAGAAGCATACTCACCGGGTAAGGGCTACATCCTTGGAAATTTCAATTATATAATTATTTTCCGGGTTCGCACATGGTAAAATAAAGAAGAATTTACTTTAAGGTGAATTTAACTTCAGGCGATAAAGAAGGAGAAACCAAATGAAAATATGCAGTGGCACCGCTCCGTGCAAGGTCTGAACCGGACGAAACTGCACGGAGCGGATTGAGTTCGTCCGTTCGGCTTTGCACTTTCATTGAATCGTTAAGAATTCATTGAAAGAGGAGCAGAGTCATGATAAAAAAATTAAAAACGAACGTCAGGGAGCTTCGGACTTTCCTGATTTTATGGATTACACAGTCATTTTCAGCACTGGGCAGTGCAATGACCTCCTTTGCCTTGGTGATCTGGTCTTATCAGCAGCAAGGGTCGGCTCTTACCAGCTCGCTATTGGTTATCTGTTCCTATGCACCCTATGTCCTGCTGAGTATCTTCGCAGGGGCACTGAGTGACCGGTGGAACAAGAAGGCCACCATGCTGATCAGTGACAGCTTTGCGGCACTGTGTACCGTTTCGATCCTTATTCTGATGACAACGGGTAAGCTCCAGATCTGGCATCTGTATTTGATCAATACCTTGAATGGACTGATGAACACTGTACAGCAGCCGGCATCGGATGTAGCGATCAGCCTGTTGGCTCCGCAAAAACACTATCAGAAGGTTAGCGGGATGCGTTCCTTTTCCAATTCGCTGGTTACCATACTGACGCCTATACTTGCCACTTCAATGCTTTCCTTTACTTGTATCCGGGTTGTTATCCTGTTTGATTTGATTACATTTGCTACAGCGTTCATGGCGTTGCTATGCTTTGTCCATATCCCCCAAGTTCCAAACCAGAGCGGCACGGGGAGTGAGTCGGTATTACAATCTGCCAAAAGCGGCTTACGGTATCTCAGGGACAACCGAGGCATTCTCGATTTGATTCTTTTTTTGGCCGTAATCAATTTTACCGCGTCTATCTTCAATGCTGCCCTGCCCGCAATGATGCTCTCACGTGTTGGCGGCGGAGAGTTAGCGCTAGGTATGGTCAACACCGTTACAGGGATAGCCATGATGGCTGGAAGCCTTGCGGTTGCTATTCTGCCGCCGCCTAAAAGCCGGGTTCGGGTCATTTTGAATTGCTTGCTGTTTTCCATGAGCTCCGAGAATTTCATCCTTGCCTTCGGCAGAAGTACACCTGTGTGGTGTTTGGGCGCCATCCTCGGATGGATATTCATTCCGGTGATGAACGCTAATATGGATGTGCTTTTCCGCTCAACCATCCCAATTGAGATGCAGGGGCGTGTCTACTCGGCAAGGAATACCTTACAGTTTTTCACCATTCCTGTAGGATATCTGTGCGGTGGCGTGTTGGTTGACCGGGTGTTTGAACCCTTTATGGCAGTCCAGCCAATGAACAGCCTGTGGGTCACACTGGTCGGCACAGGCAAAGGCTCCGGAGCAGCTTTGCTATTCCTTGCGATCGGAATTTTCGGTGCATGTTCTTGCCTGCCGTTCCGGGCGGATAAACATATATGGAGGTTGGAAGATTAGTTTCTTCTCTCCAAACGGCAATTAGCACAGGGTAGCTCTTATGGCTGCTCTGTGCTTTTTTAATTTCCTGTAACCTCAAAAAAGGCTATGTTTTTCGTTGTCAGAAAAACATAGCCCATTCTTCTTTAGAATTTTGCCTTAGTTAATTATCTTCATTCTTAACTTTTTCATCACCATTCTTATTTGCATTTGTATTTGCGTCACTATTCTTATTTTCATGAGGTGCAGCATTACTTTTGGTTGCGCCTTGGTTTTTGTTGTCTACTTCTTTTTTATCGTTATCTTCAGCATCATCTATTTTAGATTTATTGGTCACACTGGCGGCATTATTATCTTTGCTATCCTTGTCCTCACTGCTTATCTTATCTTCTTTTTCATTAGCTTTAGATCCATTATTTATTTTAGCTGCATTTGTATTATTTGCATCGCTTGTGTCTGTGGCAGTGCCGGTGTTAGTGGTGCTAGTATTGGTACTATTGTCGGTTGTATTATTGTCGTTTGTATTATTGTCGGTTGTACTATTGGTTTGATCTTTATTTTCATCCTTATTATCAGCGTTATTCTTAAGCTTGTCTTTGCTCTCTTTTATAGTTTTCATTATATCTTTGACACTTGCATCTTTATATTGATCCACAGTAGCGGTTGGATCAACTTTTTGAAGCTTATTAATAAGATTAAGCTTTCCAGGGCTGATACCTAAAGCTCTCGCCTGATCCCTGCGGGCAAGGGCAACATTATCTTTGATAACAGTTGCTGTTGTGTCAGTTTCCTGTAAAGCCTGATTTGCTCCGGTTTCAGCATCATTTTCAAGTTCGGCTGCAGTATTTGAATCATCTGTTTCAGAGGTAAGAGAAACAACAGATGAACCGTCAACAGCTATAAAACCATTATCAACGGCAGAATAAACCAGTGTGCTGACAGCTACAGTAACATTAGAACCTTTTATGTTTATTTTAGCCAATATCTTGTTGCCGTCGTCATTGATTCCTTTAACTTTTACAACTTTATCAAATGCATTAACTCCTATTTCTACACTAGGGTTAATGTCCAGACTAAGGTATGATACCGGTGTTTGATAATAGCCGTATGCCGCACCGCCTCCACCAACGATTAAGGTTGCCATGCATGCAGCTGCTACTAACTTTTTCTTCATAAAGAATGTCCTCCAATGACTGTATTTTATGTTTTTAGTATTCTCTTTCATTAATGCGTCTTTTAGAAATACTTCAGTTCTGCTTATTAAGGCCTCTTCCGCTTTAATTTGATTGATCGCAGATTTAAAACGTGAAATCATGTTCTTTGCCTCCTAACTTTTGTTTCATAAGTTCCCTTGCTCTGTGTAAGTGAGAATAGATAGTGTTTACTTTTTTATTTAGTAACTGAGCCATTTCAGGCACGGTATACTCCTCGTAGTAAAATAGATAGATAACATCCTTGTACTTGTCCGGAAGCGATAAAACGACCTGCAGGAGTTCATTTTCTGCTTGATCTTCAAATGGTAATTCCATACCTTCAATTGAAACCATTTTCTTTCTCCAAAAGCTTTTTAAGATGTCCTTGCATTTATTGATTGTAACTCTGATTAGCCATGCTTTTTCATGTTCAGCACTTTCAAAGCGGGAGTTATTTTGTAACAACTTTAGGAATACTTCTTGAAAAACATCATCCACATCTGCACTATTATGTAGATATATAAAGCATATTCGACGTACAAGGTCAGAATATTGGGTGAGCGCAGCTGAAATATTATCGTTGATATCAATCGGTAATTGGGCCATTTCTTCTCCTTTCTATACTGGATACGATTGACCAATAAGAATCCTTGCACATATTTTTTTGTTTTTTATTTGAAAAATATACCTTTATAGAATTATTACCTTCATTTCATTTTCCAGCCGGAATTCACGCGTGGTAACAAAAAAAAGAGACGTGGATTCCCGCACATCTCTTCGTTATGCTGTCATTGGATAGAATTCATTAACTCGTAGAACCATATAAACCTAAGAACCCATCCGCCATGCTGGAAGGGTTCTGCTACCGTCACATTTTGTTTAGTCCTATCTCATTTAACTAGCACCGCTACGATATATCACGGGTTTATTTGGGGGATACACCAATTCTTAGAACAGTGAGCAGAACAAAGAAAAAGGACAATGACAAAAAGACCTCATACCGTAGAATAGTAACTACGCCAGAAGTTCCTGTCATTTGAATAACTGTCTGTCTAGCAATATAATCAAATAGTAGAAATATTTTTTAAGATGTAATTGTTTTCTTAAGGTCAATAATTTAATTTATATTAGTCGGCATCGGAGGAGTGTTGAATGAACTTTGTAAACCCGCCAGCAGAATCACCTCAATATGTTACTCATAAAACATTTTACAGCCAAGTATTAAATCATGAAGTAGGCTATAATATCTATCTTCCGTCTGGGTACAAAGACTGCGGCGAAAAATATCCGGTTGCGTACCACATTCACGGATGGACGGGCAACGAATCCTCCGAGATATGGCCGCTGGAAAAGGTCTATAAAAACAGACGAGCCATTACTGTTTTTGTCAACGCCATTTCGTCGGAAGACAATTATTTCGATGCCTTATTGCAAATTGAATCCATCCTTATTAAGGAACTGATTCCCCATATCGACGGTCAGTACAGAACAGACACAACCCGTGAGAACAGAATGCTGTCAGGGTTTTCGATGGGCGGCAACATGGCGTTTTATTATGCAGTTAAGCACCCCGAGCTGTTTAGTTCCGTAACCCCTTACGCAGGAACCTATCACCATCTCTATTTCAAAGAATTTCGTACTGTGGGGGTAGCACCGGAAAAAGTCATCGAGTTATACGAAGATATGATGAGAGAAGAATGGTATTTGGAGGAAAACAATATTTTATGCTTGGTACGGCAAAATGCGGAAAAAATTCGCGGTAAACTAAAAATTGATATTCATATCGGCACAGCTGACATATTATTTTGCGATAATGAAATTTTACATTTATATTTGGATTCGTTAAATATCCTGCATGAGTACAGGAAATTCGAGGAGATTGACCACGACTTGGAAAAAATATTATAGCACTCACTAATAAGCAAACTGAATGTAAACTGGATATAAGCTCATCACAACTGTGTTTACTTCAGAAATAGTAATGAACACAAAATTCGGGACACTCCCAAATACCACATTTCACTTGTGCTTAACCCCCTTAATTTTCAACGCTTGACGTCAAAATGAATAAACTTCTGCTAAAAAAAATCCTCAAACCCGCATTCCACCGTTACCTGAATAAATAAACTCTTGCTAAAAACACAGGGAAAGGCTTGAAATTCACAGGGGCCGCCTCCTCCCGTTCCAATCGCCCAAACCCCACTTCCAACAAGCATCACAGCCTTCTCTCGCCTTTTTTCTTCTCTACGTCAAATACCTAACCATCTACCGTCAGAGCAGGAGAAAACATAGGTAAAGTGCCGGGTTTAGGAAGAACATAATCAGGGTAAATGATCGATTAAAAAGCCGAGGAAACACATGAGATAGGCTTAAAAGCTTCAGGAAAAGAGTCGAGTAAAAAAATAGAGAATGCTGGTGTGGCAAGAGATTCCAGAGGTTAGGTTAAAAAAAAGAGAGAGAAAATGGATGAGAAAAAAGATTGGGGTGATAAGGCGAGGGGGCTGAGAAAAAGGAAAAAGAGAAAAAAACCGATCGAAATGCAGGAGAAAATCCTGAAAATCGGTCGGCTCTGCGGAATCGCATGGATCTGGGTTTACACCGTGCTCCATTTAGCGATTAGATGATTTTATCACGACTTTATTCGATTTTTAGCACGAGTATATTTGTAATATCAGGGGTTTATTTGTTGGATACACCTTTATAGATCAAGGAACAAACAGCCTCCACATGGGATGAGTATACAGTGTCAACACATAATAGATCTAAAAAAGTGGGGAACGTCGGGAACCAACCGGTTAATTTTTCCTAGGGAGGTATTAGTTATTGTTAAAAATAAAAGTGGTTTGGGTCCATGTTATTTGTCAATACGATATGTTTCACATTCAACCTTACCACTCGTAAATATATCTATTTGACCTAACAAAAGTTAATCACCCTAGCAACTCTCGTACCCTTTCCGAGAGTATTGCTTTTCTTGCCTCATAAAACTTTTCAAAATCCTCAATTTCAAGTGAAACACCATCTGCAATCATAGCCTGCTTCAGGAACTCCGCTTTCTGATGATCATTCATATCATTGTAATAATCAACAAGTCGCATATTATTTTTGCTCCCGTTACTTCTACCTTCAAGCAAATGTAGATTAGGTAGTCGATTACGATTTCCACGCCACCTTTTCCAATCTTCCATAGAAACAGACACAGGCTTGTTACCTTCAAATCTGTCATATGGATGCAGATGGTCTTGCTCATACTTAAAGTTTCTGTTCATCCAGTCAAGGGACAGATAATATAGTGCCTCTCCAGCAACTCTACTGCCTTTTTCTGCATTGAGTACATCTTCAATTTTGCCGTCCGTTACTCTGAGTTCATTCATCTGGTTGAGCATATCCACATTGATTTCATAATCATAGCTGTTGATGTTACTCTTCATCTGTTGAAGTTTGCTAGTTGTGCCAGATTGGAAATACGTGAACAGAACCGCTCTAATCAAATAAGCACGAATGCCATCAAGGTTTTTATTATATTCTGGGTTGTAATAAATAAAGTAGATTATAGGTAACAGTACGTTCCAGCTGCTTGAAAAACGGCTGACCTCGATTTTCATACCCTTCAGCACAGTTTCCAGATCCTTTAGTGCCTTTCTGAAAGCACTCCAGTTATTCTTCAGTTCCTCTGCTATCTGCTTGTTAATATTTGACTTTACAACATCACCATAAAGCATAAGAGCAGAACGGATAATAAAATCCGAACCGAATCCATCATAAGACTCCACAAGTAGTTTTCCGAACTCCGTCTTTGCACTTGGCCAATATGCCTCAAGGATGGACATCGTAATTTCCGATTTGCGGAGTGCCTTGCCACCGCTGTTAAATCTTACGAACATCTCAAGGGCATCATCCTGTTTCATGTCCTGGATTTCTGTAAAACGAATCAGCTTTTCTACAAAGATTTTATTATACAGCTTATTTAGAATATCCCTTGCATACTGTTTACTGTCTGCCGGAACATTGGCAATGGCTTCATCGATTGCTTGGTCTCTGGTGGATCCATCCTGGAACTTCTCGTCTAGAATACTCTTAATTTCAAACTGTGTCGGACTCAGCTTACCTACCTTTTCACTGAACTTGATGTCATACTTTTTACTATTATATTCCTCTTCATCAACTGTCAGCTTATTCTTATTCAATTCAATCAATAGCTTTGTGACCAATCCACCACTATTTTGCTTCCTTGCGTGTTTTTGCCGAATATAGGCACCTCCTAACAAGGACAGAAACAGAGAAGTCAATCTCTGCTGTCCGTCCAACACCGCAGTATCAGTAATCTTCACATCTATGCTGGACAGTTCATAATTTACGCTGTCTGCCTGTTTTCTGCTATCGAACGTTACCTCAGACAGGAAGTTGCAGAAGTATGTATCCCATGTCACATTGTCATCATCCACGTGCCAGAACAGGAATGTGGCAATTGGGTAATCAAGCAGAATGGAGTCCCACAACTTTTCAATTTGCTCAATGCTCCAAACATACTGTCTTTGAAATGCAGGCATAACAAACTTGCCGTTTTTGATGTTTTGTAAAGCCTCGTATATTGTTATACTGCTATCAATTAATTTACTCATACTCAAACCTCTCAATCCTTCATGAGTATACTTCCAGCCTCGTGCCAGATTGTTACAAATAATCATTACCCTCATAACAGTTCGACATATTTCTTCAATCCCCTTCCATTTCCTGAACATCTTTCAAATTGGCTCTACTACAGTATCTCCTCACAAGGATAGCCCAAGCGCTGACTCCGCTTAGGCTCTAACAGTTTAATATAGTAGGTAAATGTGGCTCTTATAATCTTACTTTCTTACGAGCGACACACAGCACTCCACATGTGCGGGTTGCATAAAATAGACAACTTGATGTGGCAGTAGTCGCTTGTTTATGAACTCATTTTACATTACTACTAACTCACTACCGTATGAACTGTAAACTTGAGGTGAAGTGAGTTAGGTTGAAAGATGGCGGCGAATTCATACTTGGCAACTGATCTAAGAAATCAAGATATTCAGAGAAAATAAATGAAATTTTCACTAATATGATTAAAGATACGATTAAGTTTGATGAAAAGAATATTTGAAAACTAATAAAACTCCCAAACCGATTCAATCACCTTAAAAGCTCGAATAACCTTCTTTTCATGGAACCTTCGTGTAGATTTTGAATGATCTTCGACAATTAAACGTTTACTATTTATCAATTCTAGTATTCTTAAATATGCGAGTTGGTATGAACTCACATTAAAATATCTAATAAATGTCCCCGGAAGGTAATCTGAATAGAAAACCACAGCTCCAAAAAATATACTATTCTTTAACTTCTTCGAAACCAATAGATCAAGATTAGTTGCGTTATTATCATTAAACTGCACTGTCATACACTTAACTTTTTTGGTACTGAGCAAGAAATTAATCCATGCTATAAAATCTCCGTGCATATACCACAAAACGTTTTTCATCTTGGATTCTAGATGTCTCTGTTGATTTTTTTGTCTATTGTTTTTACTAATCACATAATATTGATCGCCTAGGAATATAGAATTTATACTTTCAAGTATTCTTTTTTCTATACTTTCGAAAGTATCGTTAAAGCAACTAGCATGAATACCAATGATATTTGTATTTATTTCATTATTGTCAAATATATGAGTATTAACATTATTATTTAGTATATCCATGTACATTTTCTTATTAATACAACAAGCAGACGTTTGATAATCTGAGTTCCTTGTCTTCACAGCAAACCAAACATCATCCTTTTTATCTGGATCATATATTTTATCCGTGTGAATAACCGAAAGCTCATTTAATACTGGCCAATGTCCATGTTCAAAAACTGGGATTTTCTCAGGCGTTACAACGTTTTCATTGAATCTATATTTTGCATGATTATTAATCTGACTATTATTAATATGCATATTACCAATCACATCATAGTCAGATTGTTCTAATCCTGCTATCTTAAGCTTTTCAAAGTCATACTCAGATAATATTTTCACAGACAAATTCTTATCAAGATTATTTATTACCTCTAAAAACCCCTCCTGTTCCTCTTCAATATATGAGCATTTAATTACATTTCGATTTTCAAGTAGTTCTCTTAAATAGTCATAAATATGATCTCCAAATAATTTGTTTAGTGTATTTTGATTTTGCAGATTAATCTCTTTCCAATCTTCCTCCTTTTGATAATCAAATTCTTTAATAAATTTAACTATCTCTTTGTCCAAGAAAAGTTTCAAACTATTATCCAGATTTTTTAAATCGTTTTCATTAATATTGCTCAATATTTCATTAAGTCTATAGTTCGGTGAATTGGTTTTATCAATATAGCAATTATAGCTTCCCAAACAACTTTCTATATCATTTCTGATGTAGGAGTCAAAGCAAAGACTTACTAATCTATGCCCAACTAAATATTGCATATATGTACTCTTAAAGTATGGATCTATTAATTTAGACAGAGTATTGTAATAGTTCATATACTCTGTTGATAAGGTACAAAGATAATTTTCTATTAATTCTACATCTAGTTGTTTTATTGAACAGTAAGTAGCAACTACTTCATGAGCATATACACTTTGCTTATATAACTCATAATTTAGTATTAATAACTGATTTCTGTAGTCGGGGTTATCATCAGAATGTTGTTTTATTAATTTGCTAATTAAAGATTGGTAAGAGCCATATACCGTATGAATAAAAAATTCTGAGTGTATTAATTCATGCCTACAAATGGCAATATCCGATACATCTTTCCAATTCACACTCCACTTTTGAAGATTTGCGAAACTCACATTTTTATTCATTTTATTTCCCTAAACTTTTTACATTATCAATTTTAATTGAATATGCTTTATCTTCTTTCTTCACAGATATTTTCACTTCCTTATCCTCAACGGTGATAAAATAATCGCTATTTTTTTGCTTCACATCTTTAATTTCAAACGTCTCTTGGTCTTTTTCATATTTCAACTCTCTGTTCTTCACCATTTCATTTACTTTTTTTCCACCCAAATCTACGATTTGAATTACCGTATAAACAGCTGTAATAGCTCCAAACCATATTTCTAAATCACCGAAATTAAACTCAATATTCCTAGGTACAATTTTATATTTTTCTTTTTGTTCAGAAGTGAATAAATTATTAACCTCATCTATTGCTTTAGTAAACTCAACATTTTCTACTACGATTAGTTCCATATAAATACCCTCTTTCTATAAAATTATTTACCCTATTAATTCAATTCGAGTCAATTTGTAAAAAACCTTGCTTTGGTCGATATTATTCTAAAGAAATCCAACCAAATTTAAGTAGACAGCTTTTCGATGTGACAGTATTCGCTATGTTAGTTATTCCTAAAATACAATAAATCCATACCGACCTCTATCGTGATTTTTTGTAAATTCGATATAATTAATATTTTGAATCACATTCTTCGGAGGTATTTTGTTCTCTAAAATGATTACCTGATTATTGTAGGGGAATTGGGATAAATACTCGAAAAACCTTGCTTGTAAATCCTCAGAAGTCTTATCTTCGTCTCCGTCTTCCTCTTTGTACGAGGTAATTGGAGAATCAAGAACAACTAAACCGGGGTGGGGCAAGCCATTTTGATTGCAATATCGCATCAAGCCCAACACAAAAGCACTATAAGAAATTGAACGATAACCTTTACCAAATAGCCTTCTTGACTTTCCTGAAATAATAATATCTTTCTGTCTATTATCGAATTTAATATCTTCGTATCCTGGGTATTTCCAACCTTTTAAATAATATTGAATACTTTCACATAGTTTTTCATAATAACTGGAGTAATCATTTACAACAGGGGTATTATCAATTTCTGCTTCAGACTCACTTCCGATAAGACCTAGTAGTTTTCTTTTCTCGTTGAGCAACTTATTTAGTGTGTTTTTCTTTTCTTCTGTTTCATTAATATATTTCTGCGTTTCTAGGACCTTTCGGAGTTCTTCCTGCACAATGAAACTTTGGGGTTCTAATTGTTCATCTATTATTTTACTCAAACGGTTATACTCATTTTTCTTATTCTCTAATTCACTAACTAATAAATCAAATTCTTCTTCCATTACTGTGATTGTATTAAGTAGATCCTCACGATGCAGTGAAATTTTCTGGAGTTCAATTCTATACGATTCCTGTTTTTGGTCTTTTTCTATATGCGAACATGTGAGTATCCCATTTTTAATAGTCTGATCACAGGTAGGGCACTTCTCGTAATTCAACAAAGAAAAATAATGCTCACCCTCTATTAAAAAAGAAATTCTATCGATATCTGTTTTGTACTGATCATTTAATAAACGAAATCTCTTCAGCAATTCATTTGTAGATAACATTTTAGATTCACATTGTTGAATCTCAGTCCATAAGACTTTTCTACTTTTTGATAAACTTTCAATATCAGAACTAATTCCACTCCTCTTAACAGTTAAATTATTGATAAGCGCCTCAATGTCCTCGTTTGACGCTAGCAGGACTCGTGTTGTATTCAAGTCCAAGGTATTAATTAAACTATCAATTAATTCTATTTGAACAGTAACGGATGTATTCGAACTGTTCTCTTTAAAATTTTCAGTTAATTGGCTGTCATCTTTATTAGTTAGTATTAGTCTAAATGCGGATTCTTCAGCTGTTTTTGTCTTATTGTTATCTGAATGAACAGGTGATTCTTTTGAGATTATTTTCATCTCATTTATCAATACGAAATCATTGAAATTTCTATAAGTAAAACGATTTAATTTATTAGCTAGGTTGGTTTTAATATATAAATTTGTTTCTTCAAATCCTGATAAAGACATTAAGAACCTTGACATACTATCTTTCTTACCGCTATGTTTTTGAGAAAGAGTTTCATATGAGGTATCTTGTGTCAACTGATTTAAAGGGCAATTATACTTTATGAAGTTTCCTCCAGAAAGCCCTCTTCTAAAAGTAAACCTTTGACCCCTGTTACTTTCTATCTCCATAAAAATAGTGTGGTATCCATTGTCAATGACCTCATCTATTTGTTCAGGAGCATCCTTTCCACCTAGCATATAATTTATACAATCAAATATGTATGATTTCCCTGTATTCGTCGGACCGACAATTACATTAAGACCTTTCTTTAGTTCTATTTCTGAAAACAACTCTTCATTGCCTTCCAAACGTAGCTTTGTTATATAGAAGCCCTCTGTAGTCATTCAATACCTCCCCTTACATATGCCTCATACATAAATTCTCCGCCCCATTTATTAATGTTTTTTTCAATAAATGCTCTTAATTCTTCATCAGAGAATTTAGAGAAATAATTCAAAACCCATTCGGCATTGTCATATAATCTTTTACTGTAGGAAGATTCTAGTAAGTTAAGAAAAGGTATTGTCAATTCTGAAGCCGAATAGCTTATACCATTTTCATCATATACAATGTTAATCAAGCTCTTGCTGTACATTAGTTCTAAGCCCTCCTGCATAGCTTTTCGTCTTACAATAATCCCCCCTGATCTATGTGGAGTATCTGGGTGTATGGACTGAGGACTATGAATCTCTCCGATATCACTCGAATGTATTACCAAATAATCATAGTAGATTAGTCTTTGTAAATCTAAATTTTTAGATGAGGCTATTCCAAGGATAACAAGAGCTCTTAGACCAACTTCAAAAGAAGAATTAAAGCCTATCAATTCGGTGTTATTTGGCATTATTTAATCCACCCAACTTATTATCTTATCTTCATTTGCCAAATGGTGACATAAGCCGTTTAAGTCATTCCCTTTAACAGAAGTGTATAATGGATAGCTTGGGACATTAATGCTTCTTGCGGCTTTGCAAACCGCTTTAACACGCTCAAATCCATCATCATGTTTAGACTCTATTATGTCTATTACTCCATCATAAACCTCTTGTTTTAAATCTTCGTAAGCATTAACACCTGGGGGAAGAGTATCCCGCTCAAATAACATTAAAGATTCGGCAGAATAGAAACACTTTCTTTGTCTATTGAAATGATTAAAATAATTAGAGTGGTTTGGAAGTTGTAAAATGTCATTTATTTTAGACTTATGATTGTCCGAATAAGCCTCAAGTAATTTTTTAACATAAAGCAACTCTGTGGTAGTTACTTTCTCGGGCGGTTCAACAGGTTCAGGACGGGTTTTATGTATCCCTCCGAACCTATAGAAAAAATATTTAGTTTTAGAGTGTTGCTCAATTAATTCTTGTGGATCAATGTCATCAAATATTGAAAAATCAAAACCTTCTACATAAGAAAGAAAGTCCCCTACTAAATCAATCTTTTTCCCTGTGATAATGTGATTCTGGCATTTATCATTCCACTCTTTTATTAGTCCCTCTTTTAGTTTATTGGGTGAGTCAATTAAATTAGATAGCTTTGTTGAGACGCCATTGGGTGTTACAAAATAATACTTTCTAGGTATTGAGTACTCTTTTATAAAAGAGTAGTAACATAGCTTTCCTAGTTCAATCCAAATACTACTTGGGGCTAAAGGAGCATTATAATGTTTACATTGATAATTATCCCATATCAAATCATTTTTTTTGTCATAGCTAACATATGCTATAACATCTCTCCCCATATCCCCTGCCGCGCCACATCTTCGTACTTTGACATACTTATTTTTTAAATAGCCGCATGACCACTCTCTCACAAGGTCTTCAAAGTCTTTGTCGGAGATAACTTGTAGCCTCTTAATAGGTTCAATTACTTTTCCTAACAATAAATCTGTATTTGATAATTTAACCGAAACCACAGGCTCTGCTATATCCACCGTATCTTTTTCAATTTCTATCAAAATAAATCACCACGTCCTTATTTTTCCTATCCAAATAATAACACAAACTACCTTTTATGTTGATCTGATTTTTAGATATATTGACCTAGATAACTATGCCTATATAAATGCTTGATGCTTTTCATCTTTTTTATTATGATTGCCTACTAGGCAATTTATTGTCCCGGACTAAATTAGTGACTTTCAGTAATCGACAAATCCCATTTGAAATTAAGCTAAAATATTGCCAACCTAATCTTTCTTATAAAATATTAATAGCAAGAATAGCTCACATGCAGTTACGATTTGGGCGCATAAGTTCCGTAAAGAGTTTTGTCATAATTGGCGGGGTTAAGTTGGCTTAGAATTGTATTTTCAATATGGTTTTTTTATTTATAACCGATTATTGCAGGTAAGCACTTTTCAGAGAAATTTGGCGCGGCGCAAAGATGGGTAAACTCCGGTTAGCTGTCCTTACACACCTAAAGGATTTAATTGATAACTCGCTAAATATGCAATCCCTTGTGGACGTTACAATTCAACGAGCAGGAATCAAGAAAAATAATGCCGTTGAGGAACTCGATAAGGTTCAACGCGAAATCAGTAAATTGGATAGGGAACTTGTACAGCTTACGAGGAAATGGACTAGCGGCGATATTGAAAAGGAAATGTTCAACGCTTGTTCTTTAGCGGTAAAGAACGAACGCCAAGCATTAGAGGAACGTGGGGCGCGACTTCAAGTAGAAATCGCGCCCACGAACATGATACGGAATCGCGTGTATCGGCATTCAAGGCTGAGTTAATGAATTTCGCCGCGCTAGACGTAAGTAACGAGGAAATACTGAGGGATATGATTCACAAGATGATTAACCGTGTTGACGTTCACGAAGACGGTACTATCGAAATCAGTTGCAACTTCCAAAACCCATTAAAACAAGGGGCATAGCCATATCGGCTAGCCCCTTCTCTCCATCCATATTACGCACTCCACATGCACGGTATGCGGGAACATATCCACTGGAGTTACCTCCATTGTCTTGTACCCGCCATCCTCCAGTACCCGTAAATCCCTCGCAAGTGTCGATGGATTACACGACACATACACCACTCGCTCCGGCTTCATCGTAAGAATTGTCTCTAATAACCTAGGATCGCAGCCCTTACGCGGCGGATCGACGACGATGACGTCCGGCGTGACGCCTTGCTCTTTCCAGTTTGGAATTACGTCCTCGGACGCGCCAACCTCGAACACTACGTTGTTCATATTATTAAGGCGGGCATTTCCCCGGGCATCCTCAATAGCTTCAGGCACAATCTCCACTCCGTATACCTTAGCCGCGTGCTGCGCCAGGAACAGCGAGATTGTTCCGATACCGCAATAGGCATCAATAACCGTTTCGTTGCCAGTCAGTCCGGCATATTCTACAGTTTTACCGTATAGTACTTCAGTCTGTGCCGGGTTTACCTGATAGAATGATCGGGCGGAGATGGCGAACTGCACATCACCGATATAGTCATAGATAACATCTCTGCCCCACAGGACACGGGTTTCGTTGCCGAAGATGACATTTGTGCGCTGGGTGTTCACGTTCTGGCAGATGCTGACTACATCCGGGAGCTGTTCCCGGATGCTGCCGAGCCAGGCGTCCAGATGCGGAATGTCACGGCCGTTGGTTACGAGGACGAGCATCATTTCACCGGTGCGGAAGGCTTTCTTCACGACGACATGGCGCAGCAGTCCGCGTCCAGTTTCTTCATTATAGGCGGAGATGCCCAGCTCTCTGCCAATACGTTTCACCGCTGAAACGACGTCGTCGTTATGTTCGTGCTGAATCAGGCATGTCTCCATATCAACGATCCGGTGACTGCCGCGGGCGTAGAAGCCGCCGACCAGTCCGCCTTCGGTGACGCCGATCGGTACTTGGGCCTTGTTACGGTAACGCCAAGGCTCGTCCATACCCAGGGTAGGCTGAACAATGATACCCTCCGCTTGAGCCCTCGCAGCACTTCCACTCGCCACGCTCTCTCCCTCAGCCGCCACCCGTTCCGTCCCTGCCAAACCATCGCCACTCCCGGCTTCCGCGCCTCTTCCCGGCGCCCCAGCCACCTCCAGCTTCCCGATCCGCTGGAGATTGTCCACCACCAGCTGGCGTTTCCACGCCAGCTGGGCGGTGTAATCCATATGCTGCAGCTGGCAGCCGCCGCATTGGTCGTAGATCGGGCATGGCGGCGCGATGCGGTCGCCGCTGGCCTGCACAAGCTCAAGCAGCTTGGCGTAGCCATACTGCTTCTTGGTCTTGAGCACCTTCGCCCGGACCTTCTCACCGGGCAGGGCTCCAGACACAAAAAGGGTAAAGCCTTCTACGCGGCCTACCCCTTCACCTTCATGGGTCATGCCGATGATATCGAGCATAACCTCGTCATTCTTATTCACTGGCAGTCCGGCGGCAGGTGCCGTGCCTTCCCGGCGGCTTGCGCTGCGTCCACTGCGTTGTTTACTCATAGCTATATATTCACTTCTTTCGTGTTCTTCTAATACTAATACAAAAGCTCCAGCCGACCCGGGCGGGCCACCGCACGAATCAAGTGGAGCATTTCTGTCATGTTAACGTCTTACAATGCGACCTCATCAGCCGCATCTCCGAAACTCCCTTACCCTTAGTTATTCTGCGCAAAAATCCGCAGATGCTGCGGCAGGATCTGGAACTTGCCCGGCAGGGTGCCGCCGAGTTCCCCGTCCAGATTGAGCTGGACGTATCCCGGGGAGGTGACTTCCATCGCATCGGTACGGAAGTACACGACTTTTTTGTCCTGCAGATGCTCACCGCGGATGGCCAGCGTGACCAGACGGACGAACTCGGCAAGGTTGCATTTCTTGACGGCAATGACGTCGAACAGACCGTCGTCGATGCGGGCATCCGGGGCCAGCTTCTCGAAGCCGCCGACGGAGTTGGTGTTGGCGATCAGGAAGAGCATGAACTCGTCATGGATCAGCTCCTGGCCGTTCGCGCGGATGTACAGCTCCTGCGGTGACAGGCTGGCCATTTTCTCAATCCCTTTGAGGTAATAAGCCAGTTGTCCCATCATCGTCTTGAGTCTGCTGGGAACCTCGTATGTCAGCTCGGTCAGGCGGCCGCCGCCGGCTATATTAATGAAGTATCGGTCGTTGGCTTTGCCGAGGTCAATCAGGCGCGACTCCTGGCGCAGAATCAGATCGCAGGAATCCTCCCAGTTCTTCGGAATGCCCATCGCCCGGGCAAAATCATTGGTAGTACCCAGCGGCAATACGCCGAGCGGGGGAAGATTGGGCTTCTCCGCCATACCGTTAATAACCTCGTTCAGCGTGCCGTCGCCGCCGGCTGCTATGATCAGATCATAACATCCGCGTTCAACCGCCTCTGCTGCAGCTGCAGTAGCATCGCCTTCTCCGGTTGTAGCATGACAAGTTGCTTCAATGCCGCCTATATCCAGCCGGTCCAAAATGTCGGCGAGTCGCTTTTTCATTTCTTCCCGACCAGAAGTGGGATTATAAATCAATCTCGCAGTTTTCATTACCGGAACGCCACCTGTTTATATAATAGATAACCTTACTGATTATACCCAATTCAGCACCCTACAAGCAATGTTGGAGACTAACCGGCGAATATATTTCACTTTAAAAGTTGCACCTTTTTACTTTCTACGCGGCATTGTACGCAGATTGCGGGGAACGTTCGGACTTCCGGCCAATGTTAAGGTGAGGGTATATTCTATTGTACTTTCTGCATCAGATCCCCGTTTAATCGGCCCGCAAATGGAATCCATTGTACTTTGTGCAGCAGAATTCTGGAATTAAGGCGTTTTCAATCCACCTTTCCATATTCCGTTGTACGAAATGCAGCAGAATGCGTTTTTCCGCAGATCGGTAAGCATTCTATTGTACAAAGTACAATTAAGCCGTAAACCTCATTGATCTTCGGACATACACGCTACCGCATTTAAGTTCAATGTCTAGTGATCAGCAGGCAATCTAAATATATGTATGCGGCAGCGGCAGAAATCAACACTCCTGGAGTGTGAATTCCGCAATTAATGAACCCGCAGCTTCTCCAGCATCTTGAGCACCTGTTGCTCAATCCAGTGCGGCAGCAGCGGATGCGGCAGCAGGGTGCTGCCTGAATAAGCATACTTGAGGCCCTCAAGCCGCTTCGGAATGACTACTTTAGTGAAATAGCCTTCACTCAGAAAGAGCGGAGCCACCAGTACATCATGGCCCTGCCCGATCCAATATTCAGCCCGTTCTCTTACATTCTCGGGGTTCAGCAGACCGTAATCTGCCGCCGCCACTCCGCTGACCTGGCGTACCCGCTCCGCCAGGGAGGAGATGCCAACTTCCCAGCGCTGGCGGAAGCCGTCATGTATGCTGCCATGCCCCACGAGCAGAATGGTCTCCCGCTCCGGTTGGACAGACAACTCCCGCAGCTTGTCCCAGAGCATTACGGCAATATCCGGATCATCGTCAACCGGGTAGCCGTAATGCACATTAGCCTGCACCTCGAAGCATTCCAGATCGGTCTCGCGTTCAGGGGCAGGCTTCGCCCCAATTGCATACTCTATCTCATCGACATGCGTACTTCCTGAGGAAACAAACAAGGGGATCACAATAATATCTGTGACCCCTGCAGATTCCAGCTCATTTATACCATCTTGAATCAAACGGCCTTCTACCAGCTCCAGAAAAGAAACCGCCACCGGCAGCTCTTCCTCCAGCGATAAATGGCCCACTGCTTCATCTACAATAGAAACCCAGGCCTTGTCGCGGGAGCCATGACTGATAATAAGTACGCCCGGCTTCATGTCTTAACGCCCCAGACGTTCCAGCGTTAATTTATAGCCGTCATTACCGTAATTCAGGCAGCGCTTAACCCGTGAGATTGTCGCTGTGCTTGCTCCGGTCTCGGCTTCGATCTGGTTATAGGTAGAGCCTTTGCCGAGCATGCGTGCAACCTCCAGACGCTGAGACAGCGACTGAATTTCGTTCACAGTGCACAGATCGTCAAAGAACACATAACATTCTTCCATATTTTTGAGTGTTAGAATCGCCTCGAATAATTGGTCAATACTTTTATCGTTTAGCTTCTTAAGCTGCATCGTAGATCATCCCCTAAAAGTTTGGTCAGCATCATTTTCACTGATTAAGCATTATACAAAACTGACATTAAAACATTAAAAATATAAAGTTAAACCGACTATCTTGCCTCTACTATATTGTACTGGAGCAGTTTTTTCAAGCATTAACGATTTCACGCTGTAAAGAACGAAAACAATGGACAACCGTCCACCACAGGCGCACACAATCTTATGTAAATGAAAACCCGCTTCCTCTACTCTATAGGATTTACCGCCTTAATTATAGTACTACATAAGCACCGAAAATCAAGCATGGACACGGTTTCTTCACTTCCGCTTACGCCTGATGGGCATTCGCCCTTTTCCGCTGCTATCCCGGTAACCCGGGCGTTTGTCTATACCTTATGTTCGCCTATGACATACAGTATAGCAAACCACTAACGAAGGAATGTGATGTTATGCCTAATCATTACTACAATCATTCCAGCCGGGATAGACGTTCACTGGCCGGTCCGTATAATTATTCGCCCTATCCCGGAATCGGTTCATACGTCCAGCCGCCTCCCCCTGTGGAAGCCGGAATGTTTCCTGCGCTTGGGACGGAGGCGGCAGAAGCAGCGCTGGCTGTACCCGTAACCGAAGCTGCCGCTGCCCCAAAAGCCGGCGGACTGCTGGGCGGTCTCAATCTCGGGAATCTCGGCAATCTGGCCAATATGGATCAGCTCAAAGGAATTATTGACCGGATGGGCGGTATCGACGGGATCGTAAACTCTATGGGCAAGGTACAGAAGGTGATGCAGGGCTTTCAGCAAATGGCACCGATGGTGAAGCTCGTTATGGGCACCTTCGGTAAAAAGAAAGGCTCGGGCGCACTGGCCGCGGAAGAGGATGCTGCCCTGTATAAGCCCAAATCGCGCAAAAAAAGACGCCCCTCTACGCAGCGCCGTAAATCCCCACCCAAAAAAAATCGCAAGTCTTCTCCTGCCTCCGTGAAACGCCGCCGCACTTAGCGGTGGCGTTTCACGCTTTTTTCTTGTTAATGCAGGCTCTTCCGCTCTACTTAAACCAGCCGCTCCGCCGGAACCACCGGAACATGCCCATCCCCAGCAGCAGCATCAGCAGCAGGATCACAGGATACCCGTATGCCCAGTCCAGCTCCGGCATCACTCTGAAGTTCATACCGTAGATTCCCGCGATCAGGGTCAGCGGCATGAATACCGTCGTGATCACGGTGAGTGTCTTCATTATGGAATTCATCCGGTTGGAATTGAGAGAGATATAGCTGTCACGCAGATCGGCGGTCATTTCCCGGTCGACCTCAATCATGTCGGTCAGTTTCAGCAGATGATCATAGATATCGCCGAAATAGATCCGTTCCTCCCCGTTGCTCTGCACATGCTGCGAATTGACGATCCGGTACATCAGATCACGCATCGGAACAATCGTCCGGCGCAGCTTGAGCAGCCGCCCCCGCACATTGAACACCTGGCTCATCAGCTCCTCCACCGATTCCGTGCTGCCCATGCTCTCGAGGTCCGCCAGCTCGTCTTCCAGACCGTACAGGCTGGGAAAATATTTGTCGACCAGCTTATCCATCACGGTATAGGCGGCAGCCATCGGGCCTCCGGACCAGCCTTTACGGCTGTGGATTTCCCCTTGCACTATCCCCCAGGCTTCATCCATTTCCGATTTCTGCTGGTGATGATAGGAGACGAGGAAGCTTTTGTTTAAGAACAGGTCTATTTCCTCCGCCTCCAGCGTCACTTCATTGAGCGCATGCAGCACTAAAAACTGCACATTCTCGTAATAATCCAGCTTGGGCCGCTGCAGGACATGCATGCAATCCTCTATCGCCAGAGGGTGAAAATGAAAATAGGTGTCGAGCAGGAGCGTTTCCTCCGGTGTTGGGGAGGCGAAATCCGCCCAGATCCAGGCATAATCAGCTATCGTTATGCTCTGAAGCGGCAGATCTGTCAGCACTTCACCCTCATGTGTTACCGCCAGTGTACGTATCATCTATGAGTCCTCCGTTTAATCCTGTTTCTAAGCTTGCAGCGGCTTTATTTACCATTGTACAGCATGCGGCGGCTTCTGCCCAAATCCCTGTCCATCTGCAAAAAAATAACCGCCAGCCCGCTGTTCAGCGGTTCCAGTGGTTGTCGGATTGTCATGCCCTGCCGTCCGCAGAATTAGCGGCCCAGGCCTTCCAGCAGCTCCAAATGCAGCACCTGCAGGAACTTCTTCAGATTGACCTTCACTTTGCCGGAATCCCGGCCCAGCTCGATCTCTTTCATCTTCAGCCGCACCTCTTCAAAGTCGAAATACAGCGGCGCATAATGCTCAAACTTCGGATTCCCGTAATCGGTCAGCCCGATCGAAGCCAGATTCATCAGCCCGGCAGACAAAGCACGGCGCAGCCGCTGTTCAATCGCTTTGACCTCTTTGGCTGCTTCAGCAGGAGAAGTCTTATAGGTGGCCGCGGCCATCTCATACAACTCCTTGAGCGGGGGAAGGGTCCGGTTATCTTCTCTAGCGGCCGTAAGCTCCATCATCAGAATGATATCCCGGCTTCCGGCCTCAGAGATCATGCCCATATTCATCAGAATCGGCTGGATAATCTCTTTCACAGAACGTTTATTCACCGCTGCCGGCGCCAGTCCGAACTGCAGCCCTTCCAGCTTGCCGAGACTCAATTTGATCTCATCCAGGTAACGGTTAATCGCATAACGCTCATTCACTTTATGCAGTACGGACTCGACTTCGATTTTATTGATCGGCTTGCGGATGAAGAACTCGATTCCGCTGCGGTAGGCACGGCCGACCATATCACTGTTCTCAATCTGCGAGATCATCACGAACTTGGAGCGGCAGCCTTGGGCCTGCAGCGAATTAATCGTCTCAATCCCGTCCTGGTCCGGCATCAGCAGATCCATCAGCACAATATCCGGACGTTCCTCCAGAATCAGACGCACTCCGTCCTGCCCGCATTCCGCTGTACCGGTCACTTCGCCAAGTCCGCTGTCCTCAATAATATGCTGCAGCATTCTTCTAGCTGATCCGTCGTCATCCACAATACAGAAAGATAGCGGCATTCCCTATTCCTCCTCCTTCCGCAGCTTTGCCGTTGGCATAATAATCTGAAACCTGGCCCCTCCATGCTTTGAGGCATTATCGACTGTAAGTTGTCCCCCGAATAAGTCCACAATGTCCTTCACATGCGACAGTCCAATTCCCGTAGCCGCAACGCCCTCCTGATCAAACTTCGTGGTAAAGCCCGGCTCGAACAGCAGCTCACGGTCACGTTCCGGAATCCCACCGCCGCTGTCCGCTACTGCAAAAACCGTATTCTCCCCATCCTCATACACTTCAAGAGACACACTGCCGTCAACTTTTATCACTTCAACCGCATTAGCCGTTAGATTACCAAGCAGAGTTAACAGAGGGATGTAGCTAGCGGTGGTATAGTCAGAGTTCATCATAAGTGTAAAATGAATTTGCTTGCCCAGCATTTCAGCGTACTTGGCATTGCTCTTGAGCGTAAACTTCATGATCACAGACAACGGCAGATCGCCGGTCACCTCACGCTCCACAAGCTTCACCAGACCCGCCAGAATACGCTGCGAATCCTTCTTCACTTCATGAATCTGCTGGGTTATGTCAAGCACCTGGCGGCTGTAAGGCCTCAGTTCTTCCTCCGCCTTGAGGCTGCGGTAAAGATCGTAGCTGCTTAAAGTCACACGCTCCAGCGTCCCGATCGATTTCTCCAGATAAAAGACTTCCCCATACAGCCCTGAGCCGAAGCCGAGCATCTGCTCCATCCGCCGGTTCTGCTCCCGCTGCGTAATCCGCATCTGGCTGACAGAAATACTGCTGTATACCCCGGTTGTAAAATAAGTGCGGATCACCGCAATCGCCATCAGAAACGTCCATTCATTCAGCCGGAAGGTGGCCGAGTCCAGCACAATCAGCCGGGTAAGCAGCTCCATCTCATTCGACAGCAGATCAATCAGCGCCGCCACGCCGCCAAGGACTAGAGGGTGGAATGTATCCAGCCGGCTTTTGATCAGACTCATCAGCACTGCGAAGACGATATAATAGACCATCGCTGAGAAATGGCTGTTCAGGCTCTGCAGAAACGAAGTTCCGCTGCTGCCTGCAGCATCCATCCCGGTGCGGAATAATAACACGGTGGCACCGGTTGCGATTCCCGTAGTGATATAAGGCAGCCGCCTCATTAAAAGCAAAAACAGCAGAAAAGCGCTGCTGCCTAGTGCAATCCGGAAGATGTCGCCGTCAAACGGATTTATTTTGAATTCCCCGGCCACTGCTGTCCCCAAAGCTACCACAGCGATCTGCAAAGCCCTGGATTTAAGTATAGATTGTCCCATCGCCCACTGCTCCTGCCAAGAGATGTTGTCAACTATACTACCATAACCCCCGCTTCTTTTATATGCTATGGTATTGGTTTCCGCCAAATCAGGCCGTTTTATGCTCAAGTCTTCTCGAAACCAGTGACAGCAGGTAATTCACTGCGAAATACAGCACGGCAACCATCATAAGAACAGGAATCGTGAAGCTTTCCTTCTGCCCCATAACGATCTTCGCATTATGCATCAATTCCGGCAGGGCGACGATCGTCGCGAGTGAGGTATCCTTGAGCAGTGAAATGAACTGGCTGACGAGCGGCGGCACCATATGACGCAGTCCCTGCGGAAGCACGATATGCCACAGCGTCTGGAAGCTGCTGAGTCCGGACGAACGTGCGGCTTCGATCTGTCCCTTGTCAACGGCCGTTAATCCCCCGCGTACAATCTCAGCAATCATCGCAGCCTCAAAGATCGTGAGTGCGGCAATCGCAGCAGTGGTCAGTCCCATCTTGATTCCTACCTCAGGCAGCGCGAAACGGACGAAGAAAATAATCAGCAGCAGCGGCAAGTTACGGATCAGCTCGACCAGAAAGAACATCACCGGCGAGAGGACCGGCACTTCTGCATAGCGGATTACACCGACAATTACGCCAATCACAAAGCTCAGAATGATCGACACAAAAGCCACAATCAGTGTAAGGTAGAAGCCGTCCATTAAAAAGCCTAAATTAGCGGCGGAAAATGCACCGGCAAAATCCATAGTATCCCTCCTTAGTGCTAGTTATCAAAGTGTTCCTAAATCTTCATTACGGGAGTGTACCCTCTTGGTACTCTTTAGTACTTCCGCTGCAGTCTGCGTTCCCACACCCGGATACCATAACTGAGCGGCAGTGTCAGCACCAGATAGAATACCGCCACAAAAATATAAGTATCGAATGTGCGATAGGTCTCTGTAGAGATGCTGTCTGCGAAATACATCAGGTCCATCCCGGCAACAATGGTCAGCACGGAAGAGTTCTTGATCAGGTTAATGAACTGGTTCCCGAGCGGCGGAATGACCAGCTTAATGGCCTGCGGCAAAATCACATGCATCATCGTTTGGATATAGCTGAGTCCGGACGAACGTGCCGCCTCCATCTGGCCTTTGGGCACAGCCATAATTCCTGCACGGATCGCTTCAGCAATAAATGCTGAGGTGTACACGGCCAGACCTATCGTTCCTGCCTTGAAGCCGTCGAGCGGAAAACCCAGTGCCGACGGGCCGTAATAGAAAATATACACAACGAGCAGCAGCGGAATATTACGGACGAACTCGACGTATCCCGTTCCGAACCAGCGCAGTGCCTTCACCGTGGTGATACGGAACACCGCGATTACCGCTCCGATCAGGAAGCTGCCGATCAGCGCCAGCACACTGGACAGAATCGTGCCCCAGAAGCCCTCCAGATAAAGATCGAAATAACCGGTTAATATCGAAAAATCCATCGTTCTCACCTACCCTTGCCTACAAGATAATTAGTTGGACTTACTTACTTTGTTCCTACCCTGCCCTGTCTGTTTACAAGAAGAAACGGCAGAGCCGGTCCTCTACAGGGCCGGGTACCGTTTCTGGAATCCTTATAAGGGCAAGACCTGTTCTCACTTATTTCGCTGGAGCTTTACCGATCCATTTGGTATAGATGGCATCGTATTCGCCGTTTGCTTTCAGTTCAGCCAGTGTATCATTAATGGCCTTAACCACATCCGTGTTGCCTTTTTGTACGGCAATGCCGTACGGCTCATCAGTGAACGGTTTACCTACAACTTCATAACCGTCATCCTGGGAAGCCATACCGTACAGAATCGCATCGTCGGTTGTCAGCGCATCCCCTTGACCTGCCTTCAGGGCTGCGAAAGCATCCTGATAGTTATCGAATTCCAGTACCGTTACACCCGGAACCTTCTCTTTAATGTTCTTGATCGAAGTGGCACCCTTGGAGCCAAGGATCTTGGTATCCTTGGTTACACTTTCAAGTCCGGTAATCGGGCTGCCTTTCTTCACGAGCAGCGATTGTCCGGCCTGGAAATACACGTCGGAGAAATCCACTTCCTTCTTGCGTTCCTCGGTAATTGTCATCGTAGCGACAACCATATCGATCTCACCGTTATTCAGCATCGGAATACGTGTCTTGGAGGTGACTTCCTTCAGCTCAATTGCATTTTCGTCACCCAGAATGTGTTTGGCAATGGCTTTGGAGATATCGATATCGAAGCCTTCAACATTGCCGGAGGCAGGATCCTTCAGTCCGAACAATCTGGTGTCATATTTAACTCCAACCAGCAGCTTGCCGCGTTCCTTAATCTTAGCGATCGCAGCAGAATCCGCCGCTTCCCCGGCGGTATTGCCGCCGCTGGCTGCGGAATTATTCCCGGCATTATTGTTATTTCCGCACCCTGCAATGACGAATAATGCAGCGACCATCAGCACACTTAACCATTTGAAGCTTTTAAGTATCTTCATTTCTCTTCCTCCTTATAATCTATATATTTGGTTAATGACTTAGTACACGGCTGAGAAACGTCCGGGTCCGTTCTTCCTTTGGACTGGCGAAGAATTGCGCCGGCTCGGCTTCTTCCACGATTTGTCCCTGATCCATGAAGATGACCCGGTCGGCCACCTCTTTGGCAAAGCCCATCTCATGAGTAACCACTACCATGGTCATACCTTCATTAGCCAGCGTACGCATGACATCGAGCACCTCGCCGACCATCTCCGGATCAAGCGCCGAGGTCGGTTCGTCGAACAGCATAATCTTCGGCTTCATCGCAAGCCCCCGGGCTATAGCTACACGCTGCTGCTGCCCGCCGGACAGCTGGGAAGGATAAGCATGGGCTTTATCAGCAATGCCGACCTTTTCCAGATAATACATCGCTGTCTTTTCTGCTTCTGTCTTGCTTAGTCCCAGCACCTTGATTGGTGCCAATGTAATATTGTCGATCACCTTTTTGTGCGGATACAGATTGAAATGCTGAAACACCATTCCGATCTCCTTGCGCAGCTTGTTGATATCTGTTTTGCGCTCATTAACCGTTATTCCATCAACAGTCAGTCCGCCGCTGGTTATCGTCTCCAGCCGGTTGATGCAGCGCAGCATGGTGCTTTTGCCGGACCCGGAAGGGCCGACTACGACAACCACTTCCCCTTCCTGTACATGAAGGTCGATGGTTTTCAGCACATGAAATTGTCCGTAATGTTTCTCTACCTGATGAAAGTCGATCAACGACAGGCCTCCTTTACACACTTCTAGTTATAAGCTTTCTTAAGCTGCTCTCTGTCAGCTATGGTAACACTTAAAACACACCTTACTGTAGAGACTACCGAAAACTATATAATCCTACTCTGTTTTTCAAAAAAACATGTCATTTTCTTTTCAGAAAGTGATGTATTTCATTTTCTTTTTGCCCCAATTAATGTTTTTTATCAAATACATGTAACTTTTAGTGACGTTTCTCTCTTGTAAATAAGCAAAAAAGACACCTTTCGGTGTCCTCAGCCCAATCTATGGAATTCCTGTTATACAACAAAAAAAGATGTCAGCAGCCGTCCTTGGCCTCTAACATCTTAGTTACGATGCTCTAGAAGAAAATCTTAAAGATGATTCCTGCCAGCACTGCGCTGATTGGAATGGTAATAAACCAGGTAATGATAATCCGGCCGGCTACTCCCCATTTCACAGCAGAGAACCGCTTGGCTGAACCTACACCGAGAATGGCCGATGTAATGGCATGCGTGGAGCTTACAGGCAAATGCAGCAGGGTAGCTGAGAAAATGACCGATGCAGCAGAGATATCTGCGGCAAAACCGTTGATCGGTTCAATCTTGAATATCTTGGTGCCCATCGTTTTAATGATCTTCCATCCGCCAATCGAGGTCCCGAGGGCCATAGAAGTTGCGGCGGCGATTTTAACCCACAGCGGAACTTCCATTGACTCCAGATGTCCCGAGGTTACCAGCGCAAAGGTGATAATCCCCATGGCCTTCTGGGCATCATTGGTACCATGTGTAAAGGACTGCAGCGCTGCCGTCAGTACCTGCATCGAACGGAAGCCTTTGTTCACTGTATGCGGACTGCGTTTGGCAAACACCCACTTGAGGATCGTCATGATGATATAACCGATCACAAAGGCGATCAGCGGGGAGAATACCAGCCCCTCAACGATCTCGATGAACCCGCTCCACTTGATGTGGTCCGAACCGGCTCCGATATAGACCGCACCGGCCAAAGCACCGATCAGGGCATGGGAGGAGGAGGACGGAATACCGAGCCACCAGGTGATCAGGTTCCAGATGATAGCGGCAATCAGGGTCGCAGCTACAATGTCTATACCGTTAGTAAGCAGCGTCGGGTCGGTGATACTGCCGCCGATTTTCTTGGCTACGCCTGTAAACATCAGCGCCCCGATGAAGTTCATCAGCGCTGCCATAATAATGGCGGTGCGCGGCTTCAGCGCACGTGTCGAAACAGAAGTGGCGATGGCGTTGGCCGTATCATGGAAACCATTGATGAAATCGAACGCTAGCGCGAGAAATATAACAAAACTGAGCATTAATAATGATGTTTCCATATCTTAGAGCCCCTTATGAATTGCGCATGATGATCGATTCCAGCATGTTGGCTACGTCTTCACATTTATCAGTGGTCGTTTCCAACCGCTCGTAAAGCTCTTTGCGCTTAATCAGCTCGATAGGATCTGTAACGGTTTCGAACAGGTTTTTGGTGCAGATACGAAGTACCTCGTCACCCTGATTCTCCAGATCATTCAGACGGATCGTATATTCACGAATCGCGAGCAGCTTTTTCTGGGAGAGCAGATGGACCGCTTTTTGAATTTCATAGGCAGACTGGCGGAGGATTTCCGCGAACTGCACAATATATTCATCCGCGTCCAGCAGGTTATACATATAGAACCGTGAAGCTGAAGCCTCCAGACCATCCATAACATCATCCATGCTGGTGATCAAATCCATAATGTCGTCACGCTCAAGCGGAGTGATGAACGTTTTGTTCAATTCCTTGATGACAGTGTGCGTGTAGGTATCGCATTGGTTTTCGTACTTCTTCATCACCGCAGCGAAATTATCGACATTATCCCGGAGACTGGTAATATTCTGAGCGAAGTAATCTGCCGCCTGAACAATGGTATCCGCCATATTTTCCAGCGTCTCAAAGAAAATATCCTTTTTTTTCAACTTCATTAGTTTAAACCCCTTTACATAATATTGCCGTGAAAACGGAATGTCTTCCAAATGTAAGCAGCCTGAAAATGAATGACAACCTTTGTTATCTTAACATATCAGCCGAAGGGATAGAAGTAAAAGAACCGAACTTTTTTACACTATATTAACAATTCCCCGGAATGGACAAATTCATTCTCTGAACCCGCTTTTTTCCGGACAAAATCAGCCCTGGCTTGGCAAAACCGGATACTCCACATGACTGCTGAAGGAAGGGCTGTTCGGTACGATCAGTATATGGGTCACCCCGGGGTACATCAGCGCTTCCGTGCCGTCTGCCTTTACAAAGCGGATGATATCTCCCGGATTGCGCGCCCATTTGCCCTTCAGGACTGTTCCGCGCTGGAAGAGCAGCGCCTCTCCGCCCAGCTCCACATCGACCTGAAGTCTGCCTACATCGTCAAGCACCTTATGATCCGCTCCGATCACCATGACATTGGCAGCCTCCACCGGACTATTATTATTCAGATCCAGATGCGGCTTACCGTTGACCGAGCGGAGATAGGTTCGGCGCTGCGCATCATATTTATAGCCTACTGTATAGCTTTTGAGCAAAAAATTAACGTTCAGCTCCGCTGCGGCTTCTCCCTCAGTCGGCAGGAAGTCGGGATCGGTGAACTGGTAACCCGGAACCTCTACACTCTCGGCATAGCCCAGCTTCGCAGCTCCTTCACGCAGCTTCGCTGCGTTGCTGTACAAATTATGCGGCGCTTTGCGTTCCTTGTCCCGCCAGAAATAAGCACCGGCCTTGCCGATCTCGTCCATATCCTCCTTCTTCTGCCGCTGGAGGATGGCATAAGCTGCCGGACTGCCACCGGCATGCACTGTTACCCCGCCATAGCTCTCGCCGAGATCAATCAGATAAGGGCGGATGCTGCGGATCGGACCGATTTTGACCACTCCTGTATGGCTTTGGAATATCCCGATGATCCGGGTGATCCCGCCTTCGGCCAGCACTTCATACAGGATGTCGGCCTCGCTTACCCCGGACTGCGGACGGGCGGCTGGCGCGTTGTTGATCATGACGGCGAGCGGACGCGGCAGACTGCCCTCCTGCACGGGAAGGCCGGTTAGTCCGGACACCTGCTGTGCTGCCGGTTCAGCAGTAGGTGAAGGCTCCGGTATTGTGCTTGGGAGCGGAGACAAGGTAGGCACGGCCGTCGGAGCGGACTCTGGCGCCGGGTTCTCTGACCCGCAGGCGGAGAGCAGCAGGACAGCAAGCAGAATACCGGATATCAGCCGGAAAGGATAGCGGTTCAGGGGCATCAGGTTTTGTTCCTCCTAATTGTTTCTTCCATTTAATCACAGCATGGCCTATTTGTCTTGAGCCTGCAAATAAAAAGGATACAGCCTTTTTATCGGCTGTATCCTCAGGTTATTGTATTTATGCTAATCGACCATCCAACAATTAAGACTAAGCGTGCCGTACTGGTAAGCTTGAATCATCAGCTGCGCCTGCCTGCCGGCATCGGCAGTGCCCATAATGTAAAACAGCGGAACAAAATGCTCTCTTCCATAAGAGGGGACGGCATCCCGCACATGCGGCGCCTTCTTCTCATAAGCGAACAAGGAAGGCAGATCCCAGCTTTCGAGTCCTTTGGCGATCCAGGCGTCGAACTCCTGAGCCCAGGATTCGGGCTGATCATCCTGCTTCAGCATGCGCAGATTGTGTACGAGTCCGCCGCTGCCGAGCAGCAGAATCCCTTCTTCACGCAGCGGAGCCAGCATCCGCCCGATCGTATACTGTTCCTCAGGCGAGCGTAGAGAATCCACTGATAATGCCACAACCGGAATGTCGGCCTGAGGGAACATCTTCTTAAGAATGACCCAAACGCCATGATCCAGACCACGGCCCAGAACAGGCTGGTGCGGGAGATTGCTCTGGTTAAAAAGCTCGGAAATCCGGCTGCTAAGCGCTGGATCGCCAGGTGCCGGGTAGGTCAGGGAGTACATTTCTTCCGGAAATCCATAGAAATCATGCTGCGTTTCGTGCTGTGCATCTACCGTAATCAGCTGTTCGGGACTGTCCCAGTGTGCAGAGAAAACAACGATGCCCCGGGGCGTCCCCAGATCCTGACCAAGGCGCTCCAGGAAACGGGTATATTCGTTATCCTCGAGCGCGAGGACCGGAGAGCCATGCGCGATAAAAAATGCCGGTAATTTCATAGGGAGCCAACCTCCTCCATAACCCAGTATATGGTCTGCCCCTTTATTTTAACCCTATTTACCGGTGATTGCGAGTGAGCTTCTCTGGCAGAGGGGCTGGCTGCTATAGCTGACGCCACCTTAATACCGGGGATGTTATATCATCCAGTTCTGCCATTCCTGCTGTAAATGCTCCTGCTGGTTCATCCAGTCCTTGGTCCGTTTCAGTACCTGTTCCTGCGCCGGTCCGGATGAGAAGGTATGATCTCCCTGGAAGATGATTTCTTTGTCGCAGCGCCCTTCGGGGCGTGTCCAGAACAGCTTCTGGTATAGGAACGCATAATCGACTGGAATCACATCATCGGAGGTGCCATGAATGACCAGCACATCGCCGCTGAATTTGCCGGCCTCCTGAAAAGGCTGGAACGCCGCAAGGGAGTTGAAATACACCGGAGTAAAGGAATAGCCCGCATAATCGGCAGAGCCGGCTTTGACAGACCGGTCATAGGCCTCTCTGCCCACGATCTTCACAATATCATTGAACGGATAGCCAACCGCCGCCCACAGCACAAGGTTCTTAACCCGGCGGTCACGGACGGCTGTCAGAAGCGCTACTGCTCCCCCGAGGCTGTGACCGATCAGGGTGACGCGCTGCGGATCGACATCCGCTGAGCCGATGCCGTAGTCCAGGACTGCCCGGGTCTGGGCAATCATCGATTCCATGTCCTCACTGCCGTAATTGCCGCTGCTCTCACCGCAGCCTGCATAGTCGAAGCGGATTACCATATATCCGTCCTGGGCCAGCTCACGCGCAGCCTTAACAAAAATCCGGTCAACACCGATCCGGTTACCCACGAACCCGTGGCAGATGACCGCCAGAGGCACCCGGTCCTTGCATCGTCCGGAGGTTCCCTTTTCCCGTGATGGATAGTGTATGCTCGCTGTAAGTTCTTCCTGGTTATGCCGGATTACAATATTCCGCTCCATTGCTGTATCCCCCTCTAAAAGTAATGCTATTTCAAAGTATTATAATTCCGATTACTTTAGTATGATTAATATCTTTATTATACGTTTTACGCTCTTATTGTCAATATCCACACACCTAAATGTGAACATGAATAAGCCTCTTCTGCTCCTTGGGAGCAAAAGAGGCCGGACCTTCTCATAACTTCACTCAATCGTAGCTGTTGTGAAACATATCGTGGGTTTCCTGGCGGCCTTCCCAGTCCTCGAAGCCGGTCTCCGAATCTTGTCCTGCAGAATCCCACAGACTGAAGCCGTCAGAATTGCCCCAATCTCCCACTTGGTTTGTCTCTGCAGGTGCGAAGCCGTCACCCATGAATTTACCTACCTCTTCTTTCTTCTCATGTCCCATAACGCTACCTGCCCTTCCTAAGCTATATTTGTGAAGCTAATCACAATTTCAGTGTTCACTCTTCCAAAATAGATTATTCATGGCAAAGCGAAAGGGTTGTCCTTGCACACAACCGCCGCGCAAACGTATACTCTAGGTTAAAGGCTAACTCGATTAACCACTATTGGAGGTTTACATCCATACTATGAAAGTCAAAGCCATGATTAAAGAAAACAACGCCTTGCGTGAACAAATGACCCCGTTTAACCGTTCCTACTTTGAAGATATGATTCTGGCTATGCGGGCAAGCCGGGTAGACCCGGTACGTGCGGAGAAGCTGCTGCTGGAAGCGGCGGCACTGCTGCTGCAGGGACAGGGCAAAGGCAGAAACGCCAAGCAAATCTTCGGTGAGCATCCGGAGGATTATTTCAAGGATATTATGGACAGCGTTCCAGCGCGGCCTGAACGCAGCAAACTGAACTATTACCTGATGATTGCGTGGACGGCGCTGACCCTATTTTTCGGCGTAATGGCCATTGCCGGGCTCTTTATGGAGTGGAGCGGCGGTTCGGCAGATATGTTCGGCAAGGTTAGTGTATTTACACTGATCGTCGTAGGCTTGGGTTCCATCGTGCTTATGGAGCTGCTGGTGAGATGGATGTCTTCACTGTCAGAGAATGATGCGCCGAAAGCCAAGACTTTCGATATTAAGGCACTCGGTATCTATGTCGCAGTGGCTGTCGTTGTGATTTTTGCCGGGATATTCCTCGATAATCTGTTCCCGGTGATTACGATCTCACCCTGGGTAAGCCTGATTATAAGTCTGGCCGGCGGGCTCGGACTGAAATTTATATTTTTCAAATCCTAAGTTTATTATTCTACTTCCGACAACACAGGGGGAAACTTCCATGAAGAAGCACAGTATTCTAATCACTGCACTGGCCCTCACGCTTGGACTGCAAGGAGCCGGCGTAACCGTTCATGCCGAAGGGACGGCTGCTGACACCTCTGCCGGAGCCGGGAAGACTCTTACTACTGCGGCCGGTACCAGCAGCCATGCCCAGGCGGTATATAAAGCTGCTTTGCCGCTTCTGGCAGACTCCGCCAGGCTTCCGCAGGCCATCCAATATTTGAACAGCAATATCTATGCAGTCAGCCCTTACCAGGCTACTGTTCTGATCCTGAAGCTCGAGAATCTCCACAAGGCGGCACTTCCTGTCTGGGAGAGCAGATTCAGCGGCAGCTCTGTACAGCGGAAGCTTACCTCCGTTTACAAAGCAGGGATCAGCATGGCTAAGCTGGCTGAGAGTACAGAGGACGCTGCCCTGCGCACCTTACTGAAAACTGCCGGGGAGAGCGGGTATAAGCTGGAGACGGCCGAGGGCTCCTTTTTCCCGGTCATTGATTACGCCGCCTACCGCAAATATAAAGTGTACGTGATGAGTGACATCCGCGATTATATAACGATTATGGCTACGGAGTCGGATCTGCCTTCTTCCAAGGATAACGGACTGGTCATCGGCTGGTCCGAGGTTGCCGCCAGAGCGTTGAACCAGGAGCAGTTCGTCCAGCACTATCCCAAGTCTAACCGGATCACAGCGGTCAAGACACTGTATCGGGTGTATGTCACCAATACCTTTTACGGACAGAACAATACGCCGCTCTTCCATTATGACAATCTGGAAATGGATTTGGAGGCACAGAAGGCCTACACCAGTATTCTGGCTAAAGATAATGGCAACAGCCCGTTCCTGCAGAAGCTTGACGGCCTGATGAAGCTGCTAAAAGAGAACGGCTATAAGCAGGATGCCAGCGTAGAGAAGTATTTGAAGGAAGAGGTCCCACTGACTTAGCATACACAGAAAGGCCCGCCCCGGAATTTCTCCGAGACGGGCCTTTTTTTTAGATCAGCATATTAAATAAATTAGGTTCCTTGTTAATCTCCGTATAATCGACGCCCTTCTGCTTCATCCGTTCGATAAGCGGCTCATAATCTTCCCGCTGGAACAGCTCAATCCCGACAAGCGCCGGCCCGTTCTCTTTATCATTCTTCTTGGTATATTCAAAACGGGTAATGTCATCATCAGGTCCGAGCACTTCGGCCAGGAACTCCTTCAGCGCACCGGCACGCTGCGGGAAGTTGATCATGAAGTAATGCTTGAGTCCTTCATAAATGAGCGAACGCTCCTTAATTTCCTGCATCCGGTCAATATCATTGTTGCCGCCGCTGACGATACAGACCACTGTTTTGCCGCGGATTTGATCCCGGTACATGTCGAGTGCCGCAATAGGCAGCGAGCCTGCCGGTTCAACAACAATTGCATTCTCATTGTACAGCTCCAGAATCGTCGTGCACGCCTTGCCCTCCGGCACTTTGACCACATCATCCAAAAGACGGGCACAAATATCATAGGTTAATCCGCCGACACGCTTCACGGCAGCCCCATCTACAAATTTATTAATCTCCGCCAGGGTTACAACTTCTCCGCATTGCAGGGCTTCACTCATGGAAGCTGCCCCTGTCGGCTCCACACCGATGACCTTCGTCGCAGGACTTACGGTCTTCACATAGGTGGCTACGCCTGCTGCCAGACCGCCGCCGCCAATGGTGACAAACACAAAATCCGCCGGCTTGTCCAGGCTCTCCATAACCTCCATGGCAATCGTTCCGTTACCGGCAATAATCCGCGGTTCATCAAACGGGTGAATCAGGGTCATGCTATGATCTACGCAAGCCTGAAGGGCCTCTTCATACGCATCATCAAAGGTATCCCCCTTGAGAATAACCTCCACAAATTCACCGCCAAAGCGCCGGACCTGCTTGATCTTCTGGTTCGGTGTCGTGCTTGGCATATAGACTTTCCCTTTAATCCCCAGCGCTTTGCAGGAGTAAGCTACCCCTTGTGCATGGTTCCCCGCACTTGCGCAGACAATACCCTTGGCTCTATCTTCAGCAGGCAGGCTGCGAATCATATTGTATGCGCCACGAATCTTGAAGGAACGGACAATCTGCAAATCTTCGCGCTTCAAGTATACATTGCAGTCATACTTGGCTGACAGCACCGCATCCAGCTGAAGCGGCGTACGGACGATTACCTCCCGCAGCACATGGTGTGCCCGCACAATATCTTCCATTCCTACGATCCGGTCTTCGCCGTCTCTCATCAATTCCTCGCCTCACTGTCTCTATCTATAATTTCCGCTTCTTGTAACATACTCTTCCAAGGACATTTTATCAAGAACTGTCCTCTCCAGGCAATACTCAACAGGCAAACATACAACATAAGTATTCACGTAATCCCATAAAAAACCAGCTTTGCGCCTTGGCCGCAAAGCTGGCTTACGAAATACTTTGAACCTTTATGCCTTAAATCTGGATACGGCCTGCTGCAGCAGTGCCGAGCTATTCTTAATCTCGTCCATCTCCGTCACGATCTCACCAGATTTACCGATAATCTGCTCTGCCTGGACAGCAATGCTGCTGGCCCCTTCTGCCCCTTCGTTCGCAGCGCTGCTGGTCTCTCCAATCGCTGTCAGCATGCTCTGAATAGAGGCGAGAAGCTGTTCGGAAGTGGCACTGAAATCCGTCACGAGCTCATCAATGTACCGGGCATCCTCACTGTACCGCTGACCGGTCTCCTGCATGGAATCGTAATCTTTCAGCACTTGGCTGTCCATAAAGCGCAGCATACTCTCCGCACCCTCAACAAGCTTGGAGACCGCCTTTACAACGGATTCGGTTACGTCCTGGATCTCCGTAACAGTCGTGCGTGAAGTTTCAGCCAGCTTGCGGATCTCCTCAGCTACAACGGCGAAGCCCCGGCCTGCATCACCCGCTCTGGCAGCTTCAATGGATGCATTAAGCGACAGCAGATTGGTCTGCGCGGCAATTTCAAGAATCGCGCCTGACAAGGCCGTGATCTGTGAGATGGACCCCGCCTGCTCTATCGCACTACGCAGCTTCTCCTCGCTCTGCCCGTATACCACATCCGCTTGCTGCCTGGACCGGATAGCAGCTTCCTTCAGCTTATCAGCACGTTCATTGATCTGTCCGGCCGCCTCGGCGCCTTCCTGGGCTTTACGGGCAATGCCGCTGATCGCAGACTCGATTTCATTCGTGCTGGCGTTCATTTCCTGCATAGTAGCTGCCGTCTGCTGCATCCCGGCCGACAACTCCTCGGTTATCGCCGAGATTTCCGAAATACTCCCGTCGAGTACAAATACATTCTTCTCGGTGTTGTCCAGTGCCTCCGAGATACTGTGTGAGCTCAGCTTAATGTCCTGTATCAATCTCTGCTGAGAAGAAATCATATCGTTAAACCCCTCCGCCAGCACACCAATTTCATCTTTCGCCGTAACACTGGCCCGCGCTGACAGATCCCCCATCATGGCTTTCTGGAACGCTGCTGTCAGAATGGGAATCTGCTTCAGAATACTGCCCGAGACCAAATAGAGCAGTACTAACATCACTACAACAGAAATAATAATCGACAGGAAGAATATCAGCTTAAACGTCTGCAGTTCCTTCTCAGCATTCTTCTGGGGAACCATTAGTGCAACGGACCACTGTTTGTCCACCGCTGGCGCATAGGAGACATAGCTGGCTTTGCCGTCGATATCCGTCAGGATCACATTCGCGCCCCACTGAACCATTTTTTCGCCGACAGCCTTCCAGTCTGCTCCAAGATCGCTCATTTTCTGCAGCAGGATATTATCAGTGTCGGGATGATAGATAAACGTCCCCGTCTTATCGATCAATATGGCAAATCCGCTGCCGTTGTAATTAAAAGCGCTCAGCGCCTGGATAATCTGCTCCGTTGAGATATCCGCCCCGGCCACCCCGATCAGCTTGCCGGCGTCATTCAGGATCGGCGCTGTAACACTGACAACCATTTTCCCTGAACCAGCATCAATGTAGGGATCCGTCACCGTCAGCTTGTTGTTCTGGACCGTGGTAGCATACCAGCCGCGTTCCTTCATATTGAAGTCTGCCGGAGGCTCGAACTCATCCTGGGTAATGACCTTATTCACCGCATCCAGGCCGATATATACATTGAGCAGATTCTTGTTGCTATCCTTAATCAGGTTAAGCGTCTGAATTAATTCGCTGTACCCCTCAGTGGTCTTGACCGTATCCGCAGAATCCACCTGTGCGATGAAGTTGCGGACATAGGCGTTCGCATTCAGCAATTCCACGCTGTCTGAAGCGGGCTGAAGCAGTTCACCCACCTTCACACTGATTTTCTCCTTCTCGTAAGAAAGGGAACTGTGCAGATCATCCACGATAATCTGTTTGGCATTGCTATAAATAACTACCGCTACAATAACGAAAATAGCCACAACAGACAAAATCACGGACAAAAACAGCTTGCCGCGAATCCCCATATTACGGACTGCCCCAATCGACGGCTTCCATGAGCGCGGCTTAGCGTTCTCCTTAGACCGGTCCGCAGGTGGAAGCAGGGCTGCCCCATCCACTGCCTTCAGCTCAGGCTTCTGCCCTTTCTTGCTTATCTCTTCCTTGATTTTCCTTAGTGCCATAGGGCTCCCCACCTTTTATAAATATGAGCCGATAGTACTCTCTTCTGTATACTGCTATGCTTTCGACTTATTTCTGCTTATTTCTGCAAAAAAACTCTTTATCCCTTTAACGTTTTGCATCGAGCTGTGAAAAAACTGTGTCCATGTCAGCTTTTTTCAGAAAAAAGCGAATTAAATAAACATTTTTATCAGTAAACTTTCATTTATTAGCTTAATTATCGGTAAAACCGGGGTTAATGATGAGTTTGGTGTCAGGTTTAATATCATTAGAGGAAGTATAGCGTTCAAGAAAGATGGAGTACTCGGCAGAATAAAAGCAGGGGAATCGCAAAAAGAGGATGCGGATGCGGCAGAGATCAATTCAAATGTTGTGCAAGCGTTTTGCCGCAACCACGTACAGGTACTGCTCTATGATACTTCTGAGAGTGGAGTCGTTCAGATATAACGCAGCCGCAGCGATTGAGCCGGCCATAGCCCCTCGCCCGCAGGTTCATTGGTGTGCAGGGTGCCCATTAACTCCTTGAAGTAATGCCGGTTGTATTCATTTATAAGTTCGTCGAGTACCATCGATTGATGGAGCACGGCGGGATGGCCCAGGTAAAATTTCTCTTCGAGCTTATTTAAGTTGTGCCGGGCTTGTTCGATACTTTGCTTGAGAATCTCTGACTCTTTCACCTTTTATCCCTCCTTTTTATAGTATTGTAAAAGACTATGCCTTTCTCCACGTGAAATTTTTTTCAGATAAATATTAAGAATTGTGAAAAGAAAAAGACCAGCCGGGGGCTGGTCCTTGAAAGTTGAGCTAAGGATGAATTAGTAAGAATTAGCACCCACCATGAAGACCTGAAGGGACAATACTGCTTGCAGATACTGCAGGAACCACAGCTGCCAACAACAAACTACTTGCCACTAACAATGCCGCCACTTTTCTTTTCATGTTTACCAATCTCCCTTTTCATTAAATTTTGATAATTGCGTTGTATATCAAAAGTTGCGTAATCCCGGAATTTTTCAAACAATCGTACAAATGAAAGAATACGTGTATCTTTATTGATGAAATTAGCTTTCACTAAACCAGCAAGAAGGTATTTAAAGCCTTCTGGGAAAGCCTTTCTGGATAAATAATAATAAGCTAATTCGTAAAAGCATAGTGTAGACTCTTCAGCTATAATCTGATGCGTGTACATACCTATGGATTCCGGTTGCGGCGTTGCATAGGCCAAAATTCGTGACTTATACTTCTCAAGAATAGGATCTATATCAAAATCAAATTTATTAGCAGCACTTGCTATATTATGGATCCCTATCAGCAACTCATCCTCATTATGATCAATGAATTCTGCATAGTCAGATATGACACTTTCGTGCCCAATCCTGAGCTTATAGACGAAAATATTTGCTTTGGCCCAACCCTTAAACAGCTTAACCCACTTCTGAGTTTCTTCATCCTCGTCCTTCACCCAGCTTAAATCGGCATATTTATATGCATATTGAAGCGCTTCTTCATAAGCACCTCTCGCATCACAAACACCGCCGCGCAAAAGATATGAAAATGTTAAATAGACAAAGAGCGGTCTTTTCAGTTTCTTTTTCGCTTCCCCTCTCCTATGTACAAGCTTAGAGGGCAACTGCAGCTGTATTTTTGCTTTATTCCCCAGTTCTTCTGCGATTTCGTCAACCTTATCCCAACGTTGTAATGACTTGTATGTATTAGCTAACTCCCTCAAGGCATCGAGTTGATCCGTTTCATCCAGCCTGTCCACAAAAGGTTCAAATTGTATGGCTGCCTGAAGATTGCGCTCCTGATTATCACCTAAGCGAAGCGTAAACAGCCGGTACTGGCAAAAGGCGAGACGCTCCGAATGCTGCCTTCGTTCACTTGCGGCAACGCTTTCATAGAGAATAATAGCAGCCTTATGTTTGCCCGCAGTGAGGAACTCTTCTGCAACTTCAAACAGCAGCGGCGAATAAGTCAAGTTGTCGAGCAGCAGCTGCACTGACCGGCGGATGCAATCCAGACTGTCCAGCTCCGCACAGCGGAAAAGAAACGGCCTGATCCTGCGCCAGTTAGGTACAGTCTCTACGATACACTCCTGAATATACTGCTCATAGTAATAACCTTCCGGCAGGTTCAGAACCTTAGTCATCCTGTCCAGCTGGTCAACCGCCATAATCCTGTTTCCTTTCAGAATGGAGCTGACGGTGCCGGCATTCAGGCCTGCCTTCCTGCCCAGTTGACTGAGATTCAAGCCTTCCCGTTCTATGAAATCTTCCAGCTCGCTGCGAATCGTGGTTGTGTAGTTCAATTAACCACCCCCTAAAAGGAACATCGGCAGTACATGCAGTATCCTCTGCTTCTTCGCTGATAACTGATAACATTTTCTAATATATTACAAATATAGCCAATTACTTCAGGCTCGTCAACAGTTTTTTTTCTCTTTTTCCCCATTTTTTTGCAGCATATTATATAATAAAACTTTTGTCCTACTATGTTGATAAAACCTATGTATTAGGACACACAAAAAAGCTGCCGGGATTTCCCGGCAGCTCTACATTTCTATTGCTTCAGCATCCATTTTAATAAATCCGGCACACTTGCCCATAAACGGGAATGCATAATGACGTATTCAATCGCTTCATTGGAGTCACCCATGCCGACAAAATCCGGAAGATTATGCGGCAGCCGTTTCACACCCAGTAAATAATCAGGCACATGCTTGTTCACTCCGCGCGCTACACGGTAGAGCATTTTGAGCTGGGAGGTGATTCCGTTCTTTTTATACTCCAGGACAATCCGGTCATAGGCAAAAGCCGCAGCGGCATCCTCCTTGCCGTATTTCTTAAGCACCTGCTCCGCCTCTTTCAGCTGATTGCTGTAGAGGTACACCGCAGCCAGCAAATAACGCGCTCCGGTATTGTCATCGGGATTAAGCTCCAGAATATGCTCCAGCGTCTGTGCCGCTTCTTCCGCTTTTCCGCCAAACCAGCAGGATTCGGCATAGCTCTTGCATATACGGATATAAGGACGGGTTTCATGAAGACCCCAGAAATGGCCTTTATTCTTCGCAAAAAAATCCTCACCCAGCTCACGTCCGCCGGCAGCGATCCCTGCTTTCAGCAAAGCCCGTGCCTCCTGCTCATTCTCTGACTCCTCGGCGAGGATCAGGTAGGCATCGGAGTTATCCGGATAAATCTCCAGTGCCGCTTCCGCCAGCTGAATCCGCCGCTTCACAGAGGTGGCTTCCATGGATTTATGCAGCAGCATTTGCGACTTTTCTCTGGGCGTGCCCGGGCCGTTAAGGACGAGCAGTTCATCCGATTCTCCGCCCATGCCGTATTCCTCTATATAGTTGAGTATTTCCTTCACCTTACGGGAGATGGTTGCCGTGGTAACCTCATACTTTTCGGCCAGCCCAGTCTGGGTCAGAGTGAAGCCGTATTCCTCGGATAATATATATTCAATGGCCGCGCAGAACGAGCCTGATTTCTTCACCGCAGGTTTGGTCTGGCGGGAGAAGCCGTTCCAGAGAACCAATGCTTCAAAAATCAGTTCCCGCTCGTACTGCTCCCTCATGCTCTCAATCAGCTGCAATGCCAGCTGTTCATGGGCCGGATGCTCCCATTTCAGCTCACGTGCTACCATTTTTTTCAGCTTGGTCAGCGTAAGCTTGCTTTCAGGCCGGACGACCGCTTCTGGAGCCGCTGGCATCGCCTCTGGTTCAGCCACTACAGCCTCGCGGGCTGCCGCCTCTTCCGTTGTTACGAGCCGCAGTATGGACTCCACCGCTGACGTTTCTTTACCCAGGCAGCATCTTTTGTATTTTTTCCCGCTTCCGCATGGGCATAAGTCATTTCTTCCAACCTTACTCAAAAGTGATTCCCCCTTAAATCTGTGGCTAGCCATTCGCATAAGCGCATCGCTACTTTTGCACTATAAGTATCATTTCCCGGCACGAGGCATTCTATATAAGACAGCAGGCACGCCATACGTAAAAAACTGATTTAAAAAAGGCCTTTCCATGAAAGGAAAGACCCTTTATCTGTATATATCCGCACATTTTCCCCCGTACGTGTTGTATTATAGCACTTCTTCTATCACTTGTCAGTCCTTTTTTGGGACTAATAGCGTAAAAATTTGCTAGGTTGCAGTTCTTTATCCTCAGATCAGCGCCTTCATGGCAATATCACTGCGGTTCTGCTTTCCTGCGAACTGAATCTTATCCGCGCTTGCGTATGCTGCATTGCGGGCTTCGGCAATATTCGCCCCCCTGCCTACCACACCAAGTACACGTCCGCCGTTCGTGATCCAGCGCCCTTCCTCATCCCGCGCCGTTCCTGCATGGAATACGAGCCCGTCTCCGGCATCCGCAAGACCGGTAATCGGTACACCCTTCGGATAAGTCCCCGGATAACCCTGGGAGGCCAGGACCACGCAGACAGCCGCCTCATCGCTCCATTCAATGTCGATATCTGCAAGTCTGCCCTCAGCTACCGCCAAAAAGATCTCCAGCAGATCGCTCCGCAGCCGCGGCAGCACAACCTGTGTCTCCGGATCGCCGAATCGCGCATTGAACTCGATCGTCTTCGGCTTGCCGTCCGGTGAAATCATCAGGCCTGCGAACAGCACGCCGCTGAAGGAACGGCCTTCCGCTACCATGGCTTTGGCCGTAGGCTCAATAATCGTCTCGACCGCCTCACGGATTATGGCTTCATCAATATGCGGCAGGGGGGAATAAGTCCCCATACCGCCTGTATTAGGCCCCTTATCACCGTCGAATATTGGCTTGTGATCCTGCGCAGCCGCCATCGGGCGAACGGTCTCCCCGTCGACAAAAGCGAGAATCGACATTTCCTGTCCTGCCAGAAACTCTTCAATCACGACCTGGGCGCCTGCTTCGCCGAACACCTTGGCCACCATAATATCACGCAGCGCCTGCTCGGCTTCCTCGCGCGAATACGCAACAGTAACCCCTTTGCCGGCAGCCAGGCCATCGGCCTTGATAACAATCGGCAGTCCCTGCCCGCGCAAATAGGCAAGCGCAGCTTCATAATCGCTGAACTTCTCGTAGGCTGCTGTCGGAATATGATATTTGTGGAGCAGATCCTTCATGAACGTTTTGCTGCCTTCAATTTCAGCCGCATTCTTGCGCGGACCGAAGACTGGAATGTTCTGCGCTTCGAACGCATCGACAATTCCTGCCGCCAGCGGATCATCGGGACCGATGACCGCAAGTCCTACTTCACGCTCTTTGGCAAATGCAGTCAGCTTATCGAACTCAAATACACCGATCGGCACACATTCCGCCAGCTGGGCAATCCCGGCATTGCCGGGTGCACAGTAGATTTTACCGGCTGAGGGGCTTTGGGACAGCTTCCAGATGATCGCATGCTCCCGGCCGCCGCTGCCGACCACTAAAATATCCATTGAAATGAAATCCTCCCCGAGTAATTCTAGTGTTTGAAATGGCGGACGCCGGTGAAGACCATAGCGATTCCGTATGCATTGGCAACCTTGATCGATTCCTCGTCTTTGATCGACCCGCCCGGCTGAATTACAGCGGTAATTCCTGCTTTTGCAGCAAGTTCAAGCGTATCGCCCATCGGGAAAAAGGCATCGGAAGCCAGCACTGCGCCCTTGGCTTTCTCTCCAGCCTGTTCAATTGCAATCTTCGCAGAGCCGACACGGTTCATCTGGCCTGCACCAACACCGACCGTCATATCATCCGCTGCCAGTACAATGGCGTTAGATTTCACATGCTTAACCACTTTCCAGCCGAATAGCAGCTGCTTGAGCTCTTCTTCTGTAGGTTTGCGGTCCGTAACGACCTGCAGGTCATCCGGATTCACGGAGTGCACGTCGCTCTCCTGCACAACCATCCCGCCCTCAATGGAGGTCACAACAAAGCTGCTCTTGCGCGCCGCTGCGGCACTTAGATTACCGATCTTGAGCAGTCGGATATTTTTCTTCTTCGTCAGGATTTCCAGCGCTTCTTCAGTGAAGCCCGGTGCCAGAACAATTTCCAGGAAAATATCCTTAAGCAGATTGGCAGTGTCCGCATCAATGATCCGGTTCGCGGCAACAATTCCGCCGAAGATCGAGGTCGGATCAGCGTTGTAAGCTTTTTGATAAGCCTCATATACACTTGTTCCCACGCCTACGCCGCATGGATTCATATGCTTAATGGCCACAACCGCAGGCTCTTCGAATTCCTTAACGATCTGCAGCGCCGCGTTGGCATCATTGATATTGTTATAGGACAGTTCCTTGCCGTGCAGCTGCTCGGCAGCGGTCAGCGTATCCTGCGCCGCCAGAGGCTTGCGGTAGAATGCTGCCTTCTGATGCGGGTTCTCCCCGTAACGCAGATCCTGGATCTTCTCATAAGTCACTGTATAGCGCTCAGGCAGCGGTTCACCGGTCACATTAGCCAGATAATCGGCAATCAGGGCATCGTAAGCCGCCGTATGGCGGAACACTTTTGCTGCAAGACGTTTGCGGGTTTCAAGCGTTGTATCCCCGCCTGCACGCACTTCTTCAAGCACATTAGCATAATCAGCCGCATCCACAACCACACTGACAAAGGCATGGTTCTTCGCCGCTGAACGCAGCATCGTCGGTCCGCCGATATCGATATTCTCGATCGCTTCCTCGTACGATACATCCGGTTTGGCAATAGTCTCCGCGAACGGATACAGATTAACCACTACCAGATCAATGTAGTCAAGGCCAAGCTCGGTCATCTGCCGTGTGTGCTCCTCATTGTCACGAACCGCAAGCAGGCCGCTATGTACAGCAGGATGCAGCGTTTTGACGCGTCCGTCCATGATTTCGGGGAAGCCTGTTACATCGGAAATACCGATAACCGGTACGCCTTCTTTAGCCAAAAGTGTGCTAGTGCCGCCTGTAGAGATAATTTCTACGCCTAGTGCAGACAACTCGCGGCAAAAATCCACGATGCCCTGTTTGTCCGATACGCTGACCAGCGCTCTTTTGATACTCACTTGAATAGTCCTCCTCCGGATGATGCTAGATTAGTATTATTGACTAGAGCCTCTTGTTATATATACGACACTGTAATGGTCTATAATCGACACTACAGCCGTCAACCGACAACAACTAAATGTTTGTGCAATATTTCCCGAGAAATATCAGAACCCGCGGATGATGTGCAGAGTGTCGAAAAAAGCTGCAGTTATAAGACAATAAGTTCAGTTAAGTGTCCCTGCAAAGCCCTTTCCACCTATGGTAAACCTACTGACGGACAATAACGTGTCTTCCGTGCAGTTCTACCTTCCCGGCGGCAAAAGCACCCACGACCTCGGGATACAGCTCGTACTCCACCTGATGAATCCGCTCCGCCAGCGACTCGGCCGTATCTCCCTCTTCTATCTCAACACTGCGCTGGGCAATAACCGGTCCGGTATCCATGCCTCCGTCGACAAAATGCACCGTCACTCCTGTAAGCTTTACCCCGTAATCCAGTGCCTGTCCAATCGCGTCTTTCCCGGCAAAGGCCGGCAGCAGCGAAGGATGAATGTTGATAATCCGGCCGGCGTACGGCTGCAGCAGCACCGGGGTAATCAGCCGCATATATCCGGCGAGTACAATTAGCCCGATGTCCCGGCGCTTCAGCTCGGCAACGATCTCCGCCTCATAGAGCTCACGGCTTCCGAATTCCTTCGGCCGCAGCAGGAGGGCGGGAACGCCTGCAGCCTCCGCCCTTTGGGCCACAAACGCCTCCGGCCGGTCGGAGACCAGCAGCTCAATGCTGCCCCCGCCAAGCTGTCCTGCTCTCTGCGCCTCTATCAGTGCGGCAAAATTGCTGCCCTGCCCGGAGGCAAACACAGCGATCCGGCTGCTCTGCATCACACTTCAGCTCCCGTAAAGGTAACGATACGTTCCCCTTCTGTAACGGTGCCGATCAAATAAGCCTCTTCACCGCTAGCCTTCAGCAGCTCAAGCGCACGTTCCCCATCCGCTGCAGGAACAACCAGGACAAGGCCGATACCCATATTAAAAGTAGTGAACATATCCCGGTTGCTTACACTGCCTTTGCTCTGCATCAAGCCGAACACTGGCTGAATCGGCCAGGAGCCATAGTTGATCTCCACGTTCACATTATCCGGCAGCATCCGCGGAATATTCTCGATGAAGCCGCCGCCGGTAATATGCGCCATGCCTTTGACCGTAAGCTGCTCCAGCAGTGCCAGAAGCGGTTTGACGTAGATTTTGGTCGGAGCAAGCAGTACATCCACAAGCGGAGCGCCCAGCTCAGGAATGACATCATTCAGGTCGTAGCCGGCTTGTTCCAGTAAAAGCTTGCGCACCAGCGAGAAGCCGTTGCTGTGTATCCCGCTGGAAGCGAGGCCAATTACCGTATCGCCAGGTGCAATATCTGCACCGGTAACGAGCTTGGCTTTATCAGCCACACCCACCGTAAAGCCGGCGATATCGTACTCACCCGCAGCATACATGCCCGGCATTTCAGCTGTTTCGCCGCCAATTAACGCGCAGCCTGCCTGATGGCAGCCTTCAGCAATTCCGGCCACGATAGCTTCGATCTTCTCCGGCACGACTTTGTCGCAAGCCAGATAGTCCAGGAAAAAGAGCGGCTCTGCACCTTGTACCACGATGTCGTTGACACACATCGCTACAGCGTCGATGCCAATCGTGTCATGGCGGTCTGCCGCGAACGCGAGCTTGAGCTTGGTGCCGACACCATCGGTTCCCGATACCAGCACCGGCTCTTCGTATTTATCTTTATTAAGACCGAACAGTGCGCCGAATCCGCCAAGCTCTGTCATGACCTCCGGACGGTATGTGCGCTTCACATGCTTCTTCATGCGTTCTACCGCTTCATTGCCAGCCGCAATATCCACTCCGGCGTTTTTATAAGCTTCCGACACTTTTGGACACCTCATTTTAATTAGTTTAGAGCGCTGTCTCGGGGCTGCAGGGATTCTCTGGTGGTTAATGGGGCGCCATTACAAGGAATGTTTGGACTTCCGGTCGCTGTTATATTTGGATTTCCTGATTGAAACCGCTGGCAGCGGTAGAAATCCAAATATAAAGGCGAACGCTACGCTCCTACAGTTCCAAACTTCCTCTCCATGGCTTCCAACCACCTGGACAACCCGGCCGCAAGCCGAAGTTCGCGCCTTGCACAGGGGCAGTGGCTCGGCGCTCTTGGCGAAGCCAAGCGCCTCGCTTCGCGAGAGCATGCCTACCTTCTAGCAGGAACAGCCGTCCTTCTCTTCCCCGCCGAAATCCACCTGCGTCGGGTAATCGTTATCGAAGCAGGAGAGGCATAGGCCACCCTTATACTCTTCGCTGCTGTAGCCACCGATGGACTGGATCAGTCCCTCTGGTGAGAGGAATGACAGCGAGTCAGCGTTAATCTCTTCGCACATCTCTTGAATAGTCTTGTAAGACGCGATCAGCTCACGGCGGTCCGGAGTATCGATACCGTAGAAGCACGGATTCTTGAACGGCGGCGAGGTGATCCGCACATGCACTTCAAGCGCTCCGGCTTCGCGCAGCAGATTAACGATCCGTCGTGAGGTCGTACCGCGGACGATGGAATCGTCGATCATGACGACACGCTGGCCTTCGACAACGCGGCGCACAGCGCTGAGCTTCATCTTAACACCCTGCTCGCGCAGCTCCTGGCTCGGCTGGATAAAGGTCCGGCCGGTATATTTATTCTTGATCAGCCCAAGCTCATACGGGATACCGGTCTGCTCGGCGTAGCCGATCGCCGCAGAGATACTGGAATCCGGCACACCGGTTACAATATCCGCATCCACAAAGGATTCCAGTGCCATGCGGCTGCCCATCCGCTTGCGGGCGGAATGGAGGTTGGAGCCGTTGAGATCACTGTCAGGACGAGCAAAATAGATATATTCCATCGCACACAGTGCTTTGCGCTTAGGTTCTGTGAAACGGTCTTCCAGGAATCCGTTCTTGTCCAGCACCAGCAGCTCGCCCGGTTCGATATCACGGACCAGCGTGGCCCCGATGACTTCAAGCGCGCACGACTCCGAAGCGAAGACATACGCTTCACCGAGGCGGCCCATCACCAGCGGGCGCAGCCCGTGCGGGTCAGAGGCGACGATCAGCTTGTCGTTAGTCATCAGCAGGAACGCGAAGCCGCCGACGAGCTGACGCAGCGCATCCTTAGCTGCTTCGACAAAATCCTTCGGCGAACGCGCAATCAGATGCGCGAGCACCTCGGTGTCACTGGTGGTCTGGAAGATGGAGCCGCTCATTTCAAGCTGCTTGCGGATCAGCGGCTCATTCACGATATTGCCGTTAGTGGCAATCGCCAGATCGCCGTCGCGGTACTTGAAGACCAGCGGCTGCGCATTAGTCAGCCGGCTGTCCCCGCTGGTGGAATAACGCACATGTCCAATGGACATGTCGCCGACCAGCGAAGCGATTTTGTCCTTGTCGAAGACTTCCTTAACAAGGCCCATACCGCGGTGATAGTTGAAATCACGGCCATCCGCTACGCAGATGCCCGCACTCTCTTCACCACGGTGCTGCAGGGCATGCAGTCCATAATAAGACATGGATGCAGCCTCCGGGTGTCCAAAGACCCCGAAGACGCCGCATTCTTCTTTTAACGTGTCAAAAATATCTCCCGAGCCCGTTCCTTCATTGTAAAAGTCGCCGGTCCACAGGATGGGGGTCTCCTGCTTGTTCCCGGTCTTTACTTCATAAGACATGGAATAGCATCCTCCCAAACGGATTTGAGTTCTGATACAGCCTCATCCAGTGCAGATGCACCGTCCAAGGATACGCGCAGTCTGTCACCGCCGACCGTTCCGATAATTTCCACCGGTACGCCGTAAGCAGCAACGGCTGCTTTCAATTCTTCTGCCCGGTCAGGTGCTGCTGTCAGCACAATGCGGGATTGGCTTTCGCTGAACAGCGCCACATCCGGACGCAGTCCGCCAGCGGACAGCTCCACATTAGCACCGATACCGCCGCTGATGCAGCTCTCGGCCAGTGCTGCTGCCAAGCCGCCTTCAGACAGGTCATGCGCCGAGCGGACCAGACCGCTGCGGATCGTACCGAGCACTGCGTCTAGCAGCTTCTGTTCCGTAGCCAAATCCAGTGCCGGCGGACGGCCTTCTGTCAGACCGTGCACGGCATATTGGAATTCACTGCCGCCAAGCTCTGCTTTGGTTACGCCAAGCAGCAGAATGGCATCGCCTTCCTGTTTGAAGGCTTGAGTCGTAATGTGATCCGTATCTTCAACCAGACCCACCATACCGACAACCGGGGTCGGATAGATGGCGCCGGCAGCATTTTCGTTATACAAGCTGACGTTACCGCCGATAACCGGCGTATCGAGCACACGGCAGGCTTCAGCCATACCATCTACGGCACGTTCCATCTGCCAGAAAATCTCCGGCTTCTCCGGGCTGCCAAAGTTGAGGTTGTCCGTAATCGCCAGCGGCTTAGCGCCGGAGCAGACAATGTTGCGGGCCGCTTCACTTACCGCGATGCGTCCGCCGACTTCAGGGTCCAGATAGACATAACGTCCGTTACAGTCTGTAGTCATTGCCAGGCCTTTGCGTGTGCCGTGGATCGTAACCACTGCCGCATCGGAGCCCGGACGAACCGCCGTGCTGGTACGGACCATATAATCGTATTGGTTATAGACCCAGGCTTTGCTTGCCACTGTAGGCGAAGCCAGTACCGTGCGCAGTGCACCGCCGAGATCAGTAACTTCTTCATAACGGAGGGTATCTACGTTTGCATTCTCTTCATAATAAGCCGGAACTGCCGAAGGCTTCTTGTAGATTGGGCATTCATCTACCAGCGCAGTTACCGGCATATCGCCGACAACCTCACCATGATGGAACAGCTTCAGGCGGCCGTCATCCGTTACCTTGCCCACTTTGCGGCAGATCACGCCCCAGCGGTCAAAAATCTCCTGTGCCTGCGCTTCATCCTTAGGCTCAACCACGAACAGCATCCGCTCCTGGGATTCGGACAGCATCATTTCATAAGGCGTCATGCCTTCTTCACGCTGCGGCACTTGATCCAGATACAGCTCCAACCCGTTACCTGCTTTGCTGGCCATCTCAGCACTGGAACAGGTTAAGCCTGCTGCACCCATGTCCTGAATACCAAGCACGATGCCGCTGTCGATCAGCTCCAGACAGGATTCCATCACCAGCTTCTCCATAAACGGATCGCCGACTTGAACCGCTGTTTTCTTGGCTTCGGATTCCTCGCTCAGCTCTACAGAAGCGAAGGTAGCGCCGTGAATGCCGTCGCGTCCGGTAGGAGGACCTACGTAGAACACGGGGTTACCTACACCTTTGGCGACACCACGCTGGATTTTATCATGATCAATCAGTCCGACACACATTGCGTTAACCAGCGGATTGCCGTCATAGCTGTTGTCGAACATAATTTCCCCGCCGACAGTCGGGATTCCGATACAGTTGCCGTAGCCGGCGATCCCGGACACGACATGCTCGAATAAATATTTTACCCGGTCGCTCTCAAGCTTCCCGAAACGCAGGGAGTTAAGCAGGGCTACCGGTCTTGCACCCATGGAGAAAATATCGCGGATAATCCCGCCCACCCCTGTCGCCGCGCCCTGATAAGGCTCAACAGCCGAAGGATGGTTATGACTTTCGATTTTGAACACAACTGCCTGGTTGTCTCCAATATCCACGATGCCCGCACCTTCGCCCGGACCCATCAGTACACGCGGACCGCTTGTCGGGAAACGTCCAAGGAGCGGCTTAGAGTTCTTATAAGCGCAGTGCTCGGACCACATTACGCTGAATACGCCGATTTCGGTATAGTTAGGCTTGCGCCCCATGAAAGAAGTGATGAGCTCATATTCGCTGTCCGATACTCCGAATTGACTGTAGATTTTCTGCTCCGCGATTTGCTCTGCGGTCGGCTCCTTAGCGGATACTTGCTGCGTCATAACGATCCCTCCATGTCTTGAGAATGGATGTAAACATCCGTTTGCCGTCTTCCGAACCCAGCAGGCTGTTCGCAGCGCGTTCCGGGTGAGGCATCATGCCTACTACATTGCCTGCGACGTTGCTAATCCCCGCAATATCGGCTACCGAGCCGTTAGGGTTGCCCTTGTATGTGAATACGATCTGATTGTTTGCTTTGAGCGATGCCAAAGTCTCTTCATCACAGTAATAATTGCCTTCGCCATGTGCGATCGGAATAACAATTTCTTCATCCTTCGCATAATCAACCGTAAACGGGGTTGTGTTATTAACGACCTTAAGCACCGTGTCATGACAGCGGAACTTCATGGACATATTACGGCGCAGTGCACCTGGCAGCAGCCCCGCTTCGGTCAGAATCTGGAACCCGTTGCAGATGCCGAGCACGAATTTGCCCTGCTCCACCGCTTTGGCCACTTCGGCCATTACCGGAGCAAACCGGGAAATCGCGCCGCAGCGCAGATAGTCACCATAAGAGAAACCGCCCGGCACGAGAATGCAGTCATACGCCGACAAGTCAGTCGCGGTATGCCACACATAATCTACAGGTTCACCAAGGCTGTCCTCTACTGCTTTGTAGCAGTCAATGTCGCAATTGGAGCCTGGAAAGACAAGTACAGCAAATTTCATGACTTTTAGTCCTCCAATTCGTAGCGGTAATCCTCGATCACCGTGTTGGCCAGCAGCTTTTCGCACATTTCCTTCAGGCGTCCTTCCGCTTCAGCGCGGTTGTCCGTATCGAGAGTCAGCTCCATGTATTTGCCGATGCGCAGACTTTCGACTTCCTGGAAACCTACCGAATGCAGCGCCCCCTGCACTGCTACACCTTGGGGATCGAGCACGCTTTTCTTGATGGTGACATAGACTGTCGCTTTTAACATACGCTTGTAGTTCCTCCTAAAATTTAATGAGCCGACTAAGGCCTTCATCCACAAGAGACATCCGATTAACTGTAAAAGTGCAATTAGCGCTTATACTGCGGTTAGCCTACATAAAGACTGGCTTATAAATCCTTGCCGGTAAGACGGTGATAGATATCCAAGTAACGGCGGCTGGTTTCTTCCACCACTTCAGGCGGCAGCGGATCCGGCGTGCTGTTCTTGTCCCAGGAGGATGCGGAGAGATACGTCCGGACCGGCTCCTTGTCCATGCTGTCAATTTCAATATCCAGCGCATATTTATCTTTAGCCCAGAAGCGTGAAGCATCCGGCGTAAAAATCTCATCGATCAAAATCACTTTACCGTCCAGCAGGCCGAATTCGAATTTGCAGTCCGCGAGGATGATGCCGCGCTCGTTGCAATATTCTCTGGCAAAAGCAAACAGCTTCAGGCTTTTCTCCTTCAGCTCAAGCGCCAGTTCCGCACCAATCTGCTCCTGCATCTGCTCGAAAGGAATGTCTTCATCGTGTCCTACATCATTTTTAGCCGCAGGGGTAAAAATCGGCTCCGCCAGCACTGCGTTTTTGCGCAGTCCTTTGGGAAGCTCAATACCGTTAACTTTTCCGGTCTCCTGATACTGACGCCAGCCTCCGCCTGTAATGCAGCCGCGCACCACACATTCAATATCTATCCGCTCCGCCTTGCGTACGACCATGACGCGGTTTTTGAGTGCCTCGCGGTCCCGTACAATGTCTCCGAGCTGATCCACATCAATGTGTACCACATGGTTTTCAATAAGATTTTTGGTCTGGCCGAACCAGAAGGCGCTTAGCCGGTTCAGCACATTGCCTTTGTCCGGCACCGCCGGGTCGAGCACATAGTCAAACGCTGAGATCCGGTCCGTAACGACGATCAGTACATGCTCCCCCAAATCGTACAATTCGCGAACCTTTCCTTTATAGAGCAGCGGTGCATTTACGAGATCCACAGCCGTGGAAACGGCAGGGTATGTCATGACCTTTCCTCCCTTGAACGAATGATCTTGCTTATATACTTGAGCTGGAAGCACTGAGACGCTTTATTCCTTCGCTTCGAATCGACAGAAACTGAAATACTCCTTCAGGTTAATAGGATCACTGCAACAAATATTTGGACTTCCGATCGCTGTTATGTTTGAATTTCCTGATTTAAACCGCTAGCTGCGGTAGAAATTCAACCATAAAGGCGAACGCTGACGCTTCTCCAGTTCCAAAATTTCTCTCCGTTCCTCTTTAACCCAACCTCCTATTCCACTTTCCCCTGATGCTTCGCTTCTCAGAAAAAGCTGCCCGGCGCCTCGCCCGTATTATTCTTCAGCTCTTTAGTTCACCACTAACTTACCTTTTAATAATTAGATAAGTTCCAGCTTGCGGAAAATGGTGTCCACATGCTTAAGGTGCCAGGAAGGATTGAAGGCATCGTCGATTTCTTCCGGACTAAGCACAGCAGTGATCTCCGGAGTAGCTTCGACGATATCACGGAACTGGGTCTGTTCTTCCCAGGCCTGCATCGCACGCGGCTGCACGGTATCGTATGCCTGCTCGCGGCTGAAGCCTTTGTCGATCAGCTTGGTCAGGATGCGGCCCGAGAACGGAACGCCAAAGGTGCGGTTCATGTTGCGCTTCATATTTTCCGGGAACACGGTCAGGTTCTTCACGATGTTGCCAAAGCGGTTTAGCATGTAGTTCAGCAGCATCGTTGCATCCGGCAGGATAATCCGTTCTACTGACGAGTGCGAGATATCGCGCTCATGCCAGAGCGGCACGTTCTCGTAAGCTGTAACCATGTGGCCGCGGATCACGCGGGACAGGCCGGAAATATTTTCGCAGCCGATCGGGTTACGTTTGTGCGGCATTGCGGAGGAGCCTTTTTGACCTTTGGCGAAAGCCTCTTCCACCTCACGGATCTCGCTCTTTTGCAGAGCACGGATTTCGGTGGCAAATTTGTCGAGCGATGTTGCTACCAGTGCAAGTGTAGCCATATATTCAGCATGGCGGTCACGCTGCAGCGTCTGTGTCGAGATCGGAGCCGGGCTGGTTCCCAGCTTCTTGCAGACGAATTCTTCCACGAACGGGTCGATGTTGGCATAGGTGCCGACTGCACCTGAAATTTTACCGAATTGAACGCCTTTAGCGGCATGACGGAAGCGCTCCAGGTTCCGTTTCATTTCCTCATACCACAATGCCATTTTGAGACCGAAGGTTGTTGGCTCAGCATGAACACCGTGGGTACGTCCCATCATTGGGGTATCTTTATAAGCCACTGCTTTATCTTTGAGGATCTCAATGAAATTAATGATGTCCTTCTCCAGGATCTCGTTCGCCTGACGCAGCAGGTAACCGAGTGCCGTATCCACAACGTCTGTGGAGGTTAGGCCGTAATGTACCCATTTGCGTTCTGCACCCAGGCTCTCCGATACGGCACGCGTGAAGGCAATTACGTCATGGCGGGTTTCAAGTTCGATCTCATTAATACGGTCAATATCAAATTTCGCATCCTTACGCAGCTTGGCGGCATCTTCCTGCGGAATAACTCCCAGCTCAGCCCACGCTTCACAAGCACAAATTTCTACTTCAAGCCACGCATTGAATTTATTTTCTTCGGTCCAAATGGCCCGCATCTCAGGTCTGCTGTAACGTTCGATCATATCTGTTCAGTTCCTCCAAAGGTTAGTTTGCTCTACCCAGGACAATCCGTCGCCGGTATCCTTGCAGAGCAGGTTGATATGGCCCATTTTGCGGCCGTTTTTGCTCTCGGTCTTGCCATATATATGAAGCTTGGGAGCAATCCCAAGCCGTTTTGCCGTTTCATCCGGATGTCCGGTCCGCTGAATCACTCCGTCTAAATGCTGTCCAAGCACATTCACCATGACCACCGGCGTAAGCAGTGTAGTCTCACCGAGAGGCAAGTTGCAGATCGCCCGGATATGCTGCTCGAATTGCGAGGTCATGCAGGCGTCCATAGTATAATGCCCCGAATTATGGGGCCGCGGAGCCAGCTCATTGACGAATAATTCCCCATCTTCCGTAACGAACATCTCCACAGCCAGCAGTCCGACTGCATTCAGTCCGGACACCAGCCGTTCGGCTAACCCGCAGGCCCGCTGCTGGATCTCCTCGGAGACACGTGCCGGCACAATGGACAGGTGCAGGATGTTGTCCACATGGATGTTCTCCGCCGGCGGGAAGCTCTTCACTTCACCAGAGGTGCTGCGCGCGGCAATGACGGAAATTTCACACTTGAATTTCACGAATTTCTCCAGCACCAGCTCAGGCGCTTCGGATTCGCCGTGCTGCGCTTCTGCACCGGGTGCGACCTGCCGGAAGGCTGCTTCCAGCTCCTCTGTCTGGCGGATGACGGCTTGTCCCTTGCCGTCATATCCCCCTGTGGCGGTCTTTAGCACACAGGGCAGGCCCAGGTCGGCAGCCGCGGCGGTAAGCTCCGCCAGGCTGCCGACCTTGCGGTACGGGGCAACGGGCACGCCCGCAGCCTCGATCGCGGCCTTCTCGCGCAGCCTGTGCTGCGTCGTATACAGCAGCTCGCTGCCCTGCGGCACGTACGATTCCTCCGTCAGCAAGGCGGCTACGCCGGCGTCGACGTTCTCGAACTCGTACGTGATGACGTCCGCGCGCTGCGCCAGCTCCCGCGCCGCGCCGCGGTCATTGTAAGCCGCGGTGATCTGCGGCGTTACCTGCCCGCAGGGCGCATCGGACGCAGGGTCCAGCGCCACGAAGCGGTACCCCATGGCGCTGCCGGCCAGCGCCATCATGCGGCCGAGCTGGCCGCCGCCGAGCACGCCGATCGTCGTCCGGCCCGGCAGCAGCGTGCGGGCTGCATCCAAAGCGCCGGCCCTCAATTCTTCCTGCCTCATAAGCTATCGCTGCTTTCCAGCACTTCGCGCTCTATTGCCTCACGACGCTGCTGCACCCTGCCTTGTACCTCCGGATCAAAGGCGCCGATGATCTGCGCAGCAAGCAGCCCTGCATTGGTTGCCCCGGCACGGCCAATCGCCACCGTGGCCACCGGGATCCCTCCCGGCATCTGTACGATAGATAGCAGCGAATCCAGGCCGTTCAGTGCTTTGGTCTGCACCGGCACACCGATAACGGGCAGAATCGTCTTTGCCGCGACCATGCCCGGCAGATGTGCTGCACCGCCCGCTCCGGCAATAATAACCCGGAGGCCACGTGCTGCCGCTTCCTCCGCATAGCGGAACATCAGATCCGGCGTACGATGTGCAGAGATGACTCTTTTCTCATACGGAACTTTCAGCTCTTCCAGCACGGCACAGGCATGCTCCATCGTTTCCCAATCGGTTTTGCTGCCCATGATAACCCCAACCTGCAAAGACATGTTTCAACCTACCTTCCGCTCAATATAGAAACTCATTTACTTTAAGTTGTCCCGTTTCACACTAGTTTTCCATAAATCCGAAAAAAAAAGCCCGGATTCCAGACGCATTTTGCTGCGGGTGGACCCAGACTACTGCAGGAATCAGGAGAGGACTGCTCCGCTATCCGCCAGAGGCGGAGATAGAGTCAAGCGCAGAGCTCGCCGCCCCGGATACCGGAGCGGCGCTTAAGAGCTGTTCTAGTCATCCTATTTCCTCGTAGTCCGGCAATTTACGGTTACCGGGTAGAAACTTCCGGGCCCTATTCCCGGTTTTATACGAGCTCTTCATAGGTTCAGTTTAACAATGCCCTACACTTCGTGTCAACTTAAACACGAACATTGTTATTTCCATCCGTCAAAATGTTCGCTTTTGGGCACAATCAAATTCCTGAAAATGACTAATCGAACAGCGGATGGCCTCTTTCTCCACGTTTATGCTTCCTGTAGAACTATAGAAAAAAGGGAGGAACACCTAAGCGTCCCGCCCGCTAACCCTCTATTATTTTACGACCAGTACCGGAATCCGGGAGCTTTGTACCACATTATGGCTTACGCTGCCCAGGACAAATTCACGTATTCCCCCAAGTCCGCGGCTGCCGATGACAATAACATCCACATTCTGCTCCTTGGCATAATTCAGAATCACTTCAGCAGGAGAACCCTGCAGCAACTCAACAGTCGCATTCAGACCTTCCTCTTCCAGACGTCCCTTCACTTCTTCGGTGGTCTGCACTGCCAAATCATAATAATCCTTGTTCACTGAAGCCGGCAGAGGCGCGAGAGCTTCCCCGATGAAAAACCGCGGGAATTCGAATGCGTGTACGACGTAAATGGAGGAACCGGGAGTTACCTTAGCCAGTTCGATCGCCCGCTCCAATGCCTGATTGGAAGCTTTTGAACCGTCATAGGCGAGCAAAATTTTAGAGAATAACATATACGCCACCTCTTTCTGTTTTGTGTAACCAGTAGCCATTTCCCAAACACTATCTTAAAAAATACCCATACAGCAGAATGTTAAGCAGCAGCAGCAGCGGAATTCCGATCCGGAAGGAAGTATGCCTTGTTTTATGCCGTTTGCGGTACATCGCAATCCATATACCTAGTGCGCCGCCCATAAACGCCAGCAGAAACAGCGTCTTCTCCGGCACACGTTCGCGCCGCGCGCGGGCTTTATTCTTGTCTTCGGACATCACCACATAAGCGATGATATTAATTAGCACAAACCACAGCAGCACGCCCCTGACCATCTTTCCGGCCCCTCCTTCTTGCATCCTATCTACTTCCTATTATATTCCCCTTTGCCTCAAAAAACCAATAATCCTCACATTAGCTGCAAAGTATCTACCCCGCTCTGTGAAGCTTTTTGGAAGCTGCTGCGGGCTCACGAATCCATACCCAGGATAATACCGCAGCCAGTGCCGCAGCAAATCCGCCCAGCCAAAAACCGCCTCTGAGCCCATAGGCAGCACTCATCCACCCGGCCACAAAAGGGCCTCCTGACATGCCAAATGCATAGACTGCCTGATAGAAGCCCATCGCTGTAGCCCTTTTAAACGACTCTACTCCTGCTACCGACTTGCCCAGCAGCAATGGAAAAATCAGCCCCTGCATAAAACCGTTCCCCACCTGTGTCGCACACAGCGCCGCAAGCGTCGGCATGGACGTGATCAGCAGGGTAAACAGCGCGCTCCCGGCAAAACCCAGCAGCAGAGTCCCTCTATCCCCGAGCAGCCTGCCAAACATCCGTGAGCCATAAAGTGTGGCTGCAGCATGCGGCACCATGAAAGATAACGTTAACCAGCCGAGGCTTTCCTTACTCGCACCTATATCAAGCGCCTGGTTCGGCGTGTAGCCGAACATGGTAATGAAGAGAACACAATGCGCCAGAACGGACAATAGCGAGACTTTGACCAGCAGCGGTTCCTTGATTACACCCGCCAGGTCTCTGAGCCGGATCCCGCCTTCGCGTTTCGCCTGTCTCTGTTCAGGTAAACGCAGCGCAAGCAGCATAGCAAGTACCGCTACGATACTTCCGGCTATAAAAGGAGTGCTCCAGCCCCAATGCTCAACCATGTAGCCGCTGATCATCATGCTGGATAATTGGGCAATGACGGTGGTGAACTGCAGCATCCCCATCGCTCTCCCCGCTTCCTCCTTGGGAAAATACCCAGCAAACATTACCGAGTACACAACCCATGCGGAGGCTGCAATCCCTGACACAGCGCGTGCCACCAGTGCCCATACCGGATCTGCGCCTGCCATAAAGATCAGACAACTCGTGCCGCTAGCAATCAGGCCCAGATAAATGAACGGCCGCCGCCGGTTCAGATAATCCGACCCGATGCCGATCGGCAGCCGGAACAGAATCTGCATCAGCCCGTACACACCAAGTACCGCACCGACCATGATATAAGAAGCACCGAGATGCTCCACATACGGTGAGAGTACCGGAACATAAATATATGAAGAGAACCAGAACATAAATACGATAGCTAAAAAGAAAATCCGGCTGCTTCCTTTTCCATTAGAAGGCCCAGCTGTTTCTTGTTCCTGATCATACTGCTTACCTGCTTCTGAAGGTACCACTCCAAATCACTCCATTCACATTTGCTGGGATTTTTCCTCCCAGCCTAATTCTTTCAGTAAACCATATCTCTCTTACATATAACAGTAGCAACTTATTTCATTTCACGTAAGCAAAAATCACAGTATGCTCTCACGCTTTTAATCTGCGCAATCCTTCAACCTGAACAAGACTGCAGATCATCTCCGCAGTCTTGTTCACGCACCTCTCACAAACAACCTGTACAAGGCCGTTCGATCTTTATCTGAATTTAATTCCCTTATTAAGGAATAAAATTCCACAGTAAACCAGCTCGGACTATTCTCCCTTTGCCTTTGCTTCCATAGCGGCTTTGAGCAGATCGCCAAGATTTGAGCCTACACTTTCCGGCTTGCTATACTGCTGTACCAGCTTTTGCTGCTCACGCTTATTGATATGTTTATGGTCCTTATCCATGGTTTCGGTTATTCCGCAGCCCAAACACTGTACGTAGAGCCCAGCCTTGCCCTCTTTGAGCTCCATTTTCTTATGGCATTGCGGACAGCGCCGGTTGGACAGCTTCTTCTCTCCTGCCCGGGTATAACCGCAGCCGTCTGCCGGACATACCAGAAGCTTGCCGCGCTTCGTCTTCTTTTCTAACATCCTTGTTCCGCATTCCGGACAATGGCTGCTGGAGACGTTATGCGGTTTGTATTCCGCTCCGCTGCTCTTAACACCGGATACTAGCTCCTGTGCCATACTGCGGATACCCTGAAGGAAAGGCTCCGGCTTACCCTGCCCGCGGGCGATCTTCTCGAGTTCGGCTTCCCAGCGCGCGGTCAGCTCCGGTGTGCGCAGCTGCGCCGACACCAGTCCTATCAGCTGTTTGCCCTTGCCGGTCGGATGCAGCAGATTGCCTTGGCGTTCAATCGTGTCTGAGCTAACTAGCTTCTCGATGATATCTGCGCGTGTGGCCGGGGTTCCCAGCCCGTGCTTCTCCATCTGAGTCAGCAGTGAAGCTTCATTATAACACTTTGGCGGCTGTGTCCGCCCCGGACGGATATTACAGCGCTGCACTTTTACAGTCTCGCCTTCGCGAAGCTCAGGCAGCTTCACCGTGCTGGCTGCCGGCTCCTCTGCCGTATTCTCCTCATCTTCATCACTGCTCATATCTCCGCCATAAACCTCACGCCAGCCGGCATCCTTTACTGTCGTGCCTTTGACATGAAAGCTCTCTCCTTCAACGGTTACCGTTACTGCAACGGCATCATAACGGGCGGGGGGATAGAATAGGCTGATAAAGCGGCGGACAATCAGATCATAGAGCTTCCGCTCCTCTGCACTGAGCAGATTCAGCAGAACCGTCTGTTCGGTTGGAATAATCGCATGATGATCGCTTACCTTGCTGTCATCCACGATCCGTTTCGTTATCGGCAGCGGCTTACGCAGCAGCGGCCGTGCTAATGCCGCATAAGGGCCGACTGCAACGCTATCCAGACGTTCCTTCAGAGTCCCTGTCATATCGGAAGTCAGATAGCGGCTATCCGTACGAGGGTAAGTAACCAGCTTATGCTGCTCATACAGCCGCTGCAGCACACTCGAGGTCTGCTTGGCCGAGAATCCGAACTTACGGTTAGCATCCCGCTGCAGCTCTGTAAGATCATAAGCCAGCGGGTGCGGCTCGATTTTTTCACTTTTCTGCACCTTTGTGATCCGTCCTGTGCTTCCAGTGAGCTTGTCTTTAAGCGCAATTGCCTTCTCCTTCTCAAAAATACGCCCGTCCCCGCCCGGGGCACGCCAGCCTGCCTGAAAGCTTCCGAAATCGGCAGTCAGCTGCTCATACTCCTGGGAACGGAAGCCGGTAATTTCATTCTCCCTGTCCATAATCATGCCCAGAGTCGGTGTCTGCACCCGGCCGGCTGACAGGGGCGCACCGAACTTGCAGGTGAGTGCCCGGGTAACATTAAGCCCGATCATCCAGTCCGCTTCAGCACGGCAGCGGGCTGATTCATAGAGCCGGTCAAAATCCCGCCCGGGGCGCAGCGACGTGAACCCTTCCTTAATGGCCTTATCCGTCTGCGAAGAGATCCACAGCCGCCGGAACGGCTTTTTCCAGCCCGCCATATTCATAATCCAGCGTGCCAAGAGCTCCCCTTCACGCGCAGCATCCGTGGCGACGATCAGTTCCTCAATATCCTGGCGCTTCATCAGCTGCTGTACTGCCTTGTACTGCTGGCTTGTCTCCCGCAATACCTTCAGCTTGGCTTTTTCCGGCAGAATAGGTAAGTCTTCCAATGCCCAGGCAGCAAATTTTTGATTATAATCCTCCGGCTCAGCCAGGCCGACCAGATGCCCCAGCGCCCAGGTTACGACATATTTAGGACCTTCAATGTAACTCTTCTGTTTATTCCCGCAGCCCATCACCCGCGCAATCTCGCGCGCAACCGAAGGCTTCTCCGCAAGCACTAATACTTTCATAATTCTCTCCCTTCCAAATCAACAATTTATTATACCATTATTCAAAAGCCTGCAAATCATCAGGCTGTTTCATCGACTCCAACCCTGTCTTAACGGCAAACAAGCCCGAATCTGCTCAGCAGACACAGACTTATTTGGATATGGCTTTATTCATGCAGCCCCTTAAATCCGAGCAGCTGCAGCGCCGTTCTAGAACCTATTGTCCAAACCTCAGACAAGCCTCAAAAAATACCCGATCCTCGCCTTGGCCCCGTACATAAATGCCCTCTTCAGTAAGGGAAGACCGCATAATACTAAAATCCTCACCATACTTCGCTTCCTGTGCATAAGTTATCTGAAGGCCGGTTAGCCTCGACTCTTCCCATTCCTCTAAAGTGAGGGCATCACAGCATAAATCTACATACCGTACATTGTTAAGGTGTCCATTATTGTCGAGTCCGCTATACCTAACCTGATAACGATAAGCTTCCTCCATAGGAACATCAGCGGGAATCCTCACTTTATCCGGCAGACTCCCTACAGAATCCTCAAGATAGGGCTCTACTGCTATCGGCAAGGCAGACGGCCGGAGAATCTTTCGTTTATCAATGTCCACAAGAGCCCAGATCGAGCGCGCCGCCGCAATTTCTACGCTATTCTCGTCAAAAATCCTATAATCACGCTGCCAGAGTGCTCCCTTGTTCCCCTTGCTCCATGTATGTACTTTAAGAATTTCGTTTGGGTAAGGCAAACGGTGAATATCCACAATAAGCGTAATAACCATCCAGCCCATTCTTGCCTCAAGCATTTTATCTATACTTAACCCCAGACTGCCTACAGCTGAATCCGCAGCACGCTGCATAATATCCAGAAGAAAGGAAAGCTTGCCTCTGGACTGAAAGTCAGTGTCACTAGCATGTACCGTAAAATCCTCTGTCCACAAAAGATTACTCTGCTTGTCCATAACTTTACGCTCCTCTACGTATTCATTCACATTATCCAGTGAAGTATCCACACAATCTATATCTCTATCCACACAAATTGGGGAGTACTTTTAAATTTATAGGCACTTTAAGAATCTATCCACATGTGCATAAGTTTTCTTTTCCGCTATTTTTACTGGTTATACACACACTTTATAACAATGCTTCATCATCCCCATGACACTTATCCCCATTACTAAAAGACACAAAAAAAACCATTGTCGATAACTCAACAATGGCTTCATGTGCTTGGCGGCGTCCTACTCTCCCAGGACCCTTCGGTCCAAGTACCATCGGCGCTGGAAGGCTTAACGGTCGTGTTCGGGATGGGTACGCGTGGAACCCTTCCGCTATCGCCACCAAACGGGCATTTACAGCGTAAATGCTTCAGGAACCTTAATTCCTGAAAACTGAATCCGAAACGAATCTGCATTCTTCGAAATTTGGATAAGCCCTCGACCGATTAGTATTGGTCAGCTCCATGCATTACTGCACTTCCACCTCCAACCTATCTACCTCGTCGTCTTCAAGGGGTCTTACTAATTGGGAAATCTCATCTTGAGGGGGGCTTCACGCTTAGATGCTTTCAGCGCTTATCCCGTCCGTACGTAGCTACCCAGCCATGCTTCTGGCGAAACAACTGGTGCACCAGCGGTACGTCCATCCCGGTCCTCTCGTACTAAGGACAGCTCCTCTCAAATTTCCTGCGCCCACGACAGATAGGGACCGAACTGTCTCACGACGTTCTGAACCCAGCTCGCGTACCGCTTTAATGGGCGAACAGCCCAACCCTTGGGACCTACTTCAGCCCCAGGATGCGATGAGCCGACATCGAGGTGCCAAACCTCCCCGTCGATGTGGACTCTTGGGGGAGATAAGCCTGTTATCCCCAGGGTAGCTTTTATCCGTTGAGCGATGGCCCTTCCATGCGGTACCACCGGATCACTAAGTCCGACTTTCGTCCCTGCTCGACTTGTAGGTCTCGCAGTCAAGCTCCCTTATGCCTTTGCACTCTTCGAATGATTTCCAACCATTCTGAGGGAACCTTTGAACGCCTCCGTTACTCTTTAGGAGGCGACCGCCCCAGTCAAACTGCCCGCCTGACACGGTCCCCGTACCCGCTTAGGGTACCAGGTTAGAACCTAGATACGATCAGGGTGGTATCCCAACGGCGCCTCCGCAGAAGCTTGCGCTCCTGCCTCTACGGCTCCCACCTATCCTGTACAGATCGTACCCAAATTCAATATCAAGCTGCAGTAAAGCTCCATGGGGTCTTTCCGTCTTGTCGCGGGTAACCTGCATCTTCACAGGTATTAAAATTTCACCGGATCTCTCGTTGAGACAGCGCCCAAGTCGTTACGCCATTCGTGCGGGTCAGAATTTACCTGACAAGGAATTTCGCTACCTTAGGACCGTTATAGTTACGGCCGCCGTTTACTGGGGCTTCGGTTCATAGCTTCGGATTGCTCCTAACCACTCCCCTTAACCTTCCAGCACCGGGCAGGCGTCAGCCCGTATACTTCGCCTTGCGGCTTCGCACAGACCTGTGTTTTTGCTAAACAGTCGCTTGGGCCTTTTCACTGCGGCCCCCTCGGGCTATTCACCCTACCGAGGCACCCCTTCTCCCGAAGTTACGGGGTCATTTTGCCGAGTTCCTTAACGAGAGTTCTTCCGCGCGCCTTAGAATTCTCTTCTCGCCTACCTGTGTCGGTTTGCGGTACGGGCACCTTCTCCTGGCTAGAGGCTTTTCTTGGCAGTGTGAGATCATGACCTTCGCTACTATAATTTTCGCTCCCCATCACAGCCCAGCCTTACGATGTGCGGATTTGCCTACACACCAGCCTCACTGCTTAGACGGACATCCATCAGTCCGCGTCACTACCCTCCTGCGTCACCCCATCGCTCATAGCGGATTACGGTGGTACAGTAATTTCAAACTGTTGTCCTTCGACTACGCCTTTCGGCCTCGCCTTAGGTCCCGACTTACCCTGAGCGGACGAGCCTTCCTCAGGAAACCTTGGGCTTTCGGCGGATCAGATTCTCACTGATCTTTTCGTTACTCATACCGGCATTCTCACTTGTATGCTGTCCAGCGCTCCTTACGGTACACCTTCAACCCACATACAACGCTCCCCTACCCCAGATGCAAAGCATCTAGCCATAGCTTCGGTGGTGTGTTTAGCCCCGTTACATTTTCGGCGCAGAGTCACTCGACCAGTGAGCTATTACGCACTCTTTCAATGGTGGCTGCTTCTAAGCCAACATCCTGGTTGTCTGTGCAACTCCACATCCTTTCCCACTTAACACACACTTGGGGACCTTAGCTGATGGTCTGGGCTGTTTCCCTTTTGACAATGGATCTTAGCACTCACTGTCTGACTCCCGGCAAGAAGTAAATGGCATTCGGAGTTTGACTGAGCTTGGTAACCCTTGCGGGCCCCGCACCCAATCAGTGCTCTACCTCCACCACTCCATTCACCGAGGCTAGCCCTAAAGCTATTTCGGGGAGAACCAGCTATCTCCGAGTTCGATTGGAATTTCTCCGCTACCCCCACCTCATCCCCGTATTTTTCAACATACGTGGGTTCGGGCCTCCAGTGCGTGTTACCGCACCTTCACCCTGGACAGGGGTAGATCACACGGTTTCGGGTCTACGTCCACATACTAAATCGCCCTATTCAGACTCGCTTTCGCTGCGGCTCCGGCTTCTCACCTTAACCTTGCATGTTAAACGTAACTCGCCGGTTCATTCTACAAAAGGCACGCCATCACCCATAGATCGGGCTCTGACTTTTTGTAAGCACACGGTTTCAGGTTCTATTTCACTCCCCTTCCGGGGTGCTTTTCACCTTTCCCTCACGGTACTGTTTCACTATCGGTCGCCAGGTAGTATTTAGCCTTAGCAGATGGTCCTGCTGGATTCATACGGGGTTTCACGTGCCCCGCACTACTCGGGATCCGTCTCGGAGAGAATACAGTTTAGGTTACAGGGCTTTTACCTCTATCGCGGGCCTTTCCAGACCTCTTCACCTACCATATTCCTTTGTAACTCCATGTGAGACGTCCCACAACCCCAAGGGGCAAGCCCCTTGGTTTAGGCTGTTCCGCGTTCGCTCGCCGCTACTGACGGAATCACTATTGTTTTCTCTTCCTCAGGGTACTTAGATGTTTCAGTTCCCCTGGTCTGCCTCTACACACCCTATGTATTCAGATGTGAGTAACTGCGAATTACCACAGCTGGGTTTCCCCATTCGGACACCCCCGGATCAAAGCTTGCTTACAGCTCCCCGAGGCAGTTTCGTTGTTCGCCACGTCCTTCGTCGGCTCCTGGCGCCTAGGCATCCTCCGTGTGCTCTTATTAGCTTAACCAATGCGTTCTCCCGAAGGAAACCGCCAGCATCGCTATAATTGAAACTTGTTTACACAAGTTCAGCTTAAAGGAATATTCTAAAACGCAAATTCGTTTCGGTATCCAGTTTTCAAGGATCAAGGTACTGCTGAGAGCTTAAACTCTCAAAACTGACCAACGAGTGAGTAACAGGCCTAAACCTGAGTTTTGGAAGCTGAGCTTCCGATTTGAATGTTTCCGTTGCAGGAAACGATTCTCCATAGAAAGGAGGTGATCCAGCCGCACCTTCCGATACGGCTACCTTGTTACGACTTCACCCCAATCATCTACCCCACCTTCGGCGGCTGGCTCCCTTGCGGGTTACCCCACCGACTTCGGGTGTTGTAAACTCTCGTGGTGTGACGGGCGGTGTGTACAAGACCCGGGAACGTATTCACCGCGGCATGCTGATCCGCGATTACTAGCAATTCCGACTTCATGCAGGCGAGTTGCAGCCTGCAATCCGAACTGAGACCGGCTTTGCTGGGATTGGCTCCACCTCGCGGTTTCGCTTCCCGTTGTACCGGCCATTGTAGTACGTGTGTAGCCCAGGTCATAAGGGGCATGATGATTTGACGTCATCCCCACCTTCCTCCGGTTTGTCACCGGCAGTCACTCTAGAGTGCCCAGCACTACCTGCTGGCAACTAAAGTCAAGGGTTGCGCTCGTTGCGGGACTTAACCCAACATCTCACGACACGAGCTGACGACAACCATGCACCACCTGTCTCCTCTGTCCCGAAGGCCACCTCTATCTCTAGAGGATTCAGAGGGATGTCAAGACCTGGTAAGGTTCTTCGCGTTGCTTCGAATTAAACCACATACTCCACTGCTTGTGCGGGTCCCCGTCAATTCCTTTGAGTTTCAGTCTTGCGACCGTACTCCCCAGGCGGAGTGCTTACTGTGTTAACTTCGGCACCAAGGGTATCGAAACCCCTAACACCTAGCACTCATCGTTTACGGCGTGGACTACCAGGGTATCTAATCCTGTTTGCTCCCCACGCTTTCGCGCCTCAGCGTCAGTTACAGCCCAGAAAGTCGCCTTCGCCACTGGTGTTCCTCCACATATCTACGCATTTCACCGCTACACGTGGAATTCCACTTTCCTCTTCTGTACTCAAGCCATCCAGTTTCCAGTGCGACCCCAGGTTGAGCCCAAGGTTTAAACACCAGACTTAAATAGCCGCCTGCGCGCGCTTTACGCCCAATAATTCCGGACAACGCTTGCCCCCTACGTATTACCGCGGCTGCTGGCACGTAGTTAGCCGGGGCTTTCTTCTCAGGTACCGTCACTCCGGTAGCAGTTACTCTACCGGACGTTCTTCCCTGGCAACAGAGCTTTACGATCCGAAAACCTTCATCACTCACGCGGCGTTGCTCCGTCAGGCTTTCGCCCATTGCGGAAGATTCCCTACTGCTGCCTCCCGTAGGAGTCTGGGCCGTGTCTCAGTCCCAGTGTGGCCGTTCACCCTCTCAGGTCGGCTACGCATCGTCGCCTTGGTGAGCCGTTACCTCACCAACTAGCTAATGCGCCGCAGGCCCATCCCTTAGTAGCAGATTGCTCCGCCTTTCATCCTTTTCTCATGAGAGAAAAGGAATTATCCGGTATTAGCTACCGTTTCCGGTAGTTATCCCAGTCTGAGGGGTAGGTTGCCTACGTGTTACTCACCCGTCCGCCGCTAAGCTTATCCCGAAGGATAAGCTCCGCTCGACTTGCATGTATTAGGCACGCCGCCAGCGTTCGTCCTGAGCCAGGATCAAACTCTCCAAATTGGTATTTAGAAAGAGCGATTGCTCATTTTGAAACATCTGACGAGAATTTGCATTCTCTAATTTCGGATCTCACCGAAGTGATTTCCGATACTCACTCGTTGTTCAGTTTTCAAAGATCAAGCTCGTTGTCAGTGTCGATTAGCTCGCCACCAGCAACTCTTATAATATATCACGTTTGATTTAGAAACGCAAGCTTTTTCTGAAATTTCTTATTCGGTCATTTCAGTCAAACTTTCGTGCGCTCTAACAACGCTTACCTATAATACCGCAGATACCTATTGAAAAGCAACCCCCTTAACTAAAAAAGATAACCTGCTTAATCCTTAAGCAGGTTATCTCACGTATTGTCTGGGGTTTATATAATGAATTATTAATAGAATTTTGCAGCGCTATATTTGCTTGCTATTTTGATCAATGCTGTTTCTTTACTGTTCTTAGTCAACCCGGCATCAACTGTTGTATCGATTGTTACCCATTTACCGTTAAGCAATACTTCATTCCAAGCATGGTACGTTGAAACATAACTGGTATTGCCCATTACCAATTTAGTCGGGATTCCTTCACTGCGCAGCATGGTTGCAAATAGCGAAGCATAATCGTAGCAGATCCCTTTTTTGGTGAGCAATGTGTTGTCGTTCTTGGGGATATAATCCTGCGTTACAGTTGCAGCCAGTTTGTAGTCGTACTTCACATTTGCAACAATGTAGTTATAGATGGCTGTTACTTTAGCTTCATCTGTTGTCAGGCCTTGCGTAAGCTGTTTAGCTTTCTGGATGGATTTATCGGAGGAGCTCCATTTGACGTTCTGTACGGAACTCAGGTATACGGCGTTGGCATTGCTCAAGTTAAGTTCTACATTTTCGGAAGAAATTACTTTATATTTGTTGCCGCTTGTATTCTCAAGAATAGATACTTTATATGTGCCATTCCCCTGTTGCAGTGGAAAGGATTCTGTGGATTGAAAAGCATATAAGTTGTAGGTGTAGCTGTTGCCATCCTTAGTGATCATGACTTTGATACGCTTGTCTGCGGGGACATCATAGGAAACTTCGACAACGCCCTGATCCAGTTTCGCTGTATTTAACCAGCCCGTAGTTGCAGTTGCAGCTGAAGCTGGGCTTGTCTGAACGGAAGTGACTACGACAAACAACGTTAATAACATAAAATAGAACTTTTTCATTGGATAAAACCCCTTTCGGTAGCTGGCTGCCATCCTTTCGGGAAGGCCCTTTAGCTTTGCGTCCCTACCTTTCGATAGGTTTGCCGTTATCGTTGCAGCTTTATCTGTTCTCTCATCTACCAATAAATGCTAGATTTCTCTCAAAAAAGCAAACAAAAAAAGCCCCTCATTCGGTAGCTGGCTGCCATCCTTTCGGGAAGGCCCTCTAGCTTTGCGTCCCTACCTTTCGATAGGTTTGCCGTTATCGTGTATAGCTTTTATAGTTATATAGTATCATATTGTCATCTATATACAAGCCCCAAATTGCTAGATTCCTACCATTTTCCACTAAAATTCTTCATAATTCGGGTCACAGCTCCTTAGCCTCAAATCAGGACAATTTTGCGTGGATTATCAAGCGGTGTGTCGGATTTACCAGCGGATCACAAGTAATCAGAGTAAGGATTTTATTAATGTTATCTCCATTCAGCACCGATACATCCGTCGGCTCTACTACGGAAATATCATAAACCTCGTATTGGTACTCTTTTGTACTCGTTTTGATCGAGATTGTGTCTCCAATCTTCACTTCATTCAACCGGTTGAACAGTCTTCCCGTAGTTCTTGACCGGTGAGCGGCAATAGCTGCATTTCCGACTTCGCCGAGCGGAGCCGTCTCCTTCATATGGGCAGCAGCATGCTTCATATTAGACTTGGTCGCCCCCTCTAAAACAGGCAGCTTCAAGTCAATCCGGTCAATCTGGATAATTCCGATGATCTTACCGCCCACCTTAATCTCCGGGGAGGGCTGTGCTGATGGCTGCACCTGTTCTTCATCTGCTGATTCCTCTGTGAGCAGTTGAGTCACCTCTGCGTACGGTTTTTCCAGATCCGGCTGAGAGGTCGGGGCTATCTCACTATAAGCCTGTTCGGCCTCTTTCAGCAATTTATCCTGTTGTCTGTCGTTATACCACTCGTTCGCTTTCGGATACAGCATGACAAGGATTCCGGCCAGTATAATCAAATAGGAAAACTTCCGCATATACATCACCCCGTTAGTCTGGAACCGGGCAAGCCCTGTTCTAATATTTGTCTTAAAATACCCACATGCGGCTTCCGAAGAAATTGATAATCACAGTGACAAACGTAACGAGCACCTTGGCAATCAATACCTGAAGCCCGAAGCTGTCTGTCAGAAGATGCATCAGCAGCACTGATATTCCAAGCACCACCAGATTGAGTACGATAAATTTCACCAGCTGCAGCCGGTCAGATCCAGCCTTAACGGCGTCACGGTCACGAAAAGTCACTTTTTTGTTCCAAAAGAAGCTGTTTGCTGTTCCTGCACTATAAGAAATGATCTGTGCCGGGGTATTGATCATCCCCAGTGAATGAAGCAGGGTAAATACTGCAAAATCAATCAGCGTATTCAGCAGCCCTACGGCATTGAATTTTAAAAACTGGATAACCCCCGCGTTCAGCCTCTTATCTGCCATCGTCATTGTCCTCTCGCATTTCATCATGCTCTCCGTCACGGTAGCCTTTGGTTTCGCGCACGATATAGAGCGGTCTATCCTTGGATTCATCATAAATACGTCCGATATATTCTCCGATTACCCCAAGCAGCATCAGCACGATACCGTTAAATAGTAAATTGACACCCACTATGGAAGCCCAGCCGGGAACCGTCCAGGAAGTAAATAACTTTTGAAACAATACAAAGAACAGGTACAGGAAGCTGGAGAAGGACAGGAAAAAGCCTATATATGAGGCTATTTTGAGCGGCTTATGTGAAAAGGAGGTGATGCCGTCGAGCGCAAACCGGATCATTTTCTTCAGCGGGTACTTAGTCTCTCCGGCGAACCGCTCCTCCCGTACATATTCAACCATCGTCTGCCGGAAGCCCACCCAGCTCACCAGACCTCTGACATAACGATTCTTCTCCTTCAGTCCACGCAGCACATCGCATACTTTGCGGTCAATCAGCCGGAAGTCGCCGGTATCCGTAGGAATCTCAACGCTCGTCATGCTGCTGAGCAAACGGTAGAAGAGCTTGGCGGTCACTTTTTTGAACAGTGTCTCCCCATGGCGCTTAAGCCGCTTGGCGTAGACTACCTCATAGCCCTCTTTCCACTTGGCGATCATCTGCAAAATGACCTCAGGCGGGTCCTGAAGATCCGCATCAATGACAACCACCGCTTGCCCCTCGGCATAATCCATCCCGGCCGTAATAGCGACCTGATGGCCGAAATTGCGCGAGAAGTCAATCAGCTTGACATGTTCGTCCCGGCTGCTGATACCGCGCATAATCTCAGCTGTACGGTCCCGGCTGCCATCGTTGACGAAGACCAGCTCATAGGAATCGCCGCATTCGTCCATTACTTTTCGGAGACGTTCATACGTATGCTGAATGACCTCCTCCTCATTGTACATCGGGACAATTACACTGTATCTGGCTTTCACCCTTGTTCCTCCTAAAAGTATGGTAATTATAAAACCGGCTGGCTCCTAGAACACCCAGGAAGGGAACCAGCGCAGCACAGTGTTGACATAATCGCCGCTCACCTGCATACCCGACAGCACCGGATAGAATAGGATAAAGAGCAGTGCCGCAAGGGCTACATAAGCATATCGGATATACTTGGCTTCGGGATATTTGCTGTCCAGCAGCTTCATTACATATACAATCGCAAGAATCATGAACGGCACCATAGCGAAATAATGGTACAGGAACGTCTCACGCGGAACGAGCATCCAAGGCACGTATTGCGAGAAAAAGGCGATCCAGAGCATGTACAGGCTCTTGTCTTTACGCTTCACGGTAAGATAAACCACACCAAGCATAGCGAAAATTCCGGTCCACCAGATCAACGGATTGCCTATAGTGACAATACTGCTTACTTGACCTTCAGGCAAGCCTTCGCCGCCGCTAAAGAACCATACTGGACGTTTCATAAACGGCCATTCCCACCAGGAAGAGGCAAACGGATGGGTAGCCACCAGCTGGCTGTGGTAGTCATACATATTTTTCTGGGCTTCGATCAGCCCCTTAATCGTGTACCCCTCGGCCGTAACGGACAGCACCGGGATAAAGGACAATCCGTAGATAACGGCAGGAATGACTACAAAGAACACGATGCAGCTTGCCAGTGTAATGACGGTGTTTTTCCAGAAGGTTCTGTCTGCTGTAAGGCAGGCGGTCTTGACCTCCTGATCACTCAGCTTGCCTTCCGCGAGCACACGTCCTGCTGCTGCATGTTCCTTATAACGCTCGAACAGCGAGAGAGCCAGCATAACAGCCAGCCCGGCACCGCCGTACAGCACAATCCATTTAGAGGCGACGCCGATGCCGAAGAAAAGACCGGACCAGAACAGCGGGACCAGTGTCCGGCGCAGCGGTTCGCGGTAAAAGTTCATTGTGAAATAGCGCTGCATGAAATAGAACATTAACATGATGAAGAAGACGCCATAGACATCTATTGTCGAGATGCGTGTCTGTGTAAAGTGCATGAAATCAAGTGCGAACAGTCCGGCGGCAAGCGCGGCGTAACGGCTTTTCCGGAATAACCGCAGAGCCATGATATAGATCAGCGGCAGCATGGCAACCCCAAACAGGGTGCCGATAATCCGCCAGCCAAACGGATTTACGCCAAACAGCTCCATCCCCACTCCGATCAGAATTTTGCCAAGCGGCGGATGGGTATTCTCATAGGCCACAATACCGTGGAAATATTCGTATGCTGTGCGCGCATGATAAATCTCATCAAAATACGTACTGTTCATAAAATTGGAGTTCTCCGGGATGACAGACTGTTCGTCGAACAGATTCGCAGGCTCGCCTCTTTTGGCAGCTGCTGCGGCATCCGGAGTGACACTGGTTACGGGAAGCGGAGTTTTGCCTCCTCCTTGTTCATAGAAGGCCATTTCATTCAGGGTAAAGCCAGGCGAAGTAACGGTCAGCTTCACATATCTTGCCGCTACATTCAAAGGCTGGCTTTTCCAGATAAATACATTCCCCACTTCCTCATTCACGTCCAGCGGACTGCTCCAGGTATCCGGAGTCTCGCTGAATTCCAGCTTGAATTTGCCGGTGCCTACACCGCCGAATACATTTACACGTTCCAGCTGTCTGCTCTGGCCCAGATCGACAAAGAAGCTCTCGCCGCTCGCCGCTGGCTCCCATAAGGTTTCCGGTGCTTTGGTTGACCCCAGATTAATTAGCGCAAGCACTGCATAGACGGCAGTAATGGAAAGCATCCACACCCAGTCTTTACGCAGCAGCTTGAACTTAGCTTTGCTCTTCTGCTCCAGCGGACGTATGCCTTCGGCAAGTGCTATATCAGCAGCATGCTTCTCTGTGTCCGTAGCCGGAGGCGCGAGAAGCTTCGTCTGTTTGCGGACATATACCATATACCCGGTGTACAGCGTATATACCAGCAAAGCAAGATTGGCAATCGCAGTAACCAGCACGATTCCGTCCGACGGGGGATTATTCCCGGCATTGAGATGGGCCAGTGTATAACCAACATTGATATACTGCGTTAAGGTGAACCCCAGAAACAAGGTCAGGAACCGCCGGTCGCGGCTCTCTATGTAGCTAAACAAACAGAGAATCAAGGCCGGATAGATATAACGCTCATGCATTTTGGTGCCCAGCACGAACATAATGACGATCAGAACCATACCGATGAAGTAGGATTTGGACAGCTCCTTGCGGTCTTTTTTGAAGGAAAAATATACCGCCGCGGCTACTGCTGCAAGAATGAAAATAAAGCCCCACGTGCGATAAGTAATTCCCAGCCACGTCAGATCCATGGACGACCACATAGGATCCGTGAGGGCATAGAGATTGAAGGCATTCACCGTAGAATAAGGATAGGACGATAAGGTACTCTTGTATAAATCAATCAGTCCGCCTAAACCGCCGTTATTCCAGAAAAACGGAGCCGCCAGCAGGACGAATATCCCCAGCCCGTAAAGGGCACCCACCGCCAGCTGCTTCCAGGCCCGGTGATGATAGAAAGCCAGCAGCAGCACAGGCGTAAAAATCAGTGCCTGCGGCTTAACCAGCACAGCAATCGCAAACCAGATGGCAGAGCGGACAAAGGCTTTATCTGCAGCGCCCATAATACTGAGCAGCAGAAACACCATAAAGAAGGAGTCCGCCTGGCCCCAGGCCGCAGAGTCCATCAATACCGCCGGATTGAACAGGAACAGCAGCATTAGGCCTAAAGCTATACCAGACCCGAGCTTCTTGCGTCCGATCCGGTAAATGAGAGCACCCAGCACCAGATCCGACACAATGGCCGGCAGCTTAAAGAGCAGCGTCTCCCCGCCCGAGCCATGCGCGAAGCCGAACAGGCTGCGGATTGCACTCAGCAGATACAATATGTACAAATAACCCGGCGGGTAATCTGCGAAGTAGCCCTCCTCATAGAATCCGCCCGGACCTCTGTCGACTAGGCGCTGGCCCCAGGCAATAAAGGTATTCATATCATTCTGATACCCCTTAGCTGTTAGGCCGATCCAAATACGCAGAATAAAAGCAGCAGCAAACACGATATAAATCCATCTCGTATAGACACTTTCCCGCTGCTGAAGCAGCTTGTTGCTGCGCAAAGCTCTATTATATAGAAGAGCAAAAAATACGCTGAATACTGCCGAGATCAGCAAAAGCTTAGCTGGTGACACTTTGTGCGGTGGCGCTTCAGCATCACTGCCTCCCGCCTGGGCCGCTGCGCCGCTATCCAGCAAAATAACACTCGCTCCTTCCGGAGCAGCATCCAATTGTTCTACAGACAAGTCATCAAAATAAGCTTTGCCCTGAATCAGACTGGAGTACCCGCCCAGAGCTGCACCTATGCCGAGCTCAGTCTGCTCTTTCCCGGTCTGGCCGATGAACTCCAGATACTGCCAGTCTCCGCCGGTATCCGTTGTAGCCGGGTACCCGCCGCCAATACCAACCGGGAAAATATTCGCGCCTAAGCCTTGGCCGGCAGTGCTGGCGACTTTGATATATCCGGAAATCTTGTAGTAGCTGTCCGGCGTGACGGTAATATTCTGGACCCATTTCAAATGATTCGGTTCAAGATTCTCAATGACTGCCGCTTTACTGCCGGAATGAACTTCCTCAGATTGAACCGACAGAAGACCGGAGCTGTCTCCGGCAATCCAGGCATCCTTCGTCCAGCCGGCAGGCACTCCTTCTTCCCCTTCTTCAAAACCCGGATTCTGCAGCAGATTTCCTTCCGCATAAATACTTGTTACAGGAAGTACGAACATCAGCAGCATTAATACAAGGATTGCAGCCGCGCGTGTATTCTTGATCATCGTTCCAACCTCACCTCATCAATGTTAATCCAGCCGTTTCCGCCGGTTATAATAACCTTCGCCTGATCGCCCTGATGAAGGGCAACCGCCGGCAGTGTAATCTGATGATATTCTTCTCCTGCTGTCAGATCCGCTTCAGCCTGCAAGATCCCATTCACGCGCAGCCCGACCTTTCCGCCTCCGCCGCCGGCACTCACCAGGACAGACAGCTTGTATTCTCCCGGCGGTGCTTGTGCTGTGAAGGCCTGGGTGATTGTTTTGTCTGCGCCTGCATCAAGGTAAGCCAGATAAGTTCCGGAGCCGGGATTGTTGCTTGCCACCCCTGTCCCCTCCGAAAAGCTCCAGCCGGCGGCACCCTCTTCAAATCCTCCGTTATAAAATCCTTTGTCCGTTGAAGGATCGAGAGGGACATCCCCGTCTTGATGCTCTGTAGAGAGTAATACACTGTAATGGGTAAATCGCTTAACCGTATACCCTCCTTCCGCCGCTGCGGGGAGAGGGGTACTGTTCCTAAAGATATATGCCGAGTTCCCGGTTAAACCAGCCGGCTTGCCGAACCTGTATCTGCCGAACGAAGAGACCTGTTGAAATGCATCTCCGGGGTTGGAATAGACAACCGATTCCAGAAAATCATGTGGATTGATTTGCTCATAAAACAGGACATAAATGTAGGGCATATTGACTTCATCCGTAACGTAGACTTCTCCGGTACTGTGCTCAGAGGCATACTGTATTGCCTCACCAAGAGAATCAAAAAACGCCGGGCCGATCCTATCGGGAAAATCACGGAAATATACTCCTGTAAATGAGGCGAACATCACTGTAAAAGCAGCAGCAGACAGAATGCCGGCGATTTTTAACTTTTGGTGCAACCAGATAAATCCCGCCGCAACCAGCATAATCAGCGGATAAAAAATGATGTTAATCCTGTTAATATTCACATTGGTGATAAAGGCCATCAGTATAGCTGTCAGGAGCCAGAGCAGAATTACCGCCCCCCCCGCTTCCTTCCGCCCCTGCCGCCTCAGCGCCTGTATCATCACAATAAGTCCAAGGAGTGCAAAGGGCAATGCAGCCGGGTAGGCATAGCCATACCAGGATATTGAATTCCAGGGCAATCCGTCGCTTCCGCTCAGCATAATTTGAATGAATTCACGGAAATTGTCTGAGGCTGTCTGCAGCAGCTGCCCGCTGAATACAGAAGAAATCTGCTCCACCCGCGGCATCGTCAGCTTCGGAACAGTCAGCAGCGGAGTCGTTATCGCCTGCAGGTCATAATGATTAATTACTATAAATAATAATATGGGCAGGGCAAGCAATACAAACAGCAGCCCATTCCAGAGCAGCGTACGGACTTTCAGGACTTTACTATACAATAGAAGAATTGCAGTCCCTAAGGCAAACACGGGAACAAAAAAATAGGCTGTACCATAAGCATATAGCGATAAAGCCAGTACAGCGGTAAAAGCAAATATCCATTTTGGGGAATGAAAGGATTTCAGAATACAATATACAGCTATCAAAATCAGGGTTGGAAACAAATTGGATTCCAGGGCCCATCTTGACATCATGATATGCCACGGATTGATGACAATAAAAAACATGGCAGCTATACCGGCAGTTCTTGTAGTAAACAGCTGCTTCATAATTAAATAGAAGAAGAGCATTCCGATAAGTCCCATTACAGCACTCAGAGCCCGCACCGATAGCGGTGTCAGTCCAAACAGCAGCAGGAACGGCATCGACAAGTACGCATACAGCGCATTTTGTCCGCTGCCCCAGGCGGTTAGATGAATAGGCAAATGAACACCGCTGCGGTCTATCCCATAATGAAGGATAGCGTAAGCGTCATAGCCTATAGATGCCTCATCCTGATTCAAGCCCGGCGGAACCGATCCTATGTAAACCAGCCGGATGACCGCCCCCAGCACAAAAAGCAGCAAAGGCCACGGGTTGCTCTTGCAGGAGTTATATGTCCTATTAAGGAAGCCGGACAACTTACATCACCTCTTCAACAATATAATCTAAATACCGGATGATGAAAAGTCCGGAGCAGCTCTTTGTCCTATTTTGAAGCTGTAAGCGAGGAGAAAAAAAGATACAAAAAAAACGGCCCCTTCATCTCTGAAGGAGCCGTTAGCAATCCAATTAAATAAGTTGTGAGGCTTAGCCTTGGCTTCCGATCAGAACATAACGCAGAATAATCAGAACTGCCAGCACCCACATCATCCAGTGGATATCATATTTCTTCTTGCCGGCCACATTTGCTACGCCCGCAAGGATTACATAAGTTACAATCCCGAACGAAATCCCGTTAGCAATGTTATAAGTAAACGGCATAATCGCAAAGGTCAGGAAGGCCGGAATTGCATAAACCATATCCTGAAAATCAATTTCACGGATCGATTGAGCCATAAGCACACCTACAATAATCAGGGCCGCTGCAGTAGCTGAACCAGGAATCAGCGCGACTACCGGAGCCAGGAACAAGGCGAGCAAGAAGCAGACACCTGTAGTTACGGCAGTCAGACCTGTACGGCCGCCTTCGGCAACACCGGCAGCACTTTCGACATAAGCCGTTGTAGTGGAAGTACCGAGCATAGCACCGCCTGTAACAGCGATCGCATCTACGAACATCGCGTTTCCGACGCGTCTCTTACCTTCTTCTTTGTCCTTCATAATTCCTGCACGTTCAGCAGTACCTACCAGCGTGCCAAAAGTATCAAACAATTCAACAAAGGTAAAGGTGGCAATCGCCGAAACAATACCGGTGTGCATGATGCCGTCCCAGTCAAATTCCATGAAGTTCAGCTGCGTGAAATCTGGAACCCAAGGGGTTTGCGGGCTGTTAAGTGTGCTGAAATCAACCGCGCCCATAAGAATGGCGACCAATGTAGTACCCAGAATACCGAACAGAATTGCACCGCGTACCTGCAGTACCATCAGTACGGCGATCAGCAGAAGACCGATGATTACCAGCTGAACGTTCGTATTTTCCAGGCTGCCCATATGAATAACCGTTTCAAAGGAAAGAACATCTGTAAACTTGTTAGCAGCAATGTCGCTACCGGATTCCACGCCGATCGTCATAAGTCCGCTGTTCTTAAGACCGATAATTGTAATGAAGAGCCCGATGCCGACTGTAATCGCATGCTTCAGACTGTCAGGAATAGCGGTGAGCAATATTTGCCGCACCCTGGTGACGGTTAGCAGAATAAAGATCAGACCGGAAATAAACACCGCAGTCAGACCCATCTGCCAGCTGAAAGGATGATCAGTCGTTTGCGAAGCTAAAACTACGGAAGCAAAATATGCATTAAGGCCCATACCAGGTGCCAGAGCTACCGGGAAATTAATGAACAGTCCCATGGCAATTGTAAAAATACCTGCTGCAAGTGCTGTAGCCAGAAATACAGAATACCAGCCCATATCAATGCGGCCGAAGGCTGTGAGCGTGCCGGGGTTCACCGACAGGATATAAGCCATAGCCATAAACGTGGTCAATCCGGCCATAATCTCTGTGCGTACTGTAGTGCCGTTTTCTTTCAGTTTGAAAAAGCGGTTCAAATGGTTCTCCCCCTAAGGTGTATGTTGTGTCTGAGCCCATAGAAAAGCCGGTATCTGATTAGACACCGGCCCGAAAAAAGAGAAGGTCCCTTATCTCCCCCCAAGCCGGAAAGGCCGAAGGTCCTCATGGAATCGCTCTTCTTAATCGTAGCCAGGTCATTACGGTGACCTCGTAGAGACTTCCGGGCCGATCCCCGGAATTATACGAATATTTATGTTGCTCAACGCTTTTTTATTTTAGGTGTACATGACATGACTTGTCAATGGGAAATACGAACATTGTACGTAATGTTTTTGTTATTGTTCGTAAATAAGACAATTTCATGAATCCGCCACGCGGCTTAGGCCCCCAGACTTCCAGAATACGGCTGAGTCATGCAATGAATGGATCGGATTCCTGCACACTCCCGTCCTGAAATTCCCTTCTGTTCTAGAAATGCCCTAATTTTTCGGGGTTATGCAGGAGATACCGATGATGTGTAGCGGTATTTTGGGGGAGGAACGGAAGGAATGAGAGGAATGGGAGGAGAAATGCAGTGGAGAACTATTACCCATACGGATGAGCAAGTGTACGATGTGAAGAAATGAAATGAGACAAGAGGAGATGAGTCGAGATGGATTGAGATGGATTGAGATGGATTGAGATGGATTGAGATGGATTGAGATGGATTGAGATGGATTGAACTGGATTGGTTTGGGGTGGATGGGTGGGTGAATTGAGTTGAACTGAGGTGTACTGAGGTGAATCGGGTTGGTTGAGGGGGAGTCAACTGAAAGTTCGTAACCTCAGAGGGATTTATACCTCTCTTTTTGCTGCCAAAGCTGGTTTTCGCACATTCAGTGGGATTTATACCTTTCATTTCGTCTGGGCTAGAGAGGCCCACTCTGTACTACCGGCATAGTTCTTATCTTAAAAAAAAAGAGCCGGAGACGCCGTAAACGGCACTCCAGCTCCTGTATTTTTTATGAAATCTAGTTTTCAGCCTATTCCCACTCAATCGTTGCAGGCGGCTTGGAGGTTACGTCGTAGACGATACGGTTGACGTTGTCTACTTCGTTGACGATGCGAACGGAGATTTTCTCCAGCACATCCCATGGAATACGCGCCCAGTCGGCCGTCATGCCGTCGATGGAAGTGACCGCACGGATACCTACGGTGTAGGAATAGGTACGTTCATCCCCCATAACGCCAACGCTCTTCATGTTCGGCAAGGCGGTGAAATACTGCCAGATTTCCCGGTCCAGACCGGCCTTGGCGATTTCCTCACGCAGAATGTAGTCGGAATCACGGACGATCTGCAGCTTCTCTTCCGTAACTTCACCCAACACACGGATAGCCAGTCCCGGACCTGGGAACGGCTGACGCCAGACGATCGCGCTTGGCATGCCCAGCTCTTCACCCAGCTTGCGGACTTCGTCCTTGAACAGTGTATTCAGCGGCTCGATCAGGCTGAACTTCATGTCTTCCGGCAGGCCGCCGACATTGTGATGTGATTTGATGGTCTGTGCGGTTGCCGTTCCGCTCTCTACGATATCCGTATACAGCGTACCTTGGGCCAGGAACGAGAAATCACCCAGCTTGGCCGATTCTTCGTCGAAGCAGTAGATAAATTCATTGCCGATAATCTTACGCTTCTGCTCAGGGTCGGAGACACCGGCCAGCTTGCTCATGAAACGCTCCCGTGCGTCAATCTTCACGACATGAATATCGAATTTGCCGACAAAGGTTTCCATTACGCTCTCAGCTTCGCCTTTGCGGAGCAGGCCGTGGTCAATGAACATACAGGTCAATTGATCGCCGATCGCCCGGTGAATCAGCATCGCTACTACCGAGGAGTCTACACCGCCGCTGAGGGCGCAGAGCACTTTTTTGTCGCCGACTTTATCCTGGATATCCTTAACGGCATCCTCAATAAAGGATTCCATCGTCCATTTGCCTTCACAGCCGCATACCTCGTACAGGAAGTTCGAGATCATCTCATTCCCGTTCACGGAGTGGCGTACCTCAGGGTGGAACTGCACCGCGAAGAATTTGCGGTCTACATGACTCATTGCCGCAATCGGAGCACTCTCTGTGCCGGCATCGAGCTTAAATCCGGTTGGAAGCTCCACTACATGATCGCCGTGGCTCATCCAAACAGTCTGACCGCTCTCCAGTCCGGTAGCAAGTACAGCGCCCATTTCAAAGTCAACGTTGGCTTTGCCGTATTCCCGCTTGTCCGCACGTTCAACCTTTCCGCCTTGCTGGTGGGCCATAAGCTGCATACCATAGCAAATCCCAAAAATCGGCAGTCCCAGATCATAAATAGCCGGATCCACGTGAGGTGCATCCTCAGCGTAAACACTGCTTGGTCCCCCGGAGAAAACAATCCCCTTCGGTGAAAGTGCTTTGATCTTCTCAATTGGCGTATTGTACGGCAGAAGCTCGCTGTATACCCCCAGGTCCCGAATTCTGCGCGCGATAAGTTGGTTATACTGTCCTCCAAAATCGAGAACGACGATAATTTCATTTGGCTTATTCATTACGTGCCTCCCTTGATTATTGGATTCATTATACTCATGGTTAATTCTTACCGTCAAGGAAAGGGGGACACGTAATCCATAAGCTTTTTGCCCATAAAGTCCGGCAGTGCAAGGATCGGAGCCGGAGGGAAAAAAGCCGGGCGGCTCTTTTGGAAAAGCTGCCCGTTTCCGCTTAGGCCAGACGGAAGGTAATGGTCAGGCAGTGGCCGATAAAGGCGGCGGCTTCTACGCCGTCCTGCAGCCCTGCCGGGCCGGGAGGCTCCGCCCCGTCCGGACTGTACGCCAGCGATTCCCACTGGCGTACGAACTGCCGGACCGCGGCGCGCAGCCGCGCGTCCTCGATCGCCAGGGAGGCTGCGTACTCCCTGGCTGTCAGGCCTTGCGGCGGCGGGCCGTACCGCGCCGCAAGGCCGCCCCAGGCCAGCGCGGCGGCGCGCAGCTGCCGCTCGCGGCTGGCCCTGCCGGCGTGCCGTGCCGCCGGCAGCAGGGCCAGGCTCCGCCGCCAGCGCCAGGCGGCGGCGAGCACCAGCGCCGCCGCAGCGGGCGGCGCCGGGTTCCCGCCCGCCGGCGGCAGGGCGGGCAGGGCGTCCGCGCGCAGCGCAGCGGACGTCTCCTGCGGCGCGGCGGCAGGCGCCGCAGCGGGGAGTGCCGCCGGTTCCCGGGCGGCAAAAGCAGTCCCCGGCGTAGGATCGAAGGGTACCCAGCCCGCGCCGGGGAAATACACCTCCACCCAGGCATGGGCATCAGCCTGGGTGACATTATAGCGCGGCTGCCCGCTGCCGCCGGCCTCAAGCGTCCCCGGCCCGTAGCCCTGGACATACCGGGCCGGGATACCGCTGCTGCGCAGCAGTACTGTCATCGCCGATGCGAAATGGACACAATAGCCCTGCTTCGTGGTGAACAGGAAGTCATCCACGAAATCCGCAGCGGCCGGCGGAATCCGGGTCTCCAGCGTGTAGGTGTAGCCGTTCTGCAAATACCCCTGTACGGCAGTGACCGCATCATAGCGGTTATCCGCAGAGGCAGTTAGCTGTCTGGAGAGTGCGGCAATCCGTCCGGGCAGCTCTGCCGGCAGCTGCAAATATGAATTCGTTACAGCCTGAGGGTCCGCTGTGTCCAGCTTGCGCAGTACTGCCGGATCACTCTCGGGCAGCAGTGACTTCACGGTGTACCCTGTAATTCGGGCAGAGCCGGAAACTTTCGGCAGACGGAAGCGGTCCCTCTCCCGGTTAGCCAGCACATAACCCAGCCCGCTCCCGTCCTTCAGCTCTACCCGCTCCACGTCCGCTACCGTTCCGGCACTGAACAGCGGGAGACCACCGGAAGAGGGCGCGTCAAACTCAATCCGCTGGACCAGCATCGCTGTGTCTCCGAATCCGGATGCTGACAGCTCCCGGGAAGGAAGCTCTCTTATATTAAGCGGTGCATACAATGTGCCTTCCCTTATCCAGCGGCGGCCGTCATAATAGGCAAGGCTCTCTCCCCGCCAGTAGACCGGGCGGCTGGTAATGGCCGTAAATACAGGCGTTTTGCTGGAAGACAGTGGTGCTCCAAGCTCCCCCTCCCCTGTGCCGTATCCTGTAGCTCCCGCTGAAGGCTGCAGTTCCTTCGTCTGATTTAAGACCCGGCTTTCACCCCATTGCTGCAATTGTGTCATCACCTTCTGCAGTGTAACGGGTTCAGCCGGACGCGGGCCATACAGCTGTCCCCCTGTCCAGGCTGCTGCTGTCAGCAGGGTGGCAGTGATCAGGGCACAGCCTCCCCAGCGGACGTAAGGAAGCTCGCGTTTCTCCGTCCGTTCCTTAAGTCGCAGCAGTCCGCTGAGTCCCCGCATCCAGAGGATCAGCCCTGCCGTGACCAGCACATTGCTTGTGGTATTCAAGCTGAAGGCCATATCCAGTACAAGCAGATAACCTACAGTTACTATCGTGAACAGGGACGTACTTCCCCTGTATAGCGCCAGCTGCTGCACGGAAGCAACCAGCAGGCCCCAGCCCAGTACCAGAATAAGCAGCCTGCTGTCCTCGCTTAGCTCCGACACCTGACCCGTGAAGAATAAAACCGTCTCCTCCGGAATTCCCGCCGCGTAAGCTGTTAGCCATCCGGGACCCTCATTTCTGGCACATGCCCAGTACCAGGTCAAGATGATCACCACAGACTGGACTGAAAATTGCAGTACACCGGGAACCCGGAAGCTGCCCCACAGGAGCAGCGCCCCTGCCGCAAGCATCAGAATCTCCAGCAGCTCTGCCGTGTCCGCCGTTTTCACCGACCGGTGCAAAGGCATCAGCCACTCCACAAACATTCCCAGAATAGCCAAAGAGAACAACAAACGGTAAGACAGAGGAATGCTGCCTCCGTTTCCCGTCTGACTGTTCTCCGTTTGTTCTAGAACAGGCTGCTGTGCAGGCCCGGGCATTACCTGTACACTCTGCCCGTTTCGCTTGCGTCTCCCAGATGAAGCGACCGTCATTGCCGCGGCATCCGTTGGCGGCCTACCCCAGAGTCGGTCTCCCCGGAAATTCATGAAGCTCCGCCTCCTTATGCCCGTCTGGCGGAACCGGATGCAGGCAGTACATCTTGGCTCCGAGCCGGGCCAGGCTGCTCCCTATCGTTCCTGCAGTATGATGCTTATATTCCACTGCCGGATCATTGAGAACGGCCGGATTCCGCAACATGTCCGCCGCAGCGGGAGCTGGCTGGTCCCACACATAATACAGCTCTACTCTCACCCCTTGTACAAGGAACCGGGCAAGCGTCCGGGCTGCCTCTTCCTCCAGCCGTCCGGTAATGACGGCCACTGTCATGCCGGGAATCCAGCCCTTCGATGCATCCTCCAGCAGCCGGCTGAGGCTGCGCGTGCCGCTAGGCGTAATTTCGGTCAGCATATCCTGCACTCTGCCGGGAAGCTTCCCAAGCCCCTCATGTCTGGCAAGCCCTTCCGGCCAGCCGCCGCTGAACAGCTGGACATAGGCTCCGCTGCGCTCCGCCGACAGCATCAGCCCCATTGCTGTGGATACAGCCCGTTCGAAGGCAGGGGCTGCCGTACTCCGCTGGCTGCGCGGGATGAGGGCGCTATAAGGAACCTCGTAGTTCTCGGGGCTGTTGGCCAGCACAATGCAGGTCATGCGCCCTTCTTCCCGCTCCGGCACCCGGCTCTGCAGCGAGCCCTTACGGGCGCTGTTCTTCCAGTGGATCCGGCTGAGCGGATCACCCGGTGCATAATCACGGATATCCGCTGCTTCACCGCTGTTCCGGCCCCGCTTCAGCGACAGCACATCTCCGGGCATGAGGATGCTCTCCGGCAAAGTTCCGCCGATATAGAGCGGCCTTGGAAGGACTTTGAAGCCTGCGTTCCCTTCGGGGCAGCACCCGCCTGTGAACAGTCCGGGCAGATCCCCCCAGCTCATTCTGCAGCCGTGAAGCTGATGGATGCCGCGCGGCATCTCATGAAGCTTATAGACATAATGGAAGGAGCGCCGAAAGCCCGGAAACAGCAATTCCTGATGCCAGCCGCCGCTCCAATAATCAGTGATGATCATCCACGGGATCGGGAGCCAGGTGGTGAAGCTGACCTGCACCTCAACGTTCACATTATCCCCGGCCACCGGGCGGGCAGGAGACATGCTGCGGACGATCTTTACGCTGCGCGGCCCGCAAGCCTGCAGCAGGAAGCCTCCTAACATCAAAAGTCCGCTGGCTGTCAGGAGGAACAGCAGGGAGGCTCCGCCCCGCCAGGCATATAACGCGGCAAGCACTGCAGTGATAGCAAGCATACGCAGCCACTGCCACGCCATACTGCGGCTGTGCGGAAGAATCCTTCCTGCAGCGGCGGATAACTGGTCCTGCTGCTTATTTTGTGTCTGCTCTATTAGTGATGAATAGGACAATGGGATAACCTTCCTTTGCGGTCATAGACTAGCTCCGCAGTATGTCTCCAGAAATCGATGGAAACAGTACTAAGAAGCCTACTATTGTCTATTCTTCCCACGAAAAAGGGTACCCAAACCCCGCATATCCCCTTCAGTACTATGGATTCCTGCGATCAGCTCGCTATGACCCGGCGTTCTCCCCCCGTCACCCGGGCCTCCAGCAGAGGATGTCCCGTTGCCTCAAGCAACTCGCGCAAAGGTAGCCACAAGGAAGCGCCAATCATTTCTACATTGGATTGTCTGTACACGGTGGTGCCATCCTCCGAAGTCAGCGTCAGTCGTTTCTTGACCGCATCAGCGCTGACATGATGTCCGTTCCAGATGATACTGCCGCTGCGGCTGGCTGCATTCCAGCTCACCTGTCCGCCAAGCCTTTCAATAACAGCCCGGAGCGGAACCATATATTGCCCTCCAATGATCCGGAATTCTCCCGGCTCAAGCTTCGCTTCCAGCATCCCCACTTCCAGAGCCAGCGGCTTGCCCGGTGCAAACAGTCCGGCATTCGGCAGAATATTGGAGGCAATCCAGGCCTTGGACGGTTTAGTGCGATCCGACGCTGCAGCCTCAGCGGACACTCTGAACTGCACCGGTTCCTGCCCTGCATCCAGTACACCAAACGTATATCCGGCAGCCTTGTATTTTGCGATAATCTCCGGCAGCGCCTTCGCGCTTTCCGAATGGCCTGCCCCGTCATGGAGCAGCAGAATAATGCTGGAAGCCTTCATCGAGGCCACCGATTGACGCAGGATCTCCGCTGCAGGCACTCCTTTGCGCTTGGAGTCCCCGCTGTCCACGGTCCAATCCGTGACGGTATATCCTGCTTCCTTCAGCAATTCAAAGTAGGTCGCATCAAAATGGCCGTAGGTTCCCCCCGGTGCACGGACAAGCTGCGGCCGGAGACCTGTTATGTCCCGCACCACTTCTTCTGTCTGCTTGATCTGATTCCAGAATTCCGTGAATCCGCTATATAAATCATGGTAATTATGATTATAGGTATGATTACCGATGGCATGCCCCTGCTCCCAGATGGCATTGATCAGCTCGGGGCGGCTTCTGGCCTGTTCTCCCAGCACAAAAAAGGTTGCCTTCACCCCCTGCTTGCGCAGGGTTTCCAGCACTACAGGCGTCACATTACTGGGGCCGTCATCAAAAGTAAGGTAGACCGTCTTTTGCGACTTCTTCTGCTCTTTCTGCTCTTTCTGCTGCTCCTTCTTCTGCACCAAGGGCACAATAGCTGCCGCAGGTTTCCCGGTTACAGCGGATACTTTGGCTGCATTATTCCCTGGTGTACTGCGGCTTATCGGGACGAAAGGCGGCGTCACAGCTTGGACAGGGACCGGGGATACCTTAGCCGGACTCACAGCCGGTTCGGGCAAATCTTGCGTCGCGGCAGCCGGAAGATTATTCTTAGAGAGTACAGTTATTACACCTACTATTATTGCCATAGTAAGCAACCCGCGGATGATCATCCGGCGGATCAGTGTTCTTTTGCTACCCTTCATCTTCTCTACCTCCAGCATTCTATTGGCGCTTCAAACTTATTGGTAGATTGTATGAAGACAAGCTTCAAAATAGAATTAGGCATGCTGCCCTTGGAGAGTGACTTGGTTATGGAAATGCTGAAATGGATTCAGGAGTTATTCGCCAATTACGGCTATAATGTGCTGTTCTTTGGACTTTTGCTGGAGTTTGTAGCCTTGCCTTTTCCAGGGGAGACAACAATGGCCTTTGCAGGCTTCCTTTCTTACACTGGGAGGTTGGATTTCCCGGCGCTGGTTGCTGTCGCTTTTGCAGGCACTACTGCCGGAATGACCATAACCTATCTTATCGGCCTAAAAGCGGGGCTTCCCTTCATTCAGCGCTACGGCAAATGGTTTCTATTCTCTCCGGCCAAGCTGGAGAAGACGCAGCGCTGGTTCGAGCGGTACGGGAGTCTTCTGATTTCCATCGGCTATTTTATTCCTGGGGTCCGCCACTTTACCGGTTATTTTGCCGGCATTACCGCTTTGCCCTTCCGCAAGTTTGCAATGTACGCCTACGGCGGAGCCCTGCTCTGGGTGCTGCTGTTTCTGGGCATCGGTAAAATATTCGGACCGCAATGGATGGGCATTTTCCACCTGTTCGAGCTGTATGCACCTTGGATTATCTCCGGTCTTGCGGCACTTGCGGGCCTGATCGTCATCTACCGCTACCGCCGCACACTGGCTATCCGTCTGCTCCGGCGCAAACCGGATCTTGAACTGAAAGCCAAACTGAAGGAGACTTCCAAGGGCCGCTGAGCCCTTACCTTTGCAATATCGAAAAAAGCAGCCAGGCGCCTCCCGAATGATTTTCGGAAAGGCAGCCTTGGCTGCTTATTTTCTTACGCCCTGACTTTAGTGTTTGGACTATACCTTCTTCTGCCTGCTTCTCATTACAGCGTATCCTGCCAGCACCAGCGCAATTCCTGCGAATCCCGCCCCGCCGGCGAACCCGAGCATGCGCGGCTCTACGTATTCAAGCAGCCAGCCGGCGCCCAGCATCGATATTCCCACGAGTGTCCCGCCCGCCGCCGACAGCATTCCAAAAATCACAGGCTGCAGCTGAACCGGCGTCTCCCGCATGACAAGGGTGTCTAGACAGGCATTGCCGAGTCCTCCCGCCAGAGACAGCAAAATATACAAGAAGAAGACATGAATGAAATGACTGCTTGCGCTGATTGTCATATGCAACAGCCCTTCCAGCAGGAGACCCGTGAGCGCTATGGTCAGCAGCCGCTTCTGAAGCAGCCGGCCGGCAAAAAAGCTAAGGCTGAGTCCAATCCCAAGCGCCGCATAAAAAGCGCCAACCCCGGCATCCCCGGCATGAAACTCCTGCACAGCATATACACTAATTAACACATTGTCCCAGCCGTTAATAACCGGTACCAGCAGTTCATACCCGATCACAATCTGTAGCGCCAGGCTACCCCCCGCCACAACTTTAAGGGTCTGGAAGCGTCCTGCAGTTTCTTGACCCGCTGCTGCTGATTCCTGGAACGCTTCCTCTTCTTCCCGTACAGCTGACCTTCCGTCAGACTGCGGGAAACGAAGCCCCCATAGCAGCAGTGCCGCCACTAAAAAAGATGCTGCATTCACAATGAACGCCATGTCCGGACCGAACCAAAGCGAGACGATACCGCCGATAAACGCGCCCAGAATGAGCACACAGCCGTTCATCAGCTGTTCCAGGCCGTTGATTCTAAGCAGAGCAGAAGCATCGGCCAGTAAAGGAATCGACGATTTGCGTACCGGGCTATATATCGCTTCCCCCGCAGCCATTAAGAAACTGCCGGCATAAAGCACCCACAGCCTGCTTTCCCCATTGACCAGCAGAAATGACAATGCGACAGGTATACGCAGCAAATCTACCGCAATCATAATGGCTTTGCGCGGCAGCCTGGTAGCCAGCATCCCCCCCAGCGGAGCCATAAAAAGATAGGGCAGCACCCGTACCCCGAGTGAAATGCCTACCGCCATACCCGACCCGGTCAGCTTCAGGACCAGCGCCAGCATGGCAACACTGCTGAAGCGGTCTCCTATTCCATTGATCAGTCCGGCAGCGAACAGCCTTGAATATCCCTTTGGCTGCCTTCCGGCCGGAACCGTAATCCCGTTAACCATTGTAATAACCCTCACAATCAAAATTAAATAAATATCTAATTAGATAGTAATCGAATTTAAAGGTTATGGCAATGCTTTCTTTTCTTTCACCGGCGAAAATTATAGAATGATTGTTGATTGCCTTATGGAAATCCACTGATAAAGAAGGTGCCCTCCCGTGAAAATAGACCGTCTGCTCTCCATCGTCATTCTGCTGATGAACCGCCCCCTAATCCAGGCTAAGGAGCTCGCCGATATGTTTGAGGTATCGGTACGCACCATTTACCGCGATATTGACAGCATTAACGGAGCCGGCATTCCCGTCGTGACCTATCAGGGAGCCGGCGGCGGAATTGGGCTGATGGAGGGCTATCGCCTCGACCGCAATGTGCTGACGGAGCACGAGCTTGCCGACATTTTCACCGCGCTACAAAGTGTATCCACCTACGGCGGAGGCGAGCATAACCTGCTTATGGAAAAAATCAGCAGCGTTATCCCCCCCTCCCAAACCGCTGCCTTCCGCAGTAAAACCACCCAGCTGATCGTCGATTTCTCCCCCTGGGGGCTGCAGAAGCCGCTGGAGGAGCGGCTCGCACTGCTCAAAGAGGCTCTGGAAGAAGCGGCAGCCGTTTCCTTCGAATACGTTACTGCCGACGGTAAAATAAGCCGGCGGTCCGTAGAGCCCTATACGCTGGTGCTCAAAGGCCGGGCTTGGTACTTATACGGATTCTGTGCAGAGCGCGAGGATTTCCGGCTGTTTAAGCTGCTGCGCATGAAGTCGCTGATCAAGGAAAAGCGCAGCTATGTCCGGCAGGAGCTCCCCTTGAAAGAGCTGCCCTGGAGCAGCGGGTGGTCAACCCCCTCGGACACGACCCCCGTTGTGCTGCACTTTTCCGCTGAAGGCAGACATCTTGCGGAAGACTATTTTGATTACAGCGAGCTTCAGCCGGATGGGAACGGGGGATACACCGTGACTGTCTGCTACCCGGAGGATAACTGGCTGTACGGTTTCCTGCTGGGGTTCGGAACCGCAGCAGAAGTACTGGAGCCGGAGCATATCCGGCTTAAGCTGGGTGAGATTGCGGCAGGGGTCGCCGCTAAATACCAGGGCAGCGCCGGTGGTAATGCCTAAGCTCCATCAAATGATAATAAAAAAACGGGACTTTCCCGCAGCCCCAAGGCCGCCGGAAAGTCCCGTTTTCGTATATTTATTTTACAGCCTGTGCTTGCTGGGATTTCACCATATCTTGCGCTGCCGGTTCTGCTTCCTCTGACTTCAGGAAGTCGGCCTGCGGCGATGTTTTCTTGATGAACAGAGCCAGGACCAGAGCCACAACCGTCACCCATGTAGCCACTGTAAACGCATGTGTGATCCCGTTGATGGTTGCTTCCTGTGTAAGCTTGAGCATTGCTGCCTTGTCACTCTGCGATACCGCCCCGCTTGTCAGGGCTTCCGTGATGTTGCTCTTCGTACGGTTGGTCATTAGGCTGACAAAGAGTGCCATCCCCAGCGCTCCGCCTACGGTACGCAGTGTATTCGACATTGCAGTTCCATGCGAGCTGAGGCGCTGCGGCAGCTGGTTAAGTCCAGCTGTTACAATCGGCATCATCAGCATGGACATTCCGAACATCCGGGCCGTATAAGTCAGAATCAAATGTGTGTAAGTGGTGGAGTCGGAAATCTGACTGAATTCCCAGGTCGTAATGGTGGTAATCAGCAGACCGATAACGGCCAGCCATCTCGCACCGATTTTATCAAAAATAATCCCTGTGATCGGAGACATAATCCCCATCAGAATGGCTCCGGGCAGCAGCATCAGACCAGATTCCATCGGTGTAAAGCCGCGGATGGTCTGCAGATAAATCGGCAGCAGAATCATACCGGCGTACATAGCCATGGTAACGATGATGTTGATTACTGTAGTAAGGGAGTACATGTTGTAACGGAAAATACGGAACTCCAGCAGCGGCTTATCCGTTGTAAGCTCACGCCATACGAACAGGATCAGCGATACCACCCCTAAGATCAGACAGGAGATTACGGTTGCGCTCTTCCAGCCGTCGGTTCCTGCATCACTGAAGCCGTACAGCAGTCCGCCAAATCCAAGCGTCGATAACATAATACCCAGCTTATCCAGCTTGGGAGAAGTAAGCTTCCCGACATTCTGCATCGCCTTCATTCCAAGCAGTGTGGAGAAAATGGCAAGCGGCAGTACGATGTAGAACAGCACACGCCACGAATAATTCTGTACTACCCAGCCGGACAGTGTCGGTCCAACGGCCGGGGCAAAGATCATGGCTACAGCCATAAGCCCCATCGCTTTACCGCGTTCTTCGATCGGGAAGATGCGGAGGAACACGATGTTCATCAGCGGCATCAGAATGCCGGCGCCGACAGCCTGAACCACACGGCCGACCATAATCATTTCAAAACCCGTTCCGACTGCACAAATTAATGTTCCTATAGAAAATAATATCATTGCGGTAATAAACAGCTGGCGGGTAGTGAACTTCTCCACCAGATAGGCACTGATCGGAATCAGCACCCCGTTCACCAGCATAAAGCCGGTTGTCAGCCATTGCGCCGTATTGGCGGCAATATTCAAATCCTCCATCATCTTCGGCAGTGCCACATTCATCAGCGTCTGATTCAGCAGCGCAACGAAAGCACCGATCAGAAGCGCCGCGATAATCGGCCCTCTGCGGATTGCCTTGGCTTCACCGCCAGCGTTTGCAGTTATTGTACTCATAGCTTCTTATTCTCTCTCCCTTGCACTAAAATTTTCAGAATTTCGCCGTGCAGCCGCAGCAGCTCTTGGGCATCCTCAGCAGGTATTTCAGTGAGGGGCTGCAGGTGCCTCCTAAGGGATTGCTTGCTAAGCTCCCTTATTTCTTTTCCCTTGTCGGTTACTGCCAGATTAAATATACGTCTGTCGCTCTGCGAGCGTTGTCTGGTGATCAGCCCGGCCTTTACCATCCGGTCCACTACTCCGCTTGCTGCACTGTTCCCCAAATGAAGCAGATCGGCAAGCTCAGTGATGCCAATATCGGGGTGCATCGCCAGTTTGCGCAGCACCATCAGCTGGGTCGATGTAATATTCAGCTCTTCTGCGTCTTTCCACAAAAGCTGCTGGAAATTATGGGTGATACAACGGAAAGAAGAGAGAATATCATCGAGCTGTTTTTCCTTTTCCTCCACATTCATCGCCCCTTTCACGTAAATAGTAAAATACTTCGCATGCGAACTATTTTACTATTTACATATTTCCTCGTCAATAGCTTACTGAAAATTTCTGAAACACAATCTTCCGGCTTTCTTTTATTAAAAGTTGTATGAAAGAACGATCTTTCTCTGCTTAGTGTGGACTCCTGCCGTAAAATTGACACTTCTAAAATACGTTCAGATTTGGATTTTATTTATAATTAAGCTGGAAGAATCATGGAGAGGAAAGCGGGGAACTTCTGATGAATCTTGAGCAGCGAAAACATTGGAATGCCAATCACAAAATATTGACTGGAATACTATCCAGGCCTGAAGAGTATCCTAACGCCATAGCACTGTTCCTGGAACAGCACAGATGGCTGTATGCCTCCGGCCGGGAACCTTCCGTGCAGCCAACCTATGAGGATGCCATTCTCAGCGGTTTACTGGAGCAGACTTTCCGTGCTTATCCGGTCCGGACATCCGTAAGTCAAAACTCCATCGCCTGGCATCTTTGGCATTGTGCACGGATCGAAGACCTCACGATGAACGTCCTAATCTCAGGGCAGGAGCAACTCCTTCACAGTGAGGATTATGCAGGTAAATTGCAAACCCGCTTCATCCATACCGGCAACGGGATGGACGAGGGAGAAATTGCCGAGCTGAGCTCATCCATCTCCATAGATGCGTTATCAGATTACCGGCAGGCGGTTGCAGAGCGGACCCGTTCCATCATTCCCGCATTATGTCCGGCTCAATTGAAGGACAAGGTAAGTCCTGAGCGGATCCGCCAAATCAGCGCCCAAGGAGCTGTAAAAGCTTCTGAGCAATGGCTGCTTGATTACTGGGGCGGCAAAACCCTGGCCGGCCTGGTGCTGATGCCGGCTACCCGGCATAACTTCCTCCATCTGAACAAAGCGATGCATGTAAAACTTAAGCTGCAAAAATCCTCTACCCGCAGTACATAGCAACAAAAAAAGCGGACCGGGAAGAACCCCCGGTCCGCTTGCTTATATATATGCCCCCAAGACTATACTCCGCTTCCGAAGGTCCCCAGCAACGCCGGCTGTACCAGGCTGGCTGCCGGCGGTTTAGCATGCGTTCCGCTAACCAGTTCGCTGGCAATGGACATCATCAGCTTAATCCGGTTTGCCTGATTCACCACGCTGACCCCCGCATCGTAGTCAATGGCAGCAATGTTGGCTCCGGGATACAGCTCCTTAAGCCCTTTAATCATGCCGCGCCCTGTGATATGGTTCGGCAGGCAGGCGAACGGCTGAATACAGACAATATTATTCACACCATTGTCCAGCAGATCCATCATTTCCGCTGTCAGGAACCAGCCTTCGCCCATCTGATTACCCACGGAGACAAGGCGGCTTGCCTTCTCAGCCAGACCGTAAATGTTTTCTCTGCTCTTAGCCAGGCCCGCTTCCTCCAGCGCTACCTTGACCGGCTTGCGGTAAATTTCCAGATAAGAGATCAGCATCGGATTGATGTATCCCAGCCTCTTGCTCTTGCCGAATTGCTCCGCCTTGTAGATCGGGTTATAGATGCAATAGAAGATAAAGTCCAGGAAATCCGGCATCACCGCTTCGCCGCCCTCCGCTTCGATCATCTCAATGATCCGGTTGTTGGCGTCCGGATGGAACTTGATCAGAATTTCGCCGACGATACCGACTTTCGGTTTCAAGGCAGAGTGGACCGGCAGACGGCTGAACTCGGCAACAATCCCCCGGATCACCCGTTTGTACTCACGGAACGAGAAGTTCGACAGGCTGCTCTTGCAGCGCTCCATCCCTTTACGGTACAGCAGTTCCGCGCTTCCCGGTATCCGCTCGTAGGGTCTGAACCGGTGCAGTAGCCGCATCATCAGATCTCCGTAGCAGGCCGCTGCGACCAGCCGGTTGGCCAGCTTCAGGCTGATGCGGAAGCCAGGCTGATTCTCCATGCCCGAGGCATTCAGGGAGATTACCGGGATTTGCCCCAAATCAGAGTCTTTGAGCGCCTTTCGCAGCAGCGAAATATAGTTGGTAGCCCGGCATCCGCCGCCCGTCTGTGACATAATGACTGCGGTCCGGTTCGGATCGTAATCTCCGCTCTTAAGCGCCGACAGGATCTGCCCGATGGTGACTATGGCTGGATAGCAGGCATCATTGTTAACAAATCTGAGGCCTTCCTCCGTCTCCTGCGGCCCTGTGGTTTCCAGCACCTTAAGACGGTATCCGGCATCACGGAAGACGCGTTCGAAAAGTTCGAAGTGGACCGGCGACATCTGCGGCGCCAGAATCGTATAGGTCTCCTTCATTTCCTTGGTAAACGGAACATTGGCCTGGGTTTTATACAGCAGCTGCGGCTGCACATCACTTCTCTCCCGCTCACGCATGGCTGCCTGAAGCGAGCGCAGGCGGATACGGGCTGCACCGAGATTGCTGATCTCATCGATTTTAATCAAGGTGTACACTTTGTTGTGCCGCTCCATAATCTCCTGGACTGCATCACAGGTAATAGCATCGATGCCGCAGCCGAAGGAGGTCAGCTGAACCAGCTCCAGATCGTTCCTGGAAGCCGCCAGGCGCGCGGCACGGTACATCCGGGCATGGTAGGTCCATTGGTTGACCACTGCGACATCGCCTTCACTGCGGTCCAGATGGCAGACCGAATCCTCGGTCAGTACAGCGAGCCCCATCCCGGTGATCATATCGGCAATCCCGTGGTTGATCTCCGGATCGGCGTGATAGGGATGACCGCAGAGCAGAATCCCTTTCGTCCCGGTTGTGCTCAGGAAATCCAGCGTTTCCTCGCCTTTCGTACGCACATCCTTTTTGGCATGCTCTGCTTCGGCCAGCCCCGCCTGTACTGCTGCGAATATTTCTTCCTTCGGAATGTCTGTGAACGTCTTGATCAGCCCTTTGGTCAGGGCAGCAATATCGTCAAAGGTCAGGAACGGGCTGACGAGCGGAACTCTCCCCTCCTTCAGGCTGTCCATATTGTTGCGGATAACCTCGGGATAGGAAGCGACCACCGGGCAGTTAAAATGATTCGTCGCCGCGTCATCCTCTTTCTTTTCGTACACAATCGCCGGGTAAAAGATAAAATCAACGCCTTTACCGACCAGACTCTGCACATGCCCGTGGGCCATTTTCGCCGGATAGCAAATCGATTCAGAAGGAATGGTGTCCATGCCGCTCTCGTACAGCTTTTTGCTGGATTTGGGGGACAGCACAGTCCGGTAGCGCAAAGTTGTAAAGAAGGTATGCCAGAACGGATAATTCTCGAACATGTTCATTGTCCGCGGAATCCCGACGGTTCCCCGCTCTGCCTGCTCCTCCGGCAGCCCTTCATAATCAAAAAAGCGCTCATATTTATACTGCATCAGATTGGGCAGTGTATTCTTCTTCTTCTTGCCGCCCGCCCCCCGCTCACAGCGGTTTCCGGTGACGTGGAAGCTCTTGTCGGGGAAACGGCTGATTGTCAGTGCACAGTTGTTGGCGCACAGGCCGCAGCGGCCCGGGGAAACCTCGTAGGTGAATGCATCCAGCTCATCCGGACCAAGCAGTGTGCTGAATCCGCTGGCTCCGGCATTCTCCTTGGCAATCAGCGCACAGCCGTACGCTCCCATAACCCCGGCAATATCGGGTCTTACCACCGTTCTGCCGGTCAGCTGCTCAAATGCCCGCAGAACGGCTTCATTATAGAAGGTTCCGCCTTGAACAATAATATTACGTCCCAGATCCTCAGGGTTGCGGATTTTAATGACCTTTTGCAGTGCATTCTTAATTACGGAATAGGCGAGTCCTGCCGACAGGTCGGCCAGGGAGGCGCCTTCCTTCTGCACCTGCTTCACCTTGGAGTTCATAAATACAGTACAGCGTGAGCCCAGATTAACCGGCTTGCTCGATTCCAGCGCGGACTTGGCGAATTCCTCAATTCCAAGCTCCAGGGCAGAGGCAAAGCTCTCCAGGAACGAACCGCAGCCTGCTGAGCAGGCTTCATTAAGCATCAGGCTGTCAATCGCACCTCCGCGGATTTTGATGCACTTCATATCCTGTCCGCCGATATCGAGAATAAAATCGACCTCGGGCATGAACTTGGAGGCTGCCTTATAATGGGCTACCGTCTCCACTTCCCCGCCATCCGTGCGCAGCGCAGCTTTAATTAAGCCTTCACCATAACCGGTCGCATAGGAACCGGCTATATAGCAGTCATCCGGCAGAATCCGGTAGATTTCCTTCATGGCATCACTGACGGACTGCAGCGGATTCCCCTTGTTGCTTCCATAAGAGGTATACAGAATCTCATCGTCTGCACCTGTGATCACCAGCTTCGTTGTTGTCGAGCCGGCGTCAATTCCGAGATAGCACGGGCCGCTGTAGTCCGCCAGCTCTGCGCGGGCAACCGAAGCTTTGCTGTGGCGCAGCCGGAAGTCGGCCAAATCCGCCGCCGTTTCAAACAGCGGCGGCAGCTCGGCGTCCTCAGCACGGTCGGCCTTGAAATCGACCGCAGCAATCCGTGCGATCCAGTCCGCCAGCGGAAGCACGAGCGGCTCCGATTGTGACAGCGCTGAACCAATCGCTACAAAATACTGGGAGCGTTCCGGGAACAGCATCTCGCCTTCCTTAAGTCCCAGCGTCTCCGCAAACCGTTCCCGCAGCGCAGGCAGGAAGGTAAGCGGACCGCCCAAAAAAGCCACCCGGCCGCGGATCGGACGCCCGCAGGCCAGACCGCTGATGGTCTGGTTCACGATGCTCTGAAAGATCGAGGCGGCAACATCCTCACGCCGGGCCCCTTCATTAAGCAGCGGCTGCACATCACTTTTGGCAAATACACCGCAGCGCGAAGCGATGGGATAAATCCGCTCATGCTTCTCTGCAAGGGTGTTCAGACCGGCAGGATCGGTCTGCAGCAGTGAGGCCATCTGATCGATGAATGCTCCTGTGCCGCCTGCACAGGCCGTGTTCATCCGCTGCTCGATGCCGCCGTTCAAATAAATAATCTTGGCGTCTTCCCCGCCAAGTTCAATTGCCGTATCACACTGCGGGATCAGCTCACTGATCGCTTTGGTACAGGCAATAACCTCCTGAACGAAGGGGACTCCGCCAAGCTTCGATAAAGACAGGCCCGAGGAACCGCTTACAGTTAATGCTGCCTTCCTATCCGGAAATCTGTCCCGGACATCAGACAGAAGGGAGAGGGCAGCTTTTTTTATATCGCTATAGTGTCTAACATAATCTTGATAAACAATTGTATTCCGTTCCATAACAACCAATTTGGCCGTAGTTGATCCGACATCAAGCCCAATACGCATCATCATGCCATCCCCTTGCCATTCCCCAAATTTGAAGTAATATGAGGCAACTATATCATGAGAGCGCCTTAGGAAAGCTGTTAAAAATGTTATAGACATTTAGAAATCATTACCATCATACTTAATTATTTCATGATTTCTTCTACAGCCTTTTCAACATGGCCTTTTACGCGGACTTTTTTCCATTCCGCCGTAAGTATACCCTGCTCATCGATGAGGAAAGTGGAACGTACGATGCCCATAAATTCTCTGCCATACAGCTTTTTCAGCTGCCAGACCCCGAACATTTCGCTTACCCGATGATCTTCATCGGACAATAGCGGGAACGGCAGACTATTCTTGCTGATGAACTTGGCATGCGAAGCCAGACTGTCCGGGCTGATTCCCAGCACTACGGCTCCCCGGGCGGTGATTTCATCATGGGCGTCACGGAATTCACAGGCCTCCTGGGTACAGGCGGGCGTCATATTTTTCGGATAAAAATAAAGCAGCACCTTGCGTCCGCGGAACTGGCTTAAGCTCATCACCCCGCCTGTTGATGCAGGAAGTGTAAAATCAGGTACCTGCTGCCCGATTTCGATAATATTCGTCATATGTATCTACTCCTAACATTCTTCATTATGATTTTTCTAAAAAAATTGGCGGAATATTCCGAAATTGCTTGTATTCCTAAAAGAAATTATAATGTAGTCAATGTGAATGCGAAAGGAAGAACGAAATGCCACCAAGAAAGAACCGGCAAACAAAAGCCGGCAAATCAAAAAAGAAACCGCTGCTCTGGACTCTGGCAATTATACTCCTCCTAGTTGTCGGCGGGACGATCTTTTACTTCACCTCTATCTACAACCAGCTGGACAATTTACACAAAACCGGCTCTGCTTCACCTTTTGCAGCCGTCCCCTCTCCTTCAGCTGAAGCCGTTCAGCCCCCAAAATGGGAAGGTACCGAGCCCGTAAACATCCTCCTCATGGGTGTCGATGCGCGCGGAGTGAAGAAAGGCGAAGTCCCGCGCTCAGATACGATGCTGGTTGCCTCCCTTGATCCGGTAAAGAAGAAATTCTATGTTTTCTCCATTCTTCGCGATACCTACGTGAACATTCCCGGATATGACAAGGAGCGTATTAATACAGCGATCACCCACGGTCCCAATACGGCGATGCAGACGGTCAGCGACCTGCTCGGTATCCCGATTCAATACTATGTCTACACCGATTTCCAAGGCTTCATTAAGCTGGTGGATGCGGTTGGCGGAATTGATTATGAGGTCGAGAAGGACATGGTTTACAAGACCATAGCCGACGGGCCTGAATACGACATCGATCTCAAACAGGGCTTCCAGCATCTCGACGGCAATATGGCACTGCAATATGTGCGTTTCCGTCATGACGCTACCTCCGATTTCACCCGGACGGAACGCCAGCGCGGCTTCCTGAAAGCCGTAGCTGACAAGGTAATCAGTACCACTTCTATTATTAAGCTGCCAAGCATTCTCTCACAGGTTACCCCGTATATCGATACGAACCTGTCGGTTGACGATATGTGGAAGCTGGCTAGCGTCGGTTATGACAGCTCGATGGGCGGCAGCGAACAGATTCCGCCAATGGAACTGCTGACTGAAGAAAAGACCAGCGGCGGCGCGTCTGTCATCGGCATCAGCAGCGAAGATGAGCTTAAGCAATTCGTACAGGATACCATGACTGCACCCGAGCCGACGGCATCACCGGAAGCCTCTCCCGAGAGCAGTCCATCAGCCACAAGCGGAAACTAGTGAAGCACTACACCTACTCGGCCTAAGGACGGGCGGACAACGATATCCATCGCTGTTCGCCCGTTCCCTTGCCCTGAGGACAAATGAAAGGATGATCTATTATGAACCGCAGCACATCAGCGCAATTATACGAGGAAGCTCTTCAGCATATTGTCGGGGGCGTTAACAGTCCCTCCCGTTCCTTCAAAGCCGTTGGCGGAGGCGCCCCGGTATTCATGAAACGTGCCGGAGGCTCCCGCTTCTGGGATGAGGACGGCAACGAGTACATCGATTACCTCGCGGCATACGGCCCGATCATTACCGGCCATGCCCATCCGCATATCACAGCAGCGATTACGGAAGCTGCACAGAATGGCCTCCTCTACGGAACGCCCACCCAGCTTGAAATCAAGCTGGCCAAGATGCTCAAGGAAGCTATCCCTTCGATGGATAAAGTACGCTTCGTCAACTCCGGTACGGAAGCCGTTATGACCACCATCCGTGTAGCCCGCGCTTATACGAAGCGCAGCAAAATCGTTAAATTCGCCGGCTGCTATCACGGACATTCCGATCTGGTACTGGTAGCCGCTGGTTCCGGCCCTTCCACTCTCGGCATCCCGGACAGCGCCGGTGTACCGGGCAGCATCGCCCAGGAGGTCATTACGGTTCCGTTCAACGATCTGGACAGCCTCCGTGCGGCACTGGAGAAGTGGGGCGAGGATGTTGCTGCTGTTATGGTCGAGCCGATCGTCGGCAATTTCGGCATGGTTATGCCTAAACCGGGCTTTCTCGAAGGACTGTGCAAGCAGGCGCACGACAACGGCTCCCTCGTCATTTACGACGAGGTGATCACCGCTTTCCGCTTCCACTACGGCTCCACCCAGACCTATGCGGGTCTTGATAACCATGAAGACATCACCCCGGACCTGACTGCGCTTGGCAAGATTATCGGCGGCGGTCTGCCGATCGGTGCTTACGGCGGCCGCAAGCATGTCATGGAGCAGGTTGCTCCGCTGGGACCGGCTTATCAGGCCGGAACCATGGCCGGCAACCCGGCCTCCATCTCGGCAGGAATCGCCTGTCTTGAAGTACTGCAGGGCGCAGGGGTGTACGAGGAAATGGAGCGGCTTGCGATCCGCCTGACCGAAGGCCTGCAGGCTTCCGCAGACCGTCACGGCATTCCGCTGACGATCAACCGGATCCGCGGCGCATTCTCTACCCACTTCTGTGCTCACCCGATCACGAACTATGAAGAAGCTCAGGATACGGACGGCGAAATGTTCGCCAGCTTCTTCCGCCATATGCTGGACCGCGGCATCAACCTTGCCCCGTCCAAGTATGAGGCCTGGTTCCTGACTACAGCCCATACCGATGCAGATATTGATGCTACGCTGGAAGCGGCTGAGGCCTCCTTCCAGGCAATGGCTGCGGAGAAATAAGCATAGGTGTTCCAACAGCAATTTTATACTTTAGAGAACAACCCGCTGCTACTGCGCAGCGGGTTGTTTTTTATAAAGATTTTTAACTATTTTCACGGCTATCAGCTGCAAGCTAAAAGACCGCCATCCTGATCCGGATAGCGGTCTTCTCTGGTGCGGTATTCACTGTTTCAGATCATAGAGGCTGCGGATTTCAACCCCCTGCGGCAGCTTGAACGGATTCTCCTGGTTGATCCGGTCGTAAAACATAATACCGTCCAGATGGTCCATTTCATGCTGAATGATGATTGCCTGATACCCCTTGAATTTCATGACGACCTCCTGGCCGTCCAGGTTATAGCCTTTTACCTTCACCGACTCATAACGCGGTACAAACCCGTGCACCGGACGGTCAACGGACAGGCAGCCTTCGCTCTCAGGCAGATACACCATCGCCACCGAATGGCTGATGATCTTCGGGTTAACCCAGGCATGCTCCACCGTTTTCCCGTTCTCATCCTTCAGATACATCACGAACATCCGCTGCGTAAGGCCAATCTGGTTGGCGGATAAGCCTACACCGGAGCGTAGTTTATATTTGGCGGAAAGCTCAGCGTCCTGGCTGTTTTTGAGAAACTGCAGCATGCACTCCAGCGCCTCCCGGTCCTGAATTTCCAGGGGCAGCTTCACCGGCTCTGTTACAGTGCGGAGCACGGGGTCACCTTCCCGCACAATATCATCCATCGTAATGAGATATTCCGCCTTATATTTTGCATTAGACAACGAATTTCATCCACCTTTGCCAATAGGGTTAATTATTAATTACATTTATAGCTGTATGCAGATTATGGGTTTATAAATGCAGTCCGCAGTTTGCTGCTGTAATTCACATCAAAGCCAAGTCCGGTAGCGAGCGCAGCGAGCGGCAGATAGGTTTTATCCTCTTTGCCGACTTTTTGCAGAAATGCCGGTGTATCAATCGCCTGATTCACACCATTAACCTTAATAAACTTGGAGCCGATGGTAATGACGACCGTACGACCGCCATATACAATTGTAGCGCTGGAGGTTTTATTGTCCCATTTCCCGTTAGCGCCTACGGCATTCAGGATATCCTTGAGCGCCAAAAAGTTCTGTCCGTTCTTCAAAATCGGCTTATTCGGCGTATTGAGCTCTACACCCTTTACCACAATGGACATTGGTGCAGTAGCGTTAGCAGTCGTCATTGCAGGGACAGCAGGTGTCCGGTACTCGCCCCACACCAGCTCGGCAAAGACCCGGGCAATCTTCTCATATCCCAGCTGGGTTGGATGAAAATCCGCTGCACCCGCGCCGATAATATGGGTCAGGGAGGCCTCCACTCCCGCGAATTGTGCGGCAATATGGGCTGTCAGCACAGGGGCTTCTGCTTTATTCAGGCTTGCCGTGATGCTATCCACTACTCCGGTAAAGCGCTCCGCAGCGCTCATCAGCGTAGTATAATTCGCGCCAAGCGCAATTTTGGGAGCGGGCTGATATTGATCAGCCAGCAGAATGGTCGCAGCCGGATTGACAGCACGTATATTCTCCAGCGCAGTCTTCACGTTCGTGCCGTAGGCCGCCAAACGCTGTTCCAGCTGAGCATCAAAGTCCGCAGTGGCCATTTCCTTCACATTCAGAAAGAGGCTGCTGACATCATTTCCTCCGATTGTAATTGTAATCAGGTCCGCTGCCTCAAGCTCCGTCTTGATTTGCGGTGTCAGCGCGGCAAACTGGCTGATCCGGGGATCACGCAGTGCGGCCTGTATACCATCCGGCGTAGTGGCCGTGCCGTCCTTAATGGCTACTGTATAGTTAAGCAGTCCCGATGAGGTCAGCCCCAGTATTCCGTAATTGCTGAGTGTGCTTCTTCCGTGATACCAGCCCTGTTCCAGCAGTCTTTCAGCATATCCGTAAGGTTTGGTATTCGGGTCCGTCATTCCCGGTTCATACCCGGCAGTTACGGAATCTCCCAACGCCACGATGCGAAAGACATCCTGCTCTGCTCCTTGTACTGCTGCCGCGTCAGCCGCATCAACGGATCCTATAGCTGTGCTAAGCAGCAGCGTTATCAAAAGCATGCCGCTTGTTCCGGCAGCCACAATCTTTTTCCATGCCATCAGCATCGTATCCCTCCTACATTAATATAATTCCATTCTAACATTTGACCCGCCTCCCGCAAAGAAGCGGCTTCCCATTATTTGAGAAACCGCTCCATTACCATCAACGCTCTATTATTGTCTGTTTCCGGGCTCAGCAGGCTGTCCTTTGGCCTTCTCCTGCTGCGGGTTAAGGCTTTTGCCCGAACGCTCCAGATATTTGTCGTAACGGTCATCCAGCTCATAAGCGATCTTGCGGTACCGCAGGGTTTCTTCCACGATAGGATCAAGCGTAGTCTGGATCCTGATCTCGTATTTGGGCGAAATCTGGCGGATTTCCTTAGCCTTACGGTCACCCTGTTCCATTTCGCCTTCCTGCAGCAATTCGCTCAGCTTACGCTCCAAATCATCATTATCGCCCATGCCTTGGCTGCCTCCTTAACGCTTATGTCCCGTTGCTTCCGCTTCCTTCAGCGCTGAAACCAGGAAATCATGAATATATCCGTTGCTCGCCACTACATGGCGTGTACCAATATCATAAGGACTGCCCAGCGTATCGGTCACTTTGCCTCCGGATTCAAGCACCAGCAGGACACCTGCGGCGCAATCCCATGGGCTTAGGCCGACCTCCCAGTAGCCGTCTACCCGGCCTGCTGCGACATAGGCCAGATGCAGGGCCGCCGATCCTCCGGCGCGGATTCCGCGAACCTGCGGCAGAATCTGCTGCAGGCCGGCCATGTTGGCCGGCTGGGCGAAGGTTCGGTCCGGCGGGAAGCCCATAGCGATGAGGCTGCTTCCCGGCTCCGTCTCACTGGACACGGAGGTAGGAATCCCGTGCATGTAAGCCCCTTTGCCCTTCTCGGCAACAAACATCTCGTCACGGATCGGGTCGTAAATAACCCCTACAGACAGTTCTCCCTTGATTGCAAGTGCAATGGAAACACAATAGAAGGGAAAGCCGTGTACGAAATTGGTCGTTCCGTCAATCGGGTCTACAATCCACAGGTATTCATGCTTCCGCCCTTCCTCTAGAGCGGCTGTAACCGCGTCCGCACCCGGCATAACGCCTTCTTCCCCAAGAATGGCATGGTCGGGATAATGGGTCAGGATCAGCCGCCGGATCATCTGCTCCACACCTTTATCTACTTCAGTAACCAGATCCTGCGCCGACGTCTTGCTGCCCAGTTCCTTCACTTGTCCCTGTCTGCTCTTGATCCATTCCCCCGCCTTGGCCGCAGCGTTGATTGCCGCTGCCGTATACCCCTTGCTCGTTACTACATAGGGCTCCCGTTCGTTCCGGTTATCAGGATTTAAAGGATTCATCTCTTCACTCCGCTTTCTTGAACTTGATCGCTCTCCCGTGAAACACTGCTATTAAGCGCACTTCCTGCTGCTTAAGTTTCATTCAACGTACCCTATTTCAGAATACTTATCAAGTCTTATCTAGGGTTCAATATTTACACTTGCTCCATCCAGCACCGTAATCCCGTTACCGGCTTCCGCCAGCTCCTTCATGGCATCCATCAGCCCGAACAGTGCACCGTCCTTTAATTTGGCTTCAATCATGACATCGACAGCAGGCGTATCCGCCGCAATCCGCTTCAGAAAAGCAAGCAGCGGCGCAGGCTCAACCCCGTCCGCATGGCTGCGGGGATCAGAGGGGCTGCGGGGGCTGGAGACATGGATTTTGGGCGGAAGCAGTTCACCGGGCCGGACATCCGTCAGGGCAAGCTCACTCTTCCAGGTCTTCATGATATCCGGCCACAGCTCCCAGGGCAGCTCGCCCTCATTGTTCACCCACTGGTGATGAATATCGAGCACCATTGGCAGCCCCAGACTACGGCTGACTTCCAGCGTCTCTGGCGCGTTGAACGTCTTATCATCATTCTCGAGCGTCATCCGCTCCTGCAGCCTTGCCGGCAGCTCTGCGAAATTTTCTTTGAACCGTGCTGATGCTGCAGGCTTGTCCCCGTAAGCCCCGCCGATATGGATATTGTTCTTGGCGGTTGCAGCGAGTCCCAGCGCATCGAGCATATCGGTATGATGCTGTAAATCACGGACGGAACTGGCCAGCACCTCGGGGCGCGGCGTACTCAGGACGGTGAAGTGATCCGGGTGAAAGGAGACCCGGAGGCCGTGCTTTTTAATATATTCACCGACTTCAGCAAACTCCTCAGCCAGCGCCGCAAAAGGGTTCCAGTCCTGCAAGTCGGGATGCGTCGCGAGCGGGATCAGCTTGGACGTCAGCCGGTACACCTTAATATCCGAGCCGACGTTATGCTTCAAGAGACGCAGCGTATTATGCAGGTTCATCTTCGCCAGCTGCTCCAGACGCCGCAGCGCAGCTTCGCGGTCCCCCAGCTTGTTGAAGCTGGCCATGGTCATGGTCTTGGAGGGAGAGCAATCTTTGATGACTGTTGACATGGCCACATATCCGAAGCGGACAATCATCCTTCTTCCCCGAAGAACATTTCATAGGCAAGGGCAGTCTGCACCCGTGACTCTTCCTCATTCAGCTTGCGTACCAGATCCATCTCAACCGCCGTTACTTCATTGCCCTGAAAATTAATCTCCGCAATCGAGGCGGAAATCTTCACAATCGCCACCGCCACATTCTCAGGGGTGTAGGCAATGACCTTCTGGCCGGTAGGATACACGCGGAAGCCCTGCTTTACCATTTTGGTGCGCCCGTACTCCAGCAGTTCGTATAGCTCCTGCTCATTCTTGAATTTGCAGACTGAATTGAATTCCGATTGAAATCCCATTGCTTCGATTCTCCTTCCCGGCCGGATGAAATCCGCCGCTTAGCTTTGTATTTATTCGTTGTCGTATTTGAGACCCTGTCTAAACTGATACCGCTCCAGCGCCAGCTCGATCATGCGGTCCAGCAGCGTCTGGTAGGACACACCGGTTTCGCGCCACAGCAGCGGATACATGCTGAAGGGCGTAAAGCCCGGCATCGTATTTACTTCATTGATCAGAATCTTGCCGTCTGATTTGCGCAGGAAGAAGTCTGCCCGTGTAATGCCGCTGCCCTCAATCGCCCGGAAAGCCTGCAGTGCCGCTTCACGCAGACGGTCGGCGACTTCAGAATCCAGCGGGGCAGGGATCAGCATCTGCGACTTGCCGTCGATATATTTTGCCGCATAGTCATAATATTCTCCAGAAGAGACGATTTCACCCGGAACCGATGCTTCCGGCTCCTCATTACCCAGCACGGCAACTTCTACCTCACGGGCATCAACAAATTCCTCGATAATAACCTTGGTATCATAACGGAGGGCAAATTCGACAGCCTTAACCAGACTTTCTTTGTCTACAGCTTTGGAAATGCCTACGCTCGAGCCCAGATTCGCCGGCTTGACGAATACCGGATAACCGAGCTTATCCTCCACACCGACGATCAGCTCATGGCTTTTACGCTTCCATGCACCGGCGCTGAAATAACAATACTCGCATTGCTCAAGTCCCGCTTCGCCGAACAGCTTCTTCATCACTACCTTATCCATACCTGCGGATGAAGCCAGAACGCCTGCACCGATGTAAGGGATATTCGCCATTTCAAATAATCCCTGAATTGTGCCGTCTTCCCCGTTCGTTCCATGCAGCAGCGGGAACATGACATCAACCGCCTGCCCGCCCCCGCTAATCCCGCTGAATACAGTGTTCAGAGCCGTCCCCATATCTCCTGCTGCCTCAGAGAGCTTCAGCTGCTCAATCCCGCTATAAGGGGCAGTCAGCTTCTCTCCCACTTTCCACAGCCCCTGCTTGGAAATATAGAATGGAATAATTTCATATTTATCGTAGTCAAAAGCGTTCATGACGGCAAAAGCCGTCTGCAGCGATACCTCATGCTCTCCGGATTTGCCTCCGTACACCAGTCCTACGGTACATTTCATGTTCCCCATGCCCTAACCTCTTTCTGAATTATAAGTAGTCATCGATATGAAAAAAACGGTAGGCCGTTCTGTCGGTCCATGCATAGGAATCACGATAATCCCAATAGCGGTGGCGGCTGCTGACGGTCCGGGCATTCACCAGCGGCATCCCTTCAGCGTCAAAAGCAGTAACAATGGTGCTGTGCTGGTAATGGCCGTTACCGTCCCAGTCATACTGGATGATGTCGCCAAGACTCAGCTGGTCCGGACGCTCCATGGCTTCAGCGCGGAGACCGCTGCTCCGGTGCCCGCTCAAATAACGTTCCAAGCTGTCCGACACGGCCCAGCTAAAGCTCCACCATTCCTGGGCTCCATTATAGCCTTTGTACCACCAGCCCGTTTCTCTTTTACCAGTATAGTTGATAGGCGCTCCCCCTGCAAAGAGACATTGGGAGACGTAATTCGTGCAATCCACCTCGAAAACCTCAAACTCCGGATTGCCGTCTTTCCACCAGCGGTCGGCATAGGCAGCCGCCTCCTCCCGGCGGTAGCGCACCTCCTTTGCGCCGCTGATGCTGCGCTGCACTTTGCGGCTCAGCAGCGGCTGTGACGGCCGCGGGGCAGGGAGGACTTCCCCCCATTTGGACATCCGCAGCGCCGGCTCCGTTTCAGCCGCTCTTCGCAGGAGGTTCCTCTCGGGCACACTACGCTCAATGTTCACAATCTCCCAGTTTTTCCCTGTACGGACGAAGGTCAGGCGTTCCGATTCAATTTTATCCTCGCGGTGCGTGATTCCGCCCTTCTCATAATAAAACGCGCTGTGCAGGGCTACATCGGCCACAACCTCGCCAGAGCTCTGCCGGACGGTCCGCAGTGTGCGGACACCGGTCTCCCCGCGCAGCGGCGTAATTCCCCGGCGGTCATACCACTCCGCAAGGCGGCGGGACCGTTCGCCATGGGCTTTGAGAAACCGGCTGTCCTTGACCGAGTGATGAACCGGCATAATCGCCGGAGCGACCCGCCCCTTATTCTCCTGATCCACATAAACATAGAGACTCTGTTTCCATTCCTGCTCCATTTCACGACCGCCTTTCGCTATTTGGCTGCTGTCCTATGTATATGAGCGAAGCCCTGCAGCTATACAGCCGGAAACAGGCCGGAACCGGGATTGGATACGGACTCCCTGCAGCAGTGATTGATTGGGGTGGAAAATAGCCCCTGCCTCATATCCTCCTTCTATTTCCATATGACGGAAAAGCCTGTGTGAAACGGCCCGCAGCAGGGCAAAACTAGGCTGAATGATCCGCAAAAAAAACTTTACTCTCCTCTATGTAACCGTTATACTTTAGATATACGCAATATGAAATGGAGTTTCATCAGATGAAACAAGGAGGCGCATATATGCCAAGCAAGGACCATTTTTCGCTATCCAAGAGCCTGGTGTCAGGCGGCAAAACTTATCGCTACTATCATCTTAATTCCCTCGAAGAGCAAGGTGCAGGCGACATCTCCTCCCTGCCTTTTTCGATCAAAGTATTACTTGAGGCCGCTGTCCGCCAATATGACGGCCGGGCAATTACCGAAGAACATGTTAAGCAGCTGGCCGGCTGGTCCGGCGGCATCGACCGCAATAAAGAAATTCCGTTTATTCCTGCCCGGATCGTCCTGCAGGATTTCACCGGTGTTCCGGTTGTTGTCGATCTGGCAGCCATGCGAGACACCGTTAAGAAGGCAGGCGGCGATCCCAAGAAGATCAATCCGCTGGTGCCCGTAGACCTTGTTATTGACCACTCCGTAATGGTTGATGCTTTCGGCACGGCTGATGCACTCGATTATAATATGAACGTTGAATTCGAACGGAATGAAGAACGTTACCGCTTCCTGCGCTGGGCGCAGACTGCGTTCAACAACTTCCGCGCTGTTCCGCCGGCAACCGGAATCGTGCATCAGGTTAACCTGGAGTATCTGGCTTCGGTTGCAACAACCAAAACCGTCGACGGTGAAACGGTAGTCTATCCGGATTCCCTCGTCGGCACCGATTCCCATACCACCATGATCAACGGCCTTGGCGTCGTCGGCTGGGGTGTCGGCGGTATCGAAGCCGAAGCCGGGATGCTGGGGCAGCCGCTGTATTTTGTCACACCGGATGTTGTGGGCTTCAAGCTTACCGGCAGTCTGGTAGAAGGTGCTACAGCAACCGATCTGGCACTGACCGTTACCCAAATGCTCCGTAAAAAGGGCGTAGTCGGCAAGTTCGTAGAATTCTACGGTCCGGGTCTGGCCAACATCAGTCTGGCTGACCGCGCAACCGTCGCTAATATGGCTCCTGAGTATGGTGCAACAATCGGATTCTTCCCTGTTGATGACGAAACGCTGGCTTACCTGCGCAGCACCGGCCGTCCGGATGAACTGGTTGAACTGGTCGGGGATTACTATAAGGCACAGGGCATGTTCCGCACTGCCGATACTCCTGATCCGCAGTTCAGCGACATTATCGAGCTTGACCTGGCCTCCGTTGTTCCGAGCCTTGCCGGACCGAAACGTCCGCAGGACCGGGTAGAGCTAACACATATGAAGGAGAACTTCGAAGGGATTATCCGCACACCGGTTGATAAAGGCGGATATGGCCTCAGCGATGAGAAGATTGCCGAGGTTGTTGAGGTGCAGCATAAGAACGGAACCACCAGCAAGATGGGCACGGGAGCCGTTGTTATTGCCGCGATCACCAGCTGCACGAACACCTCCAACCCAAGTGTTATGCTCGGAGCGGGGCTGCTCGCCAAAAAGGCTGTAGAACGCGGACTCACGAAACCGGGATACGTGAAAAGCAGCTTGACCCCGGGTTCCCTTGTGGTTACCGAATATCTGCAGAAGGCAGATCTGCTGAAGCCGCTGGAAGCCCTGGGCTTCTATCTGGCAGGATACGGCTGCGCGACCTGTATCGGTAACTCTGGTCCGCTGCCGGACGAAGTGAGTCAGGCCATCTCAGAGCATGATATGACAGTAGCCGCTGTAATCTCCGGTAACCGTAACTTTGAAGGCCGCGTGCATGCCCAGGTCAAGGCCAACTATCTGGCCTCACCGCCGCTCGTTGTCGCTTACGCCCTGGCCGGTACGGTTAACATTGACCTGCAGACCGAGCCGCTCGGCTATGATCCGCAGGGAGAGCCTGTCTTCCTGAAGGATATCTGGCCAACTTCTGCTGAAATCCGCGAAGCTATCGGTCTCTCCCTGAGTCCGGAAATGTTCCGCCGCAAATATGAGAATGTCTTCACCGCTAACGAACGCTGGAATTCAATTCCTGTTCCGGAAGGCGAGCTGTATGAATGGGATGATAACTCTACCTACATTCAGAACCCGCCATTCTTTGAGAATCTGGCTGACGGCATCGGCGATATCAAAGAAATCAGCAATGCACGTGTGCTGGCGCTGCTGGGTGATTCCGTTACAACGGACCACATCTCGCCTGCAGGCAATATCTCCACTTCCGGCCCTGCCGGGGAATATCTGCGCGGTCACGGTGTAGAACGCGCCGACTTCAACTCCTATGGCTCCCGCCGCGGAAACCATGAGGTCATGATGCGCGGTACATTCGCCAACATCCGGATCCGCAATGCAGTTGCTCCGGGTACAGAAGGCGGCGTGACCACCTTCCTGCCAAGTGAAGAAGTCATGTCCATCTATGACGCTTCTATGCTGTACCAGTCGGCTGGACAGAACCTCGTCGTTATTGCCGGTAAGGAGTACGGCACAGGCAGCTCACGCGACTGGGCAGCCAAAGGCACGCTGCTGCTTGGCGTCAAAGCCGTCATCGCCGAGAGCTTCGAGCGGATTCACCGCAGCAACCTTGTCGGCATGGGCGTACTTCCGCTGCAGTTCCAGGAAGGCCACGGCTGGAGCAGCATGGGGCTGACCGGACGCGAGACCTTCAACATCACCGGTCTTGACAATAACGTGCTGCCGGGCCAGGAATTGACCGTCACTGCTACCCGTGAAGACGGTACACAGTTCGACTTCCCGGTCATTGCGCGGCTGGACAGTACCGTTGACATTGATTACTACCGCAACGGCGGCATTCTGCAGACGGTGCTCCGCCAGATGCTGGCTGATGCCACAGCTTCGGAAACAGCACTGCCGGTGGAATAAATCCGCCTTAACCGCAACTGAATCAGAAATAAAGAAACAGCCCCCGGCGCTCTGTGAGCACCGGGGGCTGTTTCTTTATTAGATCTCAATCCGTTCCGAGCTCAAAATCCGCTTGTAGACCAAGGCGATAATTTGTGAGCGGTCTGTCACATTCATTTTATTAAAAATCCGGCTCAAATGGTTCTTGACCGTATGCTCACTAATGAATAGGGCGCTGGCGATTTCTTTGTTCGTCTTACCGTGCACAATCAGCTCCAGCACTTCTTCCTCACGCGGAGATATGCCCCATTCTTCTTTTGGAAGCGTCAGGGCTGCACTGTCCAGCAGCCTCTTCCCGGTAATCACCCTTTTCTTCGGCGGTGAATCCTCATGACTCCGCAGAAAAGACTGAAACGAAGACAGCAGCTGATCCCCGACCACAGCGGTCACCGCAGAGTTCAGGCGGAACCTGGACGGATCGATCCACTTTTGCGGAGAACCTTCAAGCTCTTCTGACTCGGCCTGTCCACCGATATGGTGAAGCACAAGTGCAAGCACCTGAACCACTGTCGGCAAGACCGGCTTCCCCGTTCCTGAAGGGCAGACTGGCAATTGGTCAACCTGTTTAAGCACCATAAGCTCAGGCTTAAAAAAGCCGTATTCCGCTACAAGCTCAATCCGGAACGGAGCCAGCAGACCCGCCAGCTTAACTTGTTCCGATTCAGCTTCTGAAAGGCCGAGGAAGCGGGCAAAGGTGCAGGCCATATCCGATACATCCAGCGAGAGATTCTGCAATAAGGAGTGGTTATTCTGAAGAAACTGGCGTAAATTTCTCAGAAGCACCTCTGACTGCTTCACATATCTGGCGTCCTTCTCGATTAGACATATGGTCGTTCCGGCCAGGGCAGCAACAGTCTCCAACAGGGTCAGCCACCGCTCTGCTTCCTCCCGCTGCCTGAATCCAACGGATAATACTCCCCTGAATTCATTCCCGGACATCAATGGAGATTCAAGCAGGAGGGATCCCTTGGCAGTCTCGTGAAAAATTGCTGACGACAGAAAAGATTGCGGGGAATAGCGGGCTTCCAGCTCCTGAATGTAGTAAGCTTCAGACTCAGGCGTCCATCCTCTGGCGAAATATGTATTAGCAGGATATCCTTTATCCTGGAAGTAGACCAGTACAGAAGACGGATAAAATGGCAGCCCCATCACTACATTAAGTATCTGTGCCCCCAGCTCATGCAAAGATCCGCTCTGCGGGAGCAGTGCCGCCGCTTCCTTAAGCCATAGTGTACCTTCTTTGCATAGCTGCACCTGGCGCAGCAGCTCTTCTCCCCGCTCTGAGATCCCCAGAAGCGAAGCAATCATTCTCTCCTGGTGCCCGCTCCCGCTCTCCAGGCTATTTCTTCCTGTGCCGGCTGTGAACATAAGAGCTCTTTTGCCATTGTTAATTCGAACAGGATAACAGGATAAATAGTCCGGCATTTCCAGTCCCAGCTGAGTGAAAAAAAGCGCTCTCGGATCTTTGGAAACAGCCTGCCAGTGACGAGGCTCCTTACCCAGCGCAGCCTGACCCAAAAAGCCGTCCCCTTGCTGGAAAACCGCATTCAGCAGCAGACGGGCATCCTTTCCCGCAGCGTACTTCACCTTAAATTGGCCATCGTCCGTTTCCATGGCAAGGGCATACAAATCTCCCGCTGCCGTCTCGGCCAGCATCTGCAGTACTGCTTCAACATTCAGAAAATCTTCTTCCAGATTGCCCAGAAGCCGGGTCATGATCATACCGCTTCGTTCTTCCTGCGGTTTAACCGCCCAGCCGGCGAACAGCTTGCACAGCAGACTGCCAAGCACCGTTAATTTCTCCCTGATTTCCGCTATCCGTTCCTGGCTATACTCAGGCATAGCAAGAAGCTCCGCATGCAGCTGCTTATATTCGGGGTGATGCTTCATTTGGGCCCCGAAAAGTTCCAGCACCTGTTCCTTGGCTCCCTGCTCCATGTAAAGTCCTGACCATAAATAGTAAGTCTGGCCATACCCCGAAACCAGCGGACTGACGACGTACTTCAATCCCGGAATCCACTCCTCCAAGACGGTAGGGTGTGAGAACGGGCCCAGCCGGTGCAGCGGTGGTCCAAAGGGCCGCTCGAACCCCTGCAGGGAATCCAGCATTTCCCCGTAGAACTTTCCGGTGATTGTGGGACGGGTGATCATGTCCCCTTCCTGATCGGTAAGCACAATAGCCTGACTCATCACAGCACCAAACGTGTCTTGAAGCTGCTGAATCTCCTCCATCAAAGAATCGGGTATTCCCACTTTCATACTCATAGAATCACCCCATACCCAAAATCAACCGAAAGCTCATATATAGACAAATTCTCCATTTCCAATTTACTCCCACTTTACCTTTGCTTTACTTTTATTTACCCTCATCTTACGTTCCTATAACGAATAATCCTGTTTAATCGATCATCAGGCCCATTTCGGCTGCATTTTCCGTCAGAATGGCCGCGTATTGCTCCAGCGTCTCCCGGGAGAGCCGGCTGACCGGCCCCGATAGTGACAGAGCTGCCACCACCTTACCGCTGCGTCCGACGATCGGTACGGCCACTGCAGCCGCTCCGGGCTCCCGTTCCTCGAAGCTGGTCGCATAGCCGCAGCGCGTAATTTCCTTCAGCTGCTCCAGATAGAGGCTCCGGTCGACCGCCTCCGGCCAGGAGGAGTCAGCCAGCAGACGCACCTGTACTTCAGGCGGCGCGTAGGCCGCCAGCACCTTGCTGGAGGCGCCTACGGACAGCGGCAGCCGGGCCCCAATCTGCGCTACCCGCCGGATTGCCTGATGGCTCTGCACTGCCTGGATGCGCACACGCTCCAGGTCATCGCGCAAGTACAGGCTCACCGTCTCCCCGAGCTGGTCACGCAGCCGCTCCATTGCCGGGAGCAGCAGTGCCGCCGGTTCATCCAGTGTCGGCAGGTGGGTGGACAGCTCCCAGATGCGGATACCGAGCCGGTATTTATCCGTCGCTTCATTGCGCAGCAGAAAGCCCTTCTCCTCCAGTGTCGTCAGCAGCCGGTGTACTGTGCTTTTATGCAGGCTAATTTTGGCGGCAATCTCCGTCAGGCTTAAATCGCTCTCCTGTGTAAAGCAAAGCAATATATCCAGCGCACGTTCTACGGCGCGAACAGTCAATTTACGGTCCTCCACAGCGTTCTCCCCTTACCTGTTTCATTAAATGAAACCCGGTTACATTATTCTACATAATCAACTCTATCTTAGAGCAAAAGTCCAAAGAAAGTCCAGCATATTCACAGGTCCGGAAATGCTTGGGTTCCAGTTTACAGTTAGATTACAAAACGAGCGAATTCATTGACATTGCCGGGCCATGACCCTACGATTAAACATATGAACTATTTTCTAGGAGTGGACGTTATGGATCTGGCAACTACACGAACTGGCACGCCTGTCTCCCGTAAGCCTGATAAGCAAAAGCCAGGTGCAGCACACCAGCTTTCTCTGCGGATGATTCGCGTTAAACATATTGTTGTAGCGCTTTTATTGTCGATATTTTTCTTTTTTGTCTTCTGCTTCATTGCACTCCATGCCTATATCGCCTGGGTGCTGTCCAATCCGACGGTAGCCCCTCTCTATTCCACACCTATGATCGCCAAAGGGCTGGAGTATGAGGATGTGACCTTCCCTGCACTGGATGGCAGCCGTACGATGCAGGGCTGGTACATTCCGTCCGAAGGCGCCACCAAGACTATCGTCTTCAGCCATGGGTACGGGGCCAACCGTGAAGAGACCTGGGTTCCGATGTATGACTTGGCACACTATGCGCACAGCCTGAATTTCAATGTTGTCATGTTCGACTACGGCTTTGCTTCCCAGACTAACAAGGACATTGCAACCGGCGGCAAAAAAGAATCCCAGCAGCTGCTCGGGGCCATAAAATTTGCCAAAGATAGGGGAGCCAGCGAGATCGTCGTCTGGGGCTTCTCGATGGGTGCAGGAACTGCACTCCAGGCGGGACTTGTGACGAAGGATGTCGATGCGATGATTCTGGACAGCACCTTCCTGCTGGAGCCGGACACGCTCTACCATAATATCAAGCAGAATATCAACCTTCCACGCCAGCCTTCTCTTGAGATTATGGAAATGCTGTTTCCCGTGCTGAACGGTACAGGACTGAATCAGATTCCCTATTCCAAGGTAAAAAAACAGGACTATGCCTTCCCGATTCTGTTCATGCACGGCACCCTGGATGACAAGGCACCTTATCCGATTGCGGAGGAGCTGGCAGCAAACCAGAGCAATCCGTACTCCGATTCATGGATTATAGAAGACAGCCACCATGAGCTGCTCTTCCGTGAGCATCCCCGCGAGTACCTGCGGCGTGTCTCCGCCTTTCTCGGCAATGTCCAGCTGGCCAAATCTCAGGAGAACAGCCAGACATCGACCGCAAGCAAATAATCACTGAATCCTTAGGCGAAATAGCGCACAGAGTGTATTGAAAAATACGGCTCTGTGCGTTTTTGTTATTCTTTTTTTGTCAGCAGGCGCTCCCGCCGTACCCGTTAACTCTCATAACCTCCCTTTTATGCTCATATACTGAAGCGTTAATGAATCATGACGGGAGGTCTGCCAGCAATGCTATATATCTACGGGCCGCTGCTGCCTGTGCGCATTCTCGAGGAAATTATTTTCTGGAAAACCCAGGAGAAGGAGCATACCGAGGTCATCAAAGCGATTGTTCCGAACCTGGAGGAGCCTTACGTCAGACTGCTGGACGAATGGGCTGTGGTCTTTGGAGCTACAGAGCAGGCCGCACGGCGGCTGCTGGAAGCTTCGCTCGGCCCCTCACCAGCCGGACATCCAGCACTTGCCGCCGAAACGGAACAGCTGGTGCACACCTCCTGCGCCCAATCCCGCGAGTTCATCCGCCAGCTGAACGCCCTGCGGGAAGCAAGCAAAGCTGTAAAGGCCCAGCCCCTTGCCGGAACAGTGCTCCTGCATATTATCCGCGAGTCCGAGTATTTCCTTGCTGTGCTGGGAACGCTGAACACCCCGGGACAGGTCGCCGGACTCATGCGGAATGCAGCCGTGGATCAGCCAGCTCCGCTCCCCTTGGATAACAGGACGGACGGCCCGGGCGGTCAGGAGCAGGCAGGGCTCAATGCTTCGCCGCCCGAAGCCCGAGAAACGGGCAGTGTACCTATCGGCGGTCACACCTTGCCTCCGCTTCCCTATGCCTATAATGCACTGGAGCCTTACATTGATGAAAAGACAATGACTATCCATCATGACAAACACCACAAAAGCTATGTAGACGGACTGAACAAAGCGGAAATTAAGCTGGCAGAAGCCCGTAAAAGCGGTGATTTTGACCTCGTTAAGCATTGGGAACGGGAGCTGGCCTTCAACGGTGCCGGTCATTATCTGCATACGATCTTCTGGAATGTCATGTCGCCTCAAGGCGGCGGACGCCCCACCGGAGCGCTGCTTGATGGCATTGAGCGCAGCTTCGGCAGCTATGACGCCTTCAAGACACAGTTCAGCGAAGCGGCGGGTAAGGTTGAAGGCGGCGGCTGGGCCATTCTCGTCTGGAGCCCGCGCAGCCGCAGGCTGGAAATACTGACCGCTGAGAAGCACCAGAATCTATCGCAATGGGATGTGGTTCCGCTGCTGGCTCTGGATGTCTGGGAGCATGCCTATTACCTTAAACACCAGAGTGACCGGGCGGGCTATATTAAAGACTGGTGGAAGGTCGTCAATTGGCCTTACGTCTCTGAGCGTTATGCCGCAGCCCGCAAGCTGATGTGGCAGCCCTATTAAGCTGATCGTGCCGCAGGCTCCGGTCTAGCCGCTAGCAGCCGCTTCCCAAGCGCACCCAAAAAGCCCGTCCAACACCGTAGTGTCGGGCGGGCTTCCCTAAGTTGATGCGAATCCGGTTTATGCCTTATCCGCTCTATTCTTTAATCAAGGCCAGGAACTCTGCGCGTGCAGAAGCATCTTCACGGAAAGAACCTCTGGTCGCCATGGTTACCGTCTTGCTGCCGGGTTTCTTCACCCCGCGGGAGCACATGCACAGATGTTCCCCCTCCACAACTACCATCACACCATGCGGGCCCAGCACCTCTACCATAATGTCCGCAATTTGCGCTGTAATGCGTTCCTGCACCTGCAGGCGCCGGCTTACAGCCTCCACCAGCCGGGCCAGCTTGCTAAGCCCGGCAATATGTCCGCTTGGAACATAGCCGATATGCACCTTGCCGAAGAAAGGGGCCATGTGATGCTCACACTGGCTGTAATAGACGATATCTTTTACAATGACCAGTTCTTCATGAGACTCATCAAATGTTACACCGAGCGCCTCGCGGGGATCTATTGAATAACCGCCAAATATCTCCTCGTACATCCGCGTGACTCGTGCCGGCGTTTCCAGCAATCCTTCACGGCTGGTGTCTTCTCCGATTAATTCCAATATTTTCGCAACGTGGTACTCGATCTGCTCACGGTTCGCCGAAACTTTGCCGTTCACGTATTCCTTGATGCCTCCCATGAAGCCTCCCCCTTCCGTCCGGTTTATCTCATTTATCCGGAACCGTTTATCTGCCTTTGCGGCCCTGTTTTGTTTTAGCAGCAGGAGCACGTCCAGGCTGATTATTGTTTTTGAGCATTTGCTGGGCACGCTGCATTTGCTTACCGTTCAGGTTATAGCCCATTTGTTTTGCAACCTTTTGCAGCATTTCAGGATCATTCTGCATCGTTGTCATTTGTCTGCGCAGATAGAAAACACCAATGGCAAATCCGCCGATCAGACCTACGACAAGCGTAATAATAGGTAATGCAATATTCATCTAAAGTCCACCTCTGCACTCTTTTGTCGGCATTGCCCGAATGGGCACGCGATTCTATCATAGCATTTCAACAACAGGACAGCAATTGGTAAATCCCATGAGTTAAAAGAGATAGATCCCGGTCTGGTCCCGTGCCGATTGCCCGGCTTCCAGCTCCAGCAGGCGGCTCTTAACCGCCAGGCCTCCGGCATAGCCCACAAGCGCACCTGCGGCTCCGATTACCCGGTGGCAGGGCACGATTACCGGCACGGGATTACGGTTATTCGCTCCGCCGACTGCGCGTACCGCCTGCCGGTTCCCGATCGCCAGCGCCATCTCTTTATAGGTAGCCGATTCACCGTAGGGAATCGTAAGCAGCGCTCCCCATACCTGACGCTGGAACGGCGTTCCGCGCATATCCAGCGGCAGTGTGAATTCCCGCAGCTCTCCGGCAAAATACGCTGTAAGCTGATGTTTGGCTTCGGCAAGCTTCTCTTCATCAGGCCTTAATTCCACTGCGCCGACCTGCAGCTTGAGCCATTTATTCATACTCTCCCGGGTCTCTGCGAGTGACCCGAACTTGATTAGGCACAGCCCCAGGTCTGTTGCACATAACGTCAAGGGACCAATCGGCGATTCCACCAGCTCACCGTAATAAACCGCCGTCCGGTTGCCGGCACTAGCCTCTGTAAGCTTATTCATCGGCTTTCTCCCCCCGGTTCAGCAGCTTATCCCGGGCCCTGATCAGCATCTCCCGCACCTCGGCAACCTCTTCACCCTGCAGCGCCTGTTCCACAGCCTCCAGCGCCTCCCTGCCGCCGATCTTACCCAGCGCCCAGGCTGCGGTTCCGCGCATCTCCGGACGGGTTTCCCGCAGGACAATCTCCGTAAGCTTCGGAACGGCGCCAGCCTCCTTGAAGTTTCCAAGGGCAATAACCGCATTCCGCTGGATCGGCTTCTTACCGCGCCAGGCCGCCGAGCTCATGCCGAATTTTTCTTTGAATTCACGGTTACTGAGTTCAAGAATCGGCAGGAGCAGAGGCTTTACAACCTCCGGATCCGGCTGCAGCTCGGGACGGTGGTTCCAGCTCTTGCCCCGGTTTTTGGGGCAGACAATCTGGCAGGTATCGCAGCCGTACAGGCGGTTGCCGATCTTCGTCATGTATTCCTCGCTCAGGAACCCCTTGGTCTGGGTCAAAAAGGAGATGCAGGCCTGGGCGTTAAGCTGTCCCGGTCCAACCAGGGCACCTGTAGGACAGGCATCAATACATTTCGTGCACTCTCCGCAGCCTTCCTCAACCGCAGCATCGGGAGGGAAAGGAATGTTCGTCACCATCTCCCCCAGGTAGATCCATGATCCCCATTTCGGAGAAATAATCGCGCAATTCTTGCCGCTGAAGCCGATTCCCGCCCGTTCCGCTACCGCCCGGTCCACCAGCACGCCGGTATCAACCATGCTTTCCATTACCGCCTCAGGTACGCGTTCACGGATGAAGCCTTCGAGCTTCTCCAGCGCCTCACGCAGCACATGGTGATAGTCACGGCCCCAGGAGGCCCGGGCGAGTATGCCGCGCCGCGCCCCGGGTTCCGACTTTGGCGGGTTCTCCATTTTGGAGGGATAAGCTACAGCAATTGCGAGAATAGACAATGGTTCACCGGACTTCAGCGCCGGGACTGTCCGTTTATCCAGATCCGGTTCTTCAAAGCCGGATTCATACCCCTTATCCCTGTGCTCCTGAAGAATGTTTTTCAAATATAGAAAAGGGTCGGCCGCAGCAAACCCGATATCGTCGATGCCAAGCTGAGGTGCCGCCGCCTTAATTTCAGCCTTCAGATGTTCCCACTTGGAGAGCGGCGGGGCATATGCTGACTGAGCTTTGTTGTTCATTTCCGCCTTCTCCTTTACTTGCTTCTTATTTATACGGCCTTACTATCCATTCTTACAATGAGCCCAGCTTAGACAGAGGCCACCAGATATACTCGGCCTTTCCAACGATGGATGACAGCGGGACAGGTCCAAAAAAGCGGCTGTCCTTGCTGGCTCCGGCATGGCGGTTGTCCCCCATAACAAAATAGGTCCCCTTCTCAACCGTCAGCGCCGGAAAATCGGAATCCTCAATCTCCGTATCAATATAGGGTTCATCCGCCAGTTCACCGTTTACGTATAGCTGATGCTCTTTTACTTCTATAATATCTCCCGGGATCCCGATCACCCGCTTCACCAGATATTCCTTACGGTCCGGCCCGGTACTGGGGTCATGAAGTACAATAACATCCCCCCGTCCGGGGGCTGCAAAGCTAAGGGTAATCTTATTAATGACCAGCTTCTCCCCTTCATACAGCGTAGGCTGCATGGAGTGGCCGATTACGGTCGAGACATTGAACACAAATATATTAAGCAGGGACATGACTGCAAATACAATTACGGCAGTGATGAGCCAGTTCCTTAGATCGATTATCCATTTAGGTCCCTGCCCTTTTCTGGAGCCGGTATGGGTGACAGAGCGGTATCTATGCTTGCGGCCACGCTTGAATTCTCCTTCAATTTCCCCGTTCATATGCCACCTTCTTGCCTCAAATGATAAATAAGGCCCTGCTGAAACTTTTGCCCGTAACAATAGAAAAGCATATCTCCCTGCCATTTGCAATGGACACCGGGAAGATATGCTTTAGTATAATGGAACAGACTATGCAAGTCGTCATAGTTCTCTATTCTAGTAAATGTTTCCGCTTTCGCCGCGCCGAAATCAAAGAAAGTTATCCGACGATGCTGAGCTTACGTACTGATTTGAAGATTTGATCCTCGTTATAACCCATTGCTTCATACAGCGGCAGTGCAAAGGCGTTATGCTCATCAACGGCTACAAAAATACCGCTGACCTTGCGTGCCTGGAACCTGTTCTCCATCGCCGATACCAAACTTCTGCCAATTCCTCTGCGGCGGTAATCGGGATGAATGGCAATGCGGAAATAACAGCCATGGTTCTTCTCGATCGTACCAATCAGCGCACCAACAATTTCTCCTTCTTCCTCAGCAACTACAATGAGATCGGAATCCCAAGAAAGCTGCCTGGAGAAAGGCTCGATCGTGCTCTCGAAACATTCTTCCGATAATGCGGTCTGCAGCAATTCAGTCACAGGGGTAACGTCGCTTAATTGAAAGGAACGAACGTGCATTCTTTAAAATCTCCCTTTTCTATGGCTTAGAATTTAACAAAAAGAAGGAGTTCCCGTAACAGTAAACAAAGAAAAAAAAGCATAAGAAAAACCCAATGGATGATTTCGAAGAAGTTACCGGATCCATCGTCTGAAGAGATTTTTCTCCTGGTTAAAGAAGTATTAACCGAATGTTAAGCGGCCCGAAACATCTTCAATGTTCAAAAATCGAGGAATACCTGCTTTTATCTCTATTAAAGCATACTTTCCTGGTGATATCATCATTTTTCTTTAGAAAGCGCTTTATATCAAGCGCTTTCATTGAACAACTTTACACAATTTCTTTTAAAAGGTAACTTTTCGTGTATAAATGTTCACACTTCGGGGGAATCTATATTTTTAACATAGCGTTAACACTTCCGGTCAGGTAATAGAGGGATTTACTTTACAAACATTTATGTTTGTTTAATGTTGCATTATTGTTCCAGATACGGTTTAATAAGAGTATCTTATTGGATACATACCCCATAAGACGCATCGGACATAAGGGGTTTTGACGTCAAGACCGCCAAAATTCTTTATCATACAAATTCTAATAAACTCAGGAGGGATTTTTCCATGGCATTTCAATTACCGGCACTTCCTTATCCGAACAACGCTCTCGAACCGCACATCGACGCATTGACGATGGAAATTCACCACGACAGACACCATAACACCTATGTGACGAACCTGAACGCTGCTCTGGAAAAGGCGCCTGAACTGCAAGACAAGAGCATCGAGGAACTCCTCACTGACCTGAACGCAGTACCTGAAGCGATCCGCACTGCAGTCCGTAACAACGGCGGCGGACACGCTAACCACACTTTGTTCTGGGAAGTAATTGGACCAAACGGCGGCGGCGCACCAACAGGCGCACTCGCAGCAGCCATTGATAGCGAACTGGGCGGCTTCGATAAATTCAAAGAAGATTTTGCTACTGCAGCAACTACCCGTTTCGGCAGCGGCTGGGCTTGGCTCGTTGTTAAAGACGGCAAGCTGGCTGTAACAAGCACACCTAACCAGGACAACCCGATCAGCGAAGGCGCAACACCAATCCTTGGCCTTGACGTTTGGGAGCATGCCTACTACCTGAACTACCAAAACAAACGCCCTGATTACATCAAAGCTTTCTGGAATGTAGTTAACTGGGAAGAAGTCGGCAAACGTTACGAAAGCGCAAAATAAGGTTCTGCAGCCTAAATAGCTGCCGCCTTCCTAGGCGCCTTATATTTCATAGTTTAAGCACAACGGCTGCACCGTCCGCTCAGGACCGGATGCAGCCGTTTTTATCTTAATTCAGAAATTTCAAATGGCCAGTCCAGAAGCTTGGTCAAATTAAGGTGCGCACCGATCTGTTGCACTTTCTGCAGCAGATATCCCTTTAATCGGCCGGTAAACTGATTCTATTGCACTTTGTACATTAGAAACATGTAATCCAGGTGTTTTTGACCCCTACTCCCAAAATCTGTTGCACCCAATACAACAGAATGCGGTTCGTAACAGATTAATGTGAAATCTGTTGCACAAAGTACAGTCATGAGGGTCAGAAAAGAGACAGTTCCCTGCCTCTGACAAGGGCCTTGCCGGCATTAGTGCCGGCAAGGCCCTCTTTTTATTCAGGCTACTGTTGCTGCTCTGCCTCATCGAAGTGACGGTTCAGCAGCTTAAGGAACACATTCGGAAAGGCATAATTGGCCATATCCTCACGGTTGATCCAGCGCACTGCGCCGCCGTCCTCCGGATGCCCGCTGCCGTCTTCAAACAGCTCCACAGGCAGCTCCGCAGCCGCCGCATAGGACGCCCGCGCTTCTGCCGCCAGCGGCAGCGCAAGGGCGTCCTCTTCCCTGCAGGTGTACACCTGCAGGGTCCACACAATATGGCTGAACGTATGCTCCGCAGCCGTCCAGTGCCCTTCAGGCCGGGCGAAAATCCCGGCCTGACGCAGGGACCGGCGCAGCCGGTCCAGCGCTGCCGCTTCCGGCAGCAGCGCGCCAGCAGCGCCGCCCTCCGCAGGCGGCGCCGGCCAATGCGGCAGCTCCCACATGCGGGCTAACAGCCCGCTCTGTGGCCGCTGCCGGATCAGCACCCGGCCGGCGTGCTCGCCGCTGCCGGTCACCAGGGCCGCCAGCCGCTCCTCGGGGCGCGGCGGCTTGGCCTTGGTCTTGACGGGCAGCGAGGTCTCGCAGCCCGCCAGGCGCGCAGCGCAGTGCTCCATCACCGGGCAGGGCAGGCAGCGCGGTGATTTCGGCGTGCAGACCAGCGCGCCCAGCTCCATCAGCGCCTGATTGAAATGCGAAGCCTCCCCCTCCGGGATCAGCTCTGCCGCCAGGCGCTCCATCTTCACGCGGGTCGGTCCCTTGGCAATGTCGTCCTCCAGGAGGAAGTAGCGGGACAAGACCCGCATCACATTGCCGTCTACCGCCGGCTCAGGCCGGTTGAAGGCAATGCTGAGAATAGCTCCGGCTGTATAGGGGCCCACGCCCTTAAGCCCGAATACCGCATCGCGGTCATCCGGGACTTGTCCCCCGTACAGCTCCTTAACCTGCCGAGCTGCATGCTGCAGATTCCGGGCGCGCGAATAGTAGCCCAGTCCCTCCCAGCATTTAAGCACTTCTTCTTCCGGCGCATCCGCCAAAGACTCCACCGTCGGGAAACGCTCGATAAACCGGTTGAAATAAGGAATGACAGTGTCTACTCTCGTCTGCTGCAGCATAATTTCCGAGATCCAGATATAATACGGATTGCGGTGGCGCCGCCATGGCAAGTCCCGCTTCTGCCCATGATACCATTCCAGCAGATGCGAGCTGAAAAACAACTTTACGTCCTGCTCCTGCTGCTCCTGTTGTTCATGCGTTGTCATCATTTTTCTCCTTGCTTCTGTATTCTCAGTGTATCTATATTTTCAAACTCAATCTATATAGGCCGCTCTTTAGCTCCCTCTAAAATCCGCTCCACCACTGCAAACGTGGAGGCCAGCTCGCGGCTGTGGGTAATCGTAAGATGGATCCTGTACTCCTGTTCCTTCATGTCCAGCCTGGACCAGGCTTCTCCCGAGAGCGACACAGACGGCTTGCCGGAGGCGTCCGGCAGAATCTCAATATCCTGGAAGCCCACCTCGCGTCCGATGCCGCAGCCCAACGCCTTAACAATAGCCTCTTTAGCGGCAAACCGGCCGGCAACGAATTCAGCGAGGTTGCTCTTCCGCCCCTCTGCCAGTACCTGTTCCCCCGGTGTCAGAATGCGCCGGATGAGCCTTGCTCCTGATTCTCTTGTCATTACAGCACCGATACGCTGGATTTCCGCCACATCATGCCCGATTCCGTAAATCACAATCCCCGCTCCTTATGGACGTTTTGTCCCTAGCCGCCTCAATCTGATATCTATCCTTTACAGCTTTATTAATGGTATGATCTTCATGTATATTCTTGGTATATAGAATAGATTATAGTCTGAGATTCTTTATGCTATCTTAAAAGAAAAAGCCGCCAAAGTCTATCGGCCCGGCTTCTTCCCCGCATCATGACCTTCACCGAGGAATCTTAATTCGATAGAAGAGAGGGGGTTCGCCCGATGAACCGCAATTTCGAATTGCCTGCCGGAGAAGATGCTGTTTTGCGCTGCTCGCATTTCCCTGCCCAGAATAAGGCCAAAAGCCTGATTATCATCGCACACGGCTACAAGGGGTTCAAAGATTGGGGAATGTTTCCCTACGTTGCAGCTTCGCTCAGCCGGGAGCATGAAGTCATCTCCTTTAATTTCTCCCATGCCGGAATCGGCGGGGATCTGCAGAATTTCACCGAGCTGGAGAAATTTGCCCGCAACACCTATAACCGTGAAATTAAAGATATGGAAATTCTCCTCTCCTATCTGAGCCAGCATCATAAATTTGGTGCTCTGCCTCTGTTCCTGCTGGGACACAGCCGCGGCGGCGGCGACAGTCTGCTGTACGCACTGGATCATCCGGATGAGATTGCCGGAGTGATCTCCTGGAACGGAATCACGAACCTTGATTTGTTCACAGATGAACAAAAATACGAAATGAAAACGCTGGGCCGGAGTCATGTGCTGAATGGCCGCACAGGCCAGCAGATGCCGCTGGATGCTGTACTCATAGAGGATCTGGAGCGCCAAGCCGAACGATACAATATTCTCGAGCGGATGAAGTCAGCCCAGTTTCCGGCCATCCTGATCCAGGGGACAGAAGACAGTGAACGGCTGCGTCAGGGATCAGAGCAGTTAATTAAGCTCCGCCCTGATATCGAGTGGGTGCAAATCGCCGGAGGCAATCATACCTTCTGCACGGTCCACCCGTTTAACGGATCCACTCCGCAGCTGGAGCAGGCCATTGCTGCTTCGGAGGCTTTTATCCAACATACGCTGGCAGCCCGGAACCTCTCCTTGTAACTCTCTTTAGGAGCCGGCAACAACAAAACCGCCGTAAAGTGAGCTGCTGCGCACTTCGGCGGTTTTGGGTCATAAACAAAACTAAATACCCGGGATCACATTGCGCTTATGCGCGCTTCTCCGGTAGTAGCCCTCGAGCTTTTCTGCGGCCTCCGGGCTGATCTGCTTGCCCTCCAGATAGTCGCTGTTATCCTCATAAGTAATACCCAGCTCCGTTTCATCCGTCTGGCCCGGCCAGAGTCCCGCCGTCGGCGCCTTGGTCACGATCTCTTCCGGCACACCCAGATGGGCTGCGAGCTGGCGTACCTGCCGCTTGTTAAGTGAACTCAGCGGGGTAATATCAACGGCACCGTCGCCCCACTTCGTATAGAATCCGGTAATGGCTTCCGAAGCATGATCGGTTCCTACCACCAGCAGATTATTCTCAAAAGCGAGTGCATACTGCATCACCATACGTGTTCTCGCCTTGACGTTGCCCTTGCCCTGATGCGTAATATGACGATGCTGTCCCAGCGCCTTCAGGCTGTGCTCTACTTCAAGCGCGATCTCGTTAACAGCTTCCTCGATATTGGTCTCTACCTTGTGGGTCAGCCCAAACGCTTCAGCCACCGCATAGCTGTGCTCAATATCCTCCTGTTCACCGTAAGGCTGGAAAACACCGAGTGTAATATATTCTTTGCCTTCCTCGGCCGTCAGCTCATCTGTCGCCCGTTTGCATAAGCCTGCAGCCACCGCGCTGTCTACACCGCCGCTGATTGCAATCAGCAGCCCTTTTGCACCTGCCTGACGTACATAGGCTTTCAGGAAGTCTACCCGCCGCTCAACCTCTGCTTCTACATTAATAGCGGGCTTTACGCCCAACGCTGCAATAATCTCTTCTTGCAAGCTCACAACCATTCCCCGTTTCTGGTTTTTGCTTCTATGTCGAAAAAAATCCCGCCTGCAGCCGGACTGCCGGCCGCCGCGAGATCACGTTAATTTATTCCTTATTTACTGGCAAAGACGATTAAACACTTCTTTCAATTCAGCAGCGATTTCAGCCGCCGAGCGGTCTTCAACACCATGACGCTCAATAAAATGAACGAGCTCCCCATCCTTCATCAAAGCAATGGAAGGTGAAGAAGGCGGATATGGAGCGAAGTATTCACGTGCTTTGGCCGTGGCTTCCTTCTCCTGGCCCGCGAACACTGTGAACAGGTGATCCGGCAAAATTTCATTCTGCAAAGCTTGGGCTACACCGGGACGGCACTGGCCGGCTGCACAGCCACAGACAGAATTAACAACAACAAGCGACGTGCCCTTTGCGGTTGGAAGAGTGGCTTCCACCTCTTCTGGAGTCAACAACTCCTGAAACCCGATACTAGTCAGGTCATCACGCATAGGCTGAATCGAATCCCGCATATATTGATTAAATGACATGGACATTCTTCTGCACTCTCCTTTGCCTTATAAAGTGTTTGGTCAGGCTGCATTACCGCAGCACTTACTAACTTTATTATACATACATACCCTGTGAAAGCAAGGAATGCCGGCTAAGTCTGCATCATTACCCCGCCTGGCTCTCTTCCGCTTCAAAAGGAAAAGCAACTGTAAAAACAGTTCCTCTGCCAGGCACCGAATCTACCTTGATTGTGCCGTTATGGCGCTCGGCAATACTTAAGCAGAGAGACAGGCCAAGGCCTGTACCATGATTTTTAGTTGTAAAAAAAGGTGCAAATAAATTCCCGAGTTTATCTTGCGGAATACCGCTTCCTGTATCCTTAATCATCAATTCAGCCTTATTGCCATTCATTCGTGTCTCCAATGTGAGTACTCCCTTGGCATCCATTGCTTCCATTCCGTTGCGGGCCAAATTAAGGATCAGCTGCTTGATTTCCCTGACATTCAGCTTAAGCCGCGGCAGCGAAGGACTTAAGCTAAACTCAACACTCTGGCCGCGCAGATTGGCATCCGCCCAGATGAGAGGACCAAGTTCTTCTATTATAAGATGCAGCTGCACCTCTTCTTTATCCGAGATGCGGCTTTGGGCCAGTGACAGAAAATCATTAATAATTCCGTTGGCCCGGTCCAGCTCATCCATTACGATCTGATAATACGAATCAAGCTCCACGGGGCTTTTCTCTCTCATGAGCTGTAAGAACCCGCACACCACCGCCATGGGATTGCGGATTTCATGAGTGATACCGGCCGCCATCTGCCCTACCAGAGTCAGACGCTCCACATTGTCCAGCTCGGTGCGGATTTTCTCTTCCTCCGTCACATCCTGAACAATCATTACTACTCCGTCCGGAGGTTCGGTACCTTGCTGGAGCGGGGCGGTATAGATTTGATAAGTATAGCTGCCGCACTTTATTTTGGCATTGGAGCGCTGTTTGTTGTAGAAAATTTCCTGAAGCTGGGCATAGGTCTGCTTATCCACGCTGTCCCCGAACAACACCGACGCCGGCCGGGAAAGAATCATCTCTCTAGTGAAATCGGGATAATGCCGGTGAACCAGCTTCAGCATGAATTCATTAAGCTCTGTTACATAGCCCCGTCCGTTCATTGACATTATATTCAGCTGTACGATATCAGTAACCTGCTCCAGCTTCTTCGATTCCCACATGAATCTCTCAGAGATTCCATTCATCTTATCCTTAATCTGAACCTTATCCCAAGCGGTTTCGATAAAGTAGACCAGAAGACTGCCGAGCAGAAGCGTAGTGAACAGATACAGCGTAACCAGAAGGGATTCGGGTGAATAGCTCTCAAATGCACGAACCCCCTTCATTTTGGGAACCAGGACTATAAATAGCATACTTGGGAACAGCACGACCCAAAGTATAATTATTTTCTCTATAAGCTTAACTTCTTTAAAAAGGCGCGTTAAGCCGAAAAGCAGCGGATACAGCAGGATACCTGTATTAATGACCATATCGCTGAGTCCGGACGGCTCCGAGAACAAAGCGGTGCTCAGCAAAAAAAAGACAGCCAAGCATATTCCGGAAAGGCTGTTGCCATATAGAATACCAATGTAGGCTGGTAAGATCGCCAAATTCAAATAAACTTCTCCGACTAATGTCGTTGAAAGGATTGTACTGAAGGTAATACTAAGCGCACAGGTGATAATCAAAAATGTCTGATCATCGGGAAACCGCCGATTTCTCCGGGCCATCAGACCTTTATCCAGCCACCATTGAAACAGAAATAAAAAGGAGCAGGCAGCCGATATTTGCACTAAGATATCCTTTACCGCATTAATAATTGCAATCACTCCCTGAGTTTAACAATTACCCTTTCCACTAAGATTAAAGCACAGCCAGACGTTTCTGACAACGATAACTGCATGCCGGGGCAGCTGCTCTGGATACGCCCTGCCGTAGGTGGTATGATGCCGTTAGTAGAGATGGAAATCCGCACAACCTGAAGCATATAAAGGAGAAGATTCATGAGTAACTATGATGTAATCGTCATTGGAGGCGGCCCCTCCGGGCTGATGGCTAGCGTAGCCGCAGCAGAGCACGGTGCCTCCGTGCTGCTGATTGATAAAGGGGGCAAGCTTGGCCGGAAGCTGGGAATTTCGGGCGGCGGACGCTGCAACGTCACCAACGTTAAGGAAACCTCAGAGCTGATCGCCCATATCCCCGGCAACGGCCGGTTTTTGTACAGCGCATTCGATCATTTTAATAACCGTGATATTATCGAATTTTTTGAGAATCTGGGGATTGCCCTTAAGGAGGAGGATAACGGGCGGATGTTCCCTGTATCCGACAAAGCCTCAAGCGTCGTCTCTGCACTTATTGGCAAGGTCCGGAGTCTCGGCGTTCAGATAATGACCAACAGTCCGGTACGGGAAGTGCTCTATGCGGAAGGTGCGGTACAGGGGGTACGGCTGGAATCAGGACAAGCCTTCGGCGCTGCGGCCGTGATTATTGCCACCGGCGGTAAATCCGTACCCCAGACCGGTTCCACTGGAGACGGCTATCCGTGGGCTGAGGCAGCGGGACATACGATTACGGAGCTTTTCCCGACAGAAGTGCCCATCGTTTCACGCGAGGAATGGATCAAGTCAGGCGATCTGCAGGGGTTGTCTCTGCGCGATGTGACACTTTCCGTCTGGAATCCCAAAGGCAAAAAGCTCATCTCCCACCGCGGAGATATGATCTTTACCCATTTCGGGTTGTCCGGTCCGATTGCCCTGCGCTGCAGCCAGTTTCTGCGCCAGGTCCAGCGTAAAACGGGAACCGATGCCGTGGAGTTGTCCATTGACCTGTTTCCTGACCACCAGCCGCAGGAAGTGGAGTCCCAGCTGCTGCACAAGCTCGAGCTGGAGCCCAAAAAAGCGATCCGCAACTCGCTGAAGGGGCTGCTTCCCGAGCGCCTGATTCCGCTTCTGCTGTCCAAAGCCGGGCTGGACGGGGATCTTACCGGCCATCATCTGCCCAAAAGCGGACTGCAGTCTCTAGCAGCCCTTCTGAAGCGGATGCCTGTTATTGCACACGGCACCCGTTCTCTGGCTGAGGCCTTTGTGACCGGCGGAGGCGTCAACCTGAAGGAAATCGATCCAAAAACCATGGAATCGAAGCTTACCCAAGGCCTCTACTTCTGCGGGGAAGTGCTGGATATCCACGGATACACCGGCGGCTACAACATTACCGCCGCTTTCTCCACAGGTTATACGGCAGGCAAACATGCTGCCGGACATTTGTAGCCGTTCAGGCTCGACTGCCTTTCTTATATTCCAAAAAAAGCGTTGCTTGCGCAAGATCGCAGGCAACGCTTTTTTAGATTATACAGCTTAATGCTCTGTCAGGCGGATCGTGCTGAATATACGTGAAATGAAGACTCCCAGGCCATAGCCCAAAGGTGCAAAGAGCAGCAGTCCCAACCATCCATACAAAGGAATAAACACCACTGCGGAGCACACCACAGTATAGGGAAGGATCAGGATTTTAATTGCCTTTGAGCCGGCTTCAGCCTTTTGTGACTTGGTAAACGGCAGAATGCCGATGTAGTCATCTCCGGCAAAGAGCAGCCAGAAGGAGCTCAGCCAGTAGCACATTAATAAAGCCAACACCACGAGCAGGACCCACTTCAGAAAGGCCGGAGCAATAAATAACGCCCCCATGGATACCCCTGTGAATGCGAAATACAGCTTCAAATGCGCCGGATTGCGTACAAGAGCTTTGATTCCCGCTGCCGTGAAGCGGCTTTCGGGCAGTGTCGAGGACAGCAGCGGCTGCGATTTGCGGAAGATCCAGGGTCTGTACCGGGTGGGACGAGGCTTATCAAGTACCCCCCGCAGCAAGAGCCCTGCGATTCTCATCCGCTGCTTATAGTCTTCACGCACATCGCTGAGAAAGGTCCCGTGCAAGCGAAGGCGGTACCGGACTGCCCAGACGGTCACTGCCGCGTATACGGCTGAGGCAGCAAGCAGCAGTAGCGGGCTGTTCTCCCAGAGGAGGACCAGCCGGATGTAGATTCCGGAAGGTACAGTGACTGCGGGAATCAGCCACAGCCAGCGGCGGAAGCCCTGGCGCTGCACTTTGACGATATGCCCCAGCAGCTTGACGCTCCAACCGGCGGTTATGGTAAGCAGCAGCAGCGATCCGGCTGCTCCCGGGCTTAGGCCGTAGCCGCGGATGATAAAGGGCAGCAGAACGGCAAAGACAGCAGCAATTTTCAGTGTGGTGACAATAAGACTATAGATTATTCCGCGGAGGAGGATACTATTAATCCAGTTCTGCCGCTGTCTGAGGAACAGCAAATCGCCTTCCTGCAGCAGCAGCACCATTCCCCCGGTTACAAGCAGTATGGCAAACAGCAGAGGAATCATCATAAAGGGGAGGAACGATGTCCAGGCAGGCATGTCCCCTTTCCAGAATCCGTAATAGAAGCGTCCGCCCAGCAGGCTGCCGGGAATGATGATATAGAGCAGCACTGTCCAGTCCGCTGCGGTCCGGATAATCGCGGATTGCTCGCGCCAATGCGAGAACAGCCGCCGCCGGAACAGACGCGGACCCGTAGGGAACGCGTAGGCCGATCTGCTTTTCGGAGTATTCCTGTGTATTACCTCATTATTCCGTCCGCTCATGTTAATTCGTCGAAGCAATCAAACAACGACCCCTCCGGCAAATCCGCGATGTCGCGGATCTCCTCCAATGTGCCTGTTGCTGTCATTCTCCCTCCGGAAATCAGCACGAAGCTGTCGCAGATTTTCTCAGCGGTATCCAGCACATGTGTAGACATGAGCACGCCTGCACCACGTTGCCGCTCCGCCTCCAGCAGCCGAAGGAAATCCTTCGTGGCCCGGGGGTCAAGTCCGATAAACGGCTCATCCACAATGTACACATCCGGCTGGACCAGAAACCCGAGCATCAGCATCATCTTTTGCTTCATGCCCTTGGAGAAGCCTGCCGGCAGGTCGTCGCGCACATTGTCCATCCCGAATTGCTCCAAAAGCTTTCCTGCGGTTGCCTCGAACTTATCATAGGGCAGTCCGTACGCCGCAGCTGCCAGATCCAAATGCTCCCAGAGTGTCAGATCCTCATAGAACACAGGCTGTTCCGGCACATAGGCGTAGGACTTGTTCTCTCCGCCAATCGTTACCTTAGCTTTGGCATGCTTGAGCAGACCGAGCAGCGTTTTGATCGTCGTGCTTTTCCCGGCCCCGTTCGGGCCGATCAATCCCAGCAGTTCCCCCTGCCGGACCTGGAAGGATATACCTGATATCCTCATATCCCCCGCTTCATATCCGGCTTCATCAATGAGAACCTCCAATACGATTCCCCGTTCGTCCTCCACCTCATCTATCTCTTCCATGCAGCTTTCCATCTCCTAATGTTGAATACCCATTGTCCCGAATGAATCCGGGCTTTCTACCATTATACGAACTATGGCTGAGATACTTCAAACATTACTTGTGTGTCCAGCCCGCCCGCATTGTCCCTCTCCTCGATTCTGCTGCGCAGCATCAGCATTGCAAGGCCAAGCAGCGCGGCCAGTACACCCGAAAGAATGAATGCGGAAACCGGTCCCGAGGCTGTTACAAGTGCGCCACCGGCTACAGGGCCAAGAATGACCGCTGCGCTGGTCAGGCTGTTGACCGTGCCGAATACCCGCCCCGTGTAGGCTTCCGGTGTTCTCCGCTGCAGCATCGCGTAAAACGGGATAAAGACCAGTCCTGCCCCCGCTCCCGCGGCCGTAAACGAACTGAACAGCATGATATTCATCCATAAACCTGCTTCTCCGTATGCAGTCACCAGCGCGGCAGCAGTAAATACTGAACCCATAAGGACCGCACCGGCACTCATAAAGAGCAGCGGCCGCTTGCCCATCCGGCTGGAGACAAGGGCTGAGAGCAGCGTTCCCAAACCGCTCGCCGCCAGGCACCAGCCCAGCAAATCCCCGCTGATTCCGGGAATATCCCGGAACAGAGTCACCGTCTGGGAATCCGCAATCTGCAGTACCAGCAGTACCGTTACAAGCATGACCACCCCACCCAGCACCGCAGGCATTCCGGCAATCATCCGCAGTCCGCTACTCACTTCCCTGCGGAAGGATTTGCGGCCCTGAAGTTCCTCTGACGTATCTGTCCCTCTGTCCGTCCGGTATTTCCCGGCCTGCGGCACCGCCAGCAGAATGACTGCAGAAACCAGATAAGTAGCCGAGTCCAACACATAGCAGGCCGAGATCCCAAAAGCTGCAACAAGCAGACCGCCAAGCGCGGGGCCGATGATTTTGGTAATTTGCTCAATAGACGAGCTGAGGGCAATGGCTTGATCCATTTGCCCGGAAGGCACCAGTTCTTTGAGCTTCCCGCTTTTGGCCGGGGAGAACAGTACATCCAGAATTCCTTTGGCAATCAGCAAAAGGTAGACCTGCCACAACGAACCGGCAAATACGAGGCAGGCTACAATCCCCGCACGCGCAAGATCCGAGCCGATCATGATCGCCTTGCGGTCCATTTTGTCACTTAAATATCCGGCCAGCGGACCGCCAAGCAGCATAGGTACGGCCATGCACAGTGAGATTGCTGTAATCTCCCAAGGTGTAGCCTGCCATTTCAGGCCGACCATTGTCAGCAGCGCGAGCAGATGCAGCCAATCCCCTACATTGGAAATAAGCTGCGCGGACATCAGCAGCATAAACGGCCGGTTTGCTGTCAACTTTACTGCCTGCACTTCCGTATTATTAGATTCCTTCATCTTTTCCCCCACTCCCCTGCCACTATTCCTTATTTGTAATTTATAGTAAAGGAACCCGCGGCTCCCTTCATCAATCCCCGGTTGTAACTATATGCGGTGCCTGAGACTGAAAAGCTAATCAATCTACAGGCGGATAGCCAAAAAGGCATTCTTTTTTTGCAAAATTTAAGCACCGTCAAAAAATTGTTTGATTTTTAATAATTAAAAGTGTGCTCATTGTGACAAATCACATGTTCTTCATTCATTGTTTGACGTATTGTAAAGTTATCTTAAGTTTTACTGCACCTACGAAGCGTGCATACGGGCAATGATTCCAAAATGTGCGGGGAAACCCACACGATTAACGATAACGATAGAGGGTGGAGAAGCATGATACAATCCTATGAACGCGATACTCAATTAACGCTGCATTTGTACCGGGTTTTTGCCAAGTCTTTCAAAAGCATCAATGAGCATGCCGTTACCGGAAGCAAGATTGAAGGCTTCAATCCGACAGCATTCGCTGTGATGGAGGTTCTCTACTATAAGGGACCTCAGCCGATTCAGCAGATCGGTGCCAAACTGCTGCTGCAGAGCGGCAACGTTACTTACGTGATTGACAAGCTTGAAGAACGCGGATACCTGCAGCGCAAACCTTGCGCGAATGACCGGCGTGTTATTTTCGCTGAGCTGACAGCAGAAGGCGAACAGTTGATGAGCGAGATGTATCCGAAATATTCGGAACGCCTGCACCTGGCTTTCAGCGGTCTGAACGATGATGAGAAAGAACAGATGATCATTCTGCTAAAGAAGATGGGTCTCCAAGCTGAGAAGCTCTCGCCGCTGCCCCGCAAGTAGGATTGGCAGAGCGGATGTTGTGAATCTATTCACTATCTTTTTGACGGCTTGATTCCTGATGACAAGAAACGGCTGCACGGTCCCCTCTGGACTGTGCAGCCGTTTCTTCATGTGATCCGCCTATGGCTCATGACATCTCTCTCTACATTATAACTTCTCATCACGCAGCAGAGCGTAAAGGCTCACGTCCTGAAAACCTGAAGCGGTATGGCGGTATTGGCGCAGCAGGCCTTCCTGCGAAAAGTTCAGCGCCTGAAACAACCCGTGCGCCCGGATATTGCCGGGGTGGCATAAGGCTTCAATCCGGTTCAAGCCCATCGTGCCGAAGCCGAAGTCCAGCACAAGCTCCAGTGCTTCGCGCATATACCCTTGTCCCCAGCAGGACGGAGACAGCTCGCAGCCGATTTCTCCACGATAGGCTCCCGGCAGCTGCCATTGGTTATAGCCGCAGCTGCCGATAATCTCCCCATCCGGCAGGGTAATGCTCCAGCGCAGGCTCTCCTCCTCCCTGCCCATTTGCAGCAGAAGAGCGATCAGCTGCTCCGCATCCGTGACAGATGCCAGCGGCGGGGTGTCCAGCCAGGGGGCAACAGCAGGATGAGTCCATATCTCAAACAGCGCAGAAGCATGATCCGCAGCAATCGGCTGCAGCTCTATTCTTGTTCCGCCCAGTCTCGGTGCTACCCCACGGCTTAGATACAATACCCTCGTCCCCTTTCATTCTTATAAGTATACTTCATAGGTAAGGATTTTCTGCATTCCTCTCTCACAAAAAAAGCGCCGGCACCGGGCCATGGATCTCCCCTGATGCTGACGCTGTTCATTGCCTGAAAAATGGGCTTCGTTAAAGCTTGCCCGCTGCAGAAACTAGATGCACGGGCTTAGCCCGAGGCTTTCGCCGCTTTGGCCGGTGTAAGCACCTCGGAGCATAGTACCTGAAGCTTCACCTGAATATCCTTGAATTCCTCGATTCCCGTACCGGTGATACTAAAGGCATCACCATGGGCTGTCAGGAAATTCTCCTGAGTGAGCCGCTCCAGCTCCTGCTTCACTTCGCGTTCCGCTACCCGGTACCCCAGTTCCTCAAGTTCCGGCAGCATCTCCGATAATGTCAAGTCCCTCTCATGTGCAATATAAAGCATATGAATTCCTATGAACAAGTTCTGTACATCGGCGCGCATATTCCACTCCTTCCGGCCAAGAGCCTTCGATATAGTAAGCATTACCCTGGGAAGCGTATGGGGAAACACCGCTCCCGCTCCAGTTACGGTATCCCTTGTACCTTCTGCAAAAATCCGGTAATGCTTGACGTATCGAGTCTTGCTGTACTATGTTGTTAGTTACAGTTCTGGTTTCATACTGACTTCATGTACAGGAAGGTGATGCTTCATGTTTCAGGCGATGCCCTATGACGGGACACGCAGCGAGCGCTTTGAAGCAGTGCTGACGCAGCTTGCGGCACTGATGGAAGGCGAACCGAATGCTATTGCCAATCTGGCAAATGCTTCGGCATTGCTCAAATTCTCTCTACCGGATACCAACTGGACCGGTTTCTATTTATTTGACGGCAAGGAGCTTGTACTTGGACCTTTTCAGGGACTGCCCGCATGCATTCGCATTCCGCTGGGCCGCGGGGTCTGCGGAACAGCAGCTGAGGAACGCCGTACGCTTGTCGTAGACGATGTCCATGCCTTTCCCGGACACATTGCCTGCGATGCTGCATCGAACAGCGAAATCGTCGTTCCCCTCCTCAAAGAGGGCCGGCTGCTTGGCGTACTCGATATAGACAGTCCGCTTAAACACCGCTTTGACGATGAGGAACGGCGCTTTCTGGAACGGTTCGCAGAGATGGTTGCCGAAGTACTGTAGGCACCTTGAACAACATAAGGCCGTCACAGATGCAGGAATAACCTGCGCCTGTGACGGCCTCTTTGCTCTGGTACGGATCTGTTACCTCATTACTTAACCGGATTAATGTTCCAAATTTCAGTAGCATAGCGGCTGATCGTATTGTCACTGGAGAATTTGCCGGAGTGGCCAATGTTGATGATAGACTTCTTCAGCCATTCCTTCTGGTTACGGTACGCAAGATCGATCTTGACATGTGTCTCCACATAGCCGGCAAAATCTTTGAGTACAAAGAACTCATCATTATTGTCAACCAGTGATTGGTACAGCGTATCGAATTCCTGGGTATTGCAGCAAATAGGTCCCGGTGTCACCAGCTGGTCCAGCACCTCTTTGACGCGCCCGTCGCCATTATAGATATCGCGGGAGTGATATCCCCCGAACTGGTAGTAATCGAGCACCTGCTCCGCCCGCAGACCGAACAGGAACATATTGTTGTCCCCGACCATTTCATGCATTTCTACATTCGCCCCGTCCATGGTGCCGATCGTCAGTGCGCCGTTCATCATAAACTTCATGTTGCCCGTACCGGAGGCTTCTTTGCTGGCCGTAGAGATCTGTTCGCTCACATCGGCAGCAGGGATAATCTTCTCTGCCAGGGATACCGAATAATTCTCCAGGAAAAAGATACGGATTTTGCCCTTAATATCCGGATCTTTGTTGACGACATCAGCTACAGTGTTAATCAGCTTGATAATCCGCTTGGCCAAATGATAGCTTGGTGCTGCCTTAGCCCCGAAAATAAAGGTGCGCGGTACCATATCCATGGACGGGTTATCCTTAAGCTGATTGTACAGGTGCATAATATGCAGAATATTCAGCAGCTGGCGCTTGTAGGCATGCAGCCGTTTGACCTGGACATCAAAGATCGAATCGGGATCCACCTGGATGCCATGCTTCTTGGTGATGTATTCAGACAGGCGCAGCTTGTTGCGGCGTTTGATCGCAGCCACCTGCTCCTGGAAGGATCCATCCTCACAGTATTTGATCAGCCCAATCATCTCCTGCGGCTGATGAATCCAGCGGGTACCGATGGATTCATTGATGAGTCCAGCCAGCTCGGGATTGGCATGCAGCAGCCAGCGCCGGTGCGTAATCCCGTTCGTCTTGTTATTGAACCGGTGCGGATACATTTCATTGAATAACCGCATCTCCCGCTTCTGCAGAATCTCGGTGTGCAGCGCCGCTACCCCGTTAACACTGTGGCTCGCTACAATTGCCAGATGGGCCATGCGGACCTGATCATCATGAATGATCGCCATCTGGTTGATCCGGTTCTGATCACCGGGATATTTGCTCATCAGTTCGCCGCAGAACCGGGCATTGATTTCTTCAATAATCAGGAAGATACGGGGCAGCAGTTCCTTAACCATCCCCATCGGCCATTTCTCAAGCGCTTCGCTTAGAATGGTATGGTTCGTATAAGACACCATCCGTGTCGTCATGCTCCAGGCCTGATCCCAGCCGATACCGTGCACATCCATCAGAATCCGCATAAGCTCAGGGATAACCAGGGTAGGATGGGTATCGTTAATATGCAGCGCCACTTTGTCCGGCAATGACTCAATCGGTGCTCCGGTCTTGCTGAAGGTCCGCAGTATACTTTGCAGTCCTGCACTGCACAGGAAGTACTGCTGCTTCAGCCGGAGCAGCTTGCCTTCGTACTGCGAATCATCCGGATACAGGAATTCTGAGATGGATTCCACCGAACGTTTGTATTCCAGAAACTTATGATAGTCCGAGCCCGTCAGCGATCCGGACATCCGGGAAGCCAGTGTAATCGACTCCGCGCTCCAGTTGCGGAGTGTATTCACATGCTTACGGTCGGCACCAATAATCGGAACATCATAAGGGACCGCGCGTACCGCTTCATAATCCTTGTGGTCAAAGACCAATTCGCCGTTCTCTTCACGGGTTTCGATGCGCCCCCAGAACCGCACTTCTACCTGCTTGTCTTCCCGGCGCACTTCCCACACATTATCATTCTGCAGCCAATAGTCAGGCAATTCCACCTGGTAACCGTCCACAATCTTCTGCTCGAACAAGCCGTATTTGTAACGGATGCCGCAGCCATGCCCCGCATACTGCAGGGAAGCCAGGGAATCCAGAAAGCAGGCAGCCAACCGGCCCAGGCCGCCATTGCCGAGCCCTGCATCCGATTCTTCCTCCTCCACCTCCCGCAGATCGAACCCAAGCTCCGCAAGGCCATCGCGCACAACCTCAAGCACACCCATATTCAGCAGATTATTGCCAAGCAGGCGGCCGATCAGAAACTCCATAGAGAAATAGTAGACCTGCTTATCCTGATTGTTCTTATACTTCTGATTCGTCTCTGCCCAGTTCTTCCCCGCATTCTCACGGATCATATTACCGATAATATTGTACACTTCACCATTCGATGCTTCTTCCAGCGGCTTACCCAGTTTACCGATGAGTGTCTCGCGGAACACTTTTTTAAAGGTTTCTTTGTCGTTGAACAACAGCAGGTTCCTCCTGTCAGATGCATAATTTGTATGAAATACCTGGCCTCTATTGAAACTCAGGACCAGCCAGACTGCTATGGTGCACAGTCCAGCTGATCCTGGGGTTAAATTTTGCTGCTCTTGGCGATGACAAACGGCCGTTTGCTATCCCCGACGAGAATCCGTTCCTTGCTTAAATGCACATCTTTATCCATGATGACATTCTCGATCACAGCATTCTCTTCAATAATACACTTCTGCATGATGACAGAGTTAATAATCCTCGCACCTTCACGAACCTGCACACCACGGAAAATCACGCTGTTCTCTACCGTTCCGCCAATAATACAGCCGTTAGCGACCAGGGAATTACTAACATTCGCGCTGTCAAGATAACGGGTAGGCGCTTCATACTTGATCTTCGTCTGTACCGGATTCTCCTGGAAGAGATCACGGTAATTCTCCTGCTTAAGCAGCTCAAGGCTATTCTTATAATAGCTCTCCAGTGAATTGATTACCGCATGATAACCCTTATATTCATAGCCTGCAAGTTTAAAGTTAGCCCGGTTCTTCTGAATAACATCGCGGAAAAAGAAGCTCTCGCCGTGCGCAATGCAGTATTCAACCTGCTCCAGGAATACTTTCTTCTCCATGATAAATATGTCCAGATACACGTTCGGATGATGTTTCTCCTGGTGAATCTCGGTAACGAGGTTATTGTCATTCAATTCAAGCCGCAGACACGGATCATGCTCCGGCTGAAGCTGGTCGATCGCTTTATAGACAAGGGTGACATCGGCTCCCTTTTCCAAGTGGTACTGGAACACATCCTGCAGATCAACAGTGTTAATATGCTGGCTGCCGGAGAATACAATATATTTGGCTGAAGCCCGCTTGAAGAAATCCAGGTTGTTGTGGTAATGCTGCAAATCGCCGAGCGATGTATCCGTCGGATCATTCCAGTCTGGCGGAAGAATGAACAATCCCCCGTGCTTGCGGTTCATATCCCAGGACTTGCCGTCACCGAGATGGTCCATCAGCGAACGGTATTTGCGGCGGACAAACAGCCCGACACTCTCTAGCTCCGCCCGCATCATATTGGACAGGACAAAGTCGATCAGCCGGTAACGGCTGGCAAAAGGTACGGCCGCGCCGCAGCGGAAATAAGTTAACTCATTCAATTTGTCCAGTTCATGGTCAAGATTGATTACGCCCAAAAGCTCTTTCATCGCGGGTCACCGTCCTTTGTGGTTATATGGTTTTGGCTGCGACTGATTTACGTTTCTTGCTGCGATTGTCGATCAGCAGAATTTCATCCTCATTCTCCCGTTCGATACCGATCTCCATATAATCCTCGATGACTGTATTCTCACTAATGATGGCTTTATGAATTCTTACATTCTTGCCGATTTTGACCTTGGGCATAATGACGGAGTCGGTAATGACGCTGCCTTCGCCCACTTCCACCCCGTAAAACAGCACCGAATGCTTAACCTCTCCATGCACAATGCAGCCTTCATTAATGATGCAGCTCGACACCTTCGCTTCCGGCGCCACATATTGCGCAGCCTGATTCGGATTACGGGTGAAGATCCGCCAGTTCGGATCATTCAGGTTCAGCGGCGGATGGTCGCTCAGCAGGTCCATATTCGCTTCCCACAGGCTGGTGACCGTACCAACGTCCCTCCAGTAGCCGACAAAAGGATAAGCGTACAGGGAGTTGCCGTCCTCCAGCATCAAAGGGATGATATCTTTGCCGAAGTCATGGGAGGAGCTTGCCTTCTCGCCGTCCTCCAGCAGATGCTTGCGCAGAACGTCCCATTTAAAAATATATACACCCATGGAAGCCAGTGTGCTCTTCGGCTTGGCGGGCTTTTCATCAAATTCGTAAATTTTGAGGTCTTCATCCGTATTAAGGATCCCGAAGCGGCTTGCTTCCTCCAGGGAAACGTCAATGACCGAGATGGTGCAGTCAGCGTTTCTTGCTTTGTGGTACTGCAGCATTGCGTTGTAGTCCATTTTGTAAATATGGTCCCCGGACAGGATAAGCACATGCTCCGGATCAAACTGGTCTACAAATTTGAGATTGCGGTAAATTGCATCAGCCGTTCCCCGATACCAGCTGCTTCCGTTCTCCCGTTCATGCGGCGGCAGCACGAATACACCGCCATCTTTACGGTTTAAATCCCAGTCGCTGCCTACCCCGATGTATGAGTGGAGAACAAGCGGCTCATATTGCGTCAGCACACCAACCGTATCAATACCCGAGTTAGAGCAATTACTTAGCGGGAAATCGATAATCCGATAGGTTCCTCCAAAATATACAGCGGGTTTGGCGAGAGATTTTGTTAATCCCTTCAACCTTTTCCCTTGGCCTCCCGCCAATAGCATGGCTACCATTTCTTTTTTCTTCATGGAAGAGCCTCCTTGACATATGGGTATTGAAGCATGTAAATAAATGGGTTGAATAAATCATATGTTGCAGATTAGACTCAAACGCGGAATTCCAGAAAGAAGTGTATCAGAAAGAAGTCAAATGAAAGAAATGTGTTTGATAGGAAATTTGATAAGATTTAGAAACGGGGGAAAACAAATGGAATCGGAACAAGTTACCGGACTGGTTAAAAAGTCTTAAACAATCCGGGTAGTATCCCTATTGTAAATTGTTCTAGGCCCGCCGTCAAAACCCTTTATTACAAGCTCAAAAAGTTAAATTTCCAACTATTTTCCTTAATATTAACATTCATATCCCTTATAAATAGATTAACCATTATGATTAACCATGAACGACATTTTCTAATCTTTGATTTTAAAGAGTTCTTCAGCAAACCTTCAACCTGATGTGTAATAATGTAGCTACCGCTTACTGTAAATGGAGGTCTTTAAGATGAAAGCTGCCCAAGGTGTACGACTCTTGCTCGTTGATGACGAGCCTCATATACTCCAGTTCCTGGAACTGGGATTAATCAACGAAGGCTTTGAAGTAAAAACTGCCCCAGACGGGGCGAGCGCAATCGCCATTGCTGCCGATTTCAAGCCTCATGTGGCGATCCTGGATGTGATGATGCCGGGAATGGACGGATTCGAGGTCTGCCGCTACCTCCGGTCAGAAGAAACAGAAATTGCCGTAATCATGCTTACGGCCAAAGACGAAGTGGATGACCGCGTCAAAGGCCTGTCCATCGGCGCCGACGATTACATGGTTAAGCCGTTCAGCTTCGATGAGCTGCTGGCCCGGATACAGGCCCGGCTGCGGAATCAGTTTCCCGGACTGCTCGGGGAAGTCCGCTGCGGCCCGTTCCGGATCGACGGCAGACGCAAAGAAATCCGCCACCGGGACGAGGTCCTGGAGCTCTCCCCTACCGAATATGAGCTGCTGCAATATCTGGTCATCAACCACGGCCTCGTGCTGAGCAAGCCGATGATTCTGGACAAGGTATGGGGCTATGATTTCGGTGGGGAAGAAAACATCGTCGAGGTCTATATCCGCTCCCTCCGTGAGAAACTCGGTGATAAGGAGCACCGGATTATCCGCACGCTGCGCGGTGCAGGGTACCGGGTGGACCTGTTATGATTGCCCGCCTGTCTGGCCTCTTCCGCAGACATTCCGCACCACGCTCCCTGCGTAAGCAGCTGCTTGCCACTTCACTGCTTATTCTATCGGTGCTCCTCCTGCTCATCGGAGTACTGCAATATGTGCTGATGCGCAATTTCATCTACAGCAACAGGGCTGAATCCATGGAAACCCAGCTGCATTCCGTGCCGCGTGATTTTTTTTATACGCTATATTCCCGGAATGCGGGAATATATCCCGAGAATCTGAACAACGCAGGACAGCAGGATAGTCCGCTAAGTGCTGACCCCACCGCCTCCGGCATTACATCCAGCAGCGGAGCAGACAGCAGCTCCGGACGCAGCAATAACTCCGGGCAGAACGGCCTGGCTGGCAGCAGCCAAGGCTCGCTCATGCCGGGAGAGAACGGGGGAGGCAATATCGGCGGACTGCCG